>JAUSAG010000044.1 GCA_030652995.1 Methylotenera sp.
GCCGAGTATTTAGAAACGGTAGGCACTAAACTTAGCAATACGGCTGAAATTTACAAGTATTTGAACTTTGACCAAATGGCAGAATACAAAGCGGCATTGGATAGTTTAAGTAATGGTAAAAAAGTCATTCCAATTACCGAGGATACTATGAATTAAAAAAGCCTTGTTTATAAAGGCTTTTAAGGGTGCATTGATACTAGGTGATGCGAGCTAAAATGTTACTCAATATTTTGTATTTGCTCACGCATCTGCTCAATTAGCACTTTTAGCTCCATAGACACTTGTGTAGTCTGCACGGATACAGATTTTGAGCCCAAAGTATTGGCTTCACGATTAAGCTCCTGCATTAAAAAGTCCAAGCGCTTACCTGCAGGGGCATCACTATTTAAAATACGCTTCACTTCAGAAACATGTGCAGTTAAGCGGCTTAACTCTTCATCTACATCTATACGCTGTGCAAACAACACCAGTTCCTGCGCAATACGATCCTGATCTATCGTTTTCAGTGTCTCTTGTAGCTTCAGTTCTAGCTTGGCTTGGTACTCTTTATTTAAAGCTGGCAATAGCGGTTTTACTTTAGCCACTAATGCTTCAATTTGCACGAGTCTATCTAAGATCAACGCTTTTAATTTTTCACCCTCACGTGCACGTGAGGCGCTTAAATCCTGCAAGCCAAGCTGCACTAATTTTTCAACATCTTCAATCAGTGAGGTTTGGCTTAAATCATCACTCAACACTACACCTGGCCAACGTAAAATATCGGCCACACTAAGCTGACGACTTTGCGGAAAAAACGTCAGCGCTTTGCTTTGCATAGCCGCTAATTGCTGCATCAGCGGCTCGTCCAGTTGCGGCGCTAAGTTGGTTTGCTTGCGTTGCATCAAATTGACTTTACACTCAATTTTGCCTCGACTTAAATTAGCTGCGATCAACGCTCTAATCGCTGGTTCAAATGCTCTTAGCGCATCATCAAGCTTAAAATGTACATCTAAATAACGGCTATTTACAGCGCGTAGCTCAAGCACTAGCGTAGCATTTTCTAAGGGGTGCTCTAAGGCGGCAAAACCAGTCATACTAAAAGTCATGTAAGTTTTTCCTGATCAATCAAAATAAAAGTGGCATCATGTTATCAAACATGGAGGATTTCATGACAAATAACCAATCAAATATCTTTAATTCGTGTGCGTTACGCGTTATATTGTTGAATATACTCGATGACTCACCATTAAATTTTACTAAAAGAAGCCACTCCCAACGTGTCAAGCGCCAAAAACTTAGCATTACCTGCCGGCTATCAGTTGCAAGATTACGAAATCACCAAGGTCTTAAGTTCTGGTGGGTTTAGCTTTGTTTATTTAGCGCGTGACGCTGAAAAAAATATTGTTGCCATTAAAGAGTATTTACCGACCTCTATCGCGCTACGTTCAGAAAGCGCAACCGTGTTACCCAATTCGGACGATGCTGCACTGTTTAGGCATGGCTTAAAATGTTTTTTTGATGAAGGTTTGGCGCTGGCTAAAATAGAACATAAAAACATCGTACGTGTGCTTAATTTCTTTCGGGCCAATGAAACCGTGTATATGGTCATGCAATATGAACGCGGAAAATCACTACAGGACTATATTTTAGGGCAAGTTGAATCCGTGCCTGAGAAATTTATACGGCGTGTATTCAGTGAGTTATCTAACGGCCTGCGTGAAGTCCATACACAAAAGCTATTACATTTAGATATTAAGCCCGCCAATATTTACATCCGTCTTGACGGGTCGCCGGTATTGCTTGATTTTGGCTCTTCACGTCAAGCCTTAAGCGAAAATCAGGCAAAAATCTCACCTAGTTTCACGCCCGGATTTGCGCCCCCGGAACAATACTACGACAGAAAACTATTAGGGCCGTGGAGCGATATTTACAGCATAGGCGCCACCATGTACTCGTGCCTGGCGCGCACGTCGCCATTGGCTGCTAATCAGCGCATTAAAAATGACTTACTGGTGCCTGCGGTTAATCTGGGTAAAGAGAAATACTCGCAAGAACTACTCGAAATTATTGATAACTGTTTGGATCTAGATTATCTCAAGCGGCCGCAAAGTGTATTCTCACTACAAAAATCTTTGTTAGAAGCTACAGCCAAACCGCCTAAAAAAATCAGCTTGGTGAATAAAATTGTGAACGCCTTAAACAAACCCATTTCTATCAATAGGTCATCATGAAATTTACTATTTTTCAAAATAGCCTACAAGGGCCACGGCCATACAATCAAGATCGACTAGCTTACTCCTATAGTAAAGATGCGTTGCTACTGGTGGTAGCCGACGGCATGGGCGGTCATCGCCATGGTGAAGTGGCAGCGCAATTGGCAGTGGCTACCATGACGGAAGCTTTTCAGCGCTTGGCCGTACCGACACTCACCAGCCCAGCCAAATTTTTAACAGATCATATTCAACAGATTCACGACATGATCGACCAACTTACGCAAGAGCGTGAAATGATGGAAGCGCCACGCACCACGATAGTGGCGGCGATTGTGCAACGCGGCATGCTGTATTGCGCGCATGTGGGCGATTCACGGCTTTATCATTTCCGCGGCAACCATTTACTGTATCGCACTGAAGATCACTCGGTGGTGCAGTCTTTATATAACAAGGGCATTATCAACAAAGACGACATGTCTACGCATCCTTATCGTCACAAGGTTTACAGTTGCTTGGGCGGCGATGTGCCTCCTAAAATCGATCTGGCTGACCGACAAGAACTAGCTGAAGGCGATACCGTTCTGTTATGCACCGACGGCGTATGGGGGGCGGTAGCTGACGACCTAATCAAGCAAATTCTTGGCGGTGCTTCTATTTCTGACAATGTGACCCGATTACTGAACCAGGCAGCATTGGTGAGCCAAGAGCAAGGCGATAATATGAGCGCCATTGGTTTGCAATGGGGTGATAAGCTTAATAGTCAATTAGCGGTTTCCACCATTACCATGCCGATGGGCTCAACCACCACCATCATGAACCCAATCACACGTCCGGACGATGAAAGCCCTGCAGGTGGCCCTGCAAAACATGAGCTTACCGATGACGAAATAGAAAAAACCATCGCCGAAATACAAAACGCCTTGCGAAAAACTAATCGCGTGTAATTTATTTTTTAACCCCTCCGATTTAATCGCTCATATTTAAAAATTTAGGATTTAGTCATGTCAGACAGTCATCACATCAGACCTAGCCAGCGCGCGCTCAACCAGTTGCGTGAAGTTGAAATTATTCGCCATTACACCAAACATGCAGAAGGCTCGGTATTAGTGAAATTTGGTGATACTCATGTTTTATGTACCGCCAGTGTAGATGAAAAAGTACCCGGATTTTTAAAAGGAAAAGGACAAGGCTGGGTCACGGCAGAATACGGCATGTTGCCACGCTCAACGGGTAGCCGCATGGATAGAGAAGCCGCCAGAGGCAAACAATCTGGCCGTACGCAGGAGATTCAACGTTTAATTGGTCGTTCTTTACGCGCGATTATTGATTTAAAAAAACTTGGCGAGCGTAGCATTCAAATTGACTGTGACGTGATTCAAGCCGATGGCGGCACCCGCACTGCCAGTATTACCGGGGCGTATGTCGCCTTGCATGATGCCATTGCCACCTTATTAAAGAGTGGAAAAATTAGTGAATCTCCGCTCATCGATTCAATCGCGGCAATTTCAGTAGGGGTTTACCAAGGTGCTGCTGTATTGGATTTAGACTACATTGAAGATTCAAATTGCGACACCGACATGAACGTGGTGATGACAGGGAATGGCGGTTTTGTGGAAATTCAAGGCACCGCCGAAGGCGAAGCTTTTGAGCGCGCTGCCATGAACGCTATGCTGGATTTAGCAACGGATGGCATACAGCAACTTATTATTAAACAAAAAGAGGTGCTAAGTGTTTAGCAAGCTTGTTATTGCCAGTGGTAACAGAGGCAAGCTGCGGGAGATATCACATCTGCTGAGCCCATTACAGATAGAAATCATCCCGCAATCGGATCTCAACGTGCCTGAGTGTGAAGAGCCCTATTGCACCTTTATTGAAAATGCCCTCGCCAAAGCGCGTCACGCCAGTAAACATACTGGTTTGCCAGCTTTGGCAGACGACTCCGGCTTATGTGTAGATGCCCTGCACGGTGCGCCAGGTGTGCTTTCTGCACGCTATGCAGGAAAAAACCTGCCCAATAGCCTGCTCACGCAAGACGAACGCAACAATGACAAATTGCTACTCGAAATGAGTAAAATCTCTGAACGCCATGCGCACTTTTATTGTGTGATGGTGCTGGTGCGTTTTGAGAACGACCCTGAACCCATTATCGCTGAAGGCAGTTGGCAAGGTATTATTCTGCGCGAGTATCGTGGCACCGATGGCTTTGGTTATGACCCGTTATTTTTAGATGGCAAAACTGAAAAAACAGTCGCCGAATTACCGCTGGAAATTAAAAGCCGTATCAGTCACCGTGGTCATGCCATGGCAAAACTGCTACAAAAGCTGGGGAAACTAAGCCATGACTAAATCGCATCATCAAGCATGGCCTAAATGGGTGCGCGATGATGGCAGCGTTGTTGCCTGTACTGAAAAAGTCAAAGTCATGACCGAAAATTTTGATGAAATCAAACAAATCGCCCAAGATGCACTTGAAGACGGCTTGCTGATGGACGTGTCAGAGCAACAAATGCGTGAGGCTTTGCATCAACTGGTAGAGTCGCTAATCAATCCATATCAAAGGTGAGTCGCTATAAAAAAGGTTATTGAAATAAAGGCGGATACTGGCTTTAGCCTCAAACCTATCAATCGTGTCGCCCCACTTGCAGGCGAGCCAACGCACTCAGGCCTGACTGACTCACCACCGTTGTCACTTTACATTCATATTCCCTGGTGTGTACAAAAATGCCCGTATTGCGACTTTAATTCGCATGAGAGTCGTCATAAAAATGGCCAGATACCTGAAGCTGCGTATGTCGATGCGCTAATAGCAGACTTAGAAACTGCCACGCCTAAAGTGTGGGGTAGAAAAATCAAAAGTGTATTCTTTGGTGGTGGTACACCCAGCTTGTTTTCGCCAGAAGCCATTGATAAAATTTTAAGCCAGGTTCGCGCACTTACTCCACTTGAGTATGATGCCGAAATCACCTTGGAAGCCAACCCTGGCACCGTAGATACCGCTAATTTCTTAGGCTACAAACAAGCGGGGGTCAATCGACTATCTTTAGGCATACAAAGTTTTAATGCAGATTATTTAAAAGCTCTGGGGCGTATTCATGATGATAAACAAGCTATCTTAGCGGCTGAGTTAGCGCTTACTACCTTTGAGCGCGTTAATTTTGATGTAATGTACGCATTACCAAACCAAACGCTCGCACATGCGTTACAAGATGCCAAACAAGCCATTGCGCTAAACCCAGACCATTTGTCGTTTTATCATTTAACTTTAGAGCCTAACACGCCGTTTTACCACGCGCCACCTAGCCTGCCTGATGATGACACCAGCGCTGACATGCAAATCGCCATTGAGCAATTTTTAAGCCAACATGGCTATGAACATTATGAGACCTCAGCTTTTGCAAAAGCAGGTAAACAAGCAAGACACAACCTGAATTATTGGCAATTTGGCGACTATTTAGGCATTGGTGCCGGTGCTCACAGCAAACTTAGCTACCATGACAAAATTACGCGGGAAACGCGCCCAAAACACCCTAAAGCCTATATGGAAGAAGCGTTACAAGGAAAAGCCATTGAACGCGTATGGAACATTAGCCAAGACGAGCTGGGTTTTGAGTTTATGATGAATGCACTCAGGCTCACTGATGGCGTACCGCTAGGTTTGTTTCAGCAACGCACTGGGCTTAATCTCATGACGCTAGAATCGGCAATCAAACAAGCGCAAAATAAAAAGCTGCTTATTATTCAAGATGGCTACATTAAACCAACCCTGCTAGGTCAGCGTTATTTGAACGAATTACTCGAGTTGTTTTTGAACTAACGCTATAAGTATTCAACCTCTTGCTAGAGGCTAGAGGCTAGAGGCTAGAGGCTAGACGTGGTGCAGTTGCAATGTGAATGCACCATTGTGAAAATGAATAAACCTTTAATCCATTGCAGATATTGCGTTTCTGTGCGGATGCTGTAATGCTTAACCTGCACTTTGGCCGCCACTAGTTCAAGTAGCTTTGACGGTTGAGATTGACTAGGTGTGTTAAGCATGTTGAAGTAGCTTTATTTAGGGGTAATAAAATTTATTTACTTATTGATCTAATTAAGATTTCCGCGTTATTTTGATATTATCAAACTGCCCCAACAAAAGATTAAGTTCCTTTATGGGTTCTCTTTACGTTAGAAACATGGACGCAGATTGGCGAACAAATGAAGAAGTTAATAATTCTCGCGTTGCTCGTGGCTTTTGGTTGGAACTACTACCAAAAGAGCACATCTTCTACGCAGGCACAAACTCAAATAGAACCAAAAGCCTTTGAGGAGCCTTTAATTTTAATCAATCAGCCGACAGAGAGTTTTTCATGTGACGGTCGGCAACATTGCAGCCAAATGGGCTCAAGAGCCGAAGCCGAATTTTTTCTTAGGAGCTGTCCAGACACAAAAATGGATGGCGACTATGACGGGATACCTTGTGAAAACGACTCAAGGTTTTAGAGCGGACCCCAGCAAGCCTCTATGCAATGAAATGCAATTGAGACTTGTATGTGAGCTCTTGATTCCGCTATGCCTGTCCTGAGCCTGTCGAAGTAGCTTCATCAAGGCTCGTTTTGCGGAAAAAGGTAACCAAGCCACACACAACCTCAATTATTGGTAATTCAGTTACTATTGGGACATCGGCGCGGATGTGCACCGATCCCCTTTAGCTGAGCTGCTCGCGCAAGCTTTTGATGGCGCTGGGCTCGCCGCGAATCTGAAAGAAGGCGCCATCGCCATCTGAGCGCTCGGCTAGCACCTGACAACTGGCGTAGATCGTTCCGCGCAGTTGCTGTGCCGTCCATGGCAGAAAAATCTCCTCTTCAACCAGATCCTGCTGAAAAATTGCGACGATTATCTGGTGTAGCTTTGCGACGTCATCAGGCCGGCGCGCACTCATCACCACGCAATCCGGGTACCGTGCACGCAGGTTTGCTTCACGCTCGGCTTGGGCAGCCTCATCGCCAACGTGGTCAATCTTGTTAAAAACGCGGATGCGCGGCACTACATTTGCCCCAATCTCCTCCAGCACTTTATCGGTGACTTCAAGCTGACGCTCAAACCCGGGATCACTGGCATCAATCACATGCAACAATAGCGAGGCATCAAGCGCCTCATCAAGCGTTGACTTGAACGAGGCCACGAGCCCGTGCGGCAGGTTTTTGATAAAGCCAACGGTGTCACTCACAAGCACACGCGGAACACTCTCTGGGTACAGCGCCCGCACTGTGGTATCTAGCGTAGCAAAGAGCTTATTCGCGACCAGTACCTCGCTACCTGTAAGTGCGCGCATCAAGGTGGATTTACCAGCGTTGGTATAACCTACCAGCGCTACCCCCGCCAAGCCTTGGCGCTCTTGTCGGCGTGCGCGTTGCGTCTTGCGCTCGGCATCCATGGCGACGATTTCCTGTTGAAGTTCGGCAATGCGATCACGGATCTTGCGCCGATCTAACTCAGTTTGTGATTCGCCAGCCCCGCGACCACCTTCGCCGCTACGCTGCCGCCCCTGCGATCCAGCAAGCTTGGCGGCCTCGCGCATGCGTGGCGCCATGTACCCAAGGCGAGCAATCTCAACTTGAGCACGAGCGGCGCGCGAGCGGGCATTGCGGTGAAAAATTTCGAGGATGACCATGGTGCGGTCCATCACCATGCAGCCAACCTCAAGTTCAAGGTTGCGCGCCTGCGATGGCGAGATCTCGTGGTCAACCAAGAGGGTGTTGATTTCCAAATCGTCAACATTGACGAAGGCTTTATCGAACTCGGATTCCATGGAATTCAGTTCATGATTCACGTAGCCGTGTATTTCCTGCCGCTTACCCGCGCCAAGGTAGGCTGTCATGTCAAAACCAGCGCGCTTTTGCACGAAGGTTTTGACCACGGTATAACCTAGTGTTTTTGCAAGCTCACGCAGTTCGCACAGCGATGCCTCAAACTCGGCATCACTCACGCTAGGCAGTTGAACCGCCGCCACGACAGCGTATTGGGGCTTCTCTTTGACTTCTTTTTGCATTAGGAGATTGTATCTATTGAGTGAACGAGGTACAGATAGTACCTGAAAAGTAATATCTGCAAGCATAGCGTATGCGCAGGAGGTAAGTTAAGCGCGGTGTAATCGGCGCCGAGCTGTTAAGCCCGACTTGCCCTTAGATGAATACGCACATCTTTTATTAGACTACATTAGCTCACATTTTTATAGCTCTTGCGCGCGCTATTGCCGCTTTTACTTGTACGGGCGCAGTGCCACCTATATGGTTACGGCTGTTGAGCGAGCCTTCTAATGTCAATACTGCGTACACATCTTGGGAAATTTCTGAAGCAAATTGCTGTAAGGTCGCCAGTGGCAAATCACTTAAATCCACTTTTTTATCTACGGCATGGCGTACAGCAAGCGCAACTGCTTCATGCGCATCTCTAAACGGCATGCCTTTTTTCACTAAATAATCAGCTAAATCGGTTGCGGTTGCAAAGCCTTCACTTGCCGCTTGGCGCATAGCTTCTTTATTGACGGTAAACCCCGCCTTTACCACCACACCGTTTTCAATTACTGGTAAACGCAACATGTCGGCATAAATTTCTAAAGTCACCAATAACGTATCGGCTGTATCAAATAGCGGCTCTTTGTCTTCTTGGTTGTCTTTGTTATAAGCCAGCGGCTGGCCTTTCATCAAAGTCAGCAAGGCGGTTAAATGCCCATAGACACGTCCTGTTTTGCCCCTCACCAGCTCAGGCACATCAGGGTTTTTCTTTTGCGGCATGATCGATGATCCGGTACAAAAGCGGTCAGCAATATCAATAAACGCAAAACGCGGCGAGCTCCATAAAATAAGCTCTTCAGACAATCTAGATAAATGCGTCATCACCAACGAGGCGGCAAAAGTGAATTCAATGGCAAAATCACGGTCGGATACGGCATCGAGTGAATTTTCACACACGCCATCAAAACCTAACTTTTTTGCCACCAGTTCGCGGTCAATCGGGTAGCTAGTACCAGCCAAAGCCGCTGCGCCTAGCGGCAGTTTATTCATACGCTTTTTACAATCCTGAAAACGCTCAACATCGCGTTTAAGCATTTCTACATACGCCATTAAATGATGGCCAAATGTCACCGGTTGCGCCACCTGCAAGTGCGTAAACCCTGGCATGACGGTATCAAAATGGGCCTCAGCCAAATCCAGCAAACTTGCCTGTAAGTTGCCTAAACCTGAAACAACATAATCTGTAGTAGCGCGCAACCATAACCTAACATCGGTTGTCACTTGGTCGTTACGGCTTCTGCCGGTATGTAAGCGCTTACCTGCATCACCAATTTTGTCGGTTAAACATTTTTCAATGTTGAGATGAACGTCTTCTAAATCCAATAACCATTCAAACTGGCCGGCTTCAATTTCTTGCAGAATTTCAGCCAACCCTAGTTCAATAGATTTTACGTCATCCAAACTGATGATTTTTTGCGCACCCAGCATTTGCGCATGCGCAATTGAGCCTTGAATATCAAAGGTTGCCAAGCGATAATCAAACCCCACCGAAGCCGTGTATTTTTTAACCAATTCAGCCACAGGTTCGTTAAAACGCCCCGACCAGCTGGACTCTTTTTTATTGAGCGCGCTTATTTTTTGTGTCACTTTATATGCCTATCAGTTTTAACATTGTCTTAATTGAGATTGTTATGTTTCTGTTTTAGTTAAATATAAAAAATTGCTTAATAACAAACTACTTACATGCGTTAGTATAATGCAAAACATCGTTTTTTAAGACAATGTCACCTAATCAAGGTAGCCAAATCCACTAGAATATAACCATGAGAAACGCCAACCGCTTACCCAATATGCGCAACTTAGGCATTGCGCTCCGTATATTAATCATCGTCAACACGGCGTTGGCGTTGGCGGCTTTTGTGTTAAGTCTGAATTTTACTGACTTTATGCAACAAATTGCGAGTATTTCCACGCTGGCACAACCTATTCTACTTATCAGCCTATTTTTGTTATATGGCTGCTATCCTTTGCTATCCAAGCGCTCTTACCGACAAGGCATTGCGGTCACGCTTGCCATCACATTATTAAGTGCAGTTGGGGTGTATAGTTTTTTTGCCCAGTTCTGGATTTTTAATGACCTGCCATCCTTATCACGCGTCCTTTTTAACACATTGTTAATCAGCGCAATTACTTTATATTATTTTAATTTGCACCATCGCGCCTACTCGCCTGCGGTGTCTGAAGCCAGATTACAAGCCCTGCAAGCGCGCATTCGCCCGCACTTTTTGTTTAATAGCTTAAATGCGGTGCTATCGCTCATCCGCAGCCAACCTAAGCAAGCCGAAACTGCGCTTGAAGACATGGCCGATTTATTTCGTGTGTTAATGGCAGATAATCGCGATTTGGTACCGCTGGCGCAAGAAATTGCCTTATGTCGGCAATATTTAGCCTTGGAGAAATTACGTCTGGATGACCGCCTGATTATTCAGTGGCAGATTGACGACATGCCGCCTGACGCCATGATTCCACCACTGGTGTTGCAACCTCTACTTGAAAATGCGGTGTACCACGGTATTGAGCCGCTCGCTAACGGCGGCACCATTACCATTCAAATTTACACTAAACAAAATAATGAAGTCCATTTAGTGCTAAAAAATCCCTACAGCGCACAACGTGATCATCATCAAGGTAACAAAATGGCGCTTAATAACATCAAAGAGCGGCTGACCTTGCACTTTGATCTTGAAGCTTCATTAAAAAGTAAGTTATCTCACGGCGAATATAGCGTTCACATTACGCTACCGTATCGCAGGCACAGCAGCTCATGACCAACAACGCGAGGCTCAATATTTTAATTGTTGATGACGAAACGCCTGCACGCATGCGTCTGCGAGAATTATTAGCCGACATTGGTAATGTTAACGTGGTGGCAGAGGCTAAAAATGGCAAAGAAGCACTTAACTTTGTTAATCAAATGCAGTCAGATCAAGTGCAAGTAGATATTGTGTTGCTGGATATTCGTATGCCTGAAATGGATGGCATTGAGGTGGCGGGCCATCTGCAAAAACTGCCTGAGCCACCCGCTATCATCTTCACCACGGCGTTTGATAGCTACGCCATGCAAGCCTTTGACATACACGCAGTTGATTATTTATTAAAACCCATCCGTTTTGAGCGGCTACAAACGTCGTTACAAAAAGCGCGCGCGTTGCTACCTGGCCAAATTGACGCGCTCACGCCGCTTAACCCGCAAAGAACACATTTAAGCATTAGCGAACGTAGCCGCATTTTGCTGATCCCCGTTGCCGATATTATTTATCTACGCGCAGAACTCAAGTACATCACAGTACGCACTGCCGAACGTGAGTACCTGTTAGAAGAATCACTCACGCGCTTAGAGCAAGAGTTTGGCGATGTTTTTATACGGCTACATCGCAATTGTTTGGTCGCAAGTGCTTGTATTTTAAGTTATGAAAAACGTCACGTAGAAAACGAACCCCAAAATGAAGGCAGCGAAAAACAGTGGGTTGCAATACTTAAAAACGTGCCTGAAACCATTACCGTTAGTCGCCGCCAACAACATTTAATTCGTCAAAATAATCACTAAATACAGATACCCATTATTTTTTGATTCTATTCGCCTCTATTTCAGCAATGGTTTTAGCTGCCCACTCTTTTCCACCTAAACCAAAAGCCAACGCTAATGCCAAGAAAATCGCGCCAAACACAATCACAAACAAAGAGTGAATAAGTTGCATGCCAATGCCTAATTGCTCTAGGGCGACAAATATTGCCAGTATTTGAATCCCATATTCGGCGGATGTGCTCACTGACAGTGCCGCTGGAAACTTAATGCTATGCAACCAGGCAAACACCAGTTTATTGACGAAGCGTGCCAATAATGTACCAAATATCATCACCAGAATAGCCAGAATGATGCGCGGCAAAAAGCCTGCTAATTGTTGCAATAGCCCTGCAACCTCAGTCATTCCTAATGTACTGGCACCCGTTGTAATAAACAGGATGATCACAAGCCAATACACCACTTGGCTGATGATGCCACTTAAACTCACCGTTAAGTTTCCGCTATTGATAAACGCCTCGAAGCCAGATTTTTTAGCGAATTTATCAAAATGAGATAGCTCTAATAACCGCTTTACCGCAATTCTGGCTAATTTCGCAACGATCCACCCAAAAAATAAAATAACAATCACCGCCAATAATTTCGGCACAAAATGTACAAGTTGTACCCAAAACTGGTTAAGTGATTCCATAAAAACTTCAAGTTGATGCTGCATCATGACCTCCTTACATCTAGTAAAAATTTAAGTTCTAAATTTATTGAACGCTTTAAGCTTAACCCAAAATTGGAATTATTTAACTGATCATTGCAAACTTTATCACTTTATACTTGCCTGCAATCACTGTGTTAAAATTCAAGTTATGCAAAAATTACCCGAACCTATTATCCCAAAAAAACTCGTCATCGCCTCTCGAGAAAGCGCACTTGCTATGTGGCAGGCAAGGCATATTCAAAGCCGTTTGCAAACGCTATATCCCGAGACTGAAGTCACGATTTTAGGCATGACCACCACTGGTGACCAGATTTTAGATACGCCGTTAGCCAAAGTGGGTGGCAAAGGATTGTTTGTAAAAGAATTGGAAATGGCGCTAGCCGATGGCCGTGCAGATTTAGCCGTACATAGCATGAAAGACGTGCCCATGAATCTGCCTGAGGGCTTTATCCTCGCTGCAACTGGGCAACGTGAAGATCCCCGTGACGCCTTTGTTTCAAATGATTTCCCCTCGCTTGAGGACCTGCCACTAGGTAGCATTGTCGGCACCTCTAGTTTGCGCCGCCAAAGCCAATTGCAAGCGCGATTTCCGCATTTAAAAATTGAATCATTACGTGGCAATTTGCAAACCCGCTTACGTAAGCTCGATGATGGACAATATGCTGCAATTATTCTCGCTGCTGCTGGTCTGATTCGGCTGGAGTTAGGCCATAGAATCCGCCAATTTATTTCACCAGAACTCAGCATTCCAGCGGTAGGGCAAGGCGCACTGGGCATTGAAATTTGCGCGAACCGCCAAGATTTAATCTCTACGCTTGCGCCACTTAACCACCCGGATACGCAAGTGTGTGTAGAAGCTGAACGCGGCATGAGCCGTGCCCTTGCCGGCAGCTGCACCGTGCCGCTTGGTGCCTATGCTGTATGCGAAGCTGACCATATTCGCATTACTGGTTTTGTGGCCAGCGTGGATGGCAAACAAATGCTTATTGAAACCACCACTGGCAACAGAAACAACGCTGAAGCGTTAGGTAAGGCGCTGGCAAATCAGCTGGTTGCAAAAGGCGCAGATAAAATACTGGCGGCGTTATAGCCAACCATTTCGCGCTATTATGACCCCCAATTCTCTGCTCAAAGATTTACACGTCGCCGTCACGCGCCCTGTTGAACAAGCGCAGAGTTTGTGTGAAGCCATTGCAAATCATGGTGGCACGGCTATTTCATTCCCACTCATTGCCGTTGCGCCTTTAGCAGATTATCAAGTTTTTGAGCAACAACTTAACCAACTTGAAACCACCGATTGGGCAATCTTTATTAGCTCCAATGCCGTTGATTATGCCATGCCGCGGCTGCTTAAAAAATTTGGCCACGTGCCAGAAAATTTAAAATTTGCGGCCATTGGTCACCAAACTTCTAAACAGCTCAGCCTTTATGGTGTGCATAATGTACTTATTCCACATGCGCGCTTTGATAGCGAAACCCTGTTAGCCCTTTCTGAAATGCAAAATGTCGCGGGCATGACTATCGCTATTTTTCGCGGCGTGGGCGGACGTGAACTGATGGCAGAAACGTTAAAGTCTCGCGGTGCCAATGTCTATTTTGCTGAAAGTTATTGCCGCATAAACCCGCAAACTGACACCCAAATACTTGGCGAGCAATGGCGACAAGGGCAACTTGACGCGATAGTAGTTACCAGCAGTGAAGCCATGCGCTATTTGTTGCAAAAGGCGGATAAATCTGTTTGGCTACCGCATGTCACTTTATGTGTAAATCATGAGAGAATTGCTGAACTACCCAAACAGCTGGGGTTGAAAGTGATCGTTGCTAGCGCACCAGGTGATGACGCCATGTTGCAATGCTTATCCCAATTGGTAAAAAATCATGACTGATCTAACGCCGCGTAACAACCAAGCTACTGTAAACTTTGAAGAAAAACGCAGACCTTCAATGTTAGCGACAGGCACCTTGCTATTGGTGATTATCGCCATATTAACGCTGGCTTGGCAGTGGCTAAATACACGCCACAGATTTAATGAAGTAGAAAAATCTCTCAGCCACAAATTAGAAACCTACCAAGCGCTTAATCAACAGAGCCTGGCACTGGCAAAACAGGCAGAAGAGCGTAGCACGCAGGCCAACGCTCGCACGGTGCTACTTGAACAAAAACTGGCAGAATCGCGCGACCAGCAAGAGGTGTTGCAAACACTATATAATCAGCTGGCAGAAAACCGAGAATCAACCGCTGTGGCTGAAGTTGAGCAACTGTTAAACATTGCCAATCAACAGCTACAACTAGCCGGCAATGTAAAGTCTGCTTTGCTCGCGCTAGAGGCCGCACAAAAAAGACTACGACCCATCGACCTGCCACGCGCAATACAGCTACGCGATACGCTAGACCTTGAAATCATTAAATTACGAGATCTACCCCAAGTTGACATCATCAACCTGAGCGCCCAGCTCACTTATTTATCTGAGTTATGTAGCACGCTGCCCTTGATAAGCGAGCGCCAGCCAGCACTCAACACCAATAAAGCGCTAGAAGAAAAACAAACTACAGAAGAGAATGCTTTGCGAAAGCTCGGGGCTTCTGTTTGGAACGACATCAAAAACCTAGTCACAGTCGAACGCATTGATAAACCCGAACCACCGTTGCTAGCTGCTGACCATGCATTCTTCCTGTATGAAAATTTAAAACTAAGGTTGCTTACTGCGCGCGTTGCACTGCTACAACATGATGAAGCCACCTACAAAGCCGATTTAAACACCGTAAACAACTGGCTCAATCAATATTTTGACACCAAACATCCCGATACCATCAAGGCATTCAAGTTGCTCAAAAGATTATCAAGCAATAATATCAGTATTGAACTTCCGCAATTGAAGGATAGCCTCGCCGCAGTCAACCGCTATAAATTGAGTCTTGAGCAAACTGAGTAAATACACTGATAAATTATGATGAGACGCAAAATGCTTTGGTGGGCCCTAATGTTGTTACTACTAGTAAGCCTAGTGTGGTTAGCCGGCAACAACCAAGGCTACGTGCTGATTGTACGCACCCCTTATCGCGTGCAAATATCGTTCAACTTCTTATTGATACTTTTTGTACTGGGTTTTTTCGCGCTGCATTACTGTTTAAGAGCGCTGCATTTTGTACGCAATATCCCTGCTAGCAAACGCGGTAAACAAAAAGTTTTGCGCTTAAAAGCAGCTAATGCCGCGCTGCTAGAAGGCATGCAGGCGCTGATGGATGGCGATGAAAAAAAAGCCGAAGTTGCTGCTAAATTAGCGCATGATTTGATTCAACATCCTGATTTAGAAACGCTTGTGCAAAAACTGGCTGCTAATAAAACTACCGATTCTTAAATGCCATCATTATTCAGGGTCGACTAAATAATTTTGTCTTCTGGTTCATTAGCCTTTAGCATACCCAATGCGCCTTTGTTAAATCCAGATTGTTCATTAAAAAAACCAGTTCCTCCCAACTTGTAGGGGTAAGGTTAGGTTAGAGTAGCAAGCTTCGATGAAATGTAATCGAGGAAATTGTCACTTACCCCTTGACCCTTGCTTAGCTTCATCACGGCTACATTCCTCCCGCCTTCTCGTTACCCTCCAGTTTTTTGGGCGGCTTAAATAGATGACTAAGGCTCGTTTTATCTAATCATCTTCAAAGTCCATAGTGTCATCATGTATAAGTGCTAATTCAAAGTGCCTGCTGACAATTGACTGCGCTTGTTTGTGCGATAATTCACAGCGTGAAAATTCATAAAAAATCATCTCAAGCCCGATACCGCTGGCTTAATAAGCCTGTTTTAAGTCATTTATATGATGCATGGTTAATCGACAGAGGTTCACTTACTGCGCGTTTGCAGCGGCGCTATGTTAATTTTGCGGTCAAACCTGTTGCAATGAAATATGCCAAACCCATCCAAGATGAAGTTGCTTTGTTTTACCTTTCTGGCTACAAGGTTGCTTTGATCCGCGAGGTGTTGCTCATGGGCAATAATCAACCCGTGGTATTTGCGCATAGTGTGTTGCCACGTGCCAGTCTGCGAGGCGAATGGGGTAGCCTTGGCAAGCTGGGTAGTAAGCCGTTAGGGGCGATTTTATTTGCTAATCCTAAGGTGAAGCGCACCCCGTTGAGTTACAAAAAGCTAACACCAAACCACGCGCTTTATAAACAGGCAGCGCTCTATTTGGAACAAACCCCAAGTTACCTTTGGGCGCGACGCTCTATTTTTAGTTTGAATTGCGCTAACATTATGGTCACTGAGGTTTTTTTGCCACACATCATTACGCCAATAAGATGACAACATGAACATTGCTGATTTAACTAAAAAAATAGATGCTTATGAGCGCTTGATGCGTTTAGATAAACCTATAGGTATTTTATTGTTGCTATGGCCTACACTTTGGGCGTTGCTGATTGCTGGTAACGGCAATCCGGATTGGATTGTAGTGATGATTTTTGTCACGGGCACGGCGCTGATGCGTAGCGCAGGTTGTGTGATGAACGATATTGCAGATAGCCAATATGATGGCTTAGTTGAGCGTACGCAATATCGGCCTATTCCAAATGGCGAGATCAGTAAAAAAGAGGCCTATGTATTAGCTGCTATATTGAGTTTGGTCGCGTTTGGTTTGGTTAATTTACTCAACATGTTGACGGTGAAATTATCCGTGCTGGCTTTGTTCCTAGCGATTACTTATCCATTGACCAAGCGTTTTTTTGTGATGCCGCAAGCGTATTTAGGTGTTGCGTTTGGGTTTGGTATTCCGATGGCATTTGCGGCGACTAGCAATAACATCCCTCCAGTTGCATGGCTACTGCTACTGGCAAACGTATTCTGGGCAATTGCTTATGATACCGAGTATGCAATGGTTGATCGTGAAGATGATTTAAAAATAGGCATCAGGTCTTCGGCTATCACTTTTGGGCGTTTTGATGTGCTTGCAGTCATGTTGTGTTATGCAATGACCTTGGCATTGCTTGCGCTAGCAGGCTATTGGTTACTAATGGGTGTTGCTTACTATATTGGTCTAACTGTAGCGGCCGCAATAGCGCTTTATCATTACTTTTTAATTAAAAATCGTGCCAGAGCCAACTGCTTTCAGGCTTTCTTGGGTAATAATTGGCTAGGCCTCGCTGTTTTTGCAGGGCTAGCAACGCATTACCTAATTCAGCTTAGGTAAATTCCACTCAATGACATTGGCTTCTTTTTGCTTGTTCTCAGCAGATGCCTCATCAAGCGTTAAACTTTCTGTGGCGGAGTCAATCTCTAGTTGCAACGTGGTCTCAAATAAAGTGTCGGTAGGTGTAGTGAAGTCGAGTGAGTCCGACTGAGATGGGGGATCTATTTTTGGCGCGTATTTATCTTCTAAGTCCGTATTTGTAATAAGGTTAGGTGCATCGCTATCCATGCCAGTTTGAATCTCTGGCGCTTCACCAAAATCTACCAACATATCCACTTCGTAAGAAGGCGGCATTTGGCCTTGCGGCATGACATCACCTGAAACTAACGTGTCATTAAGAAGCTTGGTGTTGACAAAAGTAGCCTCATTAAAAGCGGTGTTATCTGAAGCGGGCTTAGCCTTAGCAGGCTGAACAAAGCTATCTTGTTCTTTAGATGTATTTTCGTCCAGAATTTCTGCAATTTGTTTCAGGAAAAACAACTCCTCAAACGTGCCGCACTCAAAGCCATCTCTAGGCTGTGCGTACTGGTTGTAAATTAGGTCACTTAAAAATCCAACCGCATATTGTGAACCCCAAACACCTTCCAAGCGCGAGACTATATGAGGAAACTCCTCGATTGAAGACTCATCAGGCATAGTCGCTTCTGCAAAACTGGGCATTTTAATGTTAAAAAAGTGTTTGCACTCTGCTACGGCATGGTCATATTCAGTTTCGGTACCGTTCGTCACAATCAGGTTGAATAGTTTCAGCCAGATTTTTGGTGACTCAGTGGGGAAGTCGCTGAGATGATTTTGCAGTAGTTGAATTGCCAATGCGGGGCGTCCATGTTCAATAAATACGTCAGCATTTTCTAGTATATTGTCACCGCTATCGCTTGCGTCGTCATTGATAGAAAAAGCGTTAGAATTTTTTTGGCTGGATAAGTGATGATGTGGGAGGGGGTCAAAAATGTGATTATCAAAGGCTAAATCTTTTGTATAGTCAGTTGTGTGTGTTGTCGAGGCGCTATTCTCACTGGCATCGCCAGCATTTCCTTCAGCCTCGAACCAAATCGCCTGCTCTTTAGCAAGGCGGTCACGTACGGATTTGCGTCGCAAATGCTCAGCTACAGCTAAAGCAACAAGAATGCCGATGGCAATCAATATATTTCTTAACCATTGTGATTGTTGCTCTGACGACTCAAAGCCAGCATGTTTAGCTTGCGTGGCTTCATCTAGTAATTGTGCATTTTTGGCCTGCAAATTAATGACTTGTTTTTCTAAATGCGCCAGACGGTTAGCCATGACGGTGATTTCATCCATCGTGTCTGAATTAGTAAAGGGCGCAGAGGCTTCAACGCGATTAAAATTAATCTGAGTTTCTAGGCGAAGTGATAACTTTGGTTGGCTAACAGACTCATTTGGGCTAAGGTTGCCACCTGATATAGTGAGATACGGCTTACTAGCGTTGGCTGATGGCGCTAGCTCAGATTTTGTTGCCGAAACTTTATTATCCGCAACTGAGGATGCAAATTTTTCTGAATTCATCAACTGTGGGCTGGTGTATGACAGCGCTAATTTTTCATCAATGACTCGGCTGCCAGTTTCATTCTGTTTAAATTTAGTTTTTTTAGAGGCTTTGTTTTTGACCCTTTTTTCTTTAGCTGGGTGGCCCAATGGCGCTATATTAGTTTCTAAATTGACAGCCTCACCAAAGTGCGTTTGTGGGTTTAATGGAGGCGCGTAGTGATTGCTGATACTAGTATTGCTGGTCACGGGCTGGTCATGAGTACCACGGTCGGGGTTAGCTATTAGTGATGCCGGATCAAGTAACAGCACATACTCGCGCTTAAAATTAGGTTCGCATTCAAATAGTACGCGAAGATTAACAATAGGTTCAGTAATGACGCTAGGCGTTGTGATATTAAGTTGGTAGCCATTACCATTTTGCTTTAGCGTAACATGGGCTTTTTTAAAAGCTGGGGTATCGCTGGCATCTGTAACAGAAAAGCAGCCTACATCTGGCGACTCTTCAACATCTGTGACGTTAATTTTGGCAATAAGAGGCTCACCTAAGTAAGATTTAAGCGCAATATCACCTATGCCAATCGCGTGGCTTAGATTGGCATAGGTTAGTAAAAGTAATAAGAAAATTCTCAAAATATGTTTATTTTCAATTTGTTAGCATATAGTTTAGTGGGTGTTGCCTAGGGTGTGCTATGATTATCATTCGACAGAAAGGCTACTAACTACTCTAGCATAATTTGTGCCAACAGGCATAATTTGCACTAATGAAATACGTAGCGTTCGGTCAGATAATTCGATGATTTTTATGTGGTTTGTCATGCTTGGACTCAGCGTTTAATGCTGGGGCAAATAAAAAAACGTGTTATGTCATATAATACTGTTTGACAGATCGTATTGCTTTGGCATAAAATCCGCCTCTTAATTTTTTTAGCTCATAGTATTGGTAACACGATGAAAACCTTTTCAGCAAAGTCACATGAAGTGAAGCGCGATTGGTTTGTGGTTGATGCCACAGACCTGGTGCTAGGCCGTCTAGCTAGCGCAGTTGCACACCGTTTACGCGGTAAACATAAAACCATTTATACGCCTCACGTTGATACAGGTGATTATATTGTCGTGATTAACGCCGACAAATTAAAAGTCACTGGCAATAAAGCTGATGGTAAGCTTTACCACAGTCACTCAGGCTACCCAGGTGGTATCAGCACAACAACATTCTCTAAAATGCAAGATCGTTTTCCAGGTCGTGCTTTAGAAAAAGCAGTAAAAGGCATGTTGCCTAAAGGTCCTTTAGGTTACGCAATGATCAAAAAAATGAAGGTTTATGCTGGCGACAAGCATGACCATGCGGCGCAACAACCGCAACCATTGACCATCTAAGGATAAAAAATGATCGGTAAATACAATTATGGTACAGGCCGCCGCAAAAGTTCAGTAGCGCGCGTGTTCTTAAAGTCAGGTAAAGGCAACATCATTGTTAATGACAAGCCAGTTGATGAGTATTTCTCACGTGTAACTGCACGTATGATTTTACGTCAACCATTAGAGCTCACTAACAACCTTACCAGTTTTGACATTATGGTAAATGTGATTGGTGGCGGTGAGTCTGGTCAAGCTGGCGCGGTACGTCATGGTATTACGCGCGCATTGATTGATTATGATGCAGCTTTAAAAAGCGCGCTGTCACATGCTGGATTTGTAACACGTGATGCACGTGAAGTTGAGCGTAAAAAAGTTGGTTTCCGCAAAGCACGTCGTCGTAAACAGTTCTCTAAACGCTAATGCATTAAACGCTATTGAGCGGTTAGATTTTAAAAAGGTCGCTTTGGCGACCTTTTTTATTTTTACAATCCTAAAACGACTGTTGCCCAAGAAAGGCAACAAATACACAAACAAATTCAAATGATTACGTACTTTTGGATAAAGCCTAACGGGTGAGGGTAGCAGAAAATTTAATGTGTAGTTTTATTGCGTGACTTTTGTGTTTATGTGAGCTTTCACCATTTTGTGGATGAATTGCCTTATCTGGGATAATTGCAGGCATGATGCTAAATTTTAGGGTTAGTGATGAGATGTTTTGTTAAGATAACGTTATGACAGCAAAAAAATTAAAAGTGGGTATCGTTGGCGGCACTGGTTACACAGGTGTTGAATTGTTGCGCTTGTTGAGTGTACATCCCAACGTGACCCTAACGGCGATTACCTCACGTGGAGACGCCGGTTCCGCTGTGGCAGATATGTTCCCAAGCCTGCGTGGCTATGTCGATTTGGATTTTTTAGACCCAGCACAGGCTAATTTGAGTGAGTGCGATGTTGTGTTTTTTGCGACGCCACATGGTGTTGCCATGAGCCAAGCACAAACACTATTGGATGCTAAGGTAAAGCTTATTGATTTGGCAGCAGATTTTCGTTTACAGGATACCGCTGTTTTCGAAAAGTGGTACAAATTGCCACATAGTTGCCCAGATATCTTGCGTGAAGCAGTTTATGGTGTTCCAGAACTTTATCGAGAAAAAATTAAATCGGCACAAGTCATTGGTAATCCAGGCTGTTATCCAACGACGGTTTTGTTGGGTTTGGCACCTTTGCTGGAGCAAGGCTTGGTTGATTACTCTGTACCGATTATCGCGGATTCTAAATCAGGTGTATCAGGTGCTGGCAGAAAAGCTGAAGTGGCGACATTGTTTGCGGAATCCAGTGATAGCATGAAAGCATACGGTGTAGCAGGGCACCGCCATCATCCGGAAATTTATGCGCAACTGACTCAACTGGCTGGTACTGATCTACAGTTTATTTTTGTCCCACACTTGATCCCGATGATCCGTGGCATGTTGTCCACTATTTACGTTAAACTATCTGAAAAGGCTAAAAATGTTGACTTACAGGCTTTGTATGAGCAACGTTATCAGCACGAACGTTTTGTTGATGTAATGCAGACAGGAAGTCTTCCTGAAACACGTTCGGTGCGTGGATCAAACCAGATTCGCATAGCATTGCACAGGCAGGCAGATGCGGGCTATTTGACATTGGTTGTTGTCCAAGACAATTTAGTGAAGGGTGCAGCGGGTCAGGCGGTACAAAATATGAATATTATGTTTAGTTTGCCTGAAAATTCAGGTTTAGAAATCGTACCATTATTGCCGTAGCCACATTTGAATGAAACCTGTTAGAAGAAGAATCAGAAGTCATTTTGGTTTAACAGCAAAACAAGTCGCTGTCCGATCCAAGCGGCCATGGTATTTTCAGTGGGGTGTAGCAGTCATTTTTATTGTGCTGGGTTATGTCAGTGCGTATTGGCAATTTACCGGCGGTGGAGAAAGTATTCGTGATAATCTGAAGCAAGCCACCCTTGAAAATCAAGCATTGAATACCAAAGTAATACAGACAGAGCGTCAATTGCAAATTGAGCAAGCTGCACAAGTTAATTTAACAAAAGCGTTAAATCAGGTGCAAGATGAAAATATACACATTAAAGAAGAGTTGGTTTTTTACAAACAAATGTTGAATGGTAAAAAATAAAGCCCGTATCGATAGGTTTATCAATCAACTTTAATAACAATTTTGGATGAGAATCAATATGTTTTTTAAGAAAAGTAATAAAGTTCAGAATAGCATTGATACCTTGATTGGCGTAGATACGCGGGTGGAAGGCAATATAATTTTTTCTGGTGGTTTACGTATTGATGGCGCTGTACTGGGTACAGTGAGTGAGTTGAGCGACAGTCCAAGCACGCTGATTCTAAGTGAGCATGGCAGAATTGAAGGCGCTATCACGGCCTCAAAAATAGTGATCAATGGCACGGTGCTGGGGCCGGTAAAATCTTGCCAATTTATAGAGCTGCAAACCAAAGCGCGCATTACTGGGGATGTCACTTACAACTCACTTGAAATGCATACGGGCGCTGTGATTGAGGGTAAGTTGGTTTATGCGGTTGATCGTACAGAATAACGTAGTGTGCATGCCGGCTTGATTATGCTGGCGTGTCGTAGCATAATGATTTTATTGAAACTTTAGGAGTACAACATGAATACAGTCACTGACTTAGAAAATATAGAAATTCCTGCACCATTAGTTTTTACTGATAACGCAGCGAAAAAAGTGAAAGAATTGATTGAAGAGGAGGGTTCGCCAGATCTTAAGCTTCGTGTGTTTGTAAGCGGAGGTGGCTGCTCCGGCTTTCAGTACGGTTTTACTTTTGAAGAAGAAGTGAATGAAGATGATACGCAAGTGCAAAAAGACACGGTAACGTTACTCATTGATCCGATGAGCTTGCAGTATTTGATGGGCGCAGAAATTGATTACCAGGATAACTTGCAAGGCTCACAATTCGTGATTCGCAATCCGCAAGCCACCACAACTTGTGGTTGCGGTTCGTCATTCTCGGTATAAGTTTTAATTGAAGTACAAAAAAGCCAAGCTATATTGCTTGGCTTTTTTGTATGTATTAGATTTAAAATTTCTAAATTTAATCAGCGCTCTTCAATTGGAACAAGTTCACGTCTAGTATTACCCGTATAGAGTTGGCGAGGGCGCCCAATCTTATGCTCATGATCAGCGTTCATCTCGCTCCATTGCGCTATCCAGCCTGCAGTGCGGGCCAAAGCGAAGATGGCAGTGAACATGCTGTTGGGAATACCCATGGCACGCATCACGATGCCGCTGTAAAAATCGACGTTCGGGTAAAGTTGCCGTGAAACAAAATATTCATCTTCAAGCGCAATTTTTTCTAGTGCCATGGCCAATTTAAACAAGGGGTCGTCATTCAGGCCTAGCTCTGCCAGCACTTCATGGCAGGTTTTGCGCATGATAGCGGCGCGAGGATCCATATTGCGATACACGCGGTGACCAAAACCCATCAGTCGGAACGTGTCAGTTTTATCTTTAGCACGATTTATAAATTCGCCTATGCGTGAAATATCGCCAATTTCTTCCAGCATTTTAAGCGTGGCCTCGTTAGCGCCACCGTGTGCTGGCCCCCATAGTGAGGCAATACCCGCAGCGATGCAGGCAAATGGATTAGCACCACTGGAGCCAGCAAGTCTTACCGTAGATGTTGAAGCATTCTGCTCGTGATCAGCATGTAAAACCAGAATTCGGTCAAATGCCTTAGCCAGTACCGGGTTGGGTACATAAGGTTCACAAGGGGTAGCAAACATCATATGCATAAAATTTTCAGCATAGTTTAAATGGTTTGCCGGATACATGAATGGCTGACCAATCGTGTATTTATAGCTCCATGCTGCAATAGTTGGTACTTTTGCCAGCAATTGGTGCGCAGTGATTTCACGGCTCAGTGCATCGTGTATATCACCCTTGGTATGGTAAAACGCAGACATTGAGCCCACGACACCAACCATGACGGCCATTGGGTGTGCATCGCGCCTGAACCCTCTAAATATGTTAGAGAGCTGGTCGTGTAGCATGGTGTGGCTAGTTATTGTACGAATGAACGCTTGTTTTTGTGCGGCATTAGGCAATTCACCGTTAATCAGCAGGTGAGAGACCTCCGTAAAATCACAATGCTCAGCTAACTGCTCAATCGGGTAACCGCGATAGTAGAGCAGGCCTTTTTCACCATCAATAAACGTAATATTTGAATTACAAGCCGCGGTTGACATGAAGCCCGGGTCATAAGTAAACACGCCATGTTTACCTAGTGTGCGAATGTCAATCACATCATTGCCCAAGCTGCCTGAAAGCATAGGTAGTTCAATTGGGGCGGCACCGTTATTAAAAGTAATCGTGGCTGTGGTGGGTCTGTTTGTCATGGCGTTTCTACAATTCTAATCATCATTAGGTCGTGATTATACTTTATTGAGGCGTTCTGATAAATTGTTAACGCATTACTTGGGTTAATGCTGGTAGATTGCACCTAATATACGTGAACCTTTAGCGCCCGTGACTTCTGGTAAATTAGCAGGGTGTTGAATTAGGCATTGTTTCGCTAACCAAGCAAACGCAACGGCCTCTGCCCAATCAACGCCTAACCCTAAATCGTCAGTTGTTGCCAATTTAATATTACCCAGCAATGATTTTAGGTGCTGTTTTAATAACCCGTTTCTAGCGCCACCCCCACATAAATACACTTCATCTACATCATGGCAATGCTGTACCAGTGTGTTATATATGCTGTGCGCGCTTAGCGCCACTAAAGTATGCGCTACATCTTTGGGCTGATAGCTCATGTTGAGCAGAAAGGCATCGAGCCAGATGGCGTTAAATAAATCACGCCCAGTGCTTTTAGGCGGTGTTAATGAGAAGTAAGGTTCGGCTAACATCGCCGATAACAATGGTTCAATCACCATACCTGATCTTGCCCATAGGCCATCTGCGTCAAAATCCAAGCTGAGGTGCTGCTTAACCCAAGCGTCGAGTAGCATGTTGCCAGGGCCGGAGTCAAAACCTAACACCGCGCCTGTACGGGCAAGGTAGGTAATGTTAGCGATGCCGCCAATGTTAATAACAGCGCGATTTACTTTGGGATTAAAAAACAGGGCGTTGTGAAAGGCTGGAACCAAAGGCGCGCCTTGTCCGCCTGCAGCGATATCGCGGCTTCTAAAATCAGCTACTACAGTAATACCTGTCAGTTCAGCTAATAATGCAGCATTACCAATTTGCAACGTAAAGCCGATGCCATCGTTAAATCCTGGGCGATGTCTAATGGTTTGGCCGTGGCAGCCAATAGCCACAATAGAGCCAGGTTGGAGCTTGGTGGCAGTGAGTAGCTGATTGACGGCTGTGGCATAAAGCTGCGCAAGCGTATTGCCCATTAGCGCGGTTGTTTCGAGCTCATTTTGTGTGGGGTGCTGCAATGCCAAAATTTCAGCACGCAATAATGAAGGGTAAGCTAAAAAATGGGTATGAATAACTTTAGGTTGATGGCTGTCGTTAAGCTCAACTAGTGCTACATCGACCCCATCAAGGCTGGTTCCTGACATCAGTCCGATGAAAAGTGTACCAGCCATGGGGGCAGTCTTATGCTGGATATGACTATTCTAGTGCCGCAATATTGCTTGCGCCTAGTAGTCTAAGTTGCGCTGTGAGCTGATTACTAACGCTGTCAAACGCAGCCTTGTTATGCGCCTCAATTGCATTCGATTTAGGTAATGCAACGGTCATAGGATTGCGATGCTGACCATTAAGTAAAAATTCATAATGTAAATGCGGCCCGGTAGCTGTGCCAGTCATGCCAACAAAGCCGATAATCTCGCCTTGGACAACTTTAGCGCCACGACGTAAACCCGTTGCAAAACGTGATAGATGTCCGTACACAGTACTAATGCCATTAATGTGCTTAAGTACAATCACATTGCCATAACCACCTTTTTTACCTACAAAATCAACCACAGCATCACCGGATGCTTTTACGCGCGTTCCTGTAGGGGCAGCCATGTCCACACCTTTGTGTGCTCTAATTCGCTGTAAAACCGGGTGAAACCGTGCTAAGTTAAAACCGGAACTTATGCGCGTAAACTCTAGCGGGGAGCGTAAAAATGATTTATGCAGGCTTTTACCTTCAGGCGTGAAATATTGCATTTGGTTATTAGCGTCGCGGTACCCTATGGCTCGATAAGTTTTGCCATTATTTACAAACTCCGCGGCTAATACATCGCCAGTTTTGAGTAATTGACCTTGGTCGTAGCTACCCTCGTAGACCACGTTAAAGTGATCGCCGCGGCGTAAGTCGGTATGGAAGTCGATGTCGCTTTCAAATATATCGGCTAGCTGAATTGCGATATGGTCAGGGATACTGGCGTCATCCGTAGCGCCAAATAAAGAGCTTTTGATTTTTGCTGACTTCAATATGGCCCGTGCTTCAAGGGCGTGCGTAATTTTGCTTGCACTATAACCATCTGCAGTGAGGTTAATCATGATGAATTGGTCGGCTTTAACTTGATATTCAAATGAGACTAAGTTGCCGTCGCTATCGGTTTCGGCTTCAATTTGTCTGCCAGGAATAAGCGATGTGGCAATTTCTCTGGCGATTTCGTCAGTACGAATAAATTCAATAACATCACGATTACGAATGTTAATGCGAGACAAAAGGCTATTTAATGTGTCATCGCGACGGACATGATCTTTATACCAATAGTTTTGCGTGGGCGATATCTCTGCAGATGTATCTAAGCTAGCTGCATCGATTACATCGGGCAGTAAAAATTCTTCTATGATTGCTGTGGTTTGGATGGTGCCAGTGAGTGTTTGTGGCGCAATACCGAATGCAGTGTAGATACCAAACAATGGTAAACAAGAAATCGCCAAAATCCAGCGTAGCTTCAACTTTCGTTCAGAAACTAGATTAGGCTTAGATTCAGCTTTATCAGTATTTTGCGCTAAAATAGAAAATTGAGTTGAATTGTTTTGATTAGACTCGTTAGTATCCACGGGCTGACCCTTGTAAAAATTTAATGCGGTCGTAGATACTAACAGAAAGCGTAATTAAAACAAGTAAATGAGCCGTAAAAAAATATTAAGTTTAAGGACGAAGGTACGTGAATATAGATATTAACCAGCAGCTTGCAATCATAAAGCGCGGCACAGATGAACTGTTAATCGAGGCGGAATTGGTTGAAAAGCTAAAAAAAAACAGGCCGCTCAGAATTAAAGCTGGATTTGACCCTACTGCGCCAGATTTACACCTGGGTCACACCGTGCTCATTAATAAGTTGCGTCAATTTCAAGAGTTGGGCCATCACGTCCTATTCCTGATTGGCGATTTTACCGGCATGATTGGTGACCCCACAGGCAAAAGTACTACGCGCCCACCGCTCACCAGTGAGCAGGTGCAAGAGAATGCAAAGTCTTATGCTGCACAAGTTTTTAAGATTCTTAAGCCAGAGCAAACTGAAGTGGTTTTTAACTCAAAATGGCTCAACGAGCTAGGTGCGGCAGGCATGCTCAGACTGGCAGCTAGCCATACTGTCGCACGCATGCTAGAGCGAGATGACTTCACTAAGCGTTATAAATCCAATCAGCCAATTGCAATTCATGAGTTTTTATATCCTTTGTTACAAGGTTATGACTCAGTAGCGCTAAATGCAGATGTAGAGCTAGGTGGCACCGACCAAAAATTTAATCTGCTAATGGGTCGAGAATTACAGAAGCAGGCTGGACAAAGCCAGCAGTGCGTGTTGACGATGCCTTTGCTGGAAGGCTTGGATGGCGTTAATAAAATGTCTAAATCACTTGGCAACTATATAGGTATCGCAGAAGCGCCTGAAGTGATTTTCGCTAAAATCATGTCAATTTCAGATGATCTGATGTGGCGTTATATAGAGTTGTTATCATTTGCATCTCTAGAAGCCGTTGCAAAGTGGAAGGCGGATGTTGCTACGGGTGCCAACCCGCGTGACGTCAAGGTGCATTTTGCTCAAGAAATCGTGACGCGCTTTCATAGTTTAGGCGACGCTGAAAAAGCGCTGGCAGATTTTCAAACGCGATCAAAGGGCGGCATACCTGATGATGTGCCTGAAATTAAAATAACGATAGACACCGATTATATAGGTGTAGCGCAGTTATTAAAGCTTGCAGGCTTGGTTAGTAGCACATCGGAAGCCTTTAGAGCCATTGAGCAAGGCGGCATTAAATTGGATGGCGAAAAAGTTGCTGATAAAGCGCTGACGCTCAATAAAGGAATAACGGTTACAGCGCAAGTTGGCAAGCGTAAATTCGCAAATGTAACAATTATGTAACACTGCAAATAGCCACTTGACCAAACTCATAAGCCATGTAAAATGCGCACCTCGCTAACAAAACAACGTTAGCGACGCGCTACAAAATACGACTCAGCGATAATTAAAAGAGTTTTTAAATTATAGTTGACGGGTTTTAAAATCCCTGTAGAATGCGCGCCTTCGCTAACGAAACAAGTAAACGAAGCGCTGCAAAATACGAGCGATGTTAATTAAATAATAAAT
>JAUSAG010000001.1 GCA_030652995.1 Methylotenera sp.
AGATGCGGATCTTAGTGGCGGTTAGCATGAATGTTATTGTATATAATATATTGTATTTACAGTAAGCAAAGGATAACTTCGTCATCCGCGCTATTCATCTCCGCCGTGAACGGCAAAGATTTCCGCGCAATAAGTGTTAAAGCGGAACTAAGCCTGTTTGATAAAGCACATTCATCAAACTAAAAAAATTACAGGTTAGTTTCAAAAGTTAGCTACTTGCCATTTTAACTTCTAGCTCGCGTTACTTCAGCTTCACGTACATCTGCAGCAAACTTATCCAACACACCATTGATATATTTATGACCATCAGTACCGCCAAACACTTTAGCTAGCTCGACACCTTCGTTAATCACTACGCGGTAAGGAATACTAAAATCAAACATTAGCTCACATCCCGCGATGCGTAAAATAGCGTGCTCAATTGGACTTAGCTCAACAACGGGGCGATCAATAAAGTTAACCATCTTGGCGTCAATCACATCAAGATGAGTAGTCACGCTTTCTAACAACTGCTTAAAGTAAGATTCATCTGCCTTGTTATAATCTGGATCATCCACCATATCTCGCAATATTTGCGACATTTCAGACTGATTCAACATGCCACGATAAACAGCCTTTAGCACCAACTCACGTGACTTTCTACGATTTCTACTGCCACTTTTTTTAGCTGAATTATTTTTGGAAGCATTACTTTTGTTGACAGTTTGCTCTACGCTCGCATCAGGCCCAACTGCCAGACTGGTTAGTGGAGGATTGTCCGCGATCATAACGCTTTAACCAAATTAAACATTTCAACCGCAACCTGTGCAGCCTCAGCACCTTTAACATGCATGCGGGCAATGGCTTGCTCATCATCCTCTGTCGTTAATACAGCATTCGCCACCGGCACACCTGTATTCAACTGTACTTCAGAAATTCCGCGTGCGGACTCATTAGCCACCACTTCAAAATGATAAGTCTCACCTCGGATAATCGCCCCCAAAGCAATCAATGCATCATACTTTTCGCTTAATGCCATGTGTTGTAACAATAGCGGTGTTTCAAGCGCGCCCGGCACTGTAGCAATGGTAATCGCATTGCGGGCCACACCCAATTTAAGCAATTCACTAGTACAAGCACTCAGTAGCCCGTCACCAATATTGCTATTAAACCTTGACAGTACAATGCCAATTTGCATGCCTGAACCATCTAAATTTTGCTTAATTTCTCTCACTTTTCAATACCCTTCAGTCAGCTTTAATTGCATAAAGCCGTATTTTACCGCATAAAGCGGGTATCACTCACGACTTAAGCTTTTGAGATGGGTGCTACCAAATAAAAGCCCTTATAAAATAAAGCCTCAAGTTAAAACCAAAGAAACTTTAGTGAAATAAAACCCATGCTTTTTGTAATGTACTCCAAACTCCATAGCTAACAGGAATCAGCACCAAAGCCCAGACAAAGGCGGTGAGTACTGGGTGGTTTGCCGGTTTTAAAGGCATGGCTGTGCTAGCGACAGATTTACCACCATTCGCGGCTAATGATTTTTCATGTGCTAACTGATGCTCTAACTCAAGCTCGGCATCCGTCATGTAATACTTTTCGGCAACCGGTTTAATTAACCAGTTTGCGATAAAACCTATGACCAACAACCCAGCAAGCGCTAAAAATATAGGCCCATAAATTTTATCAAAGGGCACACCTGCTTCTAGGCGTGTGTCATGCATGTAATTTACAACTACCGGGCCTAAAATCCCGGCAGTTGACCATGCGGTTAGTAATCGGCCATGAATCGCGCCAACAAACTGTGTACCAAACATATCAGCCAAATAGGCAGGTATGGTGGCAAAACCACCACCATACATCGAGGCAATCACACAAAAGCTACCGACAAATAAAGCTAATGATTTGAACCCGGCAACATAAGTTGCGGTGCAATACATCAGTGCGCCGAGAACAAAGAAAATGTAATAAGTCTGCTTACGCCCCAATTTGTCTGATGAAGTTGCCCATGCAAAACGGCCAAAAATATTAAAAATAGAAATCAAGCCCACAAAACCAGCACCGACCGAGGCCGCAGCGGCCGTTAAAACCGCGTCCTTTTTAACCTCATCAAACCCGACCCCAGACTGACCGATAAGCGCGCCACCGAAAGTTTCCTGCAACATGGGTGCAGCAGCACCAATAATACCGATGCCTGCGGATACATTCATACATAGCACAATCCACAACAGCCAAAACTGTGGGGTTTTATGTGCATTATTTAAATGCACATGGCGTGTTGCAATCATTGTGTTCTGCTTTGCCACTGGCGGCGTCCAATTGGCAGGTTTCCAACCTAATGGTGGCACGCGGTAGCCTAATGATCCACACAGCATAAATACCGCATAAATCATAGCTAAAAACACAAACGTCTGCCATACGCCAACGCTGGTCGGTGTAGAAAAATAAGTCATCATTTTAGCCGCCAAGGGCGAGCCGATCATAGCGCCACCGCCAAAGCCCATAATTGCCATGCCCGTTGCCATACCGCGACGATCTGGAAACCATTTGATGAGTGTGGAAACTGGCGAAATGTAGCCCAAACCCAAACCTATGCCGCCTATGACGCCTGACCCCAGCCACATCATCCACAACTGATGGCTATAAACCCCGTAAGCTGAAATCAGCAAACCACCGCACCAACATAGTGTAGAAACCAAGCCGGCTTTGCGTGGGCCAGCGCGCTCTAGCCACCCACCCCAAACAGCAGCCGAGCAACCTAGAAATACAAAAAACAATGTGTACATCCAACCTAAATCAAACTGCGTCCAATTGCAATCAGTTGCAAACAATGCCGTTGCTGTACCTGATAACTTTTCTCCGAAGGTAGAGGCTCCTGCAGCGCAGGCAGCTAAAGGCTTGCCAGCGTCATCTACCAGCGCATTGCCTAGCGGCTTCCAAAACACACTAAAACCATACGCCATGCCAATAGATAAATGTACTGCCAAAGCTGCAGGTGGCACTAGCCAGCGATTGAAATTTGCATTTGCTGTTATATGTTCTTTTGAAAAGAAACCTGACATCGAGTTAACTCCTTAAATCCGCTATTTTTTTTGCTTTTAATTTTTAATTTATTGTATGGTGTAACAAAATGATACAAATGGCAAATTTGTTTTAATAATTTACGGTGTAGATGTTTAATTTTTGTCATGAATTTGTCACACTATCATCATAAACTTGGCCTGTATTCAAAATTTATTCAGGCAAATTGATAGGAAAACACATGTCAGCCAATATTTTAGTGGTAGAAGATGAACCAGCAATTCAAGAGCTACTGGCGCTTAACATTACGCAAGCAGGGCACCATCCAATACGCGCCTTAAGCGCTGAAATTGCGCTCGACCTCATGCGAGAAACAATCCCTGATTTAATTCTGCTGGATTGGATGTTACCAGGCATGAATGGCTTAGAATTAGCACGTAAATTAAAGTCTGATGCATTAACCAAAAACATACCCATTATCATGCTCACCGCACGCGGTGAAGAATACGACAAAGTACGAGGCTTAGAAGTTGGCGCGGATGATTACGTCACCAAGCCATTTAGCCCACGTGAGCTTAACGCCAGAATCAAGGCGGTTTTGCGTAGACGTGCACCGCAAATGACGGATGACCCGATCGAGTTTAATGGCCTAAGGCTAGATCCAACGACACATCGTGTGATTGGTAACCAAAAAACCATTGATTTGGGCCCTACTGAATTCAGGTTACTGCATTTTTTCATGTCCAATGCTGAACGGGTTCACACGCGCAGCCAGCTACTGGATAAAGTATGGGGTGATCGCGTCTTTGTAGAAGACCGCACCGTTGACGTACATATTCGCCGCTTACGCAATGCACTATCAATATCAGGGCATGAGAATTTGATTCAAACGGTACGCGGTGCAGGTTACAGGCTATCGGCACAAAATAGTTAGCTTAAAATCAATCCTACAACAAAATTACCCATCACAAAAAAAATATAGATGAGAATATTTGGCTATAATTAATCAAGTAAATATAATGAAAATTTAATCTGTGCTCGATATTCGCTGGAAAGCTGGTTTATTCATCGGTGCTTTAAGCACAATCTGTATTTTTTTATGGCTGATTACCAGCACTGTTGTTGCGCTTGTCACCTTCTCGCTTGGTGTTTTAGTTTACCTAGTCAACCATATATATTGGTTACACCAATTACAAAGCTGGCTCAAAACTCCCGTATTACAAGAAATCCCTGAGGGCTCAGGCCTTTGGGAGGACGTCTATACAGCGCTTCTTAAATATGAGCGCAACAACCATTCAAAAGAGACTGAGTTAAGCTCAGCATTAGAGCGATTTAACATCACAGCCAACGCTATTCCAGATGGCTTAGTGTTACTTGGTGCTGCCAATGAAATAGAATGGTGTACCAAACACGCTGAAAACCAACTAGGCTTAAATTTAGCGACTGATCAAAACTTACCCATTGTTAATTTAATCAGAAACAGCCATTTTATTGCCCATCTCTACAATGGAAACTTCTCCGAGCCTTTCATACTTACGCATTGTAGAAACTCAGAGGCCATTTTAGAAATTTTTCTAATTCCACTGGCTAGCAAGCAAAAATTGTTAATTAGCCGCGATGTAACGCAAATTGAAAAAACAAACGCGATGCGTCGAGATTTTATTGCCAATGTTTCGCACGAACTGCGCACACCTTTGACCGTTGTAGGTGGTTTTATTGAAACGTTATCAGACATGGAAGGTGCAATCCCTGAGAATATACGTAGTTATTTTAATATGATGCAGGATCAAACCACGCGTATGCGACGTTTGATTGAAGACCTGCTCACGCTGTCACAAATTGAAAGCAACACACAACCGCCAGAAGATACGGCTATTGAAATGAGCGCGCTCATCAACATGATGCTGAATGATGCTAATGCATTAAGCCAGGGTAACCATAAAATTAGCGCGGACATCTCCAAAAACTTAAATCTAGTTGGCGCATTTGATGAGCTACAAAGTGCGCTGAGTAATTTGGTAAGCAATGCGATACGCTACACGCCTAAGGGGGGCAAAATTCAAATTCGCTGGCATTTGCGCCGAGACCAAGCTGTTTTTAGTGTGATTGACAATGGCATCGGCATTCCGCAACAACACATCGATAGACTCACTGAGCGTTTTTATCGAGTTGACCGTGGTCGTAGCCGCGAAACTGGCGGCACAGGCTTAGGACTATCAATTGTTAAGCATATTCTTACTCGACACCAGGCTAAATTAGAAATTGAGAGTGAAGTTGGCGTAGGCAGTACGTTTAGCGCAATATTTCCCAAAGCGCGTGCCATACAAAAATAGACCGCAGCCTTGTCAATAAAAACAACTGACCCAATGAAAATTACCTTCAAACTATGGTTAAGCCTGCTGACACTGACCTTATGCGCGTGCGCAACCGACACTCCATCAAAAGCCAACAAGTCAGAAAAACCAGTACCACAACAACAGGACCGAAGTACGATTAACCAACTTGGCAAGGGGGACTTTGACAGAATTGCTGATGTTGAAATTCGTGAAAACACTGAAAGTTTGAGACTATTGATGTTAAAGCTTTACAAGCGGAATCCTCATGAACTCAAAAAAAGTACTGCTGACATTGCTGAAAAAATGGTAACTTGGGTATTTGATGCTAGCGCTCAACATCATTTCAAATTTGCAGAAATCAACAATCTACAAGATACAGATGCTATTTTCCTAGCTTTTAACCCTAATTTCACCGGTGACCGCGTTCTGTCATTTATTGTAGGCATGCATACCATGCTACTCAAAGCACATAACGATAAAACAGATTTTTATTTTAACGACACTTTAAATCCACAGCATATTTACAACGTCGCCAGGAATATTGAAATTGCCGCATGGAAGCTATCTAATGCGCGAAATGAAAACGGCGCACTCTATTTACTGAGCAATGAGATTAACGACAAAGAAAAGAATTTATCTTTCGAGCGGGAGTTTGGCAAGATGATCGGCCGTACAGACCTCTATGCCATTGCGCTTGCCGAAAAATCGCAGCGTTTTATTTCACGCGTGATGCAGAATCTTGCAACAGCGTTATTTTTGCCATTTTGAATTTTAAATAAATATGCTGCTCTAGTGACTAAAATTAGCCCGCATAAATCTACAAGCCTAACCAAGGTGACCTAACCTAAGGTGTGAAGGTAATCCCTCCACACCTTTATCGTTGGCTAGCGACAAGTCCAAAAAATAACGTATGGTCCGCTGCTATTGTTGCGCAGGCTCCGCAACGAAAATTTCTACACGACGATTTTTTGCTTTATTTGCAGGCGTATCATTTGCCACTAAAGGTTCACGTGAGCCACGTCCGTCAATCGTAATGCGACTTAAAGCTACCCCTCTATTTGATAGGTAATCTCGAACGCTTGCTGCCCGATTTAAAGACAAAGGGTTATTAACGGCATCTGAACCAGAGCTATCGGTATGGCCCACAATGGTGATTAGACTGTTAGGGTTTTTCACTAAACTACTCGCAAAGGTATCTAATATTGTCCTGAAACTAGGGCTAATATCTGCACGACCGATGGCAAATGAAATGTCACTTGGAATATCCAGTTTCAAACGATTATCCTCAGTCTGCGTAACAGCCACACCAGTGCCAGCGGTTGCCTCTTCCATCTGTTTTTTCTGTTCTTCTTGGCGCTTAGTCCAAACATTTCCAGCCACCGCCCCCGCCGCGCCGCCCACTACAGCACCAATGGCAGCACCTTTACCTTTGCCGGCAATTGCTCCAACAACAGCGCCTGCGCCCGCCCCAATTGCCGCACCCTTGGCTGTACCTTTTTGTGTTTCAGTCATATTGGCACAACCGCCCAACACGAACGCAAGCAGAACTGAACTCACTACCATTTTATTACGCATAACGACTCCCTTAACTAATTGACCTACTAATTTTAGAACACAAAACTATTACTTAGATATTGAATGGCTACACACAAAGCCAGCTTTAATATGCACTCGCGACATAAACATACGCCCTAACATAACGCACATAAACACGTTTAGTTTACTGATGCTTTTAAATTATAGGGTGGTTTAATTGAAAAAAAATGGTGAAAATATAGGTATGCTTTAGATGGAAATATAGCGCTAGCGGACTCCCACTATAACCGAAATTATGTAGCAGGCAGAAAATTGCAGTTAAGATTACTTTGATTGAACAACTTTTTGCAATGAACGTGCCAAACACATTCTTTATGACTTTTAATCCCCTGCTAACGCTCACACTTAGCTTGCCACAAAAAGGCTCAGAAAGTTGGAGGATACTTTTTCATTGCTGGTATCGCAACAATACGAGCATTAGTGACCACTTACACACAACACTAAGCCTGACGGCCATTGCACCCATAACACGCCCTTAACTATAACAACACCTTCTCTATTCCGCCATTATTCGCTTTTTGCACATAATCTTGCATCCAGCTTTCACCCAAGATATGTTTAGCCATTTCCACGACAATATAGTCCGCTTCAATACCAGTATCTTCACCATAACGTGCCAAGCCTTGTAAGCAGCTTGGACAAGAAGTCAGTATTTTGACTGCGGTTTCAGGTTCGCCCACGGTTAGACCCATTTTAGCCATACCTTTTTCTAACTCTTCTTGCTTACGCATTTTCACTTGTGTGGCAATGTCTGGCCGAGCTACTGCAAACGTGCCGCTTTCACCACAACAACGGTCATTCAACTGCACCTCCGTGCCCATTAGTTTGTTGGTCACTTCTAGTGGTTTATAAGTTTTCATCGGCGTGTGGCATGGGTCATGGTACATATAGCGTGTACCCGTAACGCCTTTTAGCTTCACGTCTTTTTCCATTAGATATTCGTGAATATCTAGCAACCTGCAACCTGGGAATATTTTTTCAAACTCATATTTTTGCAGTTGATCCATACACGTGCCACAAGACACAATCACGGTTTTAATGTCGAGATAATTCAGTGTATTGGCCACGCGGTGGAACAACACACGGTTATCGGCTGTAATTTCCTGGCCTTTATCATGGTTACCACTGGCGGTTTGCGGGTAACCGCAGCACAAGTAGCCCGGCGGCAATACGGTAATTGCACCCACTTCATACAACATGGCTTGCGTTGCCAACCCCACGTTTGAAAACAACCTTTCAGAACCACAACCCGGGAAGTAAAATACAGCTTCTGAATCTTCTGTCACTTTTTGTGGGTTACGGATAACCGGAATCATATGGTCATCTTCAATCCCCAGCATGGCACGTGAAGTCTTAGACTGCATTTTCTTCGGCATCGGGCGATTGATAAAATGGATCACCTGTGCCTTGATTTCAGACTTACCAACAGTTGCCGGCGGACGTTTTTTGTCTCGCAACAACCCAAACTTTTTAGCCAAACCATGCGCAAGGTTCTGTGCTTTATAGCCCCAACTGATCATAACTGTACGCAACAGCTTAATGGTTGCCGGGTCTTTAGCATTTAAAAATAGCATGCCAACCGCAGTGCCCGGGTTAAATTGCTTTTTTCCTTGTTCACGCAAAAAGTTACGCATAGCTACTGACACATCACCAAAATCAATGTCCACTGGGCACGGGTTTAAGCATTTATGGCACACGGTGCAATGGTCAGCCACATCATTAAACTCATCAAAATGCTTGAGTGAAATACCGCGCCGCGTTTGCTCTTCGTACAAAAATGCTTCTATGAGGAGTGAGGTGCCTAAAATTTTATTACGTGGTGAATACAAAAGATTAGCGCGAGGCACGTGCGTGGTGCACACAGGTTTACATTTACCACAGCGCAAACAATCACTGATTGAATCGGCAATTTCACCAATGGCAGATCGCTCCATGATGATAGACTCTTGCTCTAACAAGCCAAAACTTGGCGTATAGGCATTGTCTAGCCCAGAACCTGCCAACAACTTACCCTTGTTAAAGTGTCCATTAGGGTCAACTTTGTTTTTGTAAGCGGTAAATGAATCAATGGTGGCTTGTTCCAAAAACTCCATTTTGGTAATACCAATACCGTGCTCCCCGGAAATTACGCCATCCAGCTCTTTAGCCAGCGCCATCACTCGCGCGACGGCCTCATGGGCTTGCTTCATCATCTCGTAATCGTCAGAATTCACGGGGATATTGGTGTGCACATTGCCGTCACCTGCATGCATGTGCAAGGCAATAAACACGCGGCTTTTAAGCACTTTTTTGTGAATTTCATCACACAGGTCTAGAATTTTTTGATACTCGCGCCCGGCAAATATATCTGCCATTGGACGTTTAAGTTCACGCTTCCATGAAATACGTAAATCGTAAGATTGCACTGCACGGAATACATTCTCATATTGCATGTATGCCGCACCCAGCTCACCAAGTATAGAAACGGGCGCATCTAGATTGTTAAGTATCAAGCTCCAGCGCGTGCGCAAATCACTGAGTAATTTTAATGACATTGCTTGCTTGGTTTTTACCATCTCAATATCAGCATTACCGTCTTCATCCGCCTGCAACGGCAACTCGCCTTGCATGCTCGCCTCCAGGGCGTCTAGCAATTTAAGTTTATTTTTAATCGAAAGTTCAATATTGATGCGCTCGATACCATCAGAATAATCGCCCAAACGTGGCAATGGAATCACAACATCTTCATTGATTTTAAAGGCATTGGTATGCTTGGCAATTGCAGCAGTACGTGCACGATCTAACCAAAACTTTTTACGCGCTTCAGCAGACACGGCAATAAAACCTTCGCCATTGCGTGCATTACACATGCGCACCATGCTTGACGCAACTTCACCCACAGCATTTTCATCATCGGATGCAATATCTGCAATCAACACCATTTTAGGACGCTGCTGACGCGCGGCCTTAGTCGCATAACCCACCGCTTTAATATAGCGCTCATCCATGTGCTCTAAGCCCGCCATAATTACTGCGGGCTCTTGCTTAGCAGTGGCATCGAGATAGTCTTTGATTTCCACAATTGCAGGTACGGCGTGTGACACATTACCAAAAAACTCTAAGGCAATCGTACGCACATACTTAGGCATACGATGCAAAATAAAAGTGGCGCTAGTAATTAAGCCATCGCAACCTTCTTTTTGAATGCCTGGCAAGCCCGATAAAAATTTATCAGTAACATCTTTACCCAAGCCCACTTTACGAAAGCTAGGCCCTGGAATTTCTAAAATTTCAGGATCGGCCAGCAAAGTTTTCATGTCATCGCTATAGCGGCTGATTTTGAAACGCGCCATTTCAATATCGTGAATTTTCCCTAGATTATGATCCAAGCGCTCAACTTCAAGCCACTCGGCATCCGGCGTGACCATGCGCCATGAGGCAAGGTTGTCTAACGCAGTGCCCCACAACACGGCTTTTTTGCCGCCCGCGTTCATGGCCACGTTACCCCCAATACAAGACGCATCGGCACTGGTTGGGTCGCAGGCAAATTCTAAACCTGCTTCTGTCGCCGCCTCCATTGCGCGACGTGTGACAACGCCCGCGCCACATTCAATCGTCGCTACTTGGCGCGCCACGCCCGGCAAAGTGCGCATTTGTACGCCGGTGTGAATATCCAGTTTTTCGGTGTTAATCACCACAGATAGTGGTGTAAGTGGAATCGCACCACCGGTGTAGCCTGTACCGCCACCACGTGGAATAACAGTAAGCCCTAGCTCAATAGAGGCACGAACCAAGGCAGAAATTTCTTGTTCAGTGTCAGGATTCAACACCACGAAAGGATATTCAACGCGCCAGTCAGTAGCGTCTGTCACATGTGACACGCGCGCCAACCCATCGAAGCACACGTTATCTTTACGGGTAATTTTGGTAAACTTAGCGAGCGCTTTTTTACGTAAATTTGCCGTTTGCTTAAAGTCATTTTCAAACTGCGTTACTGCTTGACGCGCTGCAACAACCAGCTTCAGCACCTTGGCATTACCTGCACCATCATGATCACCACTACCCATACGGCGCTCATCAATTGCGGCAATCCGATGATGCAAAGCATCAACCAAGGCTTTACGGCGTTTAGGGTTTTCTAGCAAGTCATCCTGCAGATAAGGATTGCGCGTCACCACCCACAAATCACCAAGCACTTCAAACAACATACGGGCTGAGCGGCCAGTTTTACGCTCATCACGCAATTCATTCAAAACCCCCCAAATTTCAACGCCAAGAAACCGAATGACAATTTCACGGTCAGAAAACGAGGTGTAGTTATAAGGGATTTCGCGCAAGCGCGTAGCAGGTTGAGGTTCTGCGTTTAAAATATTGCTAGATAGAGGTGCGTTCATGGGCTTTTTGATAAATAGCTTGGCTATTAAAAAATCATTATAACATGGTGAACGCGCGCAAATAAACGTAACTATCTTATGGTTATTGTCTTATAACCATTGATAAAGTCCGTACATTATTTTTTAAGCGAACACTCTAGACGAATCACAAAGAAACGTTACACTATCATCATGAACCATTTATTAAAAAAAGCACTACTGCCTATCATTGTTATTGCGCTACTCAGCCTGTTGGTTTGGCAGTTAAGTCATAAGCCTACCGCGCCTGATGTCACTTTTACCACCATTGACGGTAGAGAAATTTCTAAAGATGCATTAAAAGGCAAAGTCGTGCTGGTGAATTTTTGGGCCACGGACTGCCCTGGTTGCATTAAAGAAATGCCGCAACTCATCAACACCTATCAGCGATATCATGAAAAAGGCTTAGAAATCATTGCAGTTGCCATGCATTATGATCAGATAAACCAGATCATCAATTACAGCAAATCGCAATCGTTGCCGTTTCCAGTTGTACATGACGCTTCAGCTGAAATATCAAACCAGTTTGGGCAAGTAAGCCTCACGCCCACCGCATTTATTTACAATAAACAAGGCCATTTATTACAGCGCACCATTGGTGAGCTGGATTTTAATGCCCTGCAACAATTACTCAACAAGGAGCTCGGCACCTAATGCTTTGGATTAAATCGTTTCATATTATTTTTGTCATCAGCTGGTTTGCAGGATTATTTTACCTGCCTAGATTGTTTGTAAACCACGCCATGGTGCTAAGTTCATCCGCTCCCGACAGCGTCGCCTCTGAAAGCTTAAAACTGATGGAACGCAAGCTATATCGCTTCATGTTGCCGCTGGCACTGCTCGCACTAGGCTTTGGTATTTGGTTATGGCGCGGCTATGGCTTTTCAGGTGGCTGGATACACGCCAAATTAACACTCGTTGTTGTGCTGATTGGCTATCATTTTTATTGTGGAAAACTCGTCAATGACTTTAGTCGCAATCAAAACAAGCACAGTCATATTTGGTATCGATGGTTTAATGAGTTGCCGGTGCTTGTGCTCACCGCTATCGTTATACTCACGGTCGTCAAACCTTTTTAATTTGATGCCGCTTTTAAATTAAATATGGAGATTTTTAACTCACCATGGCTCATCAAAATGTTAGCCAAATCCAGTAGCACACCGCAAGGTCGTCTACTAGGTTTGTTTGATATATTAGATGACTGGTTAAATGCACCAAACTTACAAACAATCACCAACCTAGCGCTGAACGACAATTCTCAGTTGATTATTTTTTGCACCGAGCAAGCAAAAACGCTAGGCGCAGAAAACCCCGCCATGCTGGCTCAGCATATCGTGTTGATTGCAAAAAATGCAGCGCAACAAACACTCGCGCAAAAAGCTTCAAACGCATTAAATCAAAATCATTTAGCCCATGCAAAAAAAGCAGCTCACGCGCTTATTTTAGCGCAGACGCAAAAACCCAGCGTCATCTCAACACTATCACAATCAAAAACGGCCAGATACAGCATTGCTGCTAGCTTTATATTAGTGCTAAGTGTTGCTACTATCTGGCTTACGTTGCCGACGAAAACGTATACTCTGCAATCTAAACTCGCACAAAACGACCTAGTCACCACCACGGCTCACGCGCATGAAAAAGGGCTGACTGCGCAAGATGCCACCAAAATGTACACGAAATACGAACAAATGCGCCAAGGCACATGCCAATTTCCTGAGGCGCTATTTATCCCGGATAAACATAAAGCCATTTATTTAGACAATGTTGTCGGCGGTAATTTACCAACAACACTCTCCGATTTGGCCGTCGCCAACTTTTATTTAGAACAAGTACGCTGTAATTTCACCCCCATGTTAATGGCTGCCTCAAAATAGCCTGAATGGGTAACTAATAATAATAGTTGCAAACAAGCTATACAGATTAGTATAATCAAGTTATGTCTAGCCTACGTGAAAAAATACTCACCACTGCCAGCGCGCTATTTCAAACGCAGGGAATTAACTCGACTGGCGTTGACACTATTGTGGCCGTCGCAGGCACCACAAAAATGACGCTTTACAAGTACTTTGGCAGTAAAGAAACGTTAATTCTTGAAGTGCTAAAGCAAGGTCATCAGGACTTTCAAAGTTGGCTAAATAACAAGCTGAGCTCCAACACACAAAAACCTGCCGAAAAAATTCAAAAGTTATTCGACTACATTGAAGAATGGGTCACATCCCCAGACTTTCAGGGCGTAGGGTTTATTAAAGCCTCTGCTGAGTTTCCTAAAGAAGAAAATCCAGTGCATCAGCTATCTTCTGAGCAATCTCTACAGTTTAGGCAATATATCAGCCATTTAGCCACTGAAGCTAACATCCAAGATGCTGATGGACTGGCCTTGCAGCTCTCATTGTTATTTGAAGGTGCAGTGCAAGCTGAGCAAATGAAGCGCGGCTCTGGCGCCATGAAATACGCAAAAACTGCTGCAAAAATACTGATTGATGAGGCGTTAACGCACTAACACTTAAATCAATACGCTTGCTTACACCAACCAATACCTAAGATAATAGGCGTTTTAAAAATCACTTATTATTCTCATGCATACACTCATCTGCGGCTCGCTCGCTTTCGACACCATCATGGTGTTTCAAGACCAATTTAAAAACCATATTTTGCCTGATAAAATTCACGCACTTAGCGTGGCGTTTTATGTGCCAGAAATGCGCCGTGAGTTTGGTGGCACTGCTGGCAACATTGCTTATAATTTACAATTGCTTGAAGGCAATCCGCTCATCATGGCAACCATTGGTGAAGACTTTGCCACCTACTCGCAATGGCTGAACAAAAACAAGCTGAATACAACGCACATTAAAACAATTCCCAATAGTTTTACCGCGCAGGCTTTTATTACCACAGATACCGATGATAACCAGATTACCGCTTTTCATCCAGGTGCCATGGTGGAATCTCACCAAAATAGCGTAAATGACGCTCAAAACGTAACTTTAGCAGTCATCGCACCCGATGGACGTGATGGTATGTTTGCGCATGCGCGTGAGTGCTTTGAAGCAGGCATTCCGTTTTTGTTTGATCCAGGCCAAGGCTTGCCGATGTTTAGCGGTGAGGAGCTTTTGCAGTTTATTGAAATGGCCGATTACTTAGCGGTGAATGACTACGAATCACAAGTCATTCAAGACAAAACCAGTTTATCATTAGAGCAACTGGCACTCAGGGTTAAAGCGTTAATCGTGACATTGGGTGGCAGTGGCTCGCAGATTTATGCGGAGGGTAAGCGCTTTGATATTCCATGCGTGCAGGCCGAAAAAATTGTTGACCCAACAGGTTGTGGCGATGCTTACCGCGCTGGCTTGTTATATGGATTGGCAAAAGGTTGGGATTGGCCAACCTGCGGTAGATTAGCAGCCACCATGGGGGCGATTAAAATTGCTAGCCGTGGCGGTCAAAATCACACACCTACGCGTGCGGAGATTGAAGCTATCTACACACAAGCCTTAGTGAACGAAACCATTATGGCTGAAACCTTAACCGCTTAGAACAGTCTTATTTAGCGTTACTAAAATAATGAATCAATTTTGAAATGAAGGGATTAATAAAATGCGTACAACACAATTATTAGCCGTAAGCTTATTAAGCTTATTTTTAGCAGCATGTGCCAGCTCTAACTCTGGCAGTGTTTATAGCCGTGACGAAGCGCGTAAAGTGCAAACAATTAAAACTGGCATTGTAGAAAGCGTGCGTCAAGTGAAGCTTGAAGGCACAAAAACACCGATTGGCACAATCGCTGGCGGTGCGGTTGGCGGCATTGCTGGTAGCTCAGTGGGTGGTGGCAGAGGATCAGCCATAGCCGCAGTCATTGGTGCAGTCGTTGGCGGCCTTGCCGGCTCAGCCGCGGAAGAAGGCCTCACGCGTAAAGATGGCTTGGAAATCACCGTTAAATTAGATGGTGGTGGTTTGGTTGCTGTTGTACAAGAGGCGGATGAGGCATTTCTAGCCGGTGAAAAAGTACGCTTAATTGAAAGTGGCGGCACGACAAGGGTTTCACACTAAGACTCTAACCTTTTAGCCAAAATGAAGACTCCCACCGCTAAACACCAAATACAGATGTTGTAGCGGGGGTTTCTAAGGTCAACGACCAGAGCGCATGAGTGTTGCCACCCATACGGCTTACCGCGGTCTCACTTAGCGTAGATTGCGTTGCCGCAACCAGT
>JAUSAG010000002.1 GCA_030652995.1 Methylotenera sp.
ACTGGTTGCGGCAACGCAATCTACGCTAAGTGAGACCGCGGTAAGCCGTATGGGTGGCAACACTCATGCGCTCTGGTCGTTGACCTTAGAAACCCCCGCTACAACATCTGTATTTGGTGTTTAGCGGTGGGAGTCTTCATTCCATCAACTTCGCCAAGGATAGCCTTGTAAGAATATAAATGGATTTTTGTGCTGCAACAGGCTCAGCACGAACAGCTGCCATGTTTAACTCGTGCCCTACAAATAATGCGTGTTTGTTTACCTTTTTTAAGCACGCATTATTTGACTAACCTACCCGCACTAACTTATCTCGCGCGCCATCTGCAATCACACGACCTCCATCGAGCGCAACCACTCGTTGAGCCACATTGAGCATAATGGCACTATGTGTGGTCATGATCAGCACATCATCCTTGGCAAGCAATTGGGGCAGGCGTTCAGCGAGCAATCGTTCGCTATCAGGGTCCAACCCTAATGTTGGCTCATCTAGCAACAATATACGGCAAGGCTGAGCAAACGTACGTGCTAAAGCAACCTTTTGACGCTGACCGCCGGAAAGATTGCTTCCGCGCTCTTCAAGCTGCATACCAAGCGTCAATCGACCACTTTTCAGCTCTTCATCCAACCCAGAAACCCAAAGCGCTTGGGCGAACCGTGAACTATCTGCCGCGCTACCGGCCACACGCAAATTTTCTTCTAACGTCCCAGCGAATAATGCCGGATCTTGTGACTTCCATGCCATCCATCGTGTACGATCCTGACGCGCTACATCCTCAAGCCCTAGCCCATCAATCAAAATCTGCCCTGCATCTGGCTTACATAATCCGGCAAGGCAGCGTAGAAGCGTTGTTTTGCCAGCGCCTGGTTTACCCAACAACGCAACACGCTCACCCGGCGCAAATTTCAGAGATACTGCATCCAATGCAACTGGACGGTCTGGATAGTTTTTACTTAAAGTAATCAGCGCAATGTTGCCAGTAACATTGGGTCGTGGCGTATGCTCACGCTCAGCCACTGGTTGCAAAGTACTTTCCATGCGTTTTGCCGCACGTTGAAAGTCTTGCCATTTACCAACCACCATATAGAGTGAAGTCACTAGCGACATTGCACGTGCAGTTAATAGATTGCAAGCAATCAAGCCGCCTACAGATAAACTGCGTGCTTCAATTAAATAAGCACCAGCAACTAACATAGTGACGGTGCTAAAAGTCATCATCCCTGCGGCTAGTGTGCTGGCATGGCTGGTGGCTAAACGTCGCTGACCGTCCACACCGGCAGTTTCTGCCGACAAATCACGCCAGCGTCTTAAAAAAAAGCCTGCCCCCGGCACAGTGCGCACCACATCTAATGACGCGAGCGATTCACCCATATAAGTCAACTTGCGCGTATTTAATTGCTCGGCCTCTTTGCCAAGCCGATTAGTACGCAACTGCAATGCGTAGCCAATCAGCGCGTAAACAGCAACCAGCAATGAAGCAACAATCACCAGCGGCCATGCAATCAAACCAACAGCAAGCAAATAGAGTAAAATGAACGGTAAATCAGTGATTGCCAGCAAGTAAGTGGAAGAGACAAAGTCGCGCGCAACAGATAAATCACGGTAGTTGGATAAAAAGCGTGCAAATCCGCCTGAAATATCGGTTTGAGCAACCAATCTATTCCATAGCGTTTCATCACCACGTCGCGTTAAATCTTCAGCGATGTGTTCGACTGATAAAGCACGCACGATGCGCATGCCAGCATCGGTCACTAAATATAATGTCATGCCTATGGTTAATGCCCATAAGGTTTCAAATACACCGTTATTGACGACCTTGTCGTAAACCAGCATAGAAAAAAGCGGCACTAGCAGCAAACCAATATTGATAAAAACACTGGCTAACCCAACCTCCGCCCAAGCGGCACGCAAGGCTGGCCAAAGCGCCGCCATTGAACTGAAGCCATTAGGTTTGTCGGACATTTTACGTGGCATACGAAGTACTATGGCTTCAGCTAGGGCACCACCTGCGCTGTCAGGAACATCTGCCAGCGGCTGGCCATGCCTATCTAATGTTTGCCAACGCTGATGTTGACGACAAAGCAAAAGAAAGCCCCCACCTTGCAAATACAATAATGCAAGGTCCCCAGGCAGTTCGAGCGCCTCTCGCAGTGTCGAATCAACATGACGAGCACTTAAGCCTGCTTTATCTAGCCGGCGCGCCTGTTCTAGCCAATTATCAGTGCGAGTTGTAAGCGCTTTGAGCGCTTTGTTTAATTTTTTAGCACGTGAACGATCGGCACCGCATAAGCCTGAAAGAGCAGCCAGAACGTCTGCCTGATCAAAACCTCGTTCAGGAACTGCTGCCTCTGTTGAGGTGACCTGTTCAGACATTGCACAGGGCTTTCAATAATAAAAATTTTACAATCAAGCTGTTTGCCAATGAATCGCGGCAACTTGTGTATTGCTGGCATCAAACACTACGTAATCTACACCATTCGAAACATTAAAGCTTTGCAGAGTTTCACCTGCAACAGCAGTAAAGTTAAATACATCTCCAGCATCTGCTCTGATCCACATACGAGAACCATTGCCACCATCCACAAAATTACGCACATCTAAACTGCTAATGCCAAGTGTAGTATTGATAGAATCTCGAATATCTAATATCTCCATGTTATCGGTCACGTTAGCCAGCGGTGTCAATGAATAGCTACCACCAACTAGACCAGTCAATTTGACGGTATCACCACCCCCAAATGCAGTTGAGTTATTGCCCTCACCTCTATATCGAGACAAACCAGCATCGATAGAAAGCGCTGAAACATTAATCGTATCATCACCATTACCGCCATACACTTGATCAAAACCTTGGGTCGCATCAATAGTGTCATTACCATCATAGCCACGTAGGTCATCGTTACCCAAACCACCAATCAACATATTGTTACCGCTATCACCGTACAAGATATCGTTAAAATTAGAACCTGTAAGATTTTCAATGCCAGAGAAAGTGTCACCCAATGCATCACCTAAATGCGTGAGGGCTGCGCCACCTAAAGTTGCACGTACCGCTGAAGCTGCATTGATATAAGAAGCTGTATCATTTCCGGCTCCGCCAATTAATGTATCGGCACCTGCCCCACCAATTAAAATATCATCTCCTGCACCTCCATTAATGACATTACTATTAGCATCACCAATCAAAATATCATTAAAAGCTGACCCAGTAATATTTTCAAAATTACTCAGCCCGTCATCACCTGCAGCACCAGCTGATGCATTTGCCGCCACACCTGACACTACGAGCCCAGAAATATTGACAGATACGCTACCACTGGCATTTTCATAACTTACCGTATCAACACCACCTGCACCATTTAACACATCATCACCCAATCCACCTTCAATGGTATTGGCACTACCATCACCCGTGAGAGTGTCATTAAAATTCGAACCTATAATATTTTCAAAATTTGTGAGCGTGTCATTACCGGCACCGCCCGTTGCATTGACGCCGGCATTGCCTAAATTAACCGTGACTGCCGAAGCTGCAGTTAAATAAGTAATCGTATCAATACCAGCACCGCCATCAATAATGTCAATGCCTAACCCACCGTCAATGACATTATTGCCACCATCTCCTGTTATCACGTCATCAAATGCTGAGCCAATCAGATTTTCAATACCAGTCAATACATCACCATTTGCATCACCCAATGTCCCTACACCATTAATGGTCACCGAAATGCCAGAAAGTGCATTCACATATGAAACGGTATCTGTGCCATTGCCGCCAATTAAAGTATCTGCACCTGCACCACCTATCAGCAAATCATCACCATCACCGCTATTAATGACATTATTACCAGCATCACCAATCAACACATCATTAAACGCTGAGCCGGTAATGTTTTCAAAGTTGCTAAGCGTATCGTTGTCTGCACCACCGGTTGAAGCATTAACCGCGACACCTAACACGCTGGCACCTGAAATATTTACCGACACCGCAGAGGCAGCGAGTGAGTAACTGACAGTATCAACACCACCTGCACCATCAAGGACGTCGTTTCCTAAACCGCCTTCAATCACGTTGTTGTTGCCATCGCCTGTGAGTACATCACCAAATGCTGATCCGTATAAATTTTCAAAGTTACTTAATACTTTACCATCAGAACTTGAGGTGTTTAGTACCACAGTCCTTCCACCGGTTGCACTTGCAAAAGAAATGGTGTCATTACCACCCCCAGCATTGATAGTATCTGCACCAAGACCTCCATCAATCCAATCATCTCCTGCAGAGCCATTTATTGTATCGGCAAAGCTTGAACCAATGACACGCTCGATACTTACTAAAGTGTCAGTACGTCCTGCGCCGGTGATATTACCTGCCCCTCCACCAGTGAGCGTGATTGTAACTGCACCTGTGGCACTTAAATAGCTTGCAGTGTCAAAGCCACCACCACCATTGAGCAGGTTGGTACCTAAGCCGCCATCTAAAATATTGTCGTTACCATCACCATAAAGGCTGTCATCAAAGTTAGAGCCTGTGAGATTTTCAATGCCAAAAAATTGGTCACCACTCGCATCATTTGTTCCCGCAAATGTACCAGAAAGATCAGCTGTAACACCTGCTATTGAGTGCGCATAACTCACAGTGTCGTTACCAGATCCTCCTGTAAAGGCATCTGCACCGCCAAGGCCTTCTAATACATCATTACCTGCTCCACCGTTGAGTATATTGATTGCATTATTACCAATTAAGACATCATCAAAGGCTGAACCCAATAAATTGTTGATATTGACATAGGTATCACCAGCAGCATCACCACTATTAAACACGGCAGGGCCAACACTAAAGCTGGTCGTAAGGGTTGCAGTAACCCCTTGTCCTGAGGCCGTTGTAATGCCTTGACCCGCTAAATAAGCATTTCCCGCATTGGCGTAACTTGCATAACTTGTTGTTGAGTTTTGTGCCCGAATATTATCTGCACCTGCAAAACCTTCTAACATACCACGGCCGTAAAGATCATTTGCTAGCGCATTACCATATAAAAAATCACCTGAACTGGCAAAGATACTTTCCATATTTAGTATCGTGTTGCCTGCACCCTCCGCCGTCATCACAATACCCATGGCAGCATTTTGTGCGGTTGTTAATAATGATGCAGTGGCCGACTGGCCAGACCAATCTAAATACCAGGTATCTATACCTGCACCACCATCAATATAATCGCTACCGTAGTAACCACGTATCCAGTTGTTGCTGTCATTACCGATTAAGACGTCATTCCATGTACTGCCGCCATAAATATACTCAATACTTACTAAGGTGTCATTACCACTACCGCCAGTGACAATACCCGTTGCCAAATTCACATTAACACCAGCCGTTGCATTACGGTAATCTACCGCATCAGTTAATTGTGCACCACCTGTAATAGTATTATTACCATTGTTGGCATATACATATAGCCTGTTTGTGCCAGTGACCGTTACATTTTCTATACCACTAAAATTGCCAACTACTGTACCGCCACCGAAACCGTTTTGGAGATTACCACCACTCTGATCAATCGAAACTCCCATATTAAAGGTAATATCTGTAGTACCTGCACGGTCTATCACCAACGTATCTATGCCAGCACCGCCTAAAATAGAATCAACAGTACCATCAAAATTGGTGAGTCGAATAATGTCATCCCCAACGCCAGCATCAAGCACAGCCGCACCAACACCATCGTCAATCAGGGTGTCATTGCCTTCACCGCCAAACAAACTATCAATACCCGCACCACCACTCAGTATGTCATTACCCGCCCCACCTGTGAGTGTGTTGTTATTTGCATCACCTGTAAGAGTGTCATCAAAACCAGAACCCAGCAAGTTTTGGATATTTGTGTAAGTATCACCAAACGCATCACCTGTGTTACTTGCAGGCGTTAGTAATGAAGCTGTAACACCCAGTCCGCCACCTTGGTCAGTGCCATGCTTATAGCTGGCAGTGTTGCTACCTGTGCCGCCATCTAAAATATCAGCACCACCCATGCCTTCTAAAACATCATCTCCATCACCACCATTGAGTACGTTGTCTCCAGCATCCCCAATTAAATTATCACTAAAGTTACTCCCTGTTATATTTTCGATACTTGAATAAACATCACCTGCAGCATCACCTGCACTGCTGAAGCCTGACAAACCAGTGGTTAAAGAAGCTGCGACACCAGATATTGCATGCACATAACTTGCGGTATCGTTACCATTGCCGCCGATTAAAGTGTCAGAACCTTCCATGCCTTCTAGAATATCGTCACCATCTCCGCCAGTGAGAATATTGGCACCATTGTCACCAATTAAAGTGTCATTAAAGCTTGAACCCCTGAGGTTTTCAATGCCTGAATAAGTATCACCTGCCGCATCATTCGTTTGCGTTACTGCTGGACCAGCGCTAAATACAGTCGTTAAAGAAGCAACAATGCCTACTAAAGCGGCGTTTTCATAGCTGGCAGTATCATTACCTCCTGCACCAATCAGTGTGTCGGCACCAGCCATACCTTCAAGAACATCGTCACCTAGACCGCCATTCAGCAAGTTATTGCCGCCGTCGCCTATTAAGGTGTCGTTAAAATTGGAGCCAACTAGATTTTCAATACTGGTAAATGAGTCTCCTGCCGCATCATTAGTTTGTGATACCAAACCAGTCGTTAGTGTTGCTACCACACCAGCTCCGGAAGCTACATAACTTACAGTATCTATTCCACCACGGCCATCATATGCATTAGCTTGTGATCCAAGTGCACTGATAAAAGTATCATTACCAGCGCCACCTATTAAGTTTTCAATGGAAATCAACACGTCACCATCAGCTTCACCCTGTGAACCTAAACCAGTAGCAAGATTTACTGTGACCGCATTTACCGCATATTCATAACTGGCAGTGTCATTACCATCACCACCGTCTAAAGTATCACCATTTCCACGACCGATCAGCTTATCGTTACCGCTACCGCCTTTTAACACATTAGCTTGGGCATCCCCGAGTAAAATATCATCAAAATCAGAGCCGGTAAGATTCTCTACATTAATAAATGTATCACCAAGCGCTTCACCTGTACCTGCTATAATCATACTTAGATCCGCAGTGACCCCTGATGTAGCATTTTCATAAGTCGCAGTATCAATTCCCTGACCACCATCTAATACGTCAGCCCCTACACCGCCATCGAGTATATCGTTACCTGTGCCAGCATTAATGACATCATTACCATTTCCGCCACGGATAATGTCAGGTCCTGCACCAGCATTGATAACATCATCACCATCACCCGCAAACACCTCCACGCCCACACCGGCACGAGGCAAGACCATAAGCGGAGCACCTGTTGAACTGGTTACACTGAAATCTGCCTGCTCAACTGCATCACGCCAAGTCAGATTAATGTTATTCACAACTTCAAAAAGAAATGCACCAGCATTGCCGTTTACAATAATATCGCCAGCAAAATCAACTGGTGCAGCACTATCATTTACGTTGTAGACAATGAAAAGATCGAGCCCATCCAACAACATAGCGGCATCAGGGGTGACGTGCCAAGAATTAGACGTTGGACTATCTCGTGTTACACCTACACCCTGTAAATCAAAACCAGGAATTAAAGCAATTTTTTCAGCATTAAATATAATTTGAATAGAACTGACACTGGAGAAATTATTCAGCGTGACATGTAGATTCTTACTCCATTGGTTCACCCCTGCGCTGAACGCCGGATTAAAATCAATCGTGTCACTTCCAGCAGTACCGTTAATGATCTCACGTGTAGATTGACCCGCTGGGCTGGCGCGTACGGCAAGCTGTTCAGTAGTTGCGCCAGCATCATAAGCACCTAATGGCAAGTCACTGCGACCAGATGGTGCAACTTTAAAATTAGGTGTCGTGTATAACTCACTTGTTACATTGGGAATACCCAACCCTGTGCCATTTAATAAATCTTCAACACTTTGCGTCATTCTGCCTACGCGAAAAGTTGGCGGTTGTGGCGGAACTGGAGACATTACAGAAGCAGGCACTTCACCCTCGCCACTGCCTACACCCAAACCACTACCTGAACCTTTACCTACACCTGTTGATGTTCCCACGCCAACTTTAACCAAAGGAGCGGGCGGTGGCGTGTCTGTAACGCGCTCAGTTTGTTGTGGAACCTCTTCTGGAGGTGGATTAGCGTCTATGTTTTCGGTAACCAACCTGAGGCTACCTACTTTAGCAGGGTTTACAATGCCGACCAGTTTAAATAACTCTGGTAGTGATATTTGTCGGTCAGTGAATATGGCATCCGGTGGATTAGGACTTATTGCATCCAGCGCACCATTTGTAATAACGATATGTTTACCATTGGAGAAGGTAAGTAGTAAGTCCACATCGGCAATATCAACCAATTTAAGCGTTTCAAGTGATTGCTTAATCGCAATATCACCGTCAGCCTGAACAGTGGCAAGGATCACATCACCAACCATCAAAGCACGATTAGCTTCTTGCCTTAGCGCATCTGATGCTGTTTTTTCACTATTTACTGTATTTTGATTTGCCATAATCGCCACTCCTTTAGCAGACTACTATAACGGCAATTGATGCCGACTACTGAAGCAATATTTTTTACATCTTAAATTAAGTACAAGTTTGCATAATTAAATTGCATATTAACTTAACTATTAATCGATTAACGACCGTTTAACTGCTGGTATCTCACGCTTATCAGTTTGTATTACTTTAAAAGCTCTTTATATCGATATATCAATGAAATATCACTTGAATTAATTAACACTCTAAACCTAATTTTAGCTACGCTCTCTGGAAACTTCGATAAGTGTTGCCAATAAACGTTGCATCTCTGTTGAGTCATCAGCCATGCGAAGTTTTATTTCACGCATCTGCTCGTTAATATCATCATTACCTTTTTCCATGATATTGAGCATTGACCCTAACTGCCTCCCCACACGCTGAAGTTCACTACGGAAGTTATTTGAAGCCTCAGAGTTTTCTGCCAATGCGCGTAGCATCTCAGCACGCTGCTTATGAAAATCATCAATCTCAGAATTTAGGTTACGCTCTTGTATGCGAGCAGTTTCAGTCAAGCGTTCTTCAATACGCCTTAGAACTCTAACCTCTTCTGAGTGCAACTCTCCTGTAACAACAGACCTAAAGGTTGCTCCTTGCGCCTGAACGTTATCATTCCTCAAACCATCTGTGGGGTTAACGCCAGGGGCATCTGCAGCACCTGAAGTAAAAGATTGTCCACCTACTACATCTTTAAACGCCAGTGGTTCTGCTGGACGTTTACCTAACCCTAATTTTAAGCCCGCCTTGCTGTAAGCAAAACCATCTCGAGCCAAGGCAAACTCAATATGTTGTGCAACCTCAGAACCTAATATTGACATGATTTCACCCATGCAACGACGCACAGATACCATCATAAATCCAATGATAATTGACCCAAGCAAGCCGTACATTGAGGCCGAGAAAGCAATCCCCATAGAATGCATTGGTGCTTCCATTTTTTGCACCATTTGACCAAACACTTGTATCGGATCTGCAGTCTTCATGTCTAGAGAACCGAAACTGGATATTAGTATTGCAATATCATCCAGCGTAGCAAGTAAGCCAATAAAGGTGCCTAGCAAACCCATACCCACTAAAAGGCCACCCAAAAATTGTGGTAGCGCGTTCCTGCTATTTAAACGCGACGCGGCTTTGTGAAGTTCATTTTCAAGTGCGATTTGCTCTTGATGCGTAATTGAGCGGCCACTAGAAGCTGCAACCATTCGCAAAACATAGGCAATATCAGCATCACAGTTAAGTGCCATCGCCTGCAATTGTTCCTGTTCCGCACCGGAACGCTGAGCTTCGGTGAAGTGTGATAAATGCTTTGCCTCCACCATCAGCTTTTTAATGCTTATCAGAATCAGCACACCACCAACTAAAGTAATTGCAAAAATCAGATAGTTAATCTGCGGGTGGGGGTTAGTCGTAATCGTTTTCATAATAGCGTTACGGTAAAGTGCTGCCGCAACTAACAATAGAATGAACGGCAGTGCCGTGTAAAGGTAGTATATTCTCAAACGTTTATACATAAATTTTCCGTTAATTAAACTATTAGCTTATTAAACTTTTATTTAGAAATTCTAGATTATCTTGAATCTCTAAATGCTCCATCACGAAACCGCATGAGTGGTGACAGCAAATAAGAAAGCACAGTACGTTTCCCTACCACAATATCGGCAATTGCCGTCATGCCTGGCACTGTTTCCATTTGTTGCGAGCTATCAACATCAGCTTTTACAATCACACGGTAATAACGCCCCTCACGCTCATCTACCAAGGTATCGGCACTCACTTCAGTCACTTTTCCGCTCAAGGTACCAAAGGTTGCATAATCATAGGCGCCAATACGTACGCGTGCAGATAAGCCTGTGCGTAAATTTGCGCGATCATTAGGCTTAGCACGCGCCTCTACCAACACCCCTGAATAATTGGGCGTAATTTCCATTAACACTTCACCCGGTTTTACCACACCGCCAACAGTAGAAATTGCCAAGCGATTCACAACACCTGCCACATGCGCTCTTACTTGATTACGATCCAACCTATCGGCATTGGTATCGATTTCAAATTCAGATTTTTCAAGCTCTGCGCGCACCTGAGTAAGCTCTGACGAAGCCTCTGCACGATATCTAGCCCAAACCTCACCAATTTTTGATTCAGTTTCAGCAACTGCAGCACGCAATCTCGGAATTGCTGATTCTGCTTCTGCTATTTGCGAGGACAATCGCTGCACTCTTGACTGACTATCTAATAACTCTAAGTGCGAAGCTGCATTATCTTTGCTCAAACCTTCAATTACTCTGAATTGTTGCTTTGCAACTTCTAACTCAGCCAATAAATTTTTACGCCTGCTTTCAGCCTCAGCAATCTCACCACGTTTTTGCGCACTTTGATCACGTAACACACGAACTTCTTCGGCAACTCTTGCACGCCTTGCTTGAAATGCGGCACTCTCAGCACGACGCACATTCTCGTCAGTCGACTCTTTAGGGAAAGCAATGCCTCCAGAACCGCTGGCTTCAGCTAAAAGACGAGCTTCCCGACCACGAAAAGCAGCTGACCTAGAACGCTCCTGATCTAAATTGGAACGAGCTTGTATGTCTGATAACTCCATCAATGCTTGTCCAGAAGTAACCACTTCACCTTCTTGCACCAAAATGTTACGAACGATTCCACCTTCAAGATGCTGCACAATTTGCGACTTGCCGGCAGGCACAATCCGTCCTTCCGTTCGAACAATAATATCAACTTCAGCAACACCTGCCCACGTTATAAAAGCAGCTGAAGAAAACAACACCAATAAAACAAATGCTGTACGTGGCTGTATTTCTGAAATTATCTGCAATAATTTCTTCATTTAGATTAACGTGGTGACACAATCACTTTAGAGTTATCCGAACTAGATTTCCCTTCACGAACCGATACTTCGATCTTATCTGCGGGCAAATTCATCTCGATTAACTGATTACGCACTGCCATAGCGCGATAAAAACCAATACGCTTTGCTTCTGAAAAGCCTTCAGGTACAACAACATCTATTCGAGCAGCCCCACTTGCCACAATCGGCCCCAATGTAGCACGCACCGTATCAGCTTCACTGGCACTTAGAGTGACCGCATCTAGCAAGAAGTTTACGATTACACCACCACTAGAAACTGCTGCTTTCTGCAACGCCTTCTCTGGTTTCGGAATCGGCGTTTTTGCTATGACAACTTTTTGCGCACCTCGGATATCGTTTTGAGCGACTATTTGTTTTTTCAGCGTTTCAACTTGCTTCTGTAACGCATTAATCTCGATATCTTTAGCTTTAACAAGCTCGATTTTAGGCTCGCTACTGATTGGTGGCTCAGTTTTTTCTACTGGCACTTCTACAATTGGCACAGGCTTATCGTCTTTATGACGACTTAACTCTAGGGCAAACATAAACACTGCTACGATCATGATGGTTAACATGAATAGCAAATTCAGCACCAAATTAGTTACAGCATCTACATAACCCGGCCAAAAGATATCCGATCCGTCATCATTTTCCTCAACAGCCATCGACTATTTCCTCAATACCTTACATTAATTGATTAAATTACTGTCTGGTAGCGGCTGCAAATTTGCCATACCTTGCTTAATTGGCGCACCTTGCACTAGTCGTGCAATTTGAGCAACGGCACCCATTTCCTGCACATGTAGCGACACCAAACGGGTGCGCGCCTGATAGTAGCGGTCGTACACATCTAACATATCTAACAATGATTGATTTCCAGAAACCATGCGATTAGACATCGCTTTAGCAGCAGTGGAGATCGAGTCCAACTCGCTATAACCGGCCGTAATACGTTGCCTTGTTGCTTCAAGCGTCGCGTATTGAGCAGTTAATGACTGAAGAACACGGCGGCGCTGATCATCCAAGCGGTAGTTAATTTCATCAACTCTAGCTGTTTTTTCATTCCCTAATTTCAGGTCACTGCCACCATTCAAAATAGACCAATTCATCACTAACATCATGCGCTGATCATGTTGCGTTCCGCTTGCACCACCCATATTCCTGATATTTGTATCAGACAACTCAAGATCAAGCCGCGGTAAAAAGCGACCTTTGACTGCAGTTTGATCAATTTGAGCCGCTCTAAGCTCTTCTTTAAGCACAGCAATATCAGGATTAGACTCTACCGCCTGAGATATAGCCTGCTGTAGTTCAGCAGGAACAATTGAAATGCCGATATCTTCCATATCTGGAAGCCGTAACGAAGCTGGGGCAATGTTTACCAAGCGCACAAACTCTACGCCCGCGGCTGCCTGAGCCGCATCTTGTTCGATGCGAGCTGCTCGCGCATTTAAACTACGTGCACGTACACGCTCCTTATCTGAATTTGTTGCAGCGCCAGCGCTAGCGCGCTTTTCAACATACTGAAATAACTCTTGCAACTGATTTTCATAATCAAGCGCCATACTCGCCTGCACACGACTAGAAACAAGTGCCAGGTAAGCATTTACAGTGGCAAGGTAAGCGTCACCCTGACTAGCTCTTACACTTTCTTCTCGTGACTTCTCTACAACCTCACGACGTTTCCAATCGAAAAGACCTGGCAAATCAACCAAAGGCTGTTTCAATGTAATCGATCTGTCAGTTCTGGAATGATTGCTCTGCGCTTCAATTCTGCCTGTTGAAGGATCCAACTGCGACCCAGGAGACGATTGCTCACGACCAGTTCTTATGCTTAACAACAATGACGGCAACAAGAAAGCTTTGGCTTGTCCAGTTTGGGCTTTAGCCTGATCTACCCGCGCAGAAGCAATGTGCACGTCGCGACTAAAGCCAAGAGAAGCCCCCACTGCCTGAGCAAGATCTATTGAACTCACTGACTCCACAACTTCGGAGCCTTCTGACTGAATGCCAGCAGCAAAGTCACCACGCGCATCAGCAGCCACTGGGATTTCAAATGTTCCAACCAGCCCCACCAAACTTCGTTCTGATGGTGCCAAAAATTTACCATTCATCGTCACCGAGGTTTGTGTGTCTTTTTGCGCATTTAATAAATCACTCACCGGAAAAATTCCATCTAGAGGATCAGAAAGCTTAGTTGCAATAGCATCTGCTGGTGGCGTCAATACTAAACTAGGCTGAGAATTTGGATTCGGAGTTGGCGCTGTCGTGATACTTGGCACTATTCTTTGCGACGGAGGAAGTACAGCATTGATTGCTTCTACCGCAGCCGCAGCGGCATTCGCCGCTGCACTTGCAGCCGCAGCGGCAGCATTAGCAGCATTCACAGCAGAGTTGGCAGCATTCGCCGCAGCTGACAACGTTGAGGTAGGGCGTAGTTTAACATCGTCAGCTGTGGTCTCACCTGCAGTTGACGCAATGCTGAATGTGGAAAGTACAGCGACTAATATTCTACGGTTACTCAAATTCAACTTAACCACTAGGCTCATTCAATTACTTTCTTAATTTTATTCTTTAAGCAATCCAAAAATGCAAACCAACCATACTTTTATAAAATCTATCATGAGCTTATTAGTTGTTATTAATCCACAGTATCACGTATGTTACACTTCTAACAAGTCTTGTTTGCTATTGACAGTCTTATTTTGCATAATTATTTTATTTTGAAGTATAACTTGTAAGAATTGAATATCAATCACCCGAAAAAACATCACAATACAGCTTAATTATCAGTTTTGGGCTTCCAGGACTTAAGCAGCAATGCATTTAAAATCACGCTAAAACTGCTGAGCGCCATGGCAACTCCAGCCACCACCGGGCTTAATAGCCCGAATGCGGCAAGCGGAATACCCACTACGTTGTAAACAAACGCCCAAAATAAGTTTTGTCTAATTTTGTTATAAGTTCGCTGTGAAATCTCAATCGCTTGCGCCACCAACGCTGGGTTGCCTCGCATTAAAGTAATGCCAGAGGTATGCATCGCAACATCGGTACCGCTAGACATGGCAATACCCACATCTGCCGCTGCCAAGGCAGGCGCATCATTCAAACCATCGCCCACCATCGCCACTAGTCCGCCAGTAAGTTTAAGTTTGGCCACCATTTTAGCTTTTTCATCAGGTAATACCTGAGCATAAAATTCTGAAATACCTAGCTGACGTGCAACTTTTGAGGCACTCCCTTGGTTATCACCTGAAATCAGTACCGTTTTAATCCCCTGCTGCTCCAAACGTGCAATCGCAACCGCTGATGTGGCTTTAATACTGTCTCCAAAAGCCAATAAACCCACTAGCTTAGGTGCAAAATTTGGCATTGAACTCGCCTGTGCAAACCATGAAACACTATGGCCTTCAGCCTCTAATGTAGCCGCACGTGTTTTAAATTTAGATAAGTTAACCCTTAAGCCTTCCATCATGCGGGTATTGCCAATATACAGCTTCCTGCCATCCACCACACCGATAATACCTTTACCTGCAATAACCTGCACATCACGACTTGGTAGCAATGAGAATGCTTTAAGTTGAGCCGCATTCTTGACTGCTTTAGCTAAAGGATGCTCACTACCAAATTGTAAACTAGCCGCCAACATCAATAGATTAACCTCATCTCCAACTGCAGATTCTAATGCGATGAGCTTTGGATGGCCTTCAGTTAAGGTGCCGGTTTTATCAAAAGCCACGGTTTTTACAGCATGTGCAAGTTCTAATGACTCGGCATCTTTTATTAAAATGCCATGCTTGGCAGCAACACCGGTACCCACCATAATCGCGGTAGGCGTAGCTAAACCGAGTGCGCACGGACATGCAATCACCAGAACAGCCACTGCGTTAAGGATCGCCACTTGCCAATCACCACCGAGCAAACCCCACGCCAATAGCGTTATCAGTGCAATGACAATCACCACGGGGACAAAAACTGCGCTGACTTTATCTACCAAGCGCTGAATCGGCGCTTTTTTCGCTTGGGCAGATTCAACAAGACGTACGATACGTGCCAACACTGACTCAGCGCCAATAGCGGTAGTGGTAACATATAATAAACCCTCGCCATTCATGGCGCCGCCAGTAACCATCTCACCTGGCTTTTTGCCTACAGGTAAACTTTCACCGGTAATTAAAGATTCATCTACCTGACTTTCCCCTTGTGTAATGCGGCCGTCCACAGCAATACGCTCGCCCGGGCGAATCACAACCTCATCACCTACCTTAACGCTCGCAATAGCTATTTGCCGCTCTTGTCCGTTCTTAATCACACTGGCTTTATCAGGGCGCAGGGCATTAAGCGCACGAATAGCTTCAGTAGTTTGTGCTTTGGCGCTGGATTCCAGCCATTTGCCAAGCAATACCAATGTAATGACAATAGTCGATGATTCAAAATACAAATGATGAGCACCTGCGTGTGATGGGCTGAGTAACAGATACACACTCAAACCATAAGCGGCTGAAGTGCCTAATGCGACGAGTAAATCCATATTACCAGCACCCGCTTTAAGTGCATTCCAACCCGCTTTGTAAAAGCGTGCACCTAGCCAGAACTGCACCGGCGTTGCCAATGCCCATTGTAGCCATCCCGAAAGCTGACCTTGCCAACCCAGCCACTCAGCAACCATTGCGATGATTAAAGGTAATGATAGGAGCATCGATAGCGCTATTGGCCACCAACTGTAAGCATGATGTTTAGTTTCACTCATGTAATCAGCTTCTGCATTTTCCGAATTTAGCGCATGCGCTTGATAGCCGACAGCAACAATAGACTCAACCAACTGTTCAACAGTCACCTCACTGGCCGAGCCCTTTATTTTAGCTGTCTCCAGCGCCAGATTGACCTCAGCAGTGACCACGCCTGACACTTTAGACAACGCCTTTTCTACACGACCTGCGCACGATGCGCAGGTCATGCCATCTATGGCTAGTGTCCATTCGTTATTGGCTTGATTTTTCATGAATTTTTAACATTTAGGTGATAATTTACACATCATTCATTATAATCCGCCAAAGCAATATTTAGCTTAATTTTAGGAACCCTTCACTATGGCAGGTGCCAGTCTTTTAACCCTTATTGATGACATTGCAACAATCTTAGATGACGTGTCCGTGATGACTAAAATCGCCGCAAAAAAAACGGCTGGCGTGTTGGGCGATGATTTAGCACTCAATGCGCAACAAGTCAGCGGCGTCAACGCAGACCGTGAGTTACCCGTCATTTGGGCTGTGGCAAAAGGCTCTATGCTCAACAAGGTAATTTTAGTGCCCACTGCACTTGCCATTAGCGCATTTGCAGCTTGGGTGGTTACACCGCTACTCATGCTGGGCGGCTTGTTTTTATGCTTTGAAGGGGTTGAAAAACTGTTTCATAAGTTCTTTAATCATGATGAAATCAACCCACTTGAGCCAAAAAACTTAATAGGTCAAGATGAAAGTGGCACGATAGAAGAATCTGAGCAAGAAAAAATAAAGGGTGCCATTCGTACCGACTTTGTCCTTTCAGCCGAAATCATTGTCATTACGCTAGGCACGGTTGCTGTGGCCACATTTATGCAACAAGTCGCCGTTCTTGTTGGTATTGCTGTCATTATGACGGTAGGCGTGTATGGTTTAGTAGCTGGCATTGTTAAGCTGGATGACGGCGGACTTTACCTAGCAGAAAGCCAAGGCAGAACCTTCACTGCGCAATTAAAACGAAAATTAGGCTTTGGTATTTTGGCTTTTGCGCCCCACATGATGAAAACTTTATCTGTGGTAGGCACCGCCGCCATGTTTTTAGTAGGAGGCGCTATTCTCACTCACGGCATTCCAAGCGTGCACCATTGGATTGAACATGTAGCCAGCTCCATAGAGAATGGTTTTTTACAAACGATTACACCAACCCTACTTAATGGCCTATTTGGCATAATAGCGGGCTTAGTTGCACTGTTGACCATACTTCTTTTCAAACGCTTATTGTCACTTAAAAAACCTGCTTAAGCCATTATTTACGAATAAAAAAAACAGATGAACACGACAGATTTAATCGGCTACTTTTCAGCATTTTTAACAACGCTCGCCTTTGTACCGCAGGCGCATCACTCCTGGAAAACGCGCGACTTATCTGGCGTTTCACTCCCCATGTACAGCCTGTTTAGCTTAGGGGTACTAGGCTGGCTGGCGTATGGCGTAATGATCAGCAGTTGGCCCATTATTGTAGCTAACAGTGTTACTCTGGTTTTAGCCTGCGTGGTGCTTTATCTAAAAATAAAACACAAAGCATAAATTCACCTAACTTGTTAAAAACCCAAGCTTAACCAAAGCGCTACGTAACTGACTTTCAACAATACGATAACCTTCGGCGTTGGGGTGTATCGGGTCGGCTTTTAAACTATTTTTGGCCAACACCTCAGAAAACACATCCACTACTAGTGGCGCACCAGTTTCTTGCGCTATTTTTTCATATAACGGATGGTCCGAAAGGTTACCGAAAGCCGCACCTACCGGGCTAAATTTTGGAATGGCAAGCAAAACTGTTTGAATGTTCTTAGCTTTAGCTTGCGTTAATATCGCCTTGAGATTATTAACGGTTTCTGTTTCTGCTACATGCTTAAGAAAATCATTGCCACCTAGCACTACAATCAGCAGGTCAATTTTTTGCTCACCTGTATCGTGCTCTGCCAACAGCTCTGGTAAACGCGCTAACCCATTCGCCGAAGTGTTACCTGGCACACCCGCATTGATCACATTCCAATGCGTATTAGTGGCTAAGATACTGGCATAATCCTCGCCCAGACCAGCACCCGTGCCATAGGTTAGGCTATCGCCTAAAATCACCACAGAGGCATTAGCTGGTAACACCGTGTATTGCTGTGTGCTGCCGCAACCTGCAACAGAAATTAACACCCAAACTACAATAAACAATCTGCTTAACATTTATTTTCCTAATGCATACACCAAAACATTATCCCCCGCAGGGAAGCCAAAAATCGCGTTACCCCCTGCTACAACTGCAACATATTGCACACCATCAATTTCATAGCTAATTGGAGGTGCATTCACACCGGCATCCACTTTTGCTTGCCATAATAAATTGCCAGTGTTGCTATTGTAAGCATTGAGCTTACCATCGCCCTCACCCATAAACACCAAGCCGCCGCGTGTGGCAAGCACGCCACCCATCAGCGGTTGTTCTGTTTTTACTTGCCAGCGCATTTTACCTGTTGTTAAGTTGATGGCGGATAACACACCCCAGCGCGGGTCTTTGGTTGGCTCAGACGATGCATAGCGAATTGCAGGCAAGCCATTTTTAGCAGGTTCTTCTACCAGCGTATATTTAATGGGCGCATGTATGCCTGCAACAAAGCTGGTTTGATTTTGTTCGTCCAATGCGCTCGGGCTCCAGTTTGACCCGCCCAAAATACCTGGGTACAACACCGTACCTTCTGTTGTCGCTTTAGCAAACAGATTTTTTTGTGGTACAAAAGCGTCTGATTTCATGATGAGCTGGCCTGTTGCACGATCGTTGATGTAGTACCAGCCAGTTTTACTGGCTTGACCCACAGCAGCAATTTTTTTGCCATCTTTCTCATAATCAAACAATACCGGCGGGCTGGCTAAATCATAACCCCAAACATCATGCGGCACTTGCTGATAATGCCATTTTATTTTGCCAGTTTCTGTATCTAGCGCCACTAGTGATACTGTATATAAATTATCCCCCGGGCGCGAAATGTCATTCATCTGTGGCGACGGGTTGCCCGTACCAAAAAATAAAGTATTCGTTTTAGGGTCAATCGCTGGTGTACTCCAAGCCGAGCCGCCACCATAACGCCATGCGTCTTTATTATTCTCTAAACTCGCTTTCTCGGCGGCTATATCTCGGTTAAGCGAAATACCATCAGAGGTGGTTTCTGCAAACACACCCTCCCACCCTTGCGCCGGAATGGTATCAAACTGCCAAACACGCTTGCCGCTTTTAACTTCATAAGCCGCTAAAAATCCAGGGCGACCATAACGTCCATCCACACCAATTACAGCGCCCAACGGAGCATCCAACCTAGGCGTATCCACATGCAAACCATAACCAACACCTGTGACACCTACAATCACCTTGCCGCGATAAACCACAGGTGCCATATTGATGCCGATACCAGTACCGCCGTATGACTCTTTTTGGCTTTTTGCATCCAATTTACTTAAGGAACTGGTATTTTCTGTCAGCGCCGTATCATCAGCGACGTCAATATCCCAAACCTTGGCACCCGTATTTGCATCCAATGCAATCAACCTGGCATCTACCGTGCCAATAAACACTTTGCCCTCGCTCACGGCTACGCCCCTGTTCGCTGGGCCACAACACATTTTCCAATTGGCTTTACGTTCATGCTTGTAGCGCCATAATTCCAAGCCTGTTTTAGCATCTAACGCGACTACATGGCTGTAAGGTAAAGCTACGACCATCACACCATTAGCGACAATCGGCGTTGCCTGAAAAGTTGCTGATACACCGCTCTTAAACTGCCAAGCCAGCGTTAAATTTTTAACATTTTGTGGGTTGATTTGCGTAAGTGGTGACATGCGTTGATTGGTATAATCACGTCCATAGTTAGGCCAATCATTATTCGACTTATGAGTGATACCACTACAAGCAACTACACCTAAGCAGCTGAGTAACAGCAACGTTTGGGTGTTAATGAATTTTAATAGCTTAATTTGCAACAGCTTAGGCATTACAACCTTCCTTCTCATTCAACTTAATAGCTACTTTATAAAATAGCACAACATTCAAACTATACTGATTTGTATAGCTTATGCCAATTTACCGACTTGTCAGTAAAAACTCATCATGAATTTCATGATTTTTAATTTTTGAAAGAGCTGTCTAGTATTTTGCATATAAATGCCCAGTCATGTGATATGCGGCGATGGTTAAAATTCCTGAAAATAAATATACAGCAGGTTGCTATGTTGGATAGCGTACAGACTTAATTAACGCTCCCGCTTATTCTTAGCCGTAGTTCATTTTTACATTATTTCAGGAGATTACCATGAAAAATAACACACACATAAAATCTACTCTGCTCATTGTTGCATTGACAGCAAGCTCAGTTAGTACGCAAGTCTTCGCTTTGGATGATATGGCTGATGCAAATCAAACACACTATACAACCTCGTTCAAAGCATTGGACGTTGACAACAGCAATAGCCTTACTAAATCAGAAGTAAAAAGTGAAAAGCTTTTTAATAATCACTTTAATGATGCCGACAAAGACAATGACGGTAGCCTTGATCAAGAAGAATATACAAATTACAAGTTGAAAAAAAAATGTTAAACGGATGGCCAAAGATAGTTTTATCACCTCAAAAGTTAAAGGTAATTTATTAAAAGATGAGGGTCTAAAAAGCCTGAAAGTAAGTGTTAAAACGCATCAAGGTGTTGTGTTGTTAAGTGGCTTTGTTGAAACGGAAGATCAAATTCAGCAAGCTGGAAAAATTGCAGCTGATACTGAAGGCGTTAAATCAGTTAAAAATAGTTTGATGCTGAAAAAAAGACTAGGTTTCTTTTAAGTAATTTTTTAGCTACGGCAGATATTGTAATAATTAAAAATTTAACCCCGCTTATTGATTTACAAAAGGGCGCTTTGCACAACAAGAACACTCCGACTTTCTATGCACTAAAGTGCATAGAAAGGTCGTATGCACGAAGCTAAAAAACAGCACTATTTTAACTAAAATATCAAACCTTGTTATTCTGAGCACGGAGCATAATCCAATATAATCAATCACAAGAAATTACCGGGCTTCTACTCAGCGCCTGCCTGTTAACGAAATTAGCTGATGCAATTTCAAACAGTTTAATTATTAATATAGCCTACTGGGCTACCTGCTGGCGCTGATATTCCTTACGTTTCATTTTCAAGTACTCGTCGCGCTCAACTTCATGCAACTGGCGGGAATATTTTTCATTGAAGTTATACCACAGCAGTAGCCGTTGCTCTAGCTGAGCTTTGGCAGGTGTAGCCAATGCAGCAAGATAAGCATCGATTGCTAGGTAATAGCGCATAGTATTGCGTTCAACCACACCGCGTACCCCTTGAATATAGGCAGCCTTGCCATTGGGCAGTTTGCCGGTGACGGTAAACCCGACTTTACCCCTGCCGATGGTTGCCAGGTAGCCTTTCATTGCGAGTCTACCTGTTAAACCAAAGCTATAGGCATAGGTGACATGTAGAAATGTGCGACCACCTTTAACCGGTATAGCCTCAACCCAGATACGATAATCACGGGTACTTAAGGGGCCGTTCTCGGCGTTGAGTTCCAGTGCAAAATAATCCGGCGTTGTGATAATTCCACGATAGTTAAACTCGACGCGATAGGTATCCGCCAGCAGTTGATCATATTTTTTACCAAGATTGACGGTGAGGATAGTCTTAGCATCATTGCTGGATGCATGACAGTATTTAATATTAATGTGCAGTATCAGTACATCACACCAATGCGCGGGGTCGTTGAGTGCCATATTAACGGTGGCAAATGGATGATCGACCACAGCATATATTTCGCCTTTTAAATCGTGCGAGGATTCCGTAGAGTTAAGATACAGCGCACGTTGATACTGATTGCTACGCAGTTGCTTGGTTAATTCGGTGTACTTTGCGCGTAAAGCTATGCTAGATAGGTTTGACTCGGCGGCCGATGTGTTCCCGCTAACTAACCATAGACAGCCAATAGTTAGCAAAAAGGTTACCCAGCGCATAGATTTATCCTTATTTATAAAAGTCTGCATATGACAAACTCGGTTTCATTGAGAAAATACCACTGGTTTATTGTAAATAGTTTAAAGGAAGCGTGCCCACAAACGCGCCGCTCTTTCTTTAATACGTGAGCTGACTGGACGTTTTCTCCACGATTCCAGCGTCACAAGTTTGGACGATTCCAGATCTTTTTCAAACAAGGTCTGCATTTGATCACCGAAACCTTGTCCCAGCATGACGGCGTTGATTTCCTGATTGTTGACGAAACTGCGCCAGTCAAGATTGGTCGAGCCTATCGTTGACCATACACCGTCTATGAGCGCAGTCTTGGCATGCAGCAATGCGTCCTGTCTTTCATAAATTTTGACATTTGCACTCAGTAGCTCATCGTAATAAGAACGTGATGCATAAAACACCATGATCGAATCTGTTTTTTCTGGTAGTAATAGCCTTACGTCAACGCCACGCTTTACTGCATCCTTCAATGCTGCAAGTAGTTGCGGATCAGGGATAAAATAGGCGTTGGTCAGAAAAATCCGGGTTTCTGCACTATTGATAGCAGAGAGCAATGTGGCATAGATCTGGCTGTAGGGTTCTTCTGGCGAGCTACCGATAGCGCGCACGACCTCATTACCCTTACTGACGAGCTCAGGAAAGTAATTTCTAGCGGTCAATAGCTCACCATTTTGTTGGCTCCATGTTGCCATAAACAGTTTTTGAAACTCAGTGACTACTGGGCCTACCATGCGTAAATGGGTATCTCGCCATGGTTGTTTGTCTTTTGTAGATTTAGACTTACTGGATGAACCTTTGCCAAAGGAACCGCTAGAGTAAACGCTACTAATATTAATACCGCCAACAAAAGCGATCTGACCATCCACAATCAATAGCTTACGATGATCTCGCTGGTTGACTTGCCAGTTTTTACGCATATTGAGTGGGTTAATCGGGTTGAATTCCAAAACATTCACGCCGACCTCTTTCAAAGCGTTAAAAAACGCTTCAGGTGTATTGATTGACCCTACACTATCGTAAATCAAGTTTACCTGCACGCCGCTTCTTTGCTTGCTAATGAGTTGTTCGGCAAAACGCTGCCCGATTTCATCATCCTCAATGATGAAGGTCTCCATATTAATATGGTCCTTCGCATTCTCTATAGCTGCAAACATAGCGCTGTAAGTGGTCGGGCCATCAACCAGCAACTCAACTTTGTTGCCTACTACCAGTGGGCTGCCTACAATCTCCGCTTCCAGCGCCAGATGTTTATCGAAGATATTGGTATCGTCGCCATTTTTCTTAAGCCTAGCGAGAATCGCCTTGCTCTGCTGAGCGGTCAATGGGCCATTTGCATCATCAAGTTGTACCGGATGCGATGGCGCCATCGCCATATCTGGCACCATGATGGGTATTGATGTACAACCTAGGAGCATTGACATACATAGCATTGTTGCCAGTTTTGCAATACTGAAATACTTAATTTTATGTATATCCATCAACAAGTATCTCCAGCAAATAGCCACCCTAACTAAACACATTGCTCTCTGTGACTAACTATTTTTTCACAAGATTGAAGTGAGGTCAAAAATCAGTACAAAACCCTAGAACAAAAGAAGCCATGTTGGCGGAAGTTGCCAGGGCAAAAACACGCCTACATCAGGTTGGCAAAATAACGCATAAATTATCGGTCGTCTGTACGCTAGCGTACGTAAAGCTGACTGAAAATTTACAGCAATGACTTCCGTATATGTACGTTAGCGCACGGATAAACTTTTAATGGAAGGTTAGAATTGTCATATTGATTAAGTAATTAATAGATACGTGCTGACACGTATATCCAATTAATTTTCATAGCGTTAAGGTATTTATCACAATAAAAAATGGCAATAGAAGTATGCAAGAGTTGTCATCATTAAAATTTTTAATTGTCTATTTTTTAAATTCACATGGAGTACAGTCATGAAACAACTTAAATATATCCCTACAATTATCCTTGCTGGCGTATTAGCCACAACACTGGGTTGTGCCTCAACCACCCAAAATAAAGAAGCATCAACGTCTAAGAAAGAAAGCGCAGGTGAATACATTGATGACAGCGTTATTACGACAAAGATAAAAGCTGCGATATTAAATGACCCTACATTAAAATCAGCTGAAATAAACGTCGAAACCTACAAGGGCGTGGTGCAGTTGAGTGGTTTTGTTAGCTCAGAAGCTAACATTGACAAGGCGGTCAAAATTGCACGCGGCGTTAATGGTGTGACCTCTGTTAAAAACGACATGCGACTAAAAGTTAAGTAGTCAATCTGATTTTTTTATAAGGAGTAAAAAAATGCTTGGAACCATAGCAGTTATATTACTGATTCTCTGGGTACTTGGCTTAGTTTCAGCGTATACCATGGGTGGATTAATTCACATTCTTTTGGTTGTAGCCATTGTGGTGATATTGGTACGCGTGATTCAAGGACGACGTTTGTAGGTGAGTAAATGAAACGGTTCACCACATCTACTTTACTAAGGCACCCAGTTATCTGTGTAAATATTTTGTGGAGGAGAAGATTAAGATGAATGCAGTCAAAATGTTGGCAATCGCGCTGATCGTGGCTGGCGCACTTGGGTTGGCGTATGGTAGTTTTACCTACACAAAAGAGACACATCAAGCCAAGATAGGCCCGATAGAGCTTTCAGTTAAAGACAAAGAATCCGTAAACGTTCCGGTATGGGCTGGTGTGGCAGCGATGGTGGTGGGCGCTTTCCTGCTTTTCGCACGCAAGTAGCATTAGTCCCTGAGCTAAGAAATAAACAACAACGTTTAAGTTTAAATATATTAAGTACAGTTTAATTATCAATGGAGAAGATCATGGAAAGTCTAGCTAACCAATTCAACAAAAGTCAATTAATTAACGAGTTTAAAGCAGTAATTGCAGATGCTGAAGCACTGCTAAAAGCCACGGCAAATACTAGTGGCGAAAAAATTGCTGAGGTGCGATCCAAAGCAGAAAAATCACTAAGCATTGCAAAAGCCAAGTTAGCCGATGCGCAAGATGAAGTGTTAGCCAAAACCAAAGCAGCGGTCAAAGTGACCGATGTTTATGTACATGAAAATCCATGGCGCTCTATTGGGCTTGCTGCTGGGGTTGGTGTTGTTATCGGTTTACTTATTGGCCGACGCTAGCATTACTATACTGCCAGCAGTGCCGCGTGATAATGAGTTACCTAGGTAAATTTAAATTCTCAAGATATAAGTTTATCTATGAAAAATACGACTATAGGTTTAACTGTCTGTTTAGAAACAACTACAAGATAATGCTTCTAATCCAGCATTATCTTGAATCACAATGTCACCACGACTATAGCTAATTAGCATTTTATGTTGCAATGTGCATGCAGCCTTGGTCACGCCTGCAGGCCCGTGCACGCCTAATTTTTGCGCCAAAGTATCCTGAGTGATATGAAAATACTGCGATTGTGATCTATCCCGGATCATTAAAAGTAACTTTGCTAAACACTACTCCACTGCATGAAAACGCGTGCAGACCCCACATGTGCACATAACGATGAACAAAAAAATCTTCATATAAAAACAAATGTTTTATTTCTTAATGCCCACCAATTGACCTGTATCAAATACGACCTTGACCAAATGCGACAAAATGTCACGGTGTAAAATTCACAATGAATTATCAATAAGCAACACTCTTACGCACTTGGGGGGAACTAAATGCAAGCCTTAAATACTCAATCAACGACGTATAACGATGGTGTTATACGTCAATTTTCTATCATGGCCGTGGTTTGGGGCGTGGTGGGCATGTTAGTCGGCGTTATTATTGCCGCACAACTTGTCTGGCCAGAGCTCAATCTCGGCTTACCGTGGACAAGCTTTGGCCGTTTACGTCCATTGCATACTAATGCAGTTATTTTTGCATTTGGTGGCTGTACATTGTTTGCCACTTCGTACTATGTAGTACAACGTACCTGTCATACCACATTATTCTTACCGCAATTAGCCAAGTTTACTTTTTGGGGCTGGCAAGCAGTTATTTTAGCTGCGGCAATTTCTCTGCCTTTAGGTTTTACTCAAGGTAAAGAGTACGCTGAGCTTGAGTGGCCAATCGACATTTTAATTACGCTGGTTTGGGTAGCTTATGCGGTTGTATTCTTTGGCACCATTGGTACGCGTAAAGTTAAACATATTTATGTAGCTAACTGGTTCTTTGGCGCTTTTATTATCACAGTGGCTTTATTGCACATTGTTAACAGTGCTGCAATGCCAGCAAGCATGATGAAATCATACTCAGCCTACGCTGGTGTACAAGATGCAATGGTGCAATGGTGGTATGGTCACAACGCTGTTGGTTTCTTCTTAACCGCTGGCTTCTTGGGTATTATGTACTACTTTGTGCCTAAACAAGCTGAGCGTCCTGTTTACTCTTACAGTTTATCAATTGTGCACTTTTGGGCATTGATTTTCACTTACATGTGGGCGGGTCCTCACCACTTACATTACACAGCTTTACCTGACTGGACACAATCATTAGGTATGGCGTTCTCACTGATTTTATTAGCACCAAGCTGGGGCGGTATGATTAACGGCATGATGACCTTATCAGGCGCATGGCACAAATTACGTACAGACCCAATTTTACGTTTTATGATTGTTTCATTGTCTTTCTACGGTATGAGTACGTTTGAAGGCCCGATGATGGCGATTAAAACAGTTAACTCACTTTCACACTATACCGATTGGACTGTTGGTCATGTGCACTCTGGTGCGTTAGGCTGGGTTGGCTTGGTTTCAATGGGTGCTATCTACTACATGATTCCACGTTTATTTGGTCAAAAACAAATGCACAGCATGAAAGCGATTGAATTGCACTTCTGGTTAGCTACTGTAGGTATTGTGCTTTATATCGCAGCACTGTGGATTGCCGGCGTAATGGAAGGTTTAATGTGGCGCGCTATCAATACTGACGGCACACTCACCTACACCTTTGTTGAAAGCGTTAAAGCAAAATATCCGTACTATATCATTCGTTTATTAGGTGGTCTGCTTTACCTCAGCGGCATGATTATCATGTTATGGAATGTGCTGAAAACGGCAACCAGTGGTAAAGCTGCCGTTGCTACCATTCCACCCGTTGCAGCTCACGCTTAAGGAAAATCATCATGTCAAATCAAGATAAAAAACCTGGCTTCAGCCATGAAAAAATTGAGACCAGCAACTTTCTGATGATTGTGCTGATTTTGGTAACGGTAGCTTTTGGGGGTTTAGTGGAAATTGTGCCGCTTTTCTTTCAAAAATCGACCACTGAACCCATCAAAGGCTTAGAACCTTACACAGCAGTGCAACTGGCTGGGCGCGACATTTACACACGTGAAGGTTGCTACAACTGCCATTCACAAATGATTCGCCCATTCCGTGCCGAGACACTGCGTTATGGTCACTACTCAGTAGCTGGTGAGTTTGTGTACGATCATCCGTTCCAATGGGGTAGCAAACGTACGGGCCCAGATCTGCACCGTGTTGGCGGCAAATATAGTGATGAATGGCAACGTATTCACTTAATTAACCCGCGTGACCTCGTGCCTGAATCTATCATGCCAGCGTACCCTTGGTTAGAAACAACACCAGTGGATGCAGACTCGCTAGCACCTAATATGCGCGCACTGCGTGCCGTGGGTGTACCTTACACTGACGCACAAATTGCAGGCGCGGCAGAAGAGGCAAAAGGCGTCACTGAGCTAGATGCACTCATTGCTTATCTACAAGTATTGGGCATTCATTTAAAATAAAAAGGGATACAGATGGATATCAACACACTCCGTATTTTAGCCACTGTGACGAGTTTTATCGTATTTGTTGGCATCATTATTTGGGCTTGGAAACGCCGTGACACATCAGACTTTAAAGATGCGGCCAACCTTCCCTTTACTAATGATTAAAAATTAAATAAACCTAAAGTTAAAACTTCTTAATTTGAAGTTTAGAGGAAAATAAAATGAGCGACTTTACCAGTAGTTTTTGGCCCATCTTCATCACGGTGATTTCCCTAGCCGGGGTATTGGGTTGTGCTTTATTGCTATGGGTTACCAGCAAAATTAAAGCCAGCAGCCCCAATGGAGACAACACCAACGGCCATGTATGGGATGAAACTTTGCGTGAAATGAACAACCCCCTACCTCGCTGGTGGGTGTGGATGTTTATCATCACTATTGTATTCTCTCTGTTTTACTTTGCAGCCTACCCGTCACTCGCCACTTATGAAGGTAAGCTAGGTTGGACTCAAGTTGGACAATATGAGCAAGAAATGGCAACCGCCAACAAAACCATTGCACCGCTGTATGCAAAGTTTGCCGCTATGCCAGCAGAAGAGTTAGCAAACAATGTAGAAGCACGTGCCATTGGCGAACGCTTGTTTATGAACAATTGTGCGCTATGCCATGGTTCGGATGCTCACGGTAGTAAAGGCTTTCCAAACTTAACCGATCATGATTGGATTTATGGCGGTAGCCCTGAAAGCATTCAGCAAACCATTACCAATGGTCGCATTGGCATGATGCCGCCAATGGCAGCTGCCGTAGGCACTGAAGATGACGTTAAAAACGTAGCCAACTACGTACTAAGCTTATCAGGTAGCAACCATGACGCGGCACGTGCAGAGTTAGGTAAAGAGAAGTTTGCAATCTGCGCGGCTTGTCATGGTGCCGATGGCAAAGGCAACCAAGCCATTGGTGCACTTAACCTGACTGATGACATTTGGCTACATGGTGCTGGCGAAGCAGCGATTATTAAACATATCAATAACGGCATCAACAATCAAATGCCCGCTCAAGAAACCAAGTTCTCACCTGAGCAAATTCATGTGTTATCTGCTTACGTTTGGGGCTTGTCTAACAATGCTGCGACAAGCAATGTAGCGCAAGAAACGACGCAGTAAGTAAGGAATTTATGGCTCAAAAGAAGAACCCGGCTGATCCTTTGGCTGCAGAAAACGCAACCTCGGAGGCTACCGTAATCAACTTGTATGCTGCTGCGGATAAAATATATCCTCGTAGCACGTTCGGGTTCTTCACTAAATGGCGCTGGGTCACCATCTGGCTGACCCAGCTCGTTTTTTACGGCATCCCCTGGCTCGAATGGGGCAGTCGCCAAGCGTTGTTATTTGACATTGAAGCAAGGCGCTTTTATATCTTTAACCTCGTGTTATATCCGCAAGATCTGATTTACCTTACTGCAATACTTATCATCTCTGCCCTATCTCTATTTTTATTCACCGCCATTGCCGGGCGCTTGTGGTGTGGCTACGCTTGCCCACAAACCGTTTACACTGAAATTTTTCTTTGGATAGAAGCTAAAATTGAAGGTGACAGAACCGCACGCATGCGGCTTGATGATGCATCGATGTCAGGTAAGAAGCTATTTAAAAAAAGTGTAAAACATTTTGTATGGATTATATTTGCCCTGTGGACAGGGTTTACCTTTGTAGGCTACTTCTCGCCCATTCGTGAGTTGGGCAGTGCCGTTGTAAACCTAGGCTTAGGCCCATGGGAGACCTTCTGGATTTGTTTTTACGGCTTTGCCACCTACGGCAATGCCGGCTTTATGCGCGAACAAGTGTGTAAATACATGTGCCCATACGCACGCTTTCAAAGTGCAATGTTTGATGACGACACGCTAATCGTCACCTATGACGAAGCCCGTGGTGAACCACGTGGCAACCGCTCACGCAAAGCAGATATTAGTAATATAAATCTAGGCGCCTGCATCGATTGCAGCATGTGCGTACAAGTATGCCCTACTGGCATTGATATTCGTAAAGGCTTGCAATACGAGTGCATTGGCTGCGGCGCCTGTGCCGATGTGTGCGATACGGTTATGGATAAAATGGGCTACGAACGTGGGCTGGTAAAATACTCCACTCAAAACGCCATGAACCAAGGCTGGTCAAAAAAACAGGTGTTACGTCATATCATGCGTCCGCGCGTTATTATTTATGCCGCCATTCTTACCCTGTTGGTGGCTGCTGTATTTACAAGTTTGTGGTTAAGATCATCGTTTAGAGTCGATGTAGTACGCGATCGCGGTGTAATGGCACGTCTGGCGCCAGGTGGCATGCTAGAAAACGTTTATCGCCTGCAAATAATGAATGCCACAGAAGCCACCCAGCATTATCAGCTCAGCGCCACAGGCATTAACAACTTAACCATTGAGTCAGACGTGGCGACAAAAGACAAAACCGTCACGGTTAATGCGGCAGAATCACGCTGGATTCCAGTACGTTTGCAAATTCCAGATGGCTCAGTTGCTTCAGGATCACACAAAGTGCAATTTGAAGTAATATCAACGGATAGCCAAGAATCAGTCATTGAAAAAGCAGTATTTGTAGTACCTCGATAGCAAAGTACCTAGATAACACCGTACCTAAATAACTAAAGTACCCAGATAACACTCTAATCAACACTTAATGACTAAGGCATAAACATGAATAAAACTATCGACAATGAACCCTCCCTACCATGGTGGCATTATGGACACATGTGGCTGGTAGTAGGCGGCCCACTGACGGTAGTCGTCGCATCATTTATCACATTGTATTTTGCCATCACCGTGCCTGACCCTGTCACTGATGTTGATTACTATCGCAAAGGCATTGAAATCAATAAAACGCTTGATCCGGACAAACGCGATGGTTTGGTTCCGGCGATTCAAGGTCGCAACCATGCTGCAACTGGTGTTAAGCCTGAACAAGAATAAATAGCCTGCACACAAATGCCTTTGTGCAAAAGCATTTATGCAATTTTCTTTTTATTCATAAAGGTTTGTTGGCTCTGTTATTACCGCTTAAACCAAACACTGCCTGAATTAGATTTTTCAGAAAGTCTACGCATACTCCAAATTTCTTCAATCATCCGAACTTGTAAATGCTAAAATCTTAAGTTTTAATAGTATTCATAAGAATAAGAGCAACTACAAAATATAATGTATGGCTAGGTGCCTACCCTTATTTTGCTCATTACTTCAGCGTTGTACACTTAAACCGTACAAATCAGTCATACTTTTTAACCGTTGAATTTAACAGCACCCATTGAGTAGAGGCCCATTTAATGAACAACCTGCAAACTACCCCCCCACTTTCTGACCAAGAGTTAGAGCTCACCCACAAGTATTGGCAAGCCTGCAATTACTTATCTGCGGGCATGATTTATCTGCGCGATAACGTTTTATTAAAAACCCCGCTCAAGCCAGAGCATATCAAACAACGTTTACTTGGGCATTGGGGCTCAAGCCCGGGCTTGAGCTTTGCTTATATTCATATTAACCGCCTGATTAAAAAGTATGATCTTAACGCTATTTTTCTAGCGGGCCCTGGTCATGGTGCACCTGGGGTACTGGGACCAACTTACCTAGAAGGCACTTACAGTGAGGTGTATCCAAATAAAAGTGAAGATGAAGAAGGACTACGCCAGTTCTTTAAAGAATTTTCGTTCCCCGGTGGCATTGGTAGCCACTGCACCCCTGAAATGCCAGGCTCAATCCACGAAGGTGGTGAGTTAGGCTACAGCATCTCGCACGCCTTTGGTGCGGCTTATGATAACCCTGATTTATTAGTGACAGTGATGGTGGGTGATGGTGAGTCTGAAACTGGTCCGCTTGCAACTTCTTGGCATTCTAATAAGTTTTTAAACCCGATTCGCGACGGTGCTGTGTTGCCAATTTTGCATCTAAACGGCTATAAAATTAACAACCCAACCATTCTTTCACGTATTTCACATGAGGAACTTGAAAATCTTTTCATTGGTTACGGTTGGACGCCCTACTTTGTGGAAGGCAGCGACCCTGACCTCATGCACCAAGCCATGGCGGCCACGCTAGAAATATGTGTGAATGAAATCAAGCGCATACAAAAAGAAGCGCGTGACAGTGGTAAACCAACCCGCCCACGCTGGCCGATGATAGTGCTGCGTAGCCCTAAAGGCTGGACAGGCCCTAAAGAAGTAGATGGTCGCAAAGTGGAGGGGTTTTGGCGCGCCCACCAAGTGCCTATGAGCAACATCAAAGACAACCCAGAACATCTAACACAACTAGAAGCCTGGTTACGGAGTTATCAACCTGCGCATTTATTTGACGAAAGTGGGCAATTGCAAAAAACACTTAAAGCGCTGGCACCCGTTGGCAACCGTCGCATGAGTGCCAACCCGCATGGCAATGGCGGCTTGTTACGCAAGGCTTTGCGTATGCCGGATTTTAACGATTACGCACAGGCTTTGGATGCACCAGGTACGATTTCAGCCCCCAACACAAAGCCTCTCGGCAAGTTCTTACGCGATATTATGCGTCAAAATATGCACAATTTTCGTGTATTCGGGCCAGATGAAAATAGCTCGAATAAACTAGATGACATTTATGAAGTCAGTAAAAAAACTTGGCTGGCTGACTACTTGCCTGAAGATGCGGATGGTGGCGAATTATCGCCCGATGGTCGCGTCATGGAAATGCTGTCTGAACATACGGTAGAAGGCTGGCTAGAGGGCTATTTATTGACGGGTCGCCACGGTTTTTTCTCTACTTATGAATCTTTCGTACATGTGATCGACTCTATGTTTAACCAACATGCGAAATGGTTGGCCATGTCCAAGGCGGTACCTTGGCGTGCACCGGTTTCTTCGCTTAATCTGTTGATTACCTCTACCGTTTGGCGGCAGGATCACAACGGCTTTACGCATCAGGACCCAGGCTTTCTTGATATTGTGGTCAACAAGAGTCCTGAAGTCACCCGTATTTACCTGCCACCTGATGTCAACTGCCTGTTATCGGTCGCCAATCACTGCTTGAACAGTACCGATTACATCAATGTCATCGTCTGCGACAAACAAAAACACTTACAGTATTTAGACATGAATGCAGCGATCAAGCATTGTACTAAAGGCCTTGGTATTTGGGAATGGGCCAGTAACGATGCAGGACAAGAACCTGATTTAGTGATGGCGTGTGCTGGAGATATTCCCACCAAGGAAGCATTAGCGGCAACCAAGCTGCTACGCGAGCACTTTCCACAGCTCAGAATACGCTTCGTTAATGTCGTCGATCTGTATAAATTATCGCCGCAAAGCGAACATCCGCATGGGCTTTCTGATTGTGATTTTGATAGCTTATTTACCACCGACAAACCGATTATTTTCAATTTTCACGGCTACCCTTATTTGATTCACCGCCTGACCTATCGCCGCACTAATCATAGCAATTTACATGTACGCGGCTACAAAGAAAAAGGTAGCATCAATACACCGTTAGAACTGGCGATACAGAATCAAATAGACCGCTTCAGCTTAGCGATAGACGCGATCAACCGCATACCTGCTTTACAAACGATAGGCGCTCACGTTCAAGAACAGTTACGTAACCGGCAGATTGAATGCTGCCGCTACGCCTACGAATACGGGGTTGATTTACCTGAAGAAGACAACTGGACATGGCAGAGTTAAATGTACTAACCATCAATAGTGGCTCGTCCAGCCTTAAGGCAAGCTTATTTTCGGCAAGTGGTGAGCGGAGAAACTTCCACTACGCGCATATTGGCGACAACCACTGCCAAAATCATGCCAAAGCGTTTGATGCGTTACTGCATGATTTAGGCAATGCACAACCAACGGCTATCGGTCATCGTTTTGTACATGGCGGAGAAGTAACCGATGCTGCGCGCCTGATTGATGCCAATGAGCGTGCGCGACTAGAGCACATCACGTACCTTGCGCCGCTTCACATGCCAGGCAATTTACTAGGGGTAGATTTGTGCGCTAGTCAATTCGATTGTCCGCAGATTGCTTGCTTCGATACAGCCTTTCACGCCACATTGCCAGAAATAGCTTATCGCCTGCCAATTCCGCAAGCACTTAAATTGCGCCGCTTCGGCTTCCACGGCATCAATTACGCCCATGTTGCACAACAATTGCCGAAGCACCTTGGCGCGACTGCACAAGGACGTATTGTGATTGCGCATCTCGGCAGTGGTGCCAGCCTATGCTTACTCGAAAACCTCCGCTCGGTAGACACCAGCATGGGCTACACCCCCGCTGGCGGCATCCCGATGGCAACCCGCAGTGGCGATATTGACCCTGGTGTGATGCTAGAGCTGGCTAAACGTTATAATGAAACCGAATTATCCGCACTGGTTTATCAACAAATGGGCTTATTAGCGCTTTCAGACGGTGAAAGTAGCGCAATGTCTGCATTAGTGCGAAGCAGTAGCAAGGCTGCCAAATTTGCGGTGGAATACTTTGCACGCCAAGTGCGTAGCGCAATTGGCGCTTATGCTGCAAAATCAGGTGGCATTGATGCATTGGTATTTACCGGTGGCATTGGCGAACATTCTGCGCAGGTGAGAACGCTCATTTGCGAGCCACTGGCCTTTATGGGGTTCAACCTGCATCAAGAAGCCAATCAGGCACACTTAACCGCGATAAATTCAGCCTCCTCCAAACCAGTTTTAATTATCACTGCTGACGAAGAATCTGAAATCTCAAGGCTTACAACTATGTTGAGCAAAAATACAAAAAATACGAAGTTAAGCGAGCAATTATTATGATACTTTGGGTTAAGTTTTCTGTTTGCCTTGCCGTCATTGGCTATGCAGGTTATTTTCTCTCTCGCTATGGCGACATTATTGCTGAAAAAACCGGCATGTCCGCCTCATGGGTTGGGCTTATCTTATTGTCTACCGCAACCTCTTTACCAGAACTCATCACAGGCGTTTCAGCCGTGGCGTGGGCCGACGCCCCAGACATCGCCGTCGGCAACGCGCTGGGCAGCACCGTATTCAATCTTGGGTTTCTGGTCATACTGGATGCACTATACAAACGCGAAACGCTATATAGCCGCGCCGCACAAGGGCATATTTTATCCGCCTCATTGGGCGCATTGATGATTGCGTTTGCGGGATTCAGCTTATTGCTTGATCAAGCAGGTATCAGCCCCGCGCTAGGTCATATCGGCCTGTATACCCCATTTTTCGTGCTGATCTATTTTGTAGCGATACGTGCTGTACATCGTTACGAAAAACGCACATTGGACGCATACACCGAAGCCTCCACAGAACGCTATCCACATACCACATTACGGCAAGCAATTACAGGTTTCACATTAGCAGCGGCGGCAGTGGTCGCTGCAGGCACTTGGTTGCCTTTTGTTGCTAAAGATATTGCCGAATTAATGGGCTGGGGGCAAAGCTTCGTTGGCACATTGCTGGTTGCCGCTGTAACCTCAGCGCCTGAAATAGTCGTCACAATTTCAGCATTACGCATCGGTGCGCTGGATATGGCAATTGCCAACTTATTGGGCAGTAATTTATTCAACATTATTTACTTGGCGGTAGATGACTTGTTTTATACTAAGGGTGCCCTACTCAGCAACGTTGATAGCAGTCATGCGCTCACAGCATTTACGGCGGTGATGATGAGCGCGCTGGCAACCGTTGGCTTCATTTTTCGCCCACAACGACCTGCGGTGTTAAAGCTCACTTGGATTAGCCTAGGCTTACTGTTATTTTATATTCTCAATACATGGATTCTATTTCAACATGGTCAATAAACTAGCTACAGCTATTGTCACGCTACTGATTCCTCCGCATGCCTTGCTAGCATTGAATCGCTAGCTAAATCGAGGGATATGAAATAATGCACTCACCATTTAACGAATTTGCTCTACTACTCGCGATTACCGCTGCCATAGGCATAGTGGCGGTGCGCTTTCGTCAGCCACTGATCCTAGTTTATATCATTGTCGGTATCGTGGCCGGGCCCATGGTACTGGGTTGGATTACGATGCATGATCCGCTGGAACTGCTCGCGCAGATCGGCGTAGCTGTGTTGTTGTTCACGGTAGGTCTCAAACTTGACTTGCATCTGGTGCGCCGATTAGGTCCTGTAGCTTTGGCTACGGGGCTTGGGCAACTTATGTTCACCATCCTGTTTGGCTATCTGCTTGGCATGGCCTTGGGCATGAATCATCTTAAAGCGCTCTATGTGGCGATTGCGCTAACTTTCTCAAGCACCATTATTATCATCAAGTTACTGTCGGATAAGCGTGAACTGGATTCACTGCACGGCCGCATCGCCGTTGGCTTTCTGATTGTTCAGGACATTGCGGTGGTTATCGCCATGATGGCCATGAGCACACTGAACATGGGTAGTGGGTCAGGCGTGGTCGAAACACTGGGAATCATCGTATTGAAGCTTGCTGCTGCTGGCTTGTTGATGGCTCTCATCATGCGTTATGTATTGCCACGCTTACTTGATTTGGTGGCGCGCTCACAAGAACTTATGCTCTTATTTGCCATTGCCTGGGGCATCGCACTGGCTACCTTGGGCGAAACATTGGGCTTCAGTAAAGAGGTCGGTGCTTTTCTGGCCGGATTCTCACTCGCCTCCTCGCCCTATCGAGATACGATGAGCAGTCGACTTAACCCTGTGCGGGATTTTCTGTTGCTGTTCTTCTTCCTCGATTTAGGTGCTAGGCTCGAATTTCATACCATTGATGGACAAATCGGTGATGCGATACTGCTGTCTGCCTTTGTGCTGATAGGCAATCCGCTGATTGTAATGGCGATTATGGGCTACATGGGCTATCGCAAACGTACTGGTTTTATGGCAGGGCTCACCGTGGCGCAGATTTCAGAGTTCTCAATTGTTTTTGTGGCCATGGGCGTCACCTTGGGACACGTCGGCGACGATGCGCTGGGACTAGTGACACTGATAGGTTTAATAACTATTAGTGTTTGCACCTATATGGTACTGCAAGCGCACCCCCTGTACGAACATATCAAGCCCTGGCTGAGCTGGGTTGAGCGCAAAATACCGTTCCGCGAGCAAGTGTCGGCAGATACCCTTAAAATTGATCCCGAGATCATCATTATCGGAATGGGGCGCTACGGCGGGCAGTTGGGGCAGTGCCTACACAAAGATGGTGTGCGTGTGTTGGGCGTTGACTTTGACCCGGAACGCGTGCGCGAATTGCGCCAGCACGGTTTACAGATGGCGTTTGGCGATGTCGAAAATACCGAAATCGCAGATATACTCCCACTTGGAGAAGCCCGCTGGGTGGTTAGCACACTGCCTGACAAAGGTCTTAGTCATACCTTGATTGCTAGTCTACGCCAGCATGGCTATACCGGATCAGTCGCAGTAGTCGCGCATGCAAATGAAGATGTGCACGGGTTGAAGCAGGCTGGTGCAACGACCGTATTCTTACCATATGCTGACGCCACCGAGTTTGCAGCAGAAACCCTTTATCAAAGCTTAAAAGGAAAGGAATCTTCGACATGAAACACATTTTTGTGGCTACAGATTTTAGCAAAACCGCAGCTTTTGCCGTACAACGAGCAGCTATGCTAGCGGCAGAACATGGCGCCGAGCTGACACTCCTGCATGTGGTGAGCAACTCGGCGCTAGCGCGTTTGCGGCAGCTATTGCTGCAGGATAGCGCCCCTACTGATGCAGACTTGCTTGCAAGTTTCGAAGCGGAATTACAACAAATCGCCGATAATTTAGGCAAAATACATAACATTATCGTTCATACGCGCCTGATAACAGGGAATCCGCATGACGACATTGCACGAATTGCTAACGAAGCGCGTGCTGACCTTATGGTAGTGGGCGCTGCAGGTACAGCTTTGCGTCAGTTTTTCTTGGGCGCGACAGCCGTGGCTATCATCAGCGAAGCGCAACAACCCGTCTTGGTGATACGGCAAGCACCGCAGACGCCGTATCAGCGGGTGATGGCGGCGCTTGATCTTTCGCCTGCTTCAAGTGATGTAGTAGGTCTTGCTTGCCGCGTTGCTCCGCAAGCCGATCTCATTCTAGCGCATGCTTTTACGGTAGAGTTCGAGAGCAAGCTACGGTATATCGGCGCCACAGAGCAAGACATCCAGCAATATCGGCAGGATGCCCGTAACCATGCACAGAGCCAAATGCAAATTCTGGCATATAGCTTACCAGCAGAAACAATGAAAACCTATCGCTTAGAACATGGCTTTCCTGAAGATATTCTGCCAGCACTGGTTCAGGAGGTCGGTGCAAATTTGCTTGTAGTCGGCAAACACGACACTTCAGAAGTAGAAGAGCTACTCCTCGGTAGCGTGACCAGGCACTTGTTGTTTGAAGTTACTTGCGATGTACTGGTATTACCCGCGAGCTTGAAGACATGAAGTCTGACATCAGTCATTAAAGTACTTGAAACAGCCGTTCACTCAGCAATATCGTCACCGTCCTTCAGGCCAGTGGATTTAATTATGGAAGAGGTGCACCCTCCTTCCATACCACGCCTTTATAAAACCCCAGCCTTCAGGCTGGGGCTAGGTGCTACTTCCGCCCTAAAGGGCGGGGTTTTAATCTTGCAAGGAACTGGGTAAATGGAACATCTCGCACAAATCCTCCTGCTTCTAAGCGTCACCGTTGCCGTTGTACTCACTTTCCAGCGCCTGCACATCCCTACCAGTCTAGGCTATTTACTGGTAGGGGTAATTCTTGGGCCTTATACAATCGGGCCAACCGTCAATGTGCCGGAGTTCAAGACCATGGCGGAGTTTGGTGTGGTATTCCTATTATTTACGATCGGCCTAAATTTCTCTTTACCCCAGTTGCACGCACTTCGGCATCAGGTGCTTGGACTCGGTAGTGGCCAGGTGGCCTTCACAACCATCGTAGTCGGCGTAGTCTCTTGGTTGGCTGGACTGCCCGCAGCGGCGGCATTCGTAATTGGGGCCGTCTTTGCCCAGTCGTCCACCACCATCATCGGCAGCCAATTGACCGAGCAAAAGGAAGAAAGCTCACCACACGGCCGACTCGGGCTGGCGATGTCGGTGTTTCAAGACGTCACGGCTGTGCCTTTTCTGGTGGTCATTCCCGTGCTGGGCATGGCGGTGGGCGCCGACCTATTGGCCATTGAGCTTGGATGGGCGATGGTCAAAGCCATGCTGGCGTTCGCGCTAGTGTTCTATATTGGTCGCTGGTTGCTACGCCCATTGTTTGAACTTGTCACTCGGCGCCATTCTGCCGAGGTGTTTACGCTGGCCGTGTTACTGGTGGCCTTATTTGCTGCCTGGACGACCTTCAGCCTTGGCCTATCTCTGGCATTCGGCGCGTTCCTAGCCGGGATGATGCTAGGCGAGACCGAGTTCCGTCATCAGGTGGAATCGAGCATTCGCCCCTTCCGTGACGTGCTGCTCGGTCTATTTTTTATCGGCATCGGCATGCTGTTTGAACCAGCTGCAATCCCTCGCATATGGCATTGGGCCTTGCTCGGCACACTGTTACTTCTAGTAAGTAAGATACTACTTGTCACGGCCATGGTGAAAAAGAGCGGCATCGATATACTGACAGCGTGGCGCACGGGTTTGCTACTGGCAGTTGGCGGGGAGTTCGGCTTCGCCCTGCTGGCCATCGCACTCGACGCTAAGGTAATCGACTTAGATATAGGGCAGATCGCGCTAACCGCCATCCTATTCTCGATGATTGCGGGGGCCTTTCTCATCCGCTTCAATCATGCTATCGCTACTCGACTGGTAAGTGTCCACCATGATGCGGAGCAGGCCATTGCCCATCAATTGACAGATGCGCCCGAGACGCAAGTCATTATTGCTGGTTATGGCCGTGTCGGCCATACGATTGCCGTGCTGCTGAAGGCCAGCAACGTGCCATTCGTGGCTTTTGACACCGACCCGAAACGGGTAGCGCAAGGGCGAGCTGATGGTCATCCGGTGCTGTATGGTGATATTTCCGATGCAGGTCTTCTATCGGCGGCTCATGTGGAGCGGGCCGCACTGGTTATCATGACGGTGGATGATCATGCCAACGCGCTGCGTAACGTTTCGGTTCTGCGAAGCTGTTGCCCGCACGTCCCCATCATCGCGCGGGCACGGGATCTTGAATCGAGCTCACTACTTATAAATGCCGGCGCGACTCACGCCTATCCAGAAGCGATTGAAGCTAGCTTGCGACTTGGAGCAACAGCGCTACGTATGCTGTCTATTCCGACCGATGATATTGACAGCATGCTCCAGAATGTTCGCGATTGCGACTACAAGCCCGTACTGGAACAGGCGTTGGATAAATAAGTTTCAAGCTTAGTTCGATGCTGTACTGATGCGTTTAGATAATTTATAGAAGTGCCCTTTGGTAGGTAAACACGACAACACTGGAACGGACTTGAATTAACATTTGATTGTTTTAACATCTACTTAATTTGAAAGATTAACAACTATGACATTTCATACATTAAAAGAATCTAAAACATGGCACACCATGCCACCTGAAGCCGCTTCTGCTGCATTAGAAGTTGTGCCCGCTCGCGGCCTGAGTGAAGCTCAAGCCACTGAGCGCCTGCAAAAGTTTGGCGAAAACAAGTTAATTGAAGCGGCTCCACGCCCGCTTTGGCTGAAATTCTTTGACCAATTCAAAAACTTTTTGGTGATAGTTCTTCTGTTTGCGGCTGTACTGGCCTGGGCAATTGGTGATTTGAAAGATGCCGTTGTTATTCTGATTGTCGTATTATTTAACGCGGCACTCGGTTTTTATCAGGAGCATCGGGCAGAGCGTACGCTGGCAGCTTTGAAAAGCATGCTCGCCGCACATGCGCGCGCGCGGCGTGATGGTCAAATCATTGAGCTTGACGCTACGCAACTAGTTCCAGGCGACATCGTGTTACTGGAGGCAGGCGACCGCATCCCTGCTGATGGACGCTTGCTGGCTGCGCATAATCTTGAAGTTGAAGAGGCAGCATTGACTGGAGAATCTCATGCTGTAGGCAAGTCAATAACAACGCTAGATCAGGCAGAGCTACCACTAGGTGACCGAATTAACCTGCTTTACATGAACACGGTGCTGACACGAGGGCGTGCAGAATTGCTGATCACCGCGACTGGTATGCGTACCGAGATGGGTAAACTGGCAGGGATGATTGCCTCGGCGGAAGAAGGGGAAACGCCGTTACAAATACAACTCGATACCTTGGGTAAAAAACTCGCCGCTATCGCTGGTGTCATGGTAACGCTGATCTTTGCCTTAGACTTCTTGCGTGGCCAGCCTTGGGCAGAGGCCGCCATGACTGCTGTGGCATTAGCCGTTGCTGCCATTCCTGAAGGCCTGCCAGCGGTGGTCACGGTCACGCTCGCCATTGGCATGTGGCGCATGGCAAAAAACCGGGCGATTCTTAAAAAACTATCTGCCGTCGAAACGCTGGGTTCTACCACGGTGATTTGCTCTGACAAAACGGGTACGCTTACCATGAATCAGATGACTGCGCGCGCGGGTTGGTTTGCAGGTAGCCGTTTTACAGTCAGTGGCGAAGGCTATTTACCTAAAGGTGAAATCCTATTAGACAACACTACACAAAATTTACGAACACTTCTTTTGCCTATGGCGCTTTGCACGGATTCTCGCGTGCGTGATGGTCAGCTTATCGGTGACCCCACCGAGGGTGCGTTGTGGGTGCTCACGCAAAAAGGTGGGCTTAACCCGGAGTACGAGCAGGAAGAGCAGCCACGTATTGCGGAAATTCCATTTGACTCTGCGCACAAGTTTATGGCGACATTTCATCATGCAGGTGAGGTAGTAGAGATGCTTATTAAAGGTGCACCTGATGTGTTATTAACGCATGCTAACGCCTGGCTTAGTGAGTCAACTGAAATACTTCTGGATGCAGAGATGCGTCAGAGCATTGAGGCTGAAAATGCACATCTTGCAAGCCAAGCTTTGCGTGTACTGGCAGTAGCGCAGCGCGTGATTCCTGCACGGGATTTTGATCCAGCAGGTGACCTCATGGCGTGGGCTTCTGATTGGACGTTTCTTGGGTTAGCTGGTTTGATGGATCCGCCGCGCCCTGAGGCGAAGCACGCTATTACGCATTGCAAGCAGGCAGGCATTCAGGTCAAAATGATTACTGGTGACCATAAAATTACTGCGGCGGCTATCGGGCTAGAACTTGGTCTGGATGGTGATGTGGTGAGTGGTGCGGAATTGGATCAAATGAGCGAGGCTGAACTTGCCAAGCGCATTGATGGTATCGCTATATTTGCCCGTGTTTCACCCGAGCACAAGGTTAAAATTGTCAATGCGCTCCGTGCGGATGGTCACATTACCGCCATGACGGGCGATGGCGTGAACGACGCGCCAGCGCTGAAAGCCGCCGACATCGGCGTAGCGATGGGCATTACGGGTACGGCAGTGACCAAGGAAGCCGCAACCCTGGTATTGACCGATGACAACTTTGCTACTATCGTCAAGGCCGTGGAAGAAGGTCGCGTAGTGTACGACAACATTATCAAGTTCGTGCGCTTTCAGCTATCTACTAACATCGGTGCGATTCTTACCGTGCTGGTAGCCACGCTACTAGGCATGCCCACGCCGTTTACCGCCATTCAGTTGCTGTGGGTCAACATTATCATGGATGGGCCGCCTGCAATGACACTTGGCATTGAACCTGCCCGCCCAGGCATTATGCAAGATAAACCACGTCGGCAATCAGCGCAGATTCTCACATTGCCGCGACTCGGACGCCTAGTGGTATATGGTGCCACGATGATGGCTGGTACTTTAGTCATGTTTCAATATGGATTAAACACGCAGAGCCCGACCTACGCACTAACGCTGGCCTTTACGACATTTGTGTTGTTTCAGTTCTTTAATGTATTTAATGCCCGTGCGGAACATGGCAGCATTTTTAATGCCAACTTCTTTAGTAATGGTAAGTTGTGGCTGGCTTTGATAGGTGTACTTGCCTTACAGATCATAGTAGTTCATTGGCAGCCTGCGCAAATAATTTTCGGCACAATAGATTTAGGCATGGAGGACTGGCTTTGGGCTACATTGGTAGCTTCAAGCGTGTTGTTGCTGGATGAAATGCGTAAGCTTGCCGTTAAATCGTTCTATTTGATGACTAAAGGGCGCACCTAAAAAAGCAAGGATAAATCTTAATACATGAAATGGCCGTTTGCGTGTGTGATGCGGATGGAATACAAACGGCCACGAAAAGGCGATTTTTAGTTGAGCATAGGTGTTTTCTCAAATAAACCATTAACGCTAGCAGTCGTTATTAGTTTCACGTTGCAAATGGCTACCATCTACGTGCCTGCATTTAACAGAATTGCGCGGAAATCTTTGCTATTTATGGCGGAGATGAATAGCGCGGATAACGAAGCTATCCCTTTACTTATTATGAAAGCAGTCTACAATAAGTCATCATGTTAACCGCTACTAAAGTCAGAATCTACCCTAACAAGGCCCAAGCTGAGAAGTTGGCTAAAGCCTTTGGTTCTGCACGCTGGTACTGGAATAATAGTTTAGCCGAGACGCAGAAGGTGTTCGCAGAAACAGGTAAAGGCTTAGGTCAATACCAGTTAAACGCAAGACTGCCCAAGTTAAAAACAGAGGTTAAATGGCTGGGTGAAACACACAGCCAAGTGCTTCAATCAGTAAGCTTGCATCTTTCACGCGCTTTCGTGAGTTTCTTTGAGCGTCGTGCTCAATACCCACAGTTCAAGCATAAACAACGTAAGCAGTCGATACAGTACCCACAAGGGGCTAAAATTATAGACGGATGCAAAGTGTTCTTGCCTAAGATCGGTCACGTTAAAGCCGTCGTACACCGCGAAGTCACTGGCGTAATTAAGACGGTCACGGTGAGCCGCGATCCTAGTGGCAGTTATTTTGCCTCCATTCTGACAGAGAATGGACTTGAAGCGCCTGCAGAGTCGTTTGATGGAAAGATATTAGGTATCGACGTTGGACTGACTGATTTAGCGGTCACGAGTGATGGTTCTAAATTCAACAATCCAAAACACTTACGTCAAGCACAGAAGAATTTAGCAAGAAAGCAGCAACACTTAAGCCGTAAGGCGAAGGGAAGTAACACGCGCAACAAAGCACGATTGCTCGTGGCTAAAGCGCACGAGCGTGTCACTAATGCGCGTCAAGACTATTTGCATAAACTATCGACCCGGCTGGTGAACGAAAACCAAGTCATCGCTGTGGAAGATTTGCACGTCAAAGGCATGATGAAGAACCATAAGCTATCTCGCGCCATCGGCGATGCTGGTTGGGGTAGCTTCACCAATATGCTCAAGTACAAAACTGCGAGAGCAGGTAAAGGTTATATTGAAGTGAATCGCTTCTTTGCCAGTTCTAAAACCTGCTCATGCTGCTTACATGCGCAAGCACAAATGCCTTTAGAAATAAGAATGTGGACTTGTGACAAATGTGGC
>JAUSAG010000003.1 GCA_030652995.1 Methylotenera sp.
ACTGGTTGCGGCAACGCAATCTACGCTAAGTGAGACCGCGGTAAGCCGTATGGGTGGCAACACTCATGCGCTCTGGTCGTTGACCTTAGAAACCCCCGCTACAACATCTGTATTTGGTGTTTAGCGGTGGGAGTCTTCATGTGCAGATCTCATTGCGGTGCTTGTTGCATAGCGCCGTCAATTAACAGCCCTATTCCCGGCATGCCGAACGGTAAGCCTGCCGGGGTACGTTGCATTCAGCTGAATAATGAAAATAGCTGCATCATTTTTGGGCAGCCCGAACGGCCCGATTTTTGTGCGAGCTTGCAGCCTAGTGAAGAAATGTGTGGTGACGAAGCTATTGGACAATCTCGCGAATATGCCATGACCTGGCTAGGCGAGCTGGAGGTGCTGACACGCCCTTTGTAAACATAATTTCGCTTATATACCATTGATATCCTCGCCTGCCTAAAGAGTGAGCCTCCGCCCAATTGACTGATTGCACGAATGTTAAGGACATATTCGTGTGTCTAAGATTTTTTAGACTAGGGATCACGTCACTTAAAAACATTGTAAATTTACAAACTTTAAGTTTTCTATCGCCACAATTGCGTATAAAATAGGCAGCTTTCGCGCAAACAATACAAATCAATGCAAATTGGTAAGCACATCCTAAAAAACAACCTAGTTGTCGCGCCCATGGCTGGCGTCACAGATAGACCTTTCCGTCAGCTTTGTAAAAAGATGGGCGCAGGTTTGGCTATTTCTGAGATGGTAACCTCGAACTCACTGCTTTACGGTAGCGAAAAAACGTTGCGCCGCGCCAATCATGAAGGCGAAGTGGACCCAATTTCTGTGCAAATTGCAGGCGCAGACCCAAAAATGATGGCGGAGGCGGCAAAACACAACGTAGATAACGGTGCGCAAATTATTGATATCAACATGGGCTGCCCAGCTAAAAAAATCTGTAACGTCATGGCAGGCTCTGCTTTACTTAAGGATGAGCCGCTAGTGGCGCAGATTCTGCGCGCTGTGGTGAACGCAGTGAATGTGCCTGTCACCTTAAAAATCCGTACGGGTTGGGATAAGCAAAACCGCAACGCAGTACAAATTGCCAAAATAGCTGAAGATTTAGGCGTGCAAGCGTTGGCAATGCATGGTCGCACCCGCGCCTGCGCTTACATGGGCGAGGCTGAGTACGACACCATTGCAGCAGTTAAACAAGCAATTCGTATTCCGCTCATTGCCAACGGCGACATCACCACGCCAGAAAAAGCCAAATTTGTACTCGATTACACAGGGGCTGATGCGGTCATGATCGGTCGTGCTGCACAGGGTCGGCCGTGGATATTTCGCGAAATTGAACATTACCTCGCCACTGGTACACATTTATTGCCGCCTACGGTAGATGAAATCCACACCGTCATGTTTGAGCATCTACATGATTTATATGAATTTTATGGGGATTTAACTGGTATGCGCATGGCGCGTAAACACATCTCTTGGTACACCAAAGGGTTAGCTGGCTCGGCACAATTCCGCCACAGCATGAACACGTTACAAACCATTGAGCTACAGCTACAAGCCATCAACGACTTCTTTGCTGAACTAAAAACTAAAAACGAGCGTCTGGTTTACATTGACCATGATGCAGATGATGTTAAATCCAGCACACACGATGCGCTAGCAGCCTAGAGAAGCTATGTCAGAAAATTGCAAACTAAGCCAAGCCGTTAAAGAGTCATTAGACGACTACTTCACACACCTCGATGGCGAACCACCTCACGCAGTTTACGACATGGTGCTAGGTTGCATTGAAAAGCCTTTATTACAATATATTATGCATAAGGTCGGTGGCAATCAAAGTAAAGCTGCAGAAATATTAAACATTAACCGCAACACACTGCGTAAAAAAATCAAGCAATATAACCTCGAATAATCAACCTTACTTTCAAGAGTTCTCAAATGGCAACTATTAAACGTGCGCTTATCAGCGTTTCTGACAAAACCGGTATTATCGACTTTGCAAAAAATATTAGCAGTTTAGGCGTTGAAATTTTATCTACTGGCGGTACTGCAAAATTATTCCGCGACAATCAAATCCCCGTCATTGAAGTCAGTGACTACACGGGTTTCCCTGAAATGCTAGACGGTCGCGTTAAAACATTGCACCCAAAAGTCCATGGCGGGATTTTGGGTCGCCGTGATTTACCTGAACATGTAGCGGCTATGCAAGCGCAAGGGATTCCTAATATCGACATGGTGGTAGTGAATTTATACCCGTTTGAAGCAACGGTAGCCAACCCAGACTGTATGTTAGAAGACGCGATTGAAAATATCGATATTGGCGGCCCAGCCATGGTGCGCTCAGCTGCTAAAAACTGGAAAGATGTCGCTGTGCTAACCGACGCCAGCCAATATGCAAATGTGCTGAGCGAGTTGCAAAGCACAGGTGGCGCGCTGGCTGAAGCGACGACTTTTGCGCTTTCAGCGGCCGCTTTCAACCGCGTATCGCAATACGATGCAGCGATAAGCAATTATTTATCTGCCATTGATTACACCGCCAGCATGGCAAGCAGCAAGCCTGTGTCTTTGCAGTTTCCTGCACAAAGCAACACCAACTTTATCAAAGTGCAAGATTTGCGCTATGGCGAAAATCCACATCAGCAAGCGGCTTTTTATCGCGATTTATATCCAGCGCCTGGCTCATTGGTGACGGCACAGCAATTGCAAGGCAAAGAGTTAAGCTTTAACAATATTGCAGATGGTGATGCCGCTTGGGAAGCCGTTAAGAGCTTTGACAGCACTGCCTGCGTGATTGTAAAACACGCCAACCCATGTGGTGTGGCTTTGGGCAACAGCGCGCTAGAAGCTTACTCAAAAGCATTCCAAACCGACCCTAGCAGTGCTTTTGGCGGCATTATTGCTTTTAACACCACGGTAGATAAAGCTACGGCTGAAGCGGTTTCTAAACAATTCGTAGAAGTATTAATCGCGCCAGATTACACCGCAGAAGCTCTAGCAATTTTTACTGCAAAAGCCAATGTGCGCGTACTAAAAATTGCATTGCCTACAGGGGGCGAAACCCCTTGGGAACAAGGTCGCAATGCGATGGACAGCAAACGCATCGGCTCAGGCTTACTCATTCAAACAGCAGATAATCGCGAAATCTCACCGACTGACTTAAAAATCATCAGCAAAAAACAGCCAACGCCACAACAAATGACCGATATGCTATTTGCATGGCGCGTGGCTAAATTTGTCAAAAGTAATGCGATTGTATTCTGTGGCAACGCTATGACGCTAGGCGTGGGCGCAGGTCAAATGAGCCGTATCGATAGTACCAAAATTGCCATTATTAAAGCGCAAAATGCAGGTTTGAGTTTGCAAAACTCTGTGGTTGCATCTGATGCCTTCTTCCCGTTCCGCGATGGTATTGACGCACTTGCAGCCGCAGGGGCTACCTGTGTGATTCACCCAGGGGGCAGTATGCGCGATGAAGAAGTGATTGCCGCAGCAGATGAGCATGGCTTAGTGATGGTGGTGACTGGAATTAGGCATTTCAGGCATTAAAAGTAGGCGCGGCTTGTAGCCGATAACAAAATAGCATGATTATTCATCATCGCTATTCGGAGTCACAGGCCCTTCACGCAACAGACGCAAGCGATTTAAGGTTAAATTATGAAAATATTAGTCATCGGCAGTGGCGGTCGTGAACATGCGCTCGCGTGGAAAGTCACCCACAATAAAGAAGTCAGCCGCGTCTATGTGGCCCCTGGCAATGCTGGCACTGCCATTAACCCAGATATGATGAATGTACCGATTACTGCGGTGGCTGATTTAGTAAAGTTTGCGCAGGATGAGAAAATTCACCTCACCATTGTAGGCCCTGAAGCACCGCTATCTCAGGGCGTGGTCGATGCCTTCCGCGTAGCAGGACTCAAGATTTTCGGCCCCACCCAAGCTGCCGCACAATTGGAATCTTCTAAAGATTTTGCCAAAGCCTTTATGGTGCGCCACAACATCCCCACTGCGGCTTATGCTACTTTTACTGATGCCAAATTAGCCCATGATTATGTGACACAACAGGGTGCGCCGATTGTGATTAAAGCGGATGGTTTAGCTGCTGGCAAAGGCGTAGTGGTCGCTATGAGCGATGTCGAAGCCCACGCGGCAATCGATGCCATGCTAGAAGATAACAAACTAGGTGCGGCCGGCGCACGTGTTGTGATTGAAGAGTTTTTGCAAGGTGAAGAAGCCAGCTTCATGGTCATGGTGGATGGAAAAAATATATTGACACTAGCCACCAGCCAAGACCACAAACGCTTATTAGATGCCGACCTTGGCCCCAACACTGGTGGCATGGGCGCGTATTCACCTGCACCTTGCGTCACACCTGAAATTCACGCCAGAGTCATGCGTGAAATTATCAAACCCACGGTTGAAGGCATGGCAAAAGATGGAATTCCCTATACTGGATTTTTGTATGCAGGCTTGATGATTAGCCCGAATGGCAACGTTAAAACGTTAGAGTTTAACTGCCGCATGGGCGACCCAGAAACGCAGCCAATTATGATGCGCTTAAAAAGTGATTTAGTCGCCCTGATGGAACACGCAGTGAATGGCACGCTAGACTGCGCTGAGGCAGAGTGGGATAGACGCTTTGCTTTGGGCGTAGTGATGGCAGCCGCCAATTACCCAGACACGCCAAGATTGGGAGATGAAATTACAGGCTTGCCAAAAAATCTAGTGGATGCGCATGTATTTCACGCGGGGACCACGCTAAAAGATGGCAAAGTAGTCACCAGCGGTGGTCGCGTGTTATGCGTAACAGCCTTGGGTGAAACCGTTAAATTTGCCCAACAGCAAGCTTATAAAATCTTAGATGAAATCCAATTCAACGGCGCACAATTCCGTACCGACATTGGCTACCGCGCCATTAAAGTCTAAGCTGTAAGGAAAAATCATGAATACTCAAGACGTACTAAGCTATTTACAAAATCTACAAACAAAAATTGTAGAAGCTGTTGAGTTGGTCGATGGCAAAAATTTTCTACAAGATAGCTGGCAACGCCCTGAAGGCGGCGGCGGTACTTCTTGCTTGCTGGAAGAAGGCAATGTATTTGAACGCGCCGGCGTAGGTTTTTCTCACGTAATGGGCAATAGACTGCCACCTTCTGCCAGTGCTGCACATCCTGAAGCGGCAGGGCGCGCATGGGAGGCGATGGGCGTATCGCTCGTATTTCACCCACGTAATCCGTATATTCCTACCGTACATATGAATGTACGATTTTTTGTAGCAAAAGCGCCTAATAAAAGTGATGTAATATCCTCACAGCATTTGCAGTCGAAACAAGGCGGCAAGGATGAAAACGCGCAGACAGCACACCAAGTGCGGCAAGCGGTTGAAAACGATGTCAACGCAGTTGCAGACGCAAAGGCTGAAGAGGATATTTGGTGGTTTGGCGGCGGTATGGATTTAACACCTTATTATGGCTTTGAAGAAGATGCAGAGCATTTTCATCGCACCAATAAAACCGCCTTAGATGCCTTTGATACAAGCTACTACCCAAAATTCAAAAAAGAATGTGACGAATACTTTTACCTTAAACACCGTCAGGAGCCGCGTGGTATCGGTGGCATTTTCTATGATGACTTCAACGAGTTAGGTTTTGAACGTAGTTTTGCGTTTCACCGTGCAGTGGGGGATAGCTTTTTACAAGCTTATTTGCCGATTGTGCAACGCCGCAAAGATATGCTCTATGGCGAGCGCGAACGCGATTTTCAGGCTTACCGACGTGGGCGCTATGTAGAATTTAATCTGGTGTATGACCGTGGCACCTTGTTTGGCTTGCAATCTAATGGTCGCACTGAGTCTATTTTGCTATCGATGCCGCCGATCGTAAAATGGCGTTACGACTGGAAACCTGAAACTGGTAGTCCAGAATCAAAACTTTATACAGACTTTTTGATTGATAAAGACTGGCTCTCGCTCAATCCATCCCTATCATGAAGATCTCAGACGAAGCGCTCGCACAAGCACAAGACTTACTTAATTTTATTGACGCAAGCCCTAGCCCTTGGCATGCGGTCAATAGCATTGAAAAGCGGCTACTCAGCCAAGGTTTTACCCCACTTGATGAAACGAAAACTTGGCAACTTACCGCTGGGGAAAGTTATTTTGTAGTGCGCGCTGGAGCGTCCATCATTGCCTTCACACTTGGTAAACAGCCACTGCCAAATACTGGGCTACGCATCGTTGGCGCACATACTGATTCACCTGGGTTGCGCCTCAAACCACAAGCTGCATTTGGTGGTGATGGTTTGGTGAGAATAGGCGTTGAAGTATATGGTGGACCGATTTTAGCCACATTTACTGACCGCGATTTAAGCATTGCCGGGCGCGTTACACTTCGGACTGAACATGGACATGAAATCAGGTTGCTGAAGTTTGACGATGCACTGATGCGTTTGCCAAATTTAGCCATCCACATGAACCGTGAGGTGAATGATCAAGGTTTAAAACTCAACAAACAGACAGAATTACCATTACTATTTGCCGAAAGTGAAGATGGTATTGAGGCAGATAAACAATTCTTAACCTATATTGCACAAGCGCTCAATGTGGAAATGTCGGCTATTTTAAGTTTTGAGTTTAATGTTTTTGATACGCAAAAAGGGGCATTCTGGGGTGCCAATCAAGCATTTATCGCCAATAGCCAGCTGGATAACTTAGCCTCGTGCCATGCTGCAATCACCGCGCTTTTAGCTACTAAAAACCAACAAGCAACTAGCCTCTGTGCGCTGTTTGACCATGAAGAAGTCGGTAGCGAAAGTGCATCTGGTGCCAGCGGCAGTTTTTTATCCGATGTGATCAATCGCATTGCCGCCAGCACGGGCTTAACTGAAGAGGCACGACTGTGCGCATTAGCACAAAGTTTCTTTATCAGTGCAGACATGGCGCACGCCTATCATCCCAACCACCCCAATGCTTATGAGCCTTGCCACCATGTCTTGGTCAACCATGGCCCAGTCATCAAAACCAATGCCAATCAGCGCTATTCAACCAATGCCGATACAGCGGCACGCTTTATTACACTTTGTGAACGTGCAAATGTGCCTTATCAGCAATATGCGCACCGCACAGATTTAGGCTGTGGCAGTACCATTGGCCCAATCGTAGCATCAAATTTAGGGATTCCAAGTGTTGATGTAGGCTCGCCAATGTGGGCAATGCATAGCATTAGAGAAAGCGCCGGCGTGCTTGACCACAGCTATATGGTGGCAGTATTAAGCGCATTATTCAATTCGTAAGAGATTAGCCGCAAAGTGCATGTCTAGCCGCAAATCAATCACGGTTTCGTGCTCACTGACTCACATCAGGGTTTTTTAATCGTTAGTTGATCCAACGCATGTGCATTAAGGCTAAATAGCGTAGCTAAAACAAACCCCGTAAACCTCATTTTTTGCTCTCCATAGCGCCGATCACCTGATGACGTATCAATTAACTAAGCATCATACGCATCGCGCCACTAGCTACTAAATACATGTTATTAACCAAGTTTGAACTATATGCCTGATCAGCATCATTTTAGACTAAATAGATTACAGCCTTTACGTAAAACTAAACGCAATGTTGCGTATAAATACTTCATGCAAAGCGCTCAGATTAAGTTAAGCCACACACAACAACAAGACTTATGTCTATAATCTAAACTAATAATTTTAATGTCTGGTGCCCCATGCAAGCTGTTGAAACAACCATCGCCACACTCGCCAGCTGGATATGGGGTGCGCCGATGTTAATACTATTATTAGGCACCGGGCTTTACCTCACCATATTGCTTAAAGGGCTACAGTTTCGTGCACTACCGCTCGCGTTTAAATACATTTTCCATAAAGACCGCCACCACGAGGGCGACATTAGCCATTTTGCAGCGCTAATGACTGCACTCGCCGCCACTGTAGGTATCGGCAACATTGTCGGCGTTGCCACCGCAATTACACTGGGTGGCCCTGGCGCGGTATTTTGGATGTGGATTACAGGCTTGGTGGGTATGGCCACTAAATATGCAGAAGCCGTATTAGCGGTTAAGTATCGCGAAAAAGGCCCGCACGGTATGCGCGGCGGTCCTATGTACTACCTTGCCAACGGCGCTGGCTTGCCATGGCTAGGCACGTTATTTGCCATATTTACCGCTTGTGCTGCATTTGGCATCGGCAATATGACACAAGCCAATGCGACTGCCAAAATTTTTGAATCCACGTTTCACATTGCCCCGCAAACCACCGGCTGGGTGTTGATGCTACTCACTGGCGCCGTGATTCTTGGCGGTATTAAATCTATCGGCAAATTTACCTCACTGTTAGTGCCGTTCATGATAGTAGCCTACGTAGGCACCGCTTTAATTGTGCTCCTTATCAATGCAGATAAAATCCCCCATGCGTTCTCACTTATTTTTTATCATGCATTTAACCCTGCTGCGGCAACCGGCGGCTTTGCCGGCGCAACCATTGCTGCCGCCATGCGTTTTGGTATCGCGCGCGGTGTATTTTCAAACGAATCCGGCTTAGGCTCGGCGCCTATTGCAGCAGCAGCGGCACGCACCAACGACCCGGTAAAACAGGCACTGGTGAGCATGACACAAACCTTCATCGACACCTTGGTAGTTTGCACTATGACGGCATTGATTATTCTCACCGCCACCTCTTGGACACAAGGTGTGAGTGCCAGTGAACTCACTAGCGCCAGCATGGCAGAAACCCTAGGCGATACCGGAAAAATTATCGTTGCCATTGCAACCGCCTTATTCGCCTATTCCACCCTCATCGGCTGGAACTATTACGGTGAAAAAGCCATTGAGTATTTATTCGGCCCAAAAGCCATCGCGGCTTACCGTGTATTATTTACTGCCACCGTCATCGTAGGTGCCACCATGAGCTTAGAATTTGTGTGGAATTTTTCAGACCTGATGAACGGCATGATGGCGATTCCAAACTTAATCGGCTTGTTGTTATTAGCCAAAGTAGTAAAAGCCGAAACCGACCGGTTTTTTAGCACGCACCATTCCAAATAACAGAAAATCATTAGAGACCTATTATGAACATTCCCGTTAAACGTAGCCACTGGGGTAATCGTTGGACCTTCATGTTAGCCACCGCCGGCTCTGCTATTGGCCTTGGCAACATCTGGAAACTGCCTTACATGATCGGCGTAAACGGCGGCAGTGCTTTTGTTCTAGTATTTATCTTATGCATTCTATTGGTAGGCATTCCGCTGATGATGACTGAAATTTTACTTGGCCGTCGTGCGCAAAAAAACCCATACAACGGCATGCAAGCCTTGGCAGCGGAAGCCAATGTTTCGCGTTCCTGGAAATATCTAGGTGGCATGGGCATGGTCACCGGTCTTTTAATTCTTGGCTTTTACAGTGTCATCGGTGGCTGGGTTTTAAGTTACATATACTATGCGGCAATTGGCACATTTGCGGGCATTAAAGGCCCACAGTCAATCTCCAACTTTAACGCCTTACTAGCATCACCTGTCACACTGCTATTTTGGCACACGGTTTTTATGCTACTCACCATGGGCGTGGTGGCACGTGGCGTAAACTCAGGCTTAGAAAAAGCCAACAACATCTTGATCCCCGCATTATTCATGATATTGCTTGTGCTATTAGGCTACAGCTTATCAGAAGGTGACATGCACTTGGCCGTACAGTTTATGTTCAACCCTGATTTTGGAAAAATCACACCGGCTGTCGTATTAACGGCTTTAGGTCATGCCTTTTTTTCGTTGAGCTTAGGCATGGGCGCTGTCATGGTCTATGGCTCCTATTTACAACGCCACATCTCAATAGCGCGCACCACCATTTACATTGCCCTTGCAGACACAATGCTAGGTCTGCTGGTAGGGCTTGCAATTTATGCTTTGGTTTTTGCCAATCACCTACCCGCCGCCGCGGGGCCTGGCTTAATTTTTCAAACACTGCCTATTGCCTTTGGACACATGCCTGGGGGTCACTTTATTGGCACCTTATTTTTCATGCTAGTAGCCTTTGCCGCCTGGTCATCATCCATCTCGCTGGTAGAGCCGGCCATCGCATGGATCGTTGAAAATAAAACTATGAAAAGAACAACCGCCGCGTGGTTGATTGGTATTAGTGTTTGGCTGCTAGGTGTAGCGGTATTGCTTTCTTTCAACGAATGGAAAGAAATTAAAATCATCTTCGGACTTAATATTTTTGAAACTTTAGATAAGCTCACTTCAACCATATTACTGCCATTAGGCGGCTTATTTATGGCAATTTTTGCAGGCTACTACATGAAAAAAACCCACTCACAAGAAGAGCTAAACCTACATCGCAATGGCTATGATTTATGGCGCTTTACGAATAACATCGTTGCGCCAATAGCTATTTTCGCAGTGTTTTTGTACTTATTTGGGGTGATGAAGTGATTACTTAATAAGCGCCCTACCCCAGCCACCTATAATTCCCAGCTAAAGGCGCGCAACACTTCAGTTTGAGTGTTTCAATCAGCATCAACCCATTCGCACTGGTGGTTAAGCATATACACACTGATCATCGCTTAGGCTTTAGTGCTAATGGCTTATGCCAATGGTCCTTTTGGGCTTATAAGCGAGCAGGCATCAATGGCGCAAGCTCACATTCAGGACGTCGGTCATTTATTACGAACCTCGCGAACAAAGGAATTGGCGTGCGTGTACTGGCAAGCCTTGCAGGACACAAATCCATTATGGTGACGCAGCGTTATATTGATGTGAATCCACATTGTAATGACGATTAATCGTGGGCTGTCCCTCATGGCACTCGTTAAATAGACACTCCAAGATTTTAATTCATGAGCACCCAATGGATATTGGGCTGCAAGGGCATCATAAAAATGACGCATGTCCGATAAAAATTGAACAATGCGCGCTTTGTGGCTCCAAACCTGTGCCGCTTCGCGGCTTACCTCAGCCATCAAAATAGCATCTTGCGCGGGGTCAAAATCTTCTAAAGCGCGGTTATCAAGATAAGTTGGTCGCCCAAAATTAAAATAAGGTGTCTTATCATAATTTAGTTTAGCTGACTTTAGCTAGCTTAGAAGTTTTGCGACATTTGTCTGAGCAATATTTGATTTCATCCCAATTTTTGGTCCATGACTTTCGCCAAGTCATGCTTAAGCCGCATTGCGCGCAAATTTTACTTGGCAAGTTACTTTTATTGCCCTTAAATGTTTGTTTAATTTTCACTAAAAAAGAACGAGGTTAATCAGCAACCACTTGGCCGTCTTTGTAGCGTGTAGTTGATTTTATGCCGCCATCTTTAGCCCAAGCCTGTTCAACGCCATCTTTTTTACCATGAATAAAATTGGCTTCTACCCTCTTTTGGCCGTTATCGTACCACTGCGCAAATACGCCATGCTCTTGGCCGGCTTGATAATGCGCTTCTAACTTAAGCTGACCATTTTCGTACCACTGATTCCAAATGCCATCTTCTTTGTCATCAACATAGCTCGTTTGAATCTGCTTACTTCCATTAGGATAATAAAATATCTCCAACCCTTCTTTTTTACCTTTTTTAACGTTGACTTCGTATTTCGGCTTACCATTGGCAAATTTCTCTACAAGTTTGCCTGTAAAGTTTTTATCAAAAAAAGTTTCTGCATTGGTAATCTGACTAACAAGCATGCTACTGATTGCAAATAGCGCGATTGCAAAGATATTTAGAGTGATTTTTTTCATATTGTTTGTAATTAAATGAATCGAATACCTATGATGCTGACCAGATTAAAATGTTCCCATTAAGACTTAATTGGGTTTTAATTAGCACCAATAAAAAAGCCCAGTGAGAGATCACTGGGCTTTTGCCTTAGCTAAAAAGCTAATTATTTGTTCATTACGTACATTGTTACTTCAAAGCCAAAACGCATTTCTGTAGCTGCTGGCGTTGTCCACATAATATTTCTCCAAAGTATTGATTAGTTTTGAACCGACATCATGTCTTGTTCTAGTGAGTATATTATGGGCTATCTTAGAAAGACAACACTATTGCTAGTCATGAATGAGGGCTAAGAAAAATCATGAAAGAAAATTCTATGTATCTTTTATAATTTTGATTATTCAAATTAACAAAGGGCGCGCTCAAATTTGAAGTGCAACATTTTTCGAAGGAAAATGTTGTATGGGAAATTACAAACAATTAAGTATTGAAGAGCGAAGTGTAATACAGGCGCAGTTAACCTTAGGGTTTAAGCCTAGTTGGATCGCTGTTGA
>JAUSAG010000004.1 GCA_030652995.1 Methylotenera sp.
AGTGCGTCCTAATGATCTGGCGTTATTCAGCAAATTCCATCAGGGATAGAAGCAATGCGCTTCATTTAAAATCCGGATGTATGGCTGCAATCTTTACCTACTCAAAATCATCCATTGAAAGCTTGGCATAATGTGGGCGTCCATGTATGGAAAATCTGGTTTAAACTACTTTGGCTATATTTTTCCTGTTTGAAAACTAATCAACCATTACAAGGTAAAATGTGCCTAATTTAGTTATCCAAGCCTAGTATGAACGTATTTTTTGAAGAAGATGGTAGTTTTAAAGTTGCCTCTATCATGACCGAGTCGCAGGGGTCTATGCAAATAGAATCTGCAGGTGGTAAGCGCAGTAAAATTAAAACCAGCAACGTATTGATGCGTTTTGAAGCGCCGTTAACAGGCTTTATGGAGGCTGCAAACATTGAGGCAGAAACACTAGACCTAGATTTTTTATGGGAATGTTGCGGTGAACCTGAATTTGGTTTTGAAGCATTTGCTGAAGATTATTATGGCCGTAAACCCACTTCAGTAGAAGCAGCTGCTATTGCGATAAAGCTGCACAGTGCGCCTGTATATTTCAACCGTAAAGGAAAAGGGCGCTATAAAGCGGCACCTGCCGAAATTTTAAAAGCTGCACTCGCCGGCTTAGAAAAAAAACGTCTGTTGGCAGAAAAAATGGCAGGTTTCATTGCACAGCTCAAAGCACATACAATGCCAGAGGAGTTGATGCAAAAGCTTGATATGTTGCTATACGAGCCAGATAAGAATGCGTTTGAATACAAAACGCTAGATGCAGCAGCGGGTGATTTGCATGTGAGTCATATCAAGCTTTTGCACACCTGCGGCGCGATTCCATCAATCCATGATTATCACTTAGGCGCTTTTTTACGCGAATATTTTTCTAAGGGCACGGATTTTACTGCTGATCAAATTGCTGAAATCCCTGCTGACTTAACATTTGACTTACCGATGGCCGATGTCGAAGCTTTTAGTATTGATGACAGCACGACGACTGAAATTGACGATGCGCTTTCAATTAAACTGATGGCAGACGGAGTGACGCGCGTTGGTATTCACATTTCAGCTCCTGCGTTAGGCATCTCGATAGATAGCCCGCTGGATATTGGTGCCATGCAGCGTCTGTCAACGGTTTATATGCCAGGCCACAAAATCACCATGTTGCCAGAAACCGCCATCAGGCCGTTTAGTTTGGATGCAGGGAAAATCAAGCCGGTATTATCACTGTATCTACATGTGGCGGCTGATTTCACAATCACGCAGCGTAATAGCAAGGTTGAGCTGATTAAAATTGCCGATAATTTACGCCACGATGCGCTAGAGCCTTTTTTCAATGAAGCAACATTAGCTGAAGATAGTGGCCACCCTTATTGGGCCAAACTCATATTTTTGTTTCAGTTGGCACAGTCGTTAGAAAAAGCGCGCGGAAAATACGATCCGACAAAACCGCAGCAAGTTGATTACAATTTTTATGTCGATGACGGCATCGTCAGCATTATCGGGCGTCATCGTGGCTCGCCTATGGATAAACTAGTAGCAGAGTTAATGATTGAAGCGAACAATCAATGGGGTGCATTATTGGCAGCCCATGAAGTGCCCGGATTGTATCGTGCACAAATGGGTGGCAAAGTGTATATGACAACCAAAGCTGAGCCGCATCAGGGTTTAGGTGTAGCGCAGTACGCATGGAGCACATCACCCTTACGCCGTGCGGTGGATTTAATCAACCAACGACAAATAATAAGCGTGGTGCAGAATATAGTGCCTGCGTATCTGCCTAATAGCGATGCGCTTACCACCCATCTACGTAACTTTGAACTCACTTACAAAGCCTATAGCGAGTTTCAAATCCGGATGGAGCGCTATTGGTGCTTGCAGTATTTGGTTCAAGAGGGCTACCAAAAAGAAGGTGGGCAGGAAATTCACGCTACAGTGTGGCGAGAGAACCTAGTGCGTTTAGATAAACTGCCTTACATGACCAAAGTATATGGCTTGCCTGAACTTAAAACGGGCACACGTGTAAGTTTGCAGGTGCAGGAAATCGATACGCTGATGATGGATTTGCGTACTAAATTTATGCATGTGATTGAGAGCGAGCCAACAGCCGTTAATATGATTACTCCTGACGATGAAAATGAAGTGGAGGCGGCGTAATGTTTCGTGTTGCCAAAAGTTTGTTGCGCGGCTTTAATCATCCGAGTGCTGCAAATGATACGGTAGATGTTAGTGAAATTAACGGCGTGCGTGCACTGCACTTGGGCTCAACCACAGTGCAAAGTGCAATGCGCATTAGAGACCCTTTCGCATTAGAGCTTACTTATACACGTGCAATCATGAGTTTTTTATTGTTTCATACCAATGTTGAGGATATGCTGACAATTGGCTTGGGTGGTGGCTCGGTGGCTAAATACGTGTATGCACATTGCCCTGAAATTATAAGTAAAGTGATTGAGATTAACCCCAGTATTATTCAGATTGCACGTAACCAGTTTCACGTGCCTGATAACGACGCACGACTTGAAGTCATTGAAGCCGATGGTTTAATTTATTTAACAGAGCATACTGACGCGACAGATGTTTTAATAATCGATGCTTTTGATCGCAATGGTATTCCGCCTGAATTTTGCAGTCAGGATTTCTTTGATCAATGTGCAACAACGTTAAAGCATGATGGTATATTCGTCATTAACTTATGGGGCAGTGATAAAAAATTTGATGTCTATTTAACACGTATTGAACAAAGTTTTGATAACCGTGTGTTGATATTGCCGACTGGCAAGCCGGGAAATATTGCAGTATTTGGCTTTAAGCGCAGTTTTGCAGATTTACGTTTAAACAGCTTACGTGAGCGTGCAAAAACGCTAGAAAAAACACATAAAATTGAATTTCTACAGTTTATAGAAAAACTGGCAGAGCATAATCAGAGCACTAACAACCGAATTTTTATGAAAAGCGATAGTTAATTTATGGCACAGCAACCCCCTAATCGATATTTTGCAACTTGCCCACGCGGTCTTGAGCAGTTATTGGCAGATGAACTTCAACAAGTAGGTGCTAAATCCATTAAGCCAACTGATGGTGGCGTGAGCTTTGATGGTGATTGGGCTATATGCTATACCGCCAATTTGCATTCACGTATCGCCACACGGATTATGTGGCAAGTAGGGCGCGGTAAATATTTGAATGAAGAAGACTTATTTGATGCGGCCTATAAAATGAATTGGCCGCAATGGTTCGATGTGAAGCATGACTTTATGGTTAAGGTGACAGGCGTGAAGTGTCCGCTCAAAAGCCTTGAGTTCGCCACCTTGAAAATTAAAGACGCTGTGTGTGATAAATTCAGGCAAGCCGTTGGCAGTCGCCCTTATATAGACACTAAAACTCCAGCAGTACGTATTCACGCTTATTTAACGGCAGATGAGTATCAATATTATGTGGATACCTCAGGTGCTGCGCTTTATCAGCGTGGTAATCGCGGGGCAAGTATTGAAGCGCCCCTACGTGAAAATTTAGCTGCTGGCATTTTAAAGCTATCTGGCTGGCAGGCAGGACAACCCTTGTTAGACCCAATGTGTGGGAGCGGTACGTTTTTATTAGAAGCGGCCATGTTGGCGCTAGATATTGCACCGGGTCTTAAAAGAGATTTTGGTTTTGAAAAGTTAAAAACATTTGAGTCTGACACTTGGAAGAAAATTAAAAATCAGGCTTTAAGCAAAGTGAAAAAAGTCACTTTTCAAAAAATATATGGATCGGATATTGATCTGCGCGCAGTTCGCGTCACAAAGCAGAACTTAGAAACCGCAGGGTTGCTTGAAGCCGTGCAGGTTGCGCATGTTGATATACTCAATGTCGTTCCGCCAGCGGATCACGGTGTATTAGTCGCAAATCCACCCTATGGCGTACGTATTGGTGATAACGAAGCGTTGAGCTTACTCTATCCAAAAATGGGAGAAACGCTAAAACGCAAGTTTGCAGGCTGGAACACCTATTTCTTAACCAATGACCTGACCATGCCTAAGTTGATGCGCCTAACGCCCAGCAAGCGTACGCCATTATTCAATGGCTCATTAGAGTGCCGATTATTTGAAATCAAAATGGTGGCAGGCTCAAACCGTAAAGATAAACCAGACGCTTAAGGAATCAGCATGGCAGACTCATTGGATGCGCTAAGAGCTAGAGTAAACAATTTTGTTGCCGAGCGGGATTGGGCGCAATTCCACTCACCTAAAAACCTCGCCATGGCCATGATTGTAGAGGCCGGTGAGGTGGTAGAGCATTTTCAATGGATGACAGAGCAGCAAAGCCATCATTTAGATGACCAAACTAAAGAGCAGGTAGGGCAGGAGTTATCTGATACTTTCGTGTATTTGCTGCGCATCGCAGAAGTGTGCGGTATTGATCTAATAGAAGCGGCAAATAAAAAAATAGATCTAAATGCGCAAAAATACCCAGTAGAAAAATGTAAGGGCAGCAACGCCAAATATACAAGTTATTAGGGTGATGCAGGCGCAGTTATTGACAGCTTCTGATAACAACAACATGGGGCACATCTTTATAGCATTTGCTACATTAAAGAGCTTATATGGCTGATATTCATTCTCCTGTCATTGATTTACTTACATCTAAAAATATCGTATTTGAAATCATTGAAATTCAGCTGAGTGAAGACCGCAAACCTATTCGTGATTTAGAAGTGTTGTTATCGGTCAAAGGCTTAGACCCAACCTCCGTCGTGCGTAGTGTGGTATTTAAAGCTGATTCCGGTCAATACACGTTGTTGGCCGTTGCAGGGGTTGGTCGTGCAGATTGGGGCATACTCCGAAAACATCTGGATGAACGTAAACTCCGTATGGCTGAGTATGACGAAGTGCCTGAAGCCACGGATTATGTGGTGGGCGCAGTGCCGCCCATTGCCTTACCTGAAGCGCTACGTGTGCTGGTGGATAAAAGTGTGCGTAACTATCAAAACGTGGTGATAGGTAGCGGTGTGCTGGGCTATGCATTGGCATTGAACACGCAGGATTTATTCACTTTGCTTGCAGGTGCGGAAGAAGGCGAGTTTGTGAAGGTGTAAGTTAGATTCTTAGAGCGATAGTGGTGCGGTAAGGCGCCTCATTTTTGCTTTGGGGGTAATAAGCTTTACAGGCTCTAGGAAGACCTAGAATTGAGAGCTCTGTTGAATAAAACCCGGGTTAGCTCAGTCTGACCTCATTGATTATTGATTTTGATTCTTAAGCTAAGTGCTTAGCGCATAGCAAATAGTTCCTGATGAAACTGTTCCGGTGGCAAGCCGTGTTGTAGCAGGTCGTCACGGATAGCGTCAGCAAAAGCCGTCGGGCCACAAAACCACACATCTGCGGCTTGCCAGTCTGTGACCGTATTACGCAAATACTCTCCAGTCAAATGGCCGTCTCGCGCATCAATAAAGAGATGCAGGTTCACGCCGGCGGCGGCCGCATCTGCCGTCAGCAGGCTTAGTGCAGCGTCATCCACTTCTTTGGTGACATGAAACAGGTCAATCACGCGTCCGTCAGGTTTTAGTGCTAAGGCCTGCATGCGCGCAATAAATGGCGTAATGCCGATACCGCCACCTATCCATATCTGCCGCTGCGCGCTGCCGCTAAAATTGAAGCGGCCGTAAGGCCCTTCTATGGTCACCAAGTCACCAGTTTTGAGACTGCTCGCCAGCGTTTGCGTATAGTCGCCCAAGGCTTTGATTAGTAGCAATATCTTGCCGTCACCTTTCCACGCAGATGAAAGCGTAAACGGATGCGCACCCTCGCCACTATCAAAGGTGACAAAGGCAAATTGCCCAGCTTCATGTTTAGGCCAGCGGCTTTTGAGTTGCAGTGTGATCGCGTTTACTCCGACGCCGTCGTAATAATCCAGCTGGTTAATCACCGCTATGGCTTTACGGCTATCGCCTATCCGTTGCAATAAGCTGTTCAAGGCAGACGCCGTGCCAGCCAGCATGAGTATGGCCATCACCATACCTATAGGCAAAGTCCAGTAATGAAAACTCATGAGCATGGCGGTATGTACCACCAAAGCCAGATAAATTAGCGCCAGCAGGCGGTGGCTCTGCGAGAAATAACGGTAGGGAAAGCGCTTGATCAGCGCGATAGCGATCAAAATCAAGGCTAAGTAAGATGCCCACTCGCCGATCTGCTCGGCCAAGCCGCGATTGTTCTGGAAAAAACTGAAAATCTCTACCGACTGATCTGGCCGCTTGCCGCGTGGCGGCCGAATCAGCCAGCCGGCTTCAACTAGCCATTTGGGCGCCTTGACCCATAACCAGTGACTGATGCCTAGCACTAGGACTGAAATGCCCAGCCATTTGTGCAAGCGGTACATTTTATCTAGGCCGCCGAAGAAGCTCTCAATCCAGACGGGCCGACTCGCCAGCATGATGGCCACGCTCATGGCGGAAAAGGTGAGTACACCAGTGTATTGCATCATCAAGCTACGCCAAGGAAATACGCCGCTGGCGGCAGACAAGGCAGCACCATCAGCCAGCCACCATAAAGCACTGATGCCGAGCAACAATGCCAAGGCGGTTGCTTTTATCGTTTTCATATGAGCTCCAATCACCGCTGACTATAGGTTTAAATCCAGTACCCTATATTGATACAGATTAAACTTTACGTCATGAAGTGACTATTGCTGTTCCAAATTTCTTACGCAAAGTTGCGTATTGGATTAATCCGCACTTGGTTGACGCGAGTTATCGCCCAACTCAAGCCTATTGACGCTCAGTTGCGCCGGAGAACGTGTTAACAGGATTCGACGTACTTCTTTGTAGGGAGTGTAGCGAGCAATCTCACCATCATCGAGTCTTGCTAACACGTTCAAAGCAGCGTTGTGGTCGGCCTGAAGAACATCCCCGTTTTCACGGTAAAATCTATCGCCAACGCGCTTGCCTCGCTATAAACGGTGCGAGCTTATGTCGACGCACAAGGCACGATGGAGCATGCAAGAAAATCTGACGCGAAAAAACTAAAATCAAAACCGCCCGCTTGATCCACCTCTTGCCTCAAAGCTGGTTCGGAATTCGGCTAAGAGGGGGAATGCGCGGGCATATGTTCAGTAAACCGGTATTTGACCTAGCTAGCAATTAAACTAAAAAGCCCAGCAAGTTAACTGGCTGGGCTTTGGTTATTCAAACTTAAAACTTATAAAACAGCGAGTGCTGCATCATAGTTAGGCTCGTTCGCAATTTCGCTCACTAACTCGCTGTGCAATACTTTGTTGTTTTCGTCCAGTACTACAACCGCGCGTGCGGTTAAGCCGGCTAAGCTGCTGTCTGTGATGAACACGCCGTAATCATTTGCGAATTTTTCAGTATCACGGAATGTAGAAAGCGTGACGACGTTTTCAATGCCTTCTGCGCCACAAAAGCGGCTTTGTGCAAATGGCAGGTCGGCAGAGATGCATAACACAACGGTGTTAGCGATGCTGCTTGCTTTTTGGTTAAATGTGCGCACAGAAGTTGCGCAGGTTGGGGTGTCGATACTTGGAAAAATATTTAACACTTTGCGTTTGCCAGAGAATGCTTCCAATGAAACTAGCTCACGTTTGGCATTGGCGAGTGCAAAATCAGGGGCTGTTTGACCTGCTTGTGGCAGGTTGCCACCAATGTTTACTGGGTTGCCTTTTAGGGTTACGGTTGCCATGCTGAATTTTCCTTATTGGTAAAGGCATTTACTGTATCGGTTATAGCTAAAGCAATCAACCCCAAGCTAATTGTGGATTAGGGAGAGTCTTGGGTTTTGAAATAAGCTTGTGTGTTGAGTTAACTGTTTGTTTGTTCTGTGATTACTGGTCATTTAAGCGAGTAAATTTTCACTTAGATAACCAATCGTCATCGTTTGGTTATGGAGCACGCTGTCGTTAGTATCTGGACGCGGGGCGAACTCACCGTATGAATAGAAACCTGTAATTGCAGTTTGATTGCCTAGAATTTGCTGAACAAGCTTAACTTCGTCTGCAACCAGCTCTGCCATCACACCCTTGCGACCTACACAACTTACGCAGATCGCCAGACCGTTTTGATTTACATTGGTGTTGTCAGCAACCAGATGCGCGGCATGACCGGCACCTTCTACAAGTCTGTCATGGGTAGCTTGGCAAAAACGTACGGTCTCGCCTTCATCCACGTTACCGGCAAAAGTCAGGCTGTTATTTTTAACGTCAATGGCCAATAGGGTGCGAATTTTTTCAATATCGCGCTTACCTTCTTCAATGATGGCAAAAGGGAATTTCAAGCCACTTCCAGGTAAATCCTTTGCTGAATGTGAGCCGATATACAGGTTGTATAGTGGCAGGGCTGGCTTGCCATCTAATTCTATGACCACGTTTTTCTCAGACTTTGTGACCTTGCGTGGTGGTCCGTATGGCTTCCAGCCGCGGCCTACGCCTGTTGTCGCCACTAGATTCTCTCCGTATAAACCCACAGCAATCACTAAGCCGTCTGAGATCGTATCGTTAAAAATCTGCACGGTTTTACTAAAGCTAAAGCCATCACCCGCCATGCCACCCATGACCGGAATTTCACCTAACACGCTTTTAAAGCCTTCAAGCAACTCAGAGCCATTCACATTTAGACCATCAGAGTAAACGAGCACCGCCTTTAATGTTTCTGATTTTAATTGACGCGCCAAACCTGCTGCGGTTTCAAACGAGTTTTGCATCCCCGTCATTTTTGTATGTGTGACACGTTGGATGGTTTTTTCCCATAAAATTGCGGTTATTTGTAAGCTGTCATCAAAAACCCCAGAGGCTGTAATCTCACCTGAAGTGGAGCAGCCGATAATCTGCGCTGTTGGGTAACGTTCTTTTAGCGTGGAGGTAAGCTTGGATTCACCAAAGCGTTTTACTGACCCAAAAACCAAAACTAAGTTAGCTGTTGGTAACGGTGAATTGGTAGCTAAGTCTTTCAGCGTCATTTTAGCTGTTAATGATTCTTGCCTAACTATCATGCTAACCCCTTGGTTTAATGCGTAAAACAATTAATTTTAATTGAATTTGTATAAATTTGTAAACAAATGTAACTTTTATTATAGAATACCCGAACGGGTGGTAGGAATAAATATATTATTATTTCTGTAAAAACAATGTAGTCTTTAGCTTAAATAGTATTGCTTAGTAAACCCGTCTGTATATAAAATGAAGCTCGATGCGCTTTTTAAAGTGATTTTGAACGACGGCTATAAATTAAATATAAGGAGCTTACTGGTGAGCCAGGAGAAGCCAAGTCAAGAAACTTTTAACCAGAACAAGCTGACCATGGATGAATTGTCCAAGGTCAAGGTAATGGTCATTGATGACAGTAATACCATACGCCGTAGTGCAGAGATTTTTCTTAAAGCTTCGGGTTGTCAGGTGATTCTTGCAGAAGATGGCTTTGATGCCTTAGCAAAAATATCGAATGAACATCCTGATTTGATTTTTGTGGATATCATGATGCCTAGGCTGGATGGTTATCAAACCTGTTCCCTAATCAAAAGAAATGCACGTTATAAAGCAACCCCCGTCATTATGCTTTCTAGCAAAGATGGGCTATTTGACCGCGCACGTGGGCGCATGGTCGGCTCAGATCAATATCTTACAAAACCCTTCACCCAAGAAACGCTGCTAGACGCAGTGCAAATTTATGCTGCGCATGGCAAAGTTAACCAACAAGAGGTAGAGTAAATATGGCCATACAAACTATTTTAGTGGTAGATGATTCTGCAACAGATCGTTTTTTTCTCACTGAGTTATTAGAAACTGCAGGCTACGAGGTAATTGGTGCTGAAAGTGGTGAGGAGTGTTTAGCTAAGGTGAATTTAAGCCCACCAGACTTGGTGTTATGCGATGTAGTCATGCCGGGACTAACTGGCTTTCAGGTAACGCGTACCCTTACAAAAAATGCTGCCACCTCTCACATCCCTGTGATCCTTTGTACTGGAAAGTCGCAAGCAACAGATTTAGCTTGGGCGTTAAAAATGGGTGCAAAAGCTTGTGTCACAAAACCGGTGATTAGCGCAGAATTATTAGCGCTGATTAAAGGCTTAGACTAAATTTTAAAATTCTTAAAATAACTTGATTTTAAAATAACCTACGTTTGGTTTTAATTATTATCAATAGTTTTACCCATAAACTTTTTTGGATTGATTAAATAATCGTGGCAAAAACTTCAAATTTACGTGAATTCCAAGAGGCGATACTATTAAAGCTAAAAGAGGCGACTCAGTTTGGTAGCGCTGAATCTACGTCACGTTTAGGTGTGACATCAGGCGATAAAAGATTTTTAATCAATTTAACTGAAGTTAAAGAGGTGTTGCCAGTACCGCCTTATCAGCAGGTTCCTCTCACTAAGTCATGGTTTTTGGGGGTTGCTAACATTCGAGGTAATTTGTATAGCATCTCAGATTTAGCACAGTTTGTCGGTATGCCGCCTACGCGTAAGTCAGTTAACAATCGTATCGTATTATTAAGTACTGAAACCACAGCGCAGGCTGCCTTAGTGGTTGAAAATTTAGTCGGCTTACGCAGTGTTGAGGTGATGCATGCTAAACCGCATCACGATGAATTGGATCGTTTATTTAGCAAGCAAGTATTTGTTGATGATGATGGTAATGAGTGGTTTGAGCTTGATGTAGAAGCGCTTGTGTTAAATAAAGATTTTATTCAGCCCAATACCTGATAAAAGTGATGGTAATTAGGGGTTTGTTTTTTTGTTTGTTGATTTGATTTGAATGGTATTGAAAACGTTTTTTAAAGCATAATAAATCTAGGAATTGGGGTTAAACATGGCATTAAATTTTGCGGCTATTAAAAGTCTTCCGCCACAAATTGGTGATTTCTTTAAGCACTTTAAAAATAAATTATCTAATTTAGTACCGGCTAAGAAGGTCACCTCAGATACAGGTGGTTTGGGCGCAGGGTATCGCCAGCTTTTTCTACAAATTGTGGCTTTTATTTTGTTCGCACTGTTGAGCTTCTGGGTAATTAATCAGGTGCGCGTCAATGGTCCTATTTATAATGTTCTGGATGCTTACGAGAAATTAACTGCCGATACAAACCCGCCGCCTATGTTTCCTCTCGATGCGTTTGCATCCTATAATGAAGCGTATGTGGCTTCCACTAGCTTTAACAACCTTAAGCGGGATAGTGCTTTGGCCAATGCGGCAAAAAGTGAAGCAATGTTTAAGGAGCGCTCAGCGTACTGGCGTAAGAATTTGAACAATGAAAAGCTATCAGCTTCGTTAGAAGACGTGATTCAAGCGGGTGAGAACTTTTTTGAAGTGGCAAATAAGCGTTATATTCCAGCTTTGCCATTGGGTACGGTTGCAGCGTCTGCACCTTTGCTGGATTTGACCGCAGCGTTTGAGTTGTCTAAACAGGCCGGTAATATATTTACGTTGCAAATTGCTAAAGAAAACAAAGCGCTGGTTGAATCACAAACGCAGTTTATTCAGTTGGTGTTGTTCGGTTTGATGGTGTTGGGTCTGGTATTGTTGGCCTTGATGTATTTTTACGGTAAAAAACAAACGGCTCAGTCTATTGTTTTAACAAACCAGTTGGCTCGAGAGGGACAAGAGAACCAGGAAGCGGTTTTGCAATTGCTTGATGAAATGGGAGATTTGGCGGATGGTGACCTGACTGTTAAAGCAGAGGTGCGCGACAACATTGCGGGTGCGATTGCTGACTCTATTAACTACACGATTGATAGTTTACGTGACCTAGTGGTGGAGATTAACCGTGCGACTGAGCAGGTAACTTCAGCAACCTCAGTGGCGCAAGGTACTTCTGAGCAGTTGTTAAGCGCTGCAGAAACGCAAGCGACACAAATCACACAAACAACCGATGCTGTTAATGACATGACGCGCTCTATTTTGCAAGTGTCTAGCAACGCAGCGCAGGCTTCTCAGGTGGCGCAACGTTCGTTAGAAGCCGCTATTCAAGGTTCGCAGGCTGTGCAAAATACCATATCTGGCATGAACGAAATTCGAACGCAGATTCAGGAAACCTCAAAACGTATTAAACGTTTGGGTGAAAGCTCACAGGAAATTAGTGAAATCGTGGAGCTGATTTCAGACATTACTGAGCAGACCAATATTCTTGCATTGAATGCGGCAATTCAGGCGGCATCAGCCGGTGAAGCCGGACGTGGGTTTACAGTAGTTGCAGAGGAGGTTCAGCGTCTGGCAGAACGTTCATCTGAGGCGACCAAACAGATTAGTGCGATTGTGAAAACCATTCAAACTGATACACATGGCGCGGTGGTTGCGATGGAGAAAAGTACCGAGGGTGTGGTTGAAGGTGCTCGTGTTGCTGATGCTGCGGGTCAAGCGCTGACTGAGATTGAGGCGGTTACGACCAGTTTGGCACATTTGATTGAATCTATTTCAACCGCGACAAACGCACAAACAGAGTCTGCAACAACGGTTGCGAACAACATGCAGATGATTCAGGAAATTACGACGCAAACCACGCAGGGTACTAAATTAACGGCAGATTCTGTTGGTCAGCTCACATCTCTAGCTGAGGAGTTACGTGATTCAGTAGCCGGATTTAAACTCTAATTATTGTGTTTAATTATCATATTTTTACATTATTGTTACGTGCTTAACTTGTAGCCTAGAGCAGAAAAACTCCATGAAAAAACAGTATATTAAAATGGGAGTACAGAATGCCTGAAGCATTTGATATCGGTCCATTATCTTGGGTTAAAGATGAAATTGATCAGTCACTAAAAAAAGTGCAGATTAGTTTCGCAGAGGTAAACGAAAATCCAAGTGAGTTTGCATCCTTGCGTTTTACCATTGCACATTTATATCAAGTGAGTGGTGCGCTCGATATGGTTGGGTTGGAAGGTTGCAAGCGGTATTGCACTGAGATTGAAAAGCTAACCAATAAACTAGAAAAGCAACTGATTCCCGTGAGTCAGTCAGTCATGGCGCAACTTATACATGCTGTTGACGTGCTGTCGCAGTACTTGCAGGATTTATTAAATGGGTTGCCTGATGTTCCTACCAGGTTATATGCGAGCCTAAAGCCGCTGGTAGAAGCGCAAGGTGAAGTGTTGGATGAAAGCGAATTATTCTTTCCTGATACCGATAACAGTGCGCCTAAAGACTTGCCAACGAATCCTATTGCTGAGTCTGCTATCCCTATTTTTGTTTCAGATCAAAGGGTGTATTTTCAGAAATCTTTATTAGATTGGCTACTTACCAAAAATGCCGATGCTTTAAGTAATATGCGCGAAGCACTTTCAAAAGTGCAGCAAGTGCAAAATAAAAACGTACATAAAACACTGTGGTGGGCTGCAACAGCCTTTACAGATGCGCTAGCCCAAGAAAAAGTCAGCGCCAGTGCTAATGCTAAAAAACTTTGCAGTAAGCTAGATCGCCAGCTACATAACATGGCGCTCGGTGAGTCTAAGGCACCCACTCAACTACTGCGTGATTTACTCTATTACGTCGCGATAAGTGATCGTAGTAGCGACACTATTGCTAACGTTAAAGATGTTTTTGAGTTGGATGATGTGTTGCCTCATCATGGCGCTACAGCTGAAGATGGCGCTACTTCAACCAGCGCCGAGCGTGCTACATTGGCACAACTAAATGCGGATTTGCCAAGTTTGAAGGATTTATGGTCTAGTATTAGTGTGCGTGACGTTGATGCCAACAGCGTGGATATGGCTGCATTCGTTAATAAGCTCGAGCATATTATTGGCACTGTGCAACAAAACATAGGCAACAGGCATGTCGTTAACCTATTTAATACAATCTATGCAACAGTGCAGGCATTGCAAGAGGATCGAAGCAAGTTTGATGAGGTTTCTTTGATTGAGGTTGCAGCTTCGTTAAACCTGCTTGAGCATGGTTGCAATCATTATCAACAACTTGATGCTGAAATACATCAAAAAATTAACACCCAAACCGCACGAATTCAATCAATTGTTGATGGCGTTCAATTAGTTTCGGCAGCAGACGCTTTCGCTTCTAGCAAGCTCGATACAGGTTTGGTTTATGCGGTTGCTAAACAAGTTATAGAGGCTTTAAGCCTGTCAGAAAAAGCACTGGATACATTTTTCCGCCACCCGGCCGACACCAGCGTGTTAGATGGCGCGTCTAAACCTTTACAGGAGGTAGCAGCTGCATTTGATATGTTGGAAATGCCTGTGCCTAAATCAATTGCACAATTAAGCTTGGCTTTTGTTGATCACTTTAAAAGCTTTCAACCGCAAAATCAGCCTAGTGACGCAGATAACGCCAGCTTTGAGCTTGTGGCTGAGAGTTTAAGTATGTTGGGACTTTATACCGAAGAGTTACCTAACGTTCGCGTGGAGTCGGAACGTGCATTATCTGATGCCTTGCATCGCTTGGAGAGCGGTGCACACGCGCATGGTTTGGCTGTCACAGCGGAAATAAGCGAGTTAGCTCAATTTGAACGACCAACAGGTAGTGCCAAAGGTGATGGTAATCCCGATGCTGTGCCGACTTTTGCAATTAGCAAGCCTGTAGAGCCAATTTTAGATGAAGTTACTGATCAGGCGCTAGATGCAGAACTTCAGGATATATTCTTAACTGAAGCTGAAGAAGTTCTAGGCGTATTAGCGCAAAACCTACAAGCGTTGCGCGTTAATGCAACTGATTCAGAAGCGTTGGCTGAAGTGCGTCGCGCCTATCATACACTCAAAGGCAGTGGTCGTACGATTGGTTTGGTCGGCATGGGTGAAGTAGCTTGGGCGGTTGAAAATTTACTCAATTTGGTGATAGAACATAAAAAATTACCAACAACGGCGATCTTGGCTTTTGTTGAAAAAGTAAGCGCTGAATTTGCAAGCTGGGTCGCAGAGCTGCACCAGAAACAAAAGGTAACACTAAACCCAGGACCGTTCCAGACACAAGCCGCTCAATTGTTGGCTGAGTTTGAACATGATTTAGCTGTAGCTAAACCAAAACCACAAAAAGAAGAAGTGCTCATTGGCGGGACACGTAAATTAAGTCGTGCATTTTTCAATATTTTCTTGGGTGAAGCGCAGCAGCATTTACAGGATTTAGTAGAAGCGCATCAAGTTTTAGTCGTTGATTCAATCGACTTGCCAACGGCTGAAAGTTGTAGAGCTGCGCATACATTAGGAAGTAATGCGCTGACTGCTGGTTTTAAACCGATTGGCGACTTGGCGCGTGCATTAGAACACTGGCTTGATGAGCATAACAGTACTTGGACCGCACAACACATTGCATTGTATGGCAACGTGGTGAAGGCGCTCGCTGACGGCTTAGAAAAAGCTAAAGCACTTAAAAATCCTAAATCAACACGCTCACTTATTATAGCCCTTGGGGCATCTACCTCTGCGATGCAGGCGGCGGCAACACTACAAGCCGCTGCCGACGTGCTGGAAGTACAAAAAGCTGAAAAATCAGCTAAAAAATCAAAGGGCAAAGCGAACAAGACAAAATTGGCTACTGATGCGGGGAAAGAGGTGCCAGTGGTTGACGTTACGACGGCCATGCCTATTGCGCAAGACCAGTCGTCCGCTGAGTCTATTTTGGCTGCAGAGCAGGCTGTACAAGTTCAGGCGCAATTGAGTAAAGATGCCGGTGTGAATCAAGAGCTTTTGGCACTGTTTGTAGAAGAAGCGCGTGAGTTAGTGCCGCAAGTCGGTAAAGATCTACGCGGATGGCGTAGTAGTCCACAAGAGTTGGAATATTCAGATTCGATGCAGCGCGCATTACATACGCTTAAAGGGAGTGCGCGGATGGCGGGTCAAGCTGCTATTGGCGACAGCGTGCACGGCATGGAAGATCGTGTGATGCGCGCGCTTAGGCATCAAGTGACTTCAGATGATTTCGATGAGATGTTTGCTGAATTTGACCGTATTGGATATATGCTTGAAGACATTATTGGTGGTGGCAGGGCTGATGCGCCAAATGCTGAGTCTGTGGTTAAACCAGTTGCACCTAAGCGTCAGGCCGAACGTAAAACGCAATTCTTGCGTATGCGTGCCGATGTGTTGGACAGGCTTATCAATGAAGCGGGTGAAGTGTCTATCATGCGTTCTCGAATGGATCGAGAAATGCAAAACTTCAAACAGTCATCTACAGATCTAACTGACAGCATTAGCAGGTTGCGTACTTACTTACGTGAATTGGAAATTGAAGCTGAAACGCAACTGCAATCTCGCATGAGTTTGTTGCAAGAAGCCAATGAGACATTTGACCCATTGGAATTTGACCGATTTACACGCTTGCAAGAATTAACCCGCATGATGGCAGAGAGCGTTAACGACGTGGCGACGATCCAGCACGGGCTTTTGCTAAATCTCGATCAAACCGATGCGGCGTTACAGCAACAAAACCGTATGAATCGTGAGTTGCAGCAGGGTTTAATGGGCGTACGTATGTTGCCTTTTGCAACCATTACAGAGCGCTTGCAACGCATAGTGCGGCAAACGGCCAGAGAGCTTGATAAACGCGTTGAAATGACCATTGAAGGTGAAAGCATTGAGCTAGATCGCGGCGTGCTGGATAAAATGGGCGCACCGCTAGAGCATCTATTGCGTAATGCGGTTGCGCATGGCCTTGAATCAGCAGAGGAGCGGGCTAAATTAGGCAAGCCTGAAGTTGGCCACATCAAACTAAAAGTAAGTCTGGAAAATGATGAAATTACGCTAGTGATTACCGATGACGGTGCCGGTGTTAATTTAGCAAAAGTTAAACAAAAAGCCATTGAAAAAGGTATGTTTACACCATCTCAGGAAATAACAGATCAGGCATTGATGACGGTGATTTTTGAGCCAGGCTTTTCAACAGCCGATACTATTTCGCAAATTTCTGGTCGCGGTGTTGGTTTGGATGCGGTGCGTAGTGATATTGCTACGCTAGGCGGCCGTATTGATGTTAGCAATGCATCGGGTTTAGGTGCGATGTTTAATATTTACCTGCCGGTGACACTTTCAGTTTCGCAAGTGGTGTTGGCGCGCGCTGGTAATAAAGTGTTTGCGATTCCATCTGTGATGGTGGAGCAAGTGCAAAAGCTCAAACCCAATGATCTAACCAGTGCTTATTTAGCTAATCAAGTTGATTGGGCGGGGCGCGAATATCCGCTACACTTTTTATCAAAATTGATCGGTGATACGGACCATATTGCACAGTTGCACAGTTATACACCAGTGGTTTTATTGCGCAGTGGTAGTTATCGCACAGCGCTACATGTTGATGAAATTGTCGGCAACCAAGAGGTGGTGATGAAGCCGATGGGCACGCAATTAGCACACGTGCCGGGCATGATTGGCGCCACGGTAATGGGTGACGGTGCCATTGTTCTGGTGATTAACCCAGTGTTATTGGCTAATCGTGAGGCGCTATCTGTGGGAGCTATTAAAGTATCGACTGTAGCGCCCGTGGTGGAGCAGTTGAAAAAAATAGCCTTGGTGGTAGATGATTCACTCACCATGCGCAAAGTGCTTTCTCGTGTGCTGGAGCGTGAGGATTTTGAAGTTGTGACCGCTAATGATGGTATGGATGCTATTCAGAAACTGCAAGAAATTTCACCGGATATTATCCTGACCGATATTGAAATGCCGCGAATGGATGGTTTTGAGTTTTCACGTTATGTACGTGATAATCAGGCAACATCAAAAACACCACTCATTATTATCAGCTCACGTACTGCAGAAAAACATCGCAATGTTGCCGCTGAGTTAGGCGTTAATGCTTTCTTGGGCAAGCCTGTGCAAGATGATGAACTAATTGCACAAGTAAATGCCTTGCTTCAATAGATTTAGATACAGGCGCCACGGTGATGACTATATCTTCGATCAATAGCTGGTTCGTGAAGATATCTTACTAGTATCTCTGGACGATTTCACTTAGACTATGTCGATGCCATTCTCATGCACAATTTATTAAACAATTGATGCTAAAACTCTGCTCTGTGAGTGACATACCCAACGATTAAGCGATCATCTGAAAGAAATCTGCATGGCTAATGAGCTTTTTAACAACGGTAAACATATTTGCATTAAATTTAGCGACTTATCCGACACTGATGCCTCACAGGAGGCTGTGCAGTCAAATCAGTTTCTGATTGTCAGTGATGGCCATGGTGCGTTAATAGACCCGGGTGGCAATATGACCTATAACGCCTTGGTGATGGGGATGGGTAAGTATTTTCATTTTCGTAAACTGCAATATATTTTTGCCTCGCACCAAGATCCGGATATTGTAGCTTCTATCAACAAGTGGCTGATTGGCACTGAGTGTCAGGTATTGGCCCCTGCAATTTGGGAGCGCTTTTTGCCGCACTTTTGCAGCGTGGGCAATACGGCAGACCGTATTATCGGAATTCCAGACCAAGGCATGAATATAACGCTGGGCAATGCGACAATAAAAGCGATTCCAGCGCACTTTTTGCATTCTGAAGGCAATTTTCAGTTTTATGATGTCACTAGTAAAATTTTATTTTCAGGAGACCTTGGCGCCTCCTTAGTACACCACGATCTGGCGGCAGAACCAGTCACCAACTTTGAAGCGCATTTGCCAACTATGTTGCCTTTTCACAGGCGCTATATGACATCAAACAAAGCTTGCCGACTATGGGCGCACATGGTGCGGGCGCTTGATATTGAGTCTATAGTACCTCAACACGGCCGCGCTTTTGTAGGAAAACCTATGGTAAACCAGTTTATCTCGTGGGTTGAGAATCTTGAGTGTGGCATTGATTTAATGACGCAGGATAATTATAAAATTCCTTAGTTAGCACCAATCATCTGTCCATGCAATTAGGTTGAGTAGAGTTCACTAAGTCTCCGCGCTTGTCATGTGACAAAATTTTTTTTATTGGTAAGCGCATGCTACTTTCGCCGTGATTGGTAGCTCATGATCATTTTCCTTAGCAACGTGCAATAAGGTGGAATTTACCTTATATTAGAAACCACTACATCAGCCCTAGATTCACCTCAAGCCCCCATCAATTTTTTATCTGCATTGCCGCAGTGAGTATTCCATTGAGGATAGCATTGTGCGAATTGATTACTATGTCAAGCTGGCGATTGGTGTCCAAATGCCTACCATTATTACTATCGATTTGTTTCTATCAAGTCTCTATAAACGTGCCAGCTTGCGTGTCCAACTATCGGCATGGTTAGAAACAAACCTAGAAAACTTGTCGCAAGACCAACCCCTACAAGTACGACAATACATAAAGCCCACAATAACATCACAACAGGGTTGCGAGCGCATGTACGCAAGCTAACTAAAGCCGCAGTAAGTGCGTTCACCTTGCAATCCAGCATCAGCGGTATAGCAACAACGCTAATAGCATAGACGAAAATAGCAAAGATTCCACCCACAGAAAAATATATGAATGCAAAAGTAGGTTGTTTTAAGGTAAATACGTTTATTGCAACGTCAGTAAAAGTTGGTAATGCACCATTAAAAAAGTGTGAAAAAAGGCTCAGTGATATAAGCGTCCAAATTAGTAGGATGGCAAGCAATAACAATGCAAATAGAAATATGTTAAGAAGATTTGTATGCCATGCTGTAAGGGTGGGGATCAGTGACGGGGTTTCACCATGTTCCATCCGTCGGCTTAAGTCATATAACCCTATTGCAAGAAAAGGTCCAAGTAGGAAAAATCCTGTGGTGAGCCCGGCTAAAAGCCAATAGTGCTCAGCATAAACTATATGAATCAGTAATCCAGTCACAGTGAAAACAAAACCATAGAACAGACTGGCCCAGCCGCCACGATGGGCGTCTTCCACACCAGCATGAATCCAATCGAGAATAACGCTAGCTTGAACCTGACGAATTGCCGGAAAGCTTCCTGTAGTTTCATTAATAACAGATATATCGTTTTTGTTCATGAAGTTGACCCTTTGTTAAGTTTCAATTTTACTTAATAACAGCCTATCTGAGATGCTAAACACCATTCGATGGTGCAGGATAAAATGTCTTTCGTTATTATTCTGTATGAAATGTATCACATTTTTTCAATCATATTAGCTCACTTATTGATTACATTGAACTAGTAGTGTCCGGCTATTTTCACAAAACGAGTATATAACAGCTTGATCTAAAATAAAAAATAGTATGTTTAGGGGTGTTGCCGACTTGAACGTGAGTTTTTTGAGAAGCTGGAGTTTTCTCTCTATGGTTTCTCATCATGTATTGAGGCCAATTGTGTTTGCACAACTCATGGAGGATTTACCCCTTTACACGTTTCGCCGCTATGTGCGGCGTTATCCTTCCAAATATACAACTCAGACTTTTTCCCATCTAGACTAGTTTCTTTGTATGGCCTTCGCGCAACTGACTTACCGCGAGAGTCTGCGCGAGATCGAAACCTATCTGCGTGCTCACCAAGCCAAACTCTATCTCGTGGGTTGAAAATATTGAGTGTGGCATTGATTTAATGACGCAGGATAATTATAAAACTCCTTAGTTAGCACAAATAGTCTGTCCATGCGCTTAAGTTGAGTACCGTCCACTAAGTCTCCGCGCTTGTCATGTGACTAAATTTTTTGTTTGGAAAGCGCGAGCTGCTTTCGCCGTAATTGGTAGCTCATGATTATTTTTCTGCGCTTTGCATGATGATCACCTTCATTAGCAACGCGCAATAAGGTAAAATTTGACTTATGCTAGAAACCAGTCCATCACCCTTAGATTTACCTCAAACACCTCTCAAATTTGTACACCTGCGTTGCCATAGTGAGTATTCCATTGTGGATGGCATTGTGCGAATTGATGACTATGTCAAGCAGGCGATTGGTGACCAAATGCCTGCACTGGCACTCACTGATCTGAGCAATTTATTTGGCGCCATCAAATTTTATAAAGCGGCGCGTAGTCATGGTTTGAAACCTATTATCGGCTGTGATATCTGGTTAGAAAACAGTGCAAATCGCGAGCAGCCTTCTCGATTACTTTTGTTATGTCAGTCACATGCTGGATATTTGTTGCTTTGTCAGTTGTTAAGCCGTGCTTATTTGAGTAACCAGTATCGCGGGCGCGCGGAGTTCAAGCGTGAATGGTTTGTTGAGGGTGGCACAGAAGGTTTGCTGTTGTTATCGGGTGCGATGGCAGGCGATGTTGGTCAAGCGTGTTTACAAGGTAATCAAGACCTTGCGCTTAAATTGGCGGCCGAATGGCAGGATTTGTTTCCGGATCGTTTTTATTTGGAAGTGCAACGCATTGCCGCCATTGGTCAGAATGCAAACAACGAAGAAGATTATATCCATCACGCACGTTCCATAGCGAGCCAGCTTGGTTTGCCTATTGTTGCAACGCACCCCATACAATTTATTACGCCTGATGATTTTAGGGCGCATGAAGCGCGTACCTGCATCTCAGAAGGTTATGTGCTGGCAGACACGCGCCGGCCAAAAAATTTCACCACAGAGCAATACTTTAAAACGCAGTCTCAAATTGCAACTTTGTTTGCGGATATGCCAGAAGCGCTGGCCAACAGCGTGGAAATTGCCAAGCGCTGTAACCTCAGTTTAACCTTAGGTAAAAACTATTTACCTAACTTCCCAACACCTAATAATGAAGGCTTAAATGACTATTTAATAGCGGAAGCACGTCGTGGTTTAGCCAAGCGCTTGGCTGTGTTGTATCCTGATGAGAATGTACGCACCAACAAGCAAGCGCAATACGATGCGCGGTTGGATTTTGAAACCAACGTGATCAATCAAATGGGCTTTGCTGGTTATTTTTTGATCGTGGCTGATTTTATTAACTGGGCTAAAAATAATGGCGTGCCAGTTGGGCCTGGACGTGGCTCTGGTGCAGGGTCAGTGGTGGCTTACAGCTTAGGCATTACGGATTTAGATCCGCTTGAATACAACTTGCTGTTTGAGCGCTTTTTAAATCCAGACCGCGTTTCCATGCCCGACTTTGATATTGACTTTTGCCAAGAAGGGCGTGATCGCGTCATTGATTATGTCAAACAAAAATATGGCTTAGATGCTGTTTCACAAATTGCCACTTTCGGTACCATGGCGGCCAAAGCGGTCATTCGTGATGTTGGTCGCGTGTTGGATTTACCGTTTCACTTTGTCGATGGTATCAGCAAGCTTATTCCTCTAGAGTTGGGCATCACGTTATCGGATGCATTGGTTAAAGAACCGCAGTTGGCTGAACGACGCGAAAATGAAGAAGAATTGCGCGAGTTATTAGAGCTTGCATTAAGGCTGGAAGGCTTGGTGCGCAACGTCGGTATGCATGCCGGCGGTGTGCTGATTTCACCCGGTAAAATCTCTGACTTCTCTCCCGTGTATTGCCAAGCCGATGGTGCGAGCTTGGTGAGTCAATATGATAAAGATGACGTTGAAGCCGTAGGTTTGGTGAAGTTTGACTTTTTAGGTCTGCGCACACTCACTATTTTAGAATTGGCGCTAAATAATGCGAATAAGCAGCGCGCGGCTGAGAGTTTGCTACCATTATCGTTTGAAACGTTCCCGCTCAACGATAAAGCAACATTCCAGTTGTTAAAAACAGCGAATACTACCGCAGTGTTTCAGCTTGAGTCCAAGGGTATGAAAGACATGCTCAAACAAGCGATGCCAGATTGTTTTGAAGATATTATCGCGCTAGTGGCCTTGTATCGTCCAGGTCCGATGGATTTGATCCCTGACTTTTGCCGCCGCAAACATGGTAAACAGCGCGTGGAATATCCACATCCACTCACAGAGCCTATACTGAAAGAGACTTATGGTATTGCAGTGTACCAAGAGCAGGTGATGCAGATTGCGCAAGTGGTGGCGGGCTATAGCCTAGGTGGCGCAGATTTGCTCCGTCGCGCCATGGGTAAAAAGAAGCAAGAGGAAATGGACGCCCAGCGCAAAACCTTTACCGAAGGCGCAGTAAAAAACAATATGACAGAGCGTCAAGCGACTGAGTTGTTTGATTTGCTGGAAAAATTTGCTGGCTACGGTTTTAATAAATCGCACGCGGCAGCGTATGCACTGGTGGCGTATCAAACCGCTTATTTAAAGGCGCATTATCCAGCAGCATTTTTGGCGTCCACCATGTCGGCTGATATGAACAACACGGACAGCGTGCATATTTTTTATGATGATTGCGCACCTAATCAGATAGAAGTGTTACCACCAGACGTGAACCAAAGCGAATTTAAATTTACGCCCATCAATAAAAACCAAATGCTGTACGGCTTGGGCGCAGTAAAAGGCACTGGACAAGCCGCGATTGAGATTATTTTACAAGCACGCAGGCAAGATGGCCCCTTTACCAGTTTGTTTGATTTTTGTAGCCGCTTGGATTTACGCAAAGTGAATCGGCGCGTTATTGAATCGCTGATTAGGGCAGGGGCTTTTGATAAGCTAGAACCGAATCGCTACGCTTTGTTAGCCGGTGTAAGTTTAGCCATTAGCGCGGCAGAGCAAGCCAGTGCTAATAGCAATCAAAATAGCCTGTTTGGTGAAGCCTCTGATCATGCGGTACATGTGTTGCCGAGCGTTACTGCATGGCCTGAGCAGCAACGTTTACAAGAAGAAAAATCTGCCTTGGGTTTTTATTTTAGCGGTCATCCTTATTGGTCGTATCAAAAAGATTTAAGTAATTTTATTAGTACCACGCTGGCAAACTTAACCCCTAAAGAGCAACCGCAGTTGCTGGCGGGGATTGTTTCTGGTGTGCGCATCCGCATGACAGCGCGTGGTAAAATGGCGATTGTAGGGCTTGATGATGGCACCACTCGGATTGAAGTGGTGGTGGGAAATGAGTTGCTTAATCAGAACCAACAATTATTAAAAGATGACCAATTGGTGATTGTAGAGGGACGCGTTAGCAATGATGAGTTTTCAGGTGGCGTGCGTGTCAATGCAAGAAAATTACATGATTTATCAAGCCTGAGAAACAGCCGTGCCAGCTTTTTAAAAATATCATGTAACGGTCAAGCTGATGCCGTGAAATTAAAATCGCTATTAAAACCCTATTGTATTAGTGCATCACAAGAGCAACGCGGTTGTGCGGTTAAAGTTGAATATCACAACAAAACCAGTAAGGTTGAACTCATGCTGGGTAATGACTGGCGCGTGGATTTGCATGAAGAATTGATTGCAAGCTTAACTGAATGGTTGAGTCAAAATAATGTAAAAATCCTATATAATTAAACCCGAAACCAGATTTTTTAGACTTAAGGCAACGCAAATATATGAAAATAAGTTACTTAGATTTCGAACAACCGATTGCAGAGCTTGAAAACCAAATTGAAGGGTTGCAAGCTGCGCATGATGCCAATGAAGCTTTGGATGTTTCTAAAGAGTTGACTGCGCTAGAAAAGAAAAACAAAAAGCTGTCTGAAGATATTTACGGTAAGTTAAGCGCTTGGCAGATATCTCAGTTGGCACGCCATCCACAACGCCCTTACACGCTAGATTACATTAAAGGTATATTTACAGACTTTGAAGAGCTACATGGCGACCGAGCCTATGCAGATGACCCAGCAATTGTCGGTGGCCTGGCAAGGTTTGAAGGGCAACCAGTGATGGTGATTGGACACCAAAAAGGGCGTGATGTAAAAGAGCGTCAATATCGCAACTTTGGTATGCCGCGCCCTGAAGGCTATCGCAAAGCGTTACGCTTGTTCCGATTAGCTGAAAAATTCAACATCCCGATTATCACGCTTATCGATACCCCGGGCGCCTATCCTGGCATTGGTGCTGAAGAGCGCGGACAATCAGAGGCGATTGCACGTAATTTATACGTGATGGCTGAACTTAAAACACCTATTATCGGCGTAATTATTGGTGAAGGCGGCTCAGGTGGTGCGTTAGCACTTGGTGTGGTTGATCAATTACTGATGCTGCAATACGGTACTTACTCCGTCATCTCTCCCGAAGGGTGTGCTTCAATTTTGTACAAAAGCGCAGATAAAGCCTCGGTGGCAGCAGAGTCGCTTGCCATTACGGCTGATCGACTCAAGGCAATGGGATTGATTGATAAGATTATTACGGAACCATTGGGTGGTGCGCATCGTTCCCCAGAAGATGTGATGGAAACATTGCGTAGCGCACTAAAAGAAGAATTAACACGTTTAAAAGCCAAGTCAATTAAGTCGCTGTTAGTGACGCGTTATGAGCGCTTAATGAGCTATGGAAAATTCAAAGAAGTTGCTGAAAAATAGCCCTTCAGCCAGAAGGGCTGACAAGATTGCCAAGCAAGTTCAGTCAAGTCAGCCCGACGCCAAATTAACGCACGCTTTAGTCTCTAAGCTTCATTCTTTTCTTACTCAGCACTTATCGTCACAACCTAAATTGTTGGTGGCTTTAAGTGGCGGTTTAGACTCCTGTGTTTTGCTACATTTGTTAGCAGAAGTTAAACACCTATTTCTTTTTGAGTTACAAGCGATGCATGTACATCACGGTTTAAGTCCTAATGCAGACGCGTGGACAGAGCTTTGTGCAAAAACGTGTGAATCCCTACATGTGCCATTGCAGGTAGTTTATGTAAATGTTGATCCGTCTAGTAAGCAGGGCATAGAAGCCGCTGCCCGCGAGTTACGTTACCAAGCTCTGTTTAATCACAAATTTGGAGAAATATTGCCAGATTATGTAGTGACAGCCCACCATCAAGATGACCAAGCTGAAACATTATTATTGCAACTGTTGCGTGGCGCTGGCGTAAAAGGATTATCCAGCATGGCTGCATTAGACGAAACCCGACGGCTATTGCGTCCGTTGTTGGATGTGCCAAGATTGGCACTTAAAGAGTATGCCGTGCAGCACCAAATTGAATGGTGCGAAGATGAAAGTAACGACAATACACAATATGAGCGTAATTTTGTGCGTCACAATGTCATGCCAGTGCTAGAGACGCACTTCCCCAGTGCTAAATCTGTGATTGCAAGAACCGCCTCACATTTAGCTGAAGCCAATAGCTTGCTCGATACACTTGCAACTTTAGATGCTAGAGAATTGCTGTTAAATAACAGTCTTTGCTTGCAGGGTTTGAGCCAACTAGACATTCCACGCGCTAAAAATGTATTGCGTTGGTGGTTTGCACAAAATCAACTGGCTATGCCAAACGCAGAGCATTTAACTGAAATCATCCAACAATTACTAAACGCCAAGCCAGATGCTGACGTCAATATTAAGTTGCAGCATTTAACACTTAGGCGCTATCAATATAGAGCGCATCTTTATGCTGATAGAGCCTCAGCGCCATTTGATCTAACATGGTGCGGTGAATCAACACTTACCTTACCTGATGGCAGTCGACTGCTTTTTAGTCGGAAACAAGGGGTGGGGTTAGCGCTTAAATATAGTATAGATAAGCTGAGAATCGCGCACCGCACAGGTGGAGAACGTTTTAAACCTAATGTGCTAAGGCCGACTAGAACACTTAAGCACTTGCTGCAAGAGGCCAGTATTCCACCATGGGTGCGGTCACATTTGCCATTGGTTTATTGGCAAGATACACTTGCATATGTTCCAGGCATTGGTGTAGCCAGTGGGCTTCAAGCCGGATTTAATGAGATCGGTCTTGAAATTATATGGCAAGACTCATAGCATTTAGTCAGCATTTGCTTATTCCCATACTAATTGACCTCCGATTCTCATGACGACTGACCAGTAATTATTATTTAAACTCACCAGTCATTCTCATTCGAACTGCTCACAGCTACTACAACCAAAATATATAACAAGTATCTCAAAATGAGATACAATCACAACTTGCGAGTTATCTCTAATAAAGCACTAACTAATTTTTCTGCGATTCATCCAGAGGCGGATGAACCTATGCAAGCATGGCGTAAGATTATTGAATCACAAATATTCGTGAACTTCGCTGATATTAAAACCGCATTTAATGCCACTGATAAAGTTGGCAATTACTATGTATTCGACATTGGTGGCAACAAATACCGGATCGTTGCCGCCATCCACTTCGATCATCAAAAGCTTTATGTCCGGCATACATTCGCTCACAAGGAGTACGACAAATGGAAGCCTTAATGGATCGCTCAGTGGTTGCAGATATTACTTCTCACTTTCAGGCATTATCCTCAGTTATCCCTTTGCACACCATTCGCACCGAGGATGACTACGACAAAGCGGTTGAGGCATTAAATCAATTACTTGATGCTGGCGCTGCTGGTGAAGAACATGCACTCGCTGATCTTGCACACACGCTTGGTGCGCTTATTAGTGAATACGATGACGTTCATTATCCGGTGCAGAACATCTCCCCATTGGCTATGCTGCGATTTCTTATGGATCAAAACCATTTAACGCAATCCAGTCTTCCAGAAATCGGAACCCAAGGTGTTGTGTCAGAAGTTATGAGCGGAAAACGTGACCTGAATGTTCGGCAAATAAAAGCGTTATCAGAACGATTTCACGTTTCACCGAGCGTATTCGTTTAAAGGCTTTGTTGGCACGCTCTGCCACTAATTAAATTCAGTTTAGATTGTATCGTTTTGACGTATTTCTGAAGCGGGCAGTTTGTATGAGAATGACTAGTCAGTTTAAATAATAATTAGTGGTCAACTATATGAGAATACTCAGCATCTCGCAAAATCGCTTTTAGAATCTTTGAATAATTTAAATAAAATCAAGCGAAGGGGAATACATGAAGTCCAACAAGGGAGTTGCTGTAATCATCGCTGGACTTGGGATAAACCTTGTTATTGGTGTCTTGTACGCTTGGAGTATTTTTAAAGATGCAATCGTTGAATCTATAGCACGAGGTGGCGAGGGTGCATTCAATTGGGCGCCAACTTCATTGAATGATCCATATGCACTTTGCTGCTTAATATTCTCTTTTTCAATGGTGCCAGCGGGACGTATGCAAGATTTGATGGGACCACGAAAGGTTGCATTGATTGGAGGTTTTCTGGGTGGTGCCGGGTTTTTACTCATTGCCAACTCTGTGGATTATTGGGTTTGGATGTTTGGTTTTGGCGGTTTAGTAGGTGCTGGTATTGGGTTTGCATATGCCTCTACAACACCTGCAGCACTTAGATGGGTAGCACCCAATAAAAGTGGTTTTGTCACAGCCGTTGTAGTGTCAGGTTTTGCGCTTGCATCACTTTATATCGCCCCGCTTGCTACTTATTTAGTTAAGGGGAATGGGCTAAATAATTCCATGCTGTTCTTTTCGGTCGAATTCTTTTTATTGGTTACATTGTTTTCTGTTTTTTTAATTTTGCCGCCAGAAGGGTATAATCCTGTTGGGTTTCAGGAGCGCCGTAGTGCAGATAACGACAAAGCGCGACATACGTTCGCACACCTTGATGAAGAGGTGGCTTCATCATTGTATGCATTAAAAGATACACGTTTTTGGATTTTATGGATATTGCTGTTCATTGGTGCGGGTGCGGGCTTAATGGTGATTGGTAATGTCAAGCCGTTAGCCAAGTTAAGTATGGGGGAACTCGCCTATCTCGCTATTGCTATTTTAGCGATTGGAGATGCTTCAGGCCGTATACTTGCAGGAACGCTATCTACAAGGTTTGGGCGCAGAAATGTGTTGACCGTGGCTTTTCTTCTGCAAATGGTGCTGATGTTCAGTGCTTTTTATGCCTCTCAATCCAGTGCCGCTATTTACATTGTCATCGTTGCCACTTTGATTGGGTTGAATTACGGTGCTAATCTGGTTATTTTTCCTAGTTATGTCAAAGACTTTTGGGGGATGAAACATTTTGGTGTGATTTACGGCATGCTATTTACTGCTTGGGGCATAGGTGGATTTGTTATGATCAAAGTTGCTGAGTACTTAACGCATGCTTCGCATTCAAGCTACTCATCGTTTATGTTGGCTGGTAGTCTGGTTGCTCTAGGGTTGGGACTGACCTTTTGCGTTGATAATCGTAAAGATATTGAGAGGGCGGCTTTACGTAAGGTTTTTTCATAAGCATCATTAAGTAGCGTTTAAGTCATCGGTTTTTGAAAAGACTTAAATGTAAAAGCTATGCGGCAGACTGCAGCAAGTTGATTAATGTAGTGTACTAGCATTTCTGTCCGTTCTGCACCGCCAAATTTTAAAACCTTAACGACCCAATCTGAACTTCCTTTTAAAGCAAAAACTACAGCATCTTTGCCTTCGCCTAAAAGTTCACCATGAAGACTCCCACCGCTAAACACCAAATACAGATGTTGTAGCGGGGGTTTCTAAGGTCAACGACCAGAGCGCATGAGTGTTGCCACCCATACGGCTTACCGCGGTCTCACTTAGCGTAGATTGCGTTGCCGCAACCAGT
>JAUSAG010000005.1 GCA_030652995.1 Methylotenera sp.
TTGCACAGTTCTATTACAAGCCGTTGTTTTGGCATCGGGCGTACTTTGTTGGTAGTGTAGGCGGTGCGACACTGGAAACGGTGCGGGCTTACGTGGATGCACAAGGTACGATGGAGCATGGAAGAAAATCAGAAACTAAAAAACTAAAATCAAAACCGCCCGCTTGACCCACCTCTTGCCTCAAAGCTGGTTCGGAATTCGGTTAAAAGGGGGAATGCGCGGGCAAATGTTCAATAATAAACACGGCCTTATCAACAGTTATAAATTTAAAAGTTGACCGTTTTTTAAAATAGATGTAATTCGTTTATTTTCTATCTGGCAGTATTCTAATCAACGTGTCATCTTTGATATAGTAGTGGTGGAATAAAGCCGCAGTAGCATGCAAGCCAATCAGGTAGTAGCCAACAACACCCATCGTTTGATGTACTTCTTTGACTAATCCTGCTAATTCTTTATTTTTAGCCACTAGTGCAGGTAGCTCCAAGCCAAAAAACGGTATAGGTTTACCTGATGCGCTTAATAGTAGCCAACCGAGTAGTGGCATGATAATCATCAAACCATACAACGCTAAATGTGCCAGTTTGGCTGATAACATCTGCCAGCGCACAGGCTCTGGCGTAATGCTCGGTATAGGAGAGGATAATCTGGCGTAGATGCGCAGTGCGACTAACACCCAAATGCTCAAGCCTAGCATAAAGTGCCAGGTTTTTAATGCCTCGCGCGGGTCGCTGCCTTTGGGGTAGAGTTCACGCAACTCAATGCATGCATAAACGGCAATAAATAGCAGCAACATCAGCCAATGTAAGCCAATAGATAAAGTGCCATAGCGCTTGCTTGTGTTTTTCCAGGACATATTTTTCTCTTTATTTTGGTAAGCTAGTTAGCGCGTATCTTGCACTTAACACGCTTAAAGTGCAACCCATGCTACAAGCTGACAATTGTAAGCAAAGCTTGCGCTCGCGCATTGTGTGTTAAATATTTGCAGGCGCGAAAAAAAATGCTTCATTAGCATTTTGCACGCTAATAAAGTCCTGGGTTAAAACTGTGGTTTAACCGCGTTAATTTGCTGATTAATCATGTTAAAATCCAATCCATATAAAAACCATTAAAAGTTAATTACAACATGGATCAATTCGCTAAAGAAACCTTGCCGATCAGTTTAGAAGATGAGATGCGCCGGTCATATCTTGATTACGCCATGAGCGTAATTGTTGGGCGCGCGTTACCCGATGTGCGTGATGGTTTAAAGCCGGTACATCGCCGTGTTTTATTCGCGATGCATGAGCTGTCAAATGACTATAACAAGCCTTACAAAAAATCCGCACGTATCGTGGGCGATGTGATTGGTAAATACCATCCGCATGGAGATACCGCTGTTTACGATACGATCGTGCGTATGGCGCAAGATTTCTCTCTACGCTATATGTTGGTAGATGGCCAAGGTAACTTTGGTTCTGTGGATGGCGATAACGCGGCGGCGATGCGTTATACCGAAATCCGTATGTCAAAAATCGCACATGAGCTGTTAGCCGATATTGACAAAGAAACCGTTGATTTTGGTCCAAACTACGATGGTTCTGAACATGAGCCGCTCATCATGCCAGCGCGTATTCCAAATCTATTGATTAATGGTAGCTCTGGAATTGCAGTGGGGATGGCCACCAATATTCCACCGCATAACTTAAATGAAGTGTTGGATGCATGTTTTGCCTTGCTTAAAGACCCTGAAATGGGTATTGAAGAGCTGATTGAGCTCGTGCCGGCACCAGACTTTCCAACAGCAGGTATTATTTACGGCACTGTTGGCGTAAAAGAGGGGTATCGAACCGGTCGTGGCCGAGTGGTGATGCGTGGACGTACCCACGTTGAGGACATGGAGCGCGGTGGCCGTCAGGCATTGATTGTGGACGAACTGCCGTACCAAGTGAACAAAAAAACTTTTGTTGAGAAAATCGCTGAGTTAGTTAACGAGAAAAAAATCGAAGGTATTTCTGATCTGCGCGATGAGTCAGATAAATCTGGCATGCGTGTAGTGATTGAGCTTAAACGCGGTGAAATTGCCGAAGTGGTGCTGAATAACCTTTACAAACAAACGCAGTTGCAAGATACGTTTGGTATGAATATGGTGGCCTTGTTAGATGGTCAGCCTCGATTACTTAACTTAAAGCAAATGCTAGAGGCGTTCTTACGCCATCGCCGTGAAGTCGTTACACGACGTACCGTATTTGAGTTGAAAAAAGCACGTGCGCGCGGCCACATTTTAGAGGGTTTAGCGGTTGCACTCGCCAACGTAGATGAGATGATTGCGCTGATTAAGGCCGCACCAACGCCACCGGAAGCTAAAATAGATTTGATGGCGAAAGTTTGGAAATCGCCAGTGGTTGAAGAAATGCTTAAACGCGCAGCGATGGAGGCCTCACGCCCTGAAGGCTTAAGTATTGATTTTGGTTTAATGCCAAACGGCTACAAATTAAGTGACGTGCAAGCGCAAGAAATTCTGCAAATGCGTCTGCAACGCTTAACTGGCTTAGAGCAAGATAAAGTAGTGAGTGAATATAAAGAGGTGATGGATATTATTGCGGACTTACTCGACATTTTAGCCACCCCCGCACGTGTAACCACGATTATTACTGACGAATTGAATGAAATTAGAAGGCAATTTGGTGACAAACGTCGCAGTGAGATTGTGGTAAATGCACAGGATTTATCATTAGAAGATTTCATCACACCGCAAGATGTTGTTGTTACACTTTCACACACTGGTTACGTTAAATCTCAACCGTTAGATGAATACCGTGCGCAAAAACGTGGTGGCAGAGGTAAATCAGCCGCGCCTACCAAAGAAGACGACTTTATCGATAAAATGTTTGTGGCAAACACGCACGATTACATTCTGTGCTTCAGTAGCCTTGGCCGTGTGTACTGGTTAAAAGTGTATGAAGTGCCACAGGGTAGCCGTATTGGCCGAGGCAAGCCAATTGTGAACTTATTCCCGCTGGAAGAAGGCGAGAAGGTCAATGCCATTCTGGCGGTAAAAGAGTTTGATGAAAATCGCTTTATTTTCATGGCAACCTCACAAGGTACGGTTAAGAAAACGCCATTGTCAGATTTTTCTCATCCGCGCAAATCAGGCATCATCGCCATTAATTTAGATGAAGGTGATTATTTAATTGGTGCGGAAATTACCAACGGCGCTAATGATGTCATTCTGGTTTCTAACGGTGGTAAAGCCGTTTGGTTTAGCGAAGATGATGTACGTTCAATGGGTCGTGCTACTCGCGGTGTTCGCGGTATGAAATTAGCCGAAGATCAGCAAGTGTTGTCATTGCTTGTTGCTGATAATGATCAGCAATCTGTATTGGTAGCTACTGAAAATGGCTACGGTAAGCGTACTGTACTTGCAGATTTCCGCCATTCTGGCCGTGGTACACAAGGGGTTAAAGCGATTGCAGTTAGCGAAAGAAACGGTTTAGTTGTAGCGGCCAAATTGGTAGGTGAAGACGATGAAATTATGCTTATCACAACGGGAGGCGTGTTGATTCGCACCCGTGTGAAAGAGATTCGTGAGTTAGGTCGCGCGACACAAGGTGTTACGCTAATCAACCTGGGTGAGGGTGAAAAACTCTCCGGTATCGAAAAAATTGTAGAGACTGAGGATGATGGTGAGGACGAGATCGAAAGTTAAACAAACTTGTAAAATCCGAGTCCATCCGTAGATAAAAAAACTTGATACAACATGACAAAAATTTATAATTTTTCAGCAGGTCCAGCAGTATTACCAAAACCCGTACTTGAGCGTGCCCAAGCTGAGATGCTAGATTGGCACGGCTCTGGTATGAGTGTGATGGAAATGTCACACCGTGGCAAAGAATTCACCAGTATTTTAGCCAAAACGGAAGCTGATTTACGTACGCTGTTATGCATTCCGCAAAATTACAAGGTATTGTTTTTGCAGGGTGGGGCGATTGCGGAAAACGCGATTATCCCAATGAATTTGCTAAATGGCGGCGAGGCTGACTACGTGGTGACCGGCGCTTGGTCTAAACGTAGTGTGGAAGATGCCAATGCCTATGGAAAAATCAACATTGTAGCGAATAGCGAAGCTGGTAAATTTACCGATGTGCCGGCTTACTCAAGCTGGAAGTTGAATAAAAATGCGGCCTATTTGCATATCTGCACCAATGAAACCATTCATGGTGTTGAGTTCGACGGTTTGCCAGACGCTGGTAATGTGCCGATTGTTGCCGATATGTCGTCACACATACTTTCACGCCCGATTGATGTTAGCCAGTACGGCGTAATTTACGGTGGAGCACAAAAGAATATCGGTCCTGCAGGTTTGTGTATTGTGATCGTGCGTGATGATTTGCTGGATAGAGCATCACCTTTGACGCCAGCGGTGTTTAACTGGAAAACGCAGGCTGAAAATCAATCCATGATTAACACGCCCCCAACTTACAGTATTTATATCGCTGGGTTGGTGTTTGAATGGTTGTTAGCGCAGGGTGGAGTAGAAGCGATAGAGCAGGTCAATATCGCAAAGGCAAAAATGCTATACGATTACATTGATAGCACTGATTTTTATAGTAATCACGTTGCACTCAACAACCGTTCACGCATGAATATTCCATTTTTCTTGACGGACGAATCACTCAACGATGTGTTTTTAAAAGGCGCTGAGACCAATGGTTTGTTGCAGTTAAAGGGTCACCGTATGGTGGGTGGTATGCGTGCTTCTATTTACAATGCCATGCCGATCGAAGGTGTACAGGCTTTAGTTAATTACATGAAAGCATTTGAAAGCGCGCACTAGCCATGTCTAATCAACAAACGCCTAATCAGTTAAAGCAACATCGTGATCAAATAGATGCGATTGATGAGCAAATTCTCCAGCTTGTAAATGCGCGGGCAAATCACGCGCGCCATATCGGTGAGCTTAAAGATGATGGCGTGATTTATCGCCCAGAGCGTGAAGCGCAGGTGCTACGCCGTTTGCAAGCGCACAACCAAGGGCCGTTGTCTAATGAGGCTGTGGCTAATATATTTCGTGCGGTAATGTCTAATTGCCGCGCTTTAGAAAAAGAACTGTCTATTGCGTTTTTAGGCCCGCTTGGCACTTACAGTGAAGAGGCCGCACTCAAACAGTTTGGGCAAGGTAGAACTGCCATAGTCTGCGGCTCAATTGATGAGGTGTTTCGCACCATAGAGGCCGATCAGGCAGATTACGGTATCGTGCCGGTAGAAAACTCTACTGAGGGTGCGATTGGTTTAACCCTGGATTTATTACTAGCAAGCCCGCTTAAAATCTGTGGTGAAGTCACCTTGCCCATACACCACTGCTTGCTGTCAAAACAAACGGATATTGCGCAAATTTCGCATGTATTTTCGCACGCGCAATCGCTCGCACAATGCCATGAGTGGCTGAATAAAACATTGCCGCGTGCAGAGCGCGAGGCTGTTACCAGCAATGCGCGCGCTGCGCAGATGATTCATGATCTAGTTTCAGCAGACGGTACATTTGCTGCTGCCATTGCCAGCAAGCGTGCCGCCGAGCTGTTTGGCTTAAATGTATTAGCTGAAAATATTGAAGATGACCCTAATAATTCCACACGCTTTTTGGTGTTGGGTAAGCATGATGTTGCACCTTCAGGCCAAGACAAAACCTCGCTAGTGATGGCCACTAAAAACGTGCCAGGCGCGATGGTGTCTTTATTAGCACCTTTGGCCGAACATGGCGTGAGTATGACTAAGTTTGAATCTCGTCCAGCTAAAACTGGTGCTTGGGAATATGTATTTTTTATGGATATTGAAGGTCATCAATTAAACGCGCCTGTGTCGGCGGCACTAAAGGCGATTAGCGTACACGCTGCCTTTATTAAGGTTCTAGGTTCTTACCCTGTTGCCGTCATTTAGCTTATCCTTTTTCAAAAGTTTTAAGGTTTTTTTATGAGCATTGCCGATTTAGCCCCTGAGTACATTCGAAACATCGCCCCATATCAAGGCGGCAAACCTATCGCTGAACTTGCCCGTGAAATGGGCTTACGCGTAGAAGATATTGTTAAATTAGCCTCAAATGAGAATCCGCTCGGCATTAGTCCTAAAGCTGAATACGCGATACAAGAGGCATTGTTTGATATTGCGCGTTATCCGGATGGCAATAGCTTTGCGTTACGTGATGCTGTTAGCAAAAAATATGAGGTGGTACCTAACCAAATCGTATTTGGCAATGGCTCAAATGATATCTTAGAGTTGGCGGCACGTGCTTTTTTAACCCCAGATTGCGAAACCATTTACTCGCAGCATGCTTTTGCCGTTTACCCGTTAGTGACGCAAGCTACCGGTGCCACCGGTATCGTTGTGCCCGCTAAAAACTACGGTCACGACTTAACTGCGATGCTGGCCGCCATAACGCCTAAAACACGCATCATTTTTGTGGCAAACCCTAATAACCCCACTGGCACATTGTTAGGTAAAGATGAGCTTTATGCATTTTTAAAGCAAGTGCCTAAGCAGGTATTAGTAGTGCTTGATGAGGCTTATGATGAATATCTGCCTGTAGCATTGAAGTCTGAAGCGATCGGCTGGTTAAATGAATTTGACAACCTGATTATTTCACGCACCTTTTCTAAAGCCTATGGCCTAGCAGGCTTACGCGTAGGTTTTGGTTTATGTCATGCAGCGGTGGCTGATTTGATGAACCGTGTACGCCAGCCGTTTAACGTGAATAGTATTGCGCAGGCAGCAGCGGTTGCGTCTCTGGCGGATGATGATTTTGTAGAACGCAGTTATGCCCTCAATCAAGCTGGAATGGTTCAGTTAACCCAAGGGGTGGAGAAATTGGGCTTTGAATACATTCCGTCATTCGCTAACTTTGTCAGCATTAAAGTAGGCGATGCCACACACTATAATCAACAGCTACTTAAAAATGGTGTGATTGTTCGACCGATTGCCAATTATGAAATGCCGGAATACATCAGAGTTAGTATTGGTTTGTTTTCTGAAAACGCCAAGTTTTTGGAAGTGCTAGAAAAAATCAAGCAAGCCTAAGTGCATGATGAGCTCGAATCATAAAAAAACAGTTGTCCACGAGATGCGCTAGACTCAAAATCCCTCCAGTTAATGTTTTGATAAGTGACGCATCATGAATTTACTTAGGGGATATTCGGTAAGTTTGCGGTGTTGTGCGTGTTAAATTGAGCGCAAAATGCTTCTCACGTTACGACAACTTAAGTTGTAGCGATTACAAATTAATAATTACTTAAAGGACTTTATCATGTGGACTAAACCAGCTGCTACAGAAATGCGTTTTGGCTTTGAAGTTACAATGTACGTAATGAATAAATAATTTGCAATAACGGATTATAAAAAAAGGCTGCCGCAAGACAGCCTTTTTTTGTTAGAAACAGCCTTACAAGTTAATCAGGTAAGGTTTAATTTGTAGCTATATCGCTTTTGAATAATTTTAAAGAATCGTAGAATTTATGCATATACACGTATTAGGCGCAGGTGCTGGCGGCGGTTTCCCGCAGTGGAACTGTAATTGTTTTAACTGTGACGGTTTACGTAAAGGCACGATTAAGGCAACCAAGCGCACCCAATCCTCTATTTGCGTCAGTAGTGATGGCGTTAATTGGGTGCTATTTAATGCATCACCTGATGTGCTACAGCAGATTCAGGATTTCCCAGCGTTGCAACCCGCACGCGCAATCCGTGATACCGGCATTCAGGCGATTGTGCTGATTGATGCGCAGATTGACCATACCACGGGTTTATATATGCTACGTGAAGGCACTGTGAAGCGTGAAATTTACTGTACCGATATGGTCTATGGTGACCTTACCTCAGGTAATCAGGTTCTAAATATTCTAGGCCATTATTGCGGTATCAATCATCACAATATTCCGATTGACGGTAAAACCAGTTTTACCATGCCGAATGTGCCTAATCTAAAATTCACGACAGTGGCACTCAAGAGCGCGGCACCGCCATATTCACCACATCGTAACGATCCGCAAGCTGGCGACACGATTGGTGTATTAATTGAGGAAATTAGCACTGGTAAAAAATGCTGGTATTCACCGGGCTTAGCAGAGATTGAACCACACCTGCCAGAGCTAATGAATCAAGCGGATTGCATTATGGTAGATGGCACGTTCTGGACGGATACCGAGATGATTGATTTAGGTTTAATGACCAAAACTGCACGCAGTATTGGCCATAATCCGCAGTCAGGCAAAAACGGCATGATAGAAGACCTAGATAAATTTGGGGATGTACGAAAAGTATTGATACATATCAACAACACAAACCCGATATTACGTGAAGATTCTGCCGAGCGTGCAGAACTTGACCATCATGGCATTGAAGTCGCGTATGACGGTATGGATATCATTTTATAAGGATTAAGAAAATGGCGAATGAAAAATTAGCACCATGGAGTAAAGAAGAGTTTGAAGCTAAATTGCGCGAAAAAGGTAAGGGTTATCATATTTACCATCCAATACATGTGTTGATGTATGAGGGTAAGCTAACTCAAGCGCAAATGCAGGCTTGGGTCGCAAATCGTTATTACTACCAAATTGCAATCCCGATGAAAGATGCTGCCATTCTTTCAAATTGTCCAGATCGCGAACTTCGTCGTGGCTGGATTCAACGTATATTTGATCATGACGGCAGTGGCCAAATTGCGGAAGGTGGCGAAGGCGGTATTGAGGCTTGGATTCATCTAGGCGCCGCAGTTGGGTTGAGCCGTGAGGATATTATGTCCCTAAAATTAGTGGCGCCAGGTACTACATTCGCAGTAGATGCTTATATCAATTTTGCAAAACAACGCCCATGGCAAGAGTCTGTGTGTTCTAGCTTAACTGAACTATTCGCCCCACATATCCACCAACAACGTATTGATTCATGGCCGGATATGTATCCTTGGATTAACAAAGAGGGTATGCAGTATTTTAAAAACCGGTTAACACAGGCGCGCCGTGATGTTGAGCAAGGTTTAGCTGTCACTTTAGATTACTTTAGTCAAAGTCGTGAGCTTCAAGAGCGTGCGCTTGAAATCTTACAATTCAAGCTGAATGTATTGTGGGTCATGGCAGATGCGATTATGTTGCAATGCACTGACATTAAAGTGGAAGGCCGCGATTATCTGCGCCAACCCGTCATGAATGTGAGCTAAGAAAAAGTAAATATGGAAAATCCTATACAACATACTGATATTTACGCGCTTTCGCATCATCACAGATTTCAGTGGGAAGAGGCACAGCAGAGTTATGTGATACTTTTTCCTGAAGGTATGGTCAAACTGCACGGTGGAGCAGGTGAAGTGTTAAAGCGTTTAGACGGCAAGGTTAATGTCGGGGAGATTGTCGCTGACTTGAAAGTGGCGTTTCCAGATGCCGATGAAATTGAAAGCGACATCATTGGCATGTTTGAGCTTGGTGTAAGTAAAGGTTGGTTACGCAAGGTATAACTTGCATACGATATTAATGGTCAAGAATAAGTTAGTGCAAAATTTAGGAGTAGCAAAATGACGCAAGCATCTTTAGGTGAGTCTGTTGTCCAGAAAGTAGTGCAAGCGCAAAACAATGGTGTTGCGGCATCCGCTACACAAACTCAGCCGCTATGGTTGCTGGCAGAGGTAACATATCGCTGTCCGCTTCATTGCGCATTTTGTTACAACCCGACTGATTATGATAAGCACACTCAAAATGAGCTGACTACCGAGCAGTGGATACAAGCTTTGCGAGATGCACGTAAATTAGGTGCAATTCAGCTCGGTATCTCAGGTGGCGAACCATTATTGCGTGATGATATTGAAGATATTGTGATTGAAGCCAAAAAATTAGGTTATTACAGTAATCTAATTACTTCTGGCGTAGGGTTGACTGAAAAACGAATTCAAGCGTTTAAAGACGGTGGTTTAGATCACATCCAATTGTCGATGCATGATATTACTGAAGAAATCAATAACTTCATTACTAATACCAAAACTTTTGAGCTGAAGAAAAAAGTGGCCGCAATGATTAAAGGTCATGGCTACCCAATGGTACTTAATGTGGTAATACACCGCTACAACATTGGACATATGAAACAGATATTAGAAATGGCCGATGCGCTTGGTGCCGAATACATTGAACTAGCAAATACTCAGTACTACGGCTGGTCATTGGTGAATCGTAGCCAATTAATGCCCACCAAAGAGCAGGTAGATGAGGCGGAAAGAATTACCAATGAATTCAGGGAAAAATCCGGCAGTAAGATGAAGATATTCTTTGTCGTGCCTGATTATTTCTCCGATCGCCCTAAAAAATGCATGAATGGCTGGGGTGAAGTATTCATGATCGTCACTGCAAATGGTGATGTATTGCCCTGCCATTCAGCCCGCGTATTGCCCAATATGCAGTTTCCAAATGTCAAAGATACTGGGCTGGAATACTCTTGGAAAGACTCGCCTGCTTTCAACAAATATCGGGGGACAGGCTGGATGAAAGAACCGTGCCGCACCTGTGATGAAAAAGAAAAAGATTTAGGCGGATGTCGTTGTCAGTCATTCCTGTTAACGGGAGATGCTGAGGCCGCAGACCCGGTTTGCAGTAAATCACCGCATCACTATCTGATTGAAAAAGCCATTGAAGATGCAAAAAATCCGGTAATAGCCTCACAGCCAATTGTGTTCCGTAATGATAAAAACTCTAAGAAAATTATCGCAGGCGAACTGAAAGAGCGTGTGGATGAGTTTCATGCCTTGCCTTAAATGTTAACGCTGATAATTTAGGGTGCCTTGCCAATATATTAGCCATAATGCCCCATATTATGGTTAAATTAAACGCGCTTCTGAGCTTATTCAGCAGCGCGTTTTTTATTTGAGAATAAATCTTGAAACATCATTCCTCACCACTTGTGTTATCGGTAGTCCTTGCGAGTTTGGCCGCATTAGCGCCGTTTGCTATCGATACCTATCTACCGGCTTTCCCCGTGTTAGAAAGTAATTTGGGTGGCACTTCACTTGAGTTGCAACAAAGCCTCACATTTTATTTGCTACCCTATGCATTAATGACGTTGTGGCATGGCGCCATTTCAGATTCCATCGGGCGCATTACGACCATTAAGTGGGGCTTGGGTGTTTTTGTTTTGGCTTCAATCGGCTGTGCTTTTGCCCCCAATGTTGAAACACTCTGGTTTTTTAGAGCGCTACAAGGGCTTTCAGGCGGGGCAGGCAACGTGGTGGCACGTGCAATGGTACGTGATCTATTTGAAGGCCCGCAAGCACAGCGCGTAATGGCCACCGTACAAATGCTATTTGGCATTGCACCAGCGGTGGCGCCTATTATTGGCGGTTTATTACTTGGGATTCATTGGCAAGCTATTTTTATCTTTTTGGCATTGTATGCCGGCGTTAGTTTATGGGCAGCGGTACGTTATTTACCTGAAACCATGCCAAAAGAAAAACGGTTGCCACTGTCAGCCAAACAAGTGATTAAAGACTATCGCATTATTTTTGGGGATAAAGAGTTCAATTATGTAGTATTTGCATTGGGCGCTAATTTTGCAGGATTCTTCCTGTATGTGTTAGCGAGCCCAGTGTTTTTAGTCAAACATTTAGGTTTAAGTGAGCACCAATTCGGTTGGATGTTTATTCCTACGGTATGTGGCATGGTGCTGGGTTCTTATCTGGCTAAACGTGCGGCAGGTAAATATCCTCAACACCAAGTCATAAAAGTTGCATATCTCTGGATGGCGGCAATGGCAGCGTTAAATCTATTGGTTTGTTTTATGCTGCCAACTAACGCTATTTACAATATCATACCAGTCGCATTATTTAATATCGGTATGGCGTTGGCGATGCCCATACTCTCATTAGCTGCGCTTGATCGCCACCCAAGAATCCGTGGCACAGCGGCTTCAGGCCAGGCTTTTATTCAAATGCTGTTATCTACAGTTTCAGCAGGTCTCATTGTGCCACTGGTTTGGTATGCGCCATCTGGTTTGGCGTTAGCCATGGCAGGGTATTTGATATTTGGCTGGATGATGATCAGGCAAGCCAGGCTTTTAAAGCACTAATAAAGCACTCACTTTTAAGTTTCTAACTCACTTTTCCACGTTAAAAAAACACGGCAGTCAAACTCAAGCTGGTGATAATCCGGCTCCATATGTTGGCAAAGTTGGTAGAAGGCTCTGTCGTGGTTGCGCTCCTTTAGGTGCGCCAACTCATGCACCACAATCATACGTAGAAATTCAGTTGGGGTTTCTTTAAAGAACGACGAAATTCGGATTTCTTTTTTAGCTTTAAGTTTGCCGCCTTGTACGCGTGAAATAGCCGTGTTAAGGCCAAGCGCATGATGCTCTATACTTAATCGGTTGTCGTAATGCACTTTGTCTAACAGCGGCGCGTTGCGCAAAAACGCTTGTTTAATATCGTTACTGTATTGATATAGTGCTTTATCGGTTTGTATAGTGTGATTTTGTGGGTAACGTTGTGTGATGTAGTCACCGAGCAAGTGCTGCGTTTGCAGTTGCCTGATTTTATCTTGCAGGGCAGGTGCATAGTGCTGAAGGTATTTGAGTGGCGGCATTATCACAGATAGACAAAAGGAGGCATACGCCCCCTTGATTTTTTATTTACTTGGACTACTCAATGAGTAAATCGCGCTTACCTGGTACGCCATTCATTGCTTCGGCATCTTCAAGGGCTTCTTTACGCGAGGTAATCACCGGCCATAATTCAGCCAAGCGTGCATTTAGTGCGATAAATTCCTGCTGATCAGCTGGCACGTCATCTTCTGCAAAAATAGCTTCTGCGGGGCACTCTGCCACACATAGTGTGCAGTCAATGCACTCATCAGGGTTGATGGCTAAAAAGTTTGGGCCTTCTACAAAGCAATCCACTGGGCAAACATCTACGCAATCAGTAAATTTACATTGAATACAGTTTTCAGTAACCACATAGGTCATTTTTAAGTCCTTTACCGCTTTAAAAGCTAAAGTGTTATTTTATTAGAAATTTAGTTGGCTTGCTCGGCTTAATTGTTACGCCATATCTATTTGCATGACTAAAAGATAGGTCAAATAATCATGCCGGCGCCAACCGTATTATTAGTGCTTTCATCAATCACAATAAATGCGCCTGTGGCACGGTTAGTGGTGTAACTATCCACCATTAGCGGTTGTGCAAGTTTGAAGCTCATGCGTGCAATATCGTTCATTTTTAAGTCAGTAGTGGCTTGTTGCTCCAGCGTATTCACATCTATTTTGTATGAAATAACATCTACTTTAGCTTTAGATTCACGCGTGGTGTGGCGGATTACGTAAGTGCGCGCAGGTGACAAGGGTGTTTCTGATAGCCAGCACACAAAAGCTTCAATGTTTTTTACCGGCGCAATATTGCTGCCGGTTTTTACAATCATGTCGCCACGTGAGGTGTCAATTTCATCTTCGAGCAGCAAAGTTACGCTTTGCTCGGTTTGCGCACTTTGCAATTGCGCTGCACCTAGTTGAATTGCTTTTACTTTGGATTGGTAGCCATTCGGTAATACGGTAACGGCATCACCCACTGCAATATCCCCACTTTCAATGCGCCCCATAAAGCCTCTAAAATCGTGCAAAGTAGCATCAGAACTGGCATGCGGGCGACATACAAATTGTACAGGGAAGCGAAATTCTTCACATTGATCAATGTCTGAAGCCGGTGCTTTTTCTAACATTTCAAGTAGCGTTTCGCCGGTGTACCAAGGCATATTTTCGAGTCTATCTACCAGCATGTCACCATTTAAGGCTGACATTGGGATAAAACGAATATCATGGCTATCGCGCTGCAAACCAATCTCGGTAGCAAAGGCTAAATAATCAGCACAAATTTTGTCGTAAACGGCTTGGTCGTAATTGATTAAATCCATTTTATTGACAGCAACCACAATGTGCTGAATCCCCACCAAATGCGCTAAATAGCTATGACGACGGGTTTGGGTGAGCACACCACGGCGCGCATCAATCAAAATAATAGCCAAATTGGCAGTAGAAGCTGCGGTGACCATGTTGCGTGTATATTGCTCATGGCCGGGCGCATCCGCAATAATATATTTGCGTGTGCCCGTGCTGAAGTAACGATAAGCCACGTCGATGGTAATGCCTTGCTCGCGCTCAGCCTGTAAGCCGTCGGTCAGTAGTGATAAATCTACAGCTTGCATACCGCGTTTTTTAGAGGTATTTGATATTTGTGTAAGCGTATCCGCTAAGATAGTTTTAGTATCAAACAGTAAGCGACCAATTAAAGTGCTTTTGCCGTCATCGACAGAGCCGCAGGTCATAAAGCGCAGTAGGGAGTCGTTGTGTTGTGTTTGCTTTGTATTTTGCATAGTGTTCATTTAGAAATAGCCTTCCTTCTTGCGTTGTTCCATGGAGGCGTCTGAAGTCTGGTCGTCCAATCTGGTTGCACCACGCTCAGTAATAGTTGTGGTTGCCGTTTCAAGTACAATTTTACTGACGGTATCCGCGTCAGAAATCACAGGGGCTGTACAGGTAATGTCACCTACGGTTCTAAAACGCACTTGCATATTGATGATTTCTTCACCGGCTTTTGGTGGATTAACAACCCCGCCATCTGCAAGTGGCACATTGACAGGGACGATGGCACCGTCACGCATGACCACATCACGATGATGCGAAAAATAAATACTGGGTAGGCTTAAGTTTTCGCGTTCAATATATTGCCAAACGTCCATTTCTGTCCAATTAGAAATTGGAAAAGCGCGAATGTTCTCACCTTTGTGTGAACGTGCATTGTAAAGATTCCACAATTCAGGACGTTGGTTTTTAGGATCCCATTGACCAAACTCATCGCGAAAACTCATGATACGTTCTTTGGCACGCGCTTTTTCTTCATCGCGACGTGCCCCACCGATGCAGCAGTCAAAACCGAACTCTTCAATGGCTTCAAGCAATGTCACTGATTGATGCTTATTGCGTGGCTCATCGGGTGTTTTAAGCACCACGGTACCGCGTTTCATCGAATCTTCAACTGAGCGCACAATCAGACGTTCGCCAAGTTCTGTTGCACGTAGGTCGCGGAAATCAATCACTTCCTGATAGTTGTGACCGGTATCAATATGCATTAACGGAAACGGGAATTTACCAGGACGAAAAGCTTTTTCAGCCAAACGCAGGATGCAGAGCGAGTCTTTACCACCTGAAAACAGCAATGCAGGATTAGCGCATTGCCCTGCAACTTCGCGCAGAATATGAATAGCCTCGGCTTCTAGCCAATCTAAGTGAGATAAGGGTTGTTTAGTTGTCATGTGTTTTAGGTTTTAAAAATCAAATTCATCGGTGATCAATGCAAATGCATTTCGCATTTAATAGGGTCAAATTCATTCAAGGTGAGTTACAAACAGCGAACTTTAGAATTTTACCAGTTTTTATCGGTGTTCATTGGCGGTTAATCAAAAGGTTTACTTTTTTACATGCAAACCGCATTCTTTACTGGTTGGGTCTTCCCACCACCAGCGGCCAGCCCTTACATCTTCTCCCATGGCAATTGGGCGCGTGCACGGCGCACAACCAATACTGGGATAGAACTGGTCATGTAGCTTGTTATAGGGTACCTCATGTAAACGAATGTAAGCCCAAACCTCTTGTTCTGTCCAATCACTTAAAGGGTTGAGTTTTTCCAGTTTATTGCCTGCATCAAATTCACGAAATGGCAAATTAACGCGGGTCGTCGATTGCTCAGCACGCATGCCGGTAATCCAAGCCTTTTTGTCTTTTAACGCCCGTTGTAGCGGCTCAACTTTACGCATAAAACAGCAGGCTTTACGTAATTCTATAGACGCATAAAATGCGTTGATACCATTGGTTCTGACATAATTTTCAACCGTATCAGCTTGCGGGAAAAATATTTTAAGCTTGGTATGGTAAGTTTGTTCTGTTTTTTCAATTAAATCGTAGGTTTCGGTAGGCAACCTACCTGTATCTAATGAAAAAATCTCAATGGCTAGTTGTTCGCGTTGAATAATGTCTGTGAGCACCATGTCCTCGGCGCCCATGCTATTAGCAAAAGTGATTTCATGGTGGCTACCATGTTCTTGAATAGCCGCTGTGAGCAAACTGACAACATGCGCACGTTTTTGGCTCACATAGGCTTTGAGTGAATCTGTGAGTTCAGGTGAAGTGGCCGGGTTGTTTGCCGCTGGTTTTAGCATGGAAATTTGGTTGCTCATTTTATGTTTCTTTTCACGCTACGCAACATTATTTTGGCTTCGATTTAATCTACGCCAAACGGGTTGTTTATCATCCACTGCACCTTGATAGGGCTGACTGAAGTCTTTAAGGCTTTGCAAAGCCTCTTGTGCACTGCGGTCTGCGCGAATTAAATAACTATCAAAGCCTGAACGCTTTAAGAAAAACAATTGGTCGCGCAATACATCACCGAAAGCGCGTAATGTATGATTAAAACCATAGCGAGTGCGTAATAGGTTGCCGATTGAGAAAATGCGGCCGTCAGCAAAACGCTCGACATAAACGGCAATCAACGGGAATATATTGAGGTCAGGCTCAGCATTGGGCAGGCTTTCTAGCACTTCATGCGTGGCTAACCAAATGCCGACCTCTTGCTTGGCGATACGCGTTGCCAACTCACTTTTACGCGCCAAGTAAACCGACAATGGTACTAATATTTTCCCGGTTGCTGGAATTTGCGTATTTGCAATTTGCTCAGCCGAGATTGTGTTCTCGCCAGTAAGTTTAAAAAGTACAACTTTGCCTGCTTGTTTGCGTACTTCTTGATCTACTTTTGGCAATGTAACCAAAGTCCAATCGTCGGACACAATTTCATTTTGGGTAATAAGATTAGACATGCGCTGCCTCATTTTTTGATTCAGTTGTTGCATAAACGTGCGCCTTGAATGGTGCAATACCAATCCGGCGCACCGTGTCGATAAAGCGCTCTTCATCAGACCGTTCTTTGAGATAAACCTCAATCAGCTTCTGCACGACGCCAGGCATTTCTTCTGCTGAAAATGCCCGTCCGATAACCGTAGCCAAGCTGGCGTCATTGCCTTGTTTGCCGCCAATTGATACTTGATACCATTCTGAACCATCTTTATCCACACCCAAAATGCCGATGTGACCAACGTGATGATGGCCGCACGCATTCATGCAGCCTGAAATGTTGAGTTCAAGTTCGCCGATGTCGTGTAAGTAATCCAAGTTATCAAATTGCATTTGAATCGCTTGGGCAATGGGAATGCTTTTAGCGTTGGCCAAAGAGCAAAAGTCACCGCCTGGGCAGCAAATAATATCGGTAAGTAAGCCAATGTTAGGCGTCGCTAAACCGTACGCACGGGCTTTTTCCCACACAGCGAATAAATCGCTTAATTTCACATCGGCCAGAATTAAATTCTGCTCATGAGAAACACGTAGTTCACCAAAGCTGTATTCTGCGGCTAAATCTGCAACCACATGCATTTGTTCACTAGTGGCATCACCTGGGGCCTTACCATGAGGCTTTAGAGACAATGTAACTGCACGGTAGCCTGAGATTTTATGTGGATGCACACTACGTTTAGTCCAAGCGTTAAACGCGGCACTGCTTGCAATGGCAGCATCAAAACTTGAGTCGTGTGCAGGTAATGTTGCATAGTCAAAAGCTTCAAAATGCTGTGCAACGCGCGCTAATTCAGCTTCGGTAATGGTGTTGGGGCTATCTTTCAGATGTAACCATTCAGCTTCAACTTGCTTGCTGAATTCATCAATGCCCAAGGCCTTAACTAAAATTTTAATACGTGCTTTGTAAGCATTGTCGCGGCGACCATGTAGGTTATACACACGGATAACAGCTTCGCAATAGGTGAGGGCATGTTGCCATTCAAGGTGCTCTCGAATCACTGTGCCCAAGATTGGCGTGCGACCTAAACCGCCGCCCACCCATACTTTAATGGCGACTTTGTTTTCAGTATCACGATAAAACTCCATGCCAATATCATGCATTTGCACAACAGCACGGTCTTGCTTAGTGCCAGATACAGCAATTTTAAATTTGCGAGGCAATAGTGCAAATTCTGGATGAAATGTACTCCATTGGCGTATCACCTCTGCCATGGCGCGTGGATCTATAATTTCATCAGGGGCAACCCCTACAAATTGATCGGTAGTGATATTGCGAATGCAATTGCCTGAGGTTTGAATAGCATGCATTTCAACGGTGGCAAGCTCAGCCAAAATATCTGGCGTATCTTCAAGTTTTGGCCAGTTAAGTTGCAGGTTTTGGCGTGTACTAAAATGACCATAACCTCTGTCGTATTTAGTCGCAATGTCAGCTAATTTATGTAATTGGCGACTAGATAACATGCCATAAGGTACGGCTATACGCAGCATAGGCGCGTGGCGTTGAATATATAAGCCATTTTGTAGGCGCAGTGGACGGAATTCGTCCTCGGATAACTCTTTTGCTATATAACGGCGCACTTGGTCGCGATATTGAGCCACACGTTCATCAACAAGTTGTTGATCTATTTCATCATATTTATACATATACTTAAACTTTTATCTTTAAACTTTTTAAACTGGCTTTTAAATCAAGCCAAGACGAATTTTAAACCAATAATAAGTAACAGCGTAGCTAAAATGAGCCGTAAAACTTTTTCTGGAATTTTTACGCTTAAATGGCTACCAATCCATATACCGGGTAACGAACCGATGAGCAGGGTGCCTAACAATTCAAAATTCACATGACCCAGTGTCCAATGTCCAAAGCCAGCGACGGCGGTTAACGGAATAGCATGTGCCAAATCGGTGCCGACGACTTTTAGCGTACTCATTTTCGGGTATAAAAACAATAGCGCCAATGTGCCCAATACCCCAGCACCTACCGATGATATGGTGACCAGCGCACCTAAAACGACACCAACAAACACGGTTAATGGAATTTGCATTTGCTTAAAGCGTCCGCTACTGATTAAGTTATGCTCAACTTCTCTAATTTGTTTGCGTGTTACGTAGCTACGTATCAGCAACGCAACGGAGGTGAGAATAAGCGCAATACCCAAGGTCAACGTTATAATACCGGTGACATCTTTTTCAATTTTAATTAAATGCTTAATGACAAAAATCGTAGCAATCGCTGAAGGTAAGCTACCGGCTGACATCCAGCCTACCACGCGCCAATCAACGGATTTATGGGTGTTATGATGAACAAAAACGCCACCGGTTTTAGTGATTGCGGCATAAAGTAAGTCTGTACCTACCGCAACAGCAGCCTTAAAGCCGAATAAAAACACCAGTAATGGCGTCATGAGAGAGCCGCCACCCACACCAGTAATACCAACTAGCAAGCCAACCGCAAAGCCGGCAAATATATAACCAAATTCCATATGGAGTATCCGTCATTAAAATTTACTTCAATTTAGGCGCGGACTATACCAGCAAATAATAATTTTATTTAAGAATATGTTATTCTATGCATATACTTTTTAATTATATAAAATCATCTGATGAAATAGATGGAAAGTTGACTATACATGAAGCTACATCAGTTACGATATATGCATGAAGTTGTACGACAGAATTTAAATATTACCAGCGCTGCGGAGGCTTTATTTACCTCGCAACCTGGTATCAGTAAGCAAATTCAATTGTTTGAAGAAGAGCTTGGTCTGCAGGTTTTTCATCGGAACGGCAAGCGCTTAACCGGTGTGACGGAGCCAGGCAGTCAAATTTTAGCATTGGCCACTAAAGTAATTCGCGATATTGACAATATCAAACGTGTGGGTGAAGAGTTTAGTGATGTGGAGTCGGGTACGTTGACCATTGCCACCACACATACCCAAGCGCGCTATAAATTACCTGCTGCAGTCAAAGCGTTTATGACTAAATACCCCAAGGTGAAATTAAATATTCATCAGGGTAATCCGAGCCAGGTCGCCGAACAAGTTGCCAATGGGAACGCCGATATTGGTATTGCTACAGAATACATTAGTGATAATGAAGATTTATTATGCTTACCTTGCTACCACTGGAATCGCTGCGTTGTGGTGCCGCATGGACATCCATTGCTGGCAGAAAGTGTGCTCACGCTGGAGAAATTAGCCACATACCCACTCATTACCTACGACTTTGGATTTACTGGCGGCACTTTAGTTTCTAAAACTTTTAGTGAGGCTGGCTTAACGCCAAATGTAGTGTTAACAGCGATTGATGCTGATGTCATTAAAACCTATGTTACGCTAGGATTAGGTATCGGCTTACTGGCTAACATGGCATATGACGCTGAACGTGACACCAATTTAGCCATGATCGATGTTCGTCATTTATTTGCTGACAGCACCACCTATCTGGGTGTGCGTAAAGACGTGTTTTTACGTGGTTATATGTATGGTTTTATTGAGCTGATTGCACCCAACTTTGACCGTAAAGCTGTTAATTCTTCCCTTAAGATTTATGAATAATCAGGAGTCGAGATGAACAAAACTAAAATGATGAAACATTTTTATAGTTTGGTATTGCTTTTGCTCATGACGGCTTGTAGCGCTGTGAAGCCTGTGGCACCGCAATTGGATTTAATAGGCAAAGTCGGTGCAGGTATGCCGGCGATTGACCCAAGTACTGCTATTTACGAGTTGGCGGTGAATGATGGCGTGAGTTACCAAGATGTGGTGGAGAGTTTAAAGTCGATTTCAGAAGGTATGAACTTTGTAAACCCAGCCAACTTTCCGATTGGCGAACACATAAAGTTACGTGGCATTGACCCGCAAGGCATTAAGGACGTACGTTCATTTTGTAACCTGAGTATGGGGACGGAAATCATTTTAGACCACCCGGAATTTTTAGTATTTGCCCCTTGCAGAATTGCTATTTATGAAAAACTGGACATGAATAATCAATTAAAATTGTTCATTGCGTTAGATCGCCCGACTTTTGATTTAAAAAGCATTAAAAACCCCACAGAACGCGCAAAAAAATCTGCGCAGGAGCTGGAAACAACATTAATGCAAATTATGGATAAAGCGCGCAAGGGTGATTTTTAAGCACTTAAGACTTTGAAAGACAGGGATTTCGAAGGTGCAGGTTTAAACTTCACGACAATTATCACAGTAAAATATAAATCATTATTTAAGTCTTAAATAAAGTATAGGAACAGTATGAGCGAGCCAATTCTGATTGCAAAAAATAACGAAATATCGAGCTTTATTTTACCCAAAATGGCAAACCGTCATGGTTTGATCGCCGGCGCTACCGGCACTGGTAAAACCGTCACTCTGCAAACCTTGGCTGAAGGTTTTTCTAATCTTGGTGTGCCGGTTTTTATGGCGGATGTGAAAGGTGACTTATCTGGCATGAGCCAATCTGGCGGTGGAAACGCCAAAGTTGAAGCACGTGTACAGCAATTGGCGTTAACAGAATTTAGCTATAAAAAATCTCCAGTGGTGTTTTGGGATGTATTTGGCGTTAAAGGTCACCCAGTGCGCACCACTATTGCGGAAATGGGGCCCTTACTGTTAGCGCGCTTACTCAACTTAAATGAGGTGCAAGGCGGCGTATTAAACTCAGTATTTAAAATTGCCGATGATAAAGGCTGGCTACTATTAGACCTTAAAGATTTGCGCGCCATGATGCAACACGCGGCTGAAAATGCCGCCGAGTATCAAACACAATACGGTAATATATCTGCGGCTAGTGTAGGCGCGGTGCAGCGTGGTTTGCTTGAGTTAGAGACGCAGGGCGCAGATCAATTTTTTGGTGAACCTGCGCTAAATTTAGATGATTTAATACAAACCGACGCGACAGGGCGTGGCATCGTGAATATCTTGGCCAGTGATCAGTTATTTCATTCGCCCCGTATTTACGCCACTTTGTTGTTATGGTTGCTTTCAGAGTTGTTTGAACAAATGCCAGAAGCAGGCGATTTGGAAAAACCTAAATTGGTGTTCTTTTTTGATGAGGCGCATTTGTTGTTTAACGATGCGCCACAGGCCTTGCTACAGAAAATTGAGCAAGTGGTACGCTTGATTCGCTCAAAAGGTGTGGGCGTGTATTTTGTGAGCCAAAACCCGCTGGATATTCCTGATGTGGTGTTGGGACAATTAGGTAACCGTATACAGCATGCTTTGCGCGCATTCACGCCACGTGACCAAAAAGCTGTAAAATCAGCGGCAGAGACGTTTAGAACTAATCCTAAAGTCAATGTTGCTGCAGCGATTACCGAGTTGGGCGTGGGTGAAGCTTTGGTGTCATTTTTAGATGAAAAAGGTATTCCAACCCCAGTTGAGCGTACCTTTATTTGTCCGCCATCTAGCCGTATCGGTCCAGCGACGGATGCTGAACGTAGTGAAACTATCAAGACTTCAAACATTTTTGGTTTTTATGAAAAAGCAGTCGACCGTGAGTCTGCTTACGAAATTTTAAAGAACCGTGCAGAACAATCTGCCGTTGACGCCAAAGAGGAAGAAGGGTTTAGTTGGGGCGGTGTTTTTGGTGGTGGCAATGGTGATAAAAAGTCGTCTTCAAGTAGTCGTTCAGATGGCGTGTTCGAGGCCGCAGCAAAAAGCGCGGCGCGTGCCATAGGTTCACAACTCGGACGGCAAATTGTGCGTGGCATACTGGGTAGCCTTTTAGGTGGACGCAAGTAGTTGTTCACAATAGCGCGAGCTGGCTTTGCCGAGCAAACGATTACTAAATCACGTTTTATTGCCATGGCAGTGCCTTGTGCTGATGAGCGTGAAGTAGGCGCGGCATTGCGTGCATTTGCGGCACAACATCAAACCGCACATCATTTGGCTTACGCGTTTCGGCTTAAAACTGAAGCCGGCATCGTGCCGCGTTTTTCAGATGCAGGTGAACCTTCCGGCACCGCGGGCATGCCAGTGTTAAAGTTGATAGAAGGGCGTGATTTAATTAACGTTTGCGTGGCGGTTATTCGATATTATGGCGGCATCAATCTAGGCACTGGCGGATTAGCGCGCGCTTATGGTGGCACGGCAAAGTTGGCGTTGGATAGTGCGAACACCACGGCTTTTGTGCAGATGCAGACGGTTCAGTTAACGATTGAGTATAAACAAATGGACTTGGTGACCAGAGCTTTGGCCAACTGTAACGGTAGTGTTGTTAGTAAAGTATTTAATGATCAGATTGATTTGGTACTATCATTGCCAGTCGATGAAGCAGCTAATTTCTTGAATCGTTTTAAGCGTTTTTAATAAAGGTAATCGTTAAGTTAACACTTAACGCCATGAGACAGATATGACAAAAAATCCGCAAGTACCGCCTTCTGTTCATGAAATTGCAGCATGGGTACTCACAGCAATCGCCTTGTTTTTTGTGGTGAAATTTAGCCTGCTCGCCGGGTTGTTGTCGGGTTTGCTAGTGTATCAATTGGTGCACATCATTACGCCTTATATTGCACGGCGCTTTCCAAGTAAGCGGCCGAGTAATCGCGCTAAACTTTGGGCGGTGGGTATTTTAGTGTTTATTATTGTGAGCTTACTTGGTTTGGCTGGGGCTGGTTTGGTTGCATTTTTGCGCTCAGATGCAGGTAGCGTGACCGTATTGCTGGCAAAGATGGCACAGATTATTGAAGACTCACGCAAAATACTGCCTAGTTGGCTACTTGAGCATTTGCCTGCCGATGCCATTGCCTTTAAGGAGCTGGTAACAGAATGGTTGCGTTTGCATGCCGATAAATTGCAAGTGGTTGGCGCAGAGGCTGGGCGTGCTACAGCCCACATTCTTCTCGGCATGATTATTGGCGGCATGCTCGCCCTGCGCGAGGCGATAACCATCGATCGCTTTAAGCCGTTTGCAGGTGCATTGGTTGCGCGTAGCAGCTTATTTAGTGATGCATTTAAGCGCGTGGTATTTGCGCAAATTCGTATATCAGCCATCAATACTTTTTTTACTGGCATTTATTTAGTTGTGGTTTTACCGATGGCAGGTGTGCATTTACCTTTGGTCAAAACCATGATCGTCATTACTTTTGTGGTGGGGTTGATTCCCGTCATTGGTAATTTAATCTCTAACACGGTGATTGTAGTGGTGAGTTTGAGTCAGTCGTTAGGTGTGGCACTCGCTTCATTGTTGTATTTAGTGGTGATTCATAAATTTGAATACTTTTTGAATGCACGTATTGTGGGTAGCCAAATTCGCGCTAATGCGTGGGAGCTCTTGATTGCCATGCTTTGCATGGAAGCCGCATTTGGCTTGATAGGCATTGTTGCCGCGCCAATTTACTATGCTTATGTCAAGGCTGAGTTGCGTGCGCGTAATTTAGTCTAAGCTGCGTCAACTTGAGCCATCAATTTTAGAATTTTTGTGAAAGCCATTTAATGACTGTGGCATTTATCCTCATCAGTATGTTAGTCGCGGCTGCGGTGTTAGTTCACTTTGAGGCGCTTAACCAACTCACCCTCTTGATCCCCAAGCTTGATATTAAGCACCGGTTGCGTGTGTTGGTCGGTGTGTTTGGCGCGCTGTTGGCGCATGTCATTGAAATCTGGCTATTTGCGTTTGGCTACTATTTGATGGTGCGTCAAGGTGGCTTTGGCTCGCTACAAGGTCATTTTGACGGTAGCTTGATGGATTGTGTTTATTTTTCGCTTGTCAATTACACCTCATTGGGTTTTGGCGATATTGTGCCCAGAGGGGATATCAGGTTTTTGGCTGGTATTGAGGCACTGACTGGCTTAGTGCTCATCACCTGGACCGCTTCTTTTATGTTTATTGAGATGCAGAAATTGTGGAAAGATCAATAGCCAAGCTGGATTACTTGGCTATTGATTACTTGGCTATTGATCAGTTACACGTTTTAAAGTAACACTTGGTTATGCTCACCGCGCTCATACACAATGTGTGCGCGACCAACTAACAGCGGATCTAACGCCCCAATCGAGATGATATCCTTATTGTTATACGGCAACTTATGTAAAACGTAACGCATAGCATTGAGGCGCGCCCGTTTTTTGCAATCCGATTTAATCACGGTCCAAGGTGAATCCGCGGTATCAGTATGAAAAAACATGGCTTCTTTCGCCTTGGTGTAATCATCCCATTTATCGAGCGAGGCTAAGTCAATCGGGCTTAGCTTCCATTGTTTGAGCGGATGTAACTCACGTTCTTTAAAACGTCTGCGCTGTTCTTCACGGCTGACTGAGAACCAGAACTTAATCACATGAATACCGCAACGCGTCAGGTTGCGTTCAAAATCAGGGGCTTGGCGCATAAATTCTAAATACTCATCATTGTTACAAAACCCCATCACGCGTTCTACGCCCGCCCGGTTATACCAAGAGCGGTCAAACATTGCAATTTCACCTGCGGTGGGTAATTGAGAAACGTAACGTTGAAAATACCATTGGCCACGTTCTACTTCACTCGGCTTCTCTAGCGCTACCACACGGGCGCCACGTGGGTTTAAGTGCTCCATAAAGCGTCTAATGGTGCCACCTTTGCCAGCGGCATCACGCCCTTCAAACAAAATAACCACACGTTGCCCAGTTTCTTTTACCCAAGCTTGCAGCTTTAATAACTCTACCTGTAAGTGATACTTTTGTTTCTCGTAAGACTTTCTTGAGAGTAGGTTTTTATAAGGATATCCACCATCGCGCCAGTCTTTGGACAGCGCTTGATCCGCATGCAGCGTGCTTTTTTGCCACTTAATGTTTTTAGTGTTTTCAATGGCTTTACTTAATGCCGCAACATCATCCGGAGAAGCGCCATCTAAAATTGTTTGCAAGGCGTCAGGTAATGATGCCTTGTCTGCACTGTTTGATATGCGGTTAATAATATCCTCTACCGCGATGGATTTTGACTCGCGAGCCGCAGAAACTTTTTTATTCACAGAAAAAGTCTCAATGCCCTCTGTGGTGATTTCAGATGGTACATCCCCAGCCACAACTGGGCGTGTTTTAGTGGGTTTTCTCAATAATGCGGTTGAATTTTCAGCTTTGTTTTTAAGTGTCATTTTTAATCCTTAACCTTAGTCTTATCACGTAATTTTCACCCATCAAAATAACAATGTCAAACTAGATTGCACTCGCCTTGACTTAGCGCAAATAATGTGTGCTTTTAGAAAAAAACTTCTCATAAAACGAGACTGGTTAAGTTTGTTTTTGCTTAGAGAACCCCTAAAGTAAATAAAAACCAATGATGCTCAAGATTAGTTTTTAAGTTGGTAAAACCTATTTTCTAGTGTTTTGCCATTTTTTACACTATCTAACCTGCTACCAACCGCATTACTCAACGCACTAAGCCTCTCATCTGGGTGGGGGTGCGTTTTAAATAATAACGCCACGCTATCATCGTTTTTACTGCTGTGCCCTAACGCCTGTAGTACATCTGGCAAGCCATAGGGTTCATAACCCGCACGTGTGGCATAACTTAAGCCCAATCTATCCGCCTCATATTCTGCCGATTTATCTAAACTACGCGCACTAATCTCGGCACCGCTGCCAATCGCTTTGCTGATTAGGTCATTGTCTTTAGCGTATTTTCCGCTTAAAAAGCCAGCGCCTGCGTTTAATAGCTGTTGTTTTTGCAAAACTTTAAGCTGGTGTTTTTTTACGACATGCGCAATTTCATGACCCAGCACACCAGCTAATTGCGCTTCATTGGTTAGTTGGCGATACAAACCCTTGGTGAGCATGATATAACCACCAGGCGCGGCAAAGGCATTCAGGTCGTCACTCTCAATCACACCAAAGCGCCATGGCAGGTCTGCACGTTCAGATTGTGACGCCACCCAGCGCCCTACAGCGTTCACGTATTTTTGTAGTGCTACATCTTTTACCAACGGCGCGGCGCCTAGTAAGTTACCGGCTATTTCGCGACCTAAAGCTATTTCTTCATCTTTGCTAGGGTTTTTCCAGTTAAATGCGGGTTTCGTGGCTTCTGCCGATGTCGTTGTATTGTTTGCAGTTGCGGCATCAACCGGGCTCGTATTGGCGTTAGGTGTTTCAACGGGCGTTACAGGTTCAGGCTTTTGACCCATTTCTTTTTGAACAGCGTCTTTCAACGCACCTTTTAAATCAAAAGCCGCGCTTGGTAAGCTTAAGGCACTAAGCAAGCCAACAATCAGGGTAGTGGTTAATAATTTTTTATGCGCTAAATTTAACTGTTTATTTTTCACGAGCGTTCTCAATTTGAATCCCCTTTACCCGCTTTTAAATTAGCAAAAGCAATGGTTTTTAGTTTGCCAGCATTGGCAAACTGTCGTCCTTCCTCAGCGCTCAGGGTGTAGCTCTCTAAGGTTTTGATTTCAGATTCATTAAACTTAGCGGCTTTAAGGTCTTGCTCGCTTAAACCACGCACGCCAGTAGTAGAAACCACTTGCCCGGTGCCCGCACGGCCACTAGCCACTGCTAATGCGCCTGCTGTTTTATTTGTTGTCGTAGCGGCACCACGTTTTACTGACAATAATCTTACCCAGCCTGTGCTTTTTTTTGTTTTAACTTGTAGCCATGCGCCTTGTTTTTTAAGTATTTCGAGACTTTCTCCACGCATAAAACTGCCTGCAATTTTAGCGTCAGCATAGGGTTCAGCACGCAGATTATCATTTTTTAGGGCACTGCCAGATTCTGCGGCTATGCTAAACCCCGCCTGTAACATGGGTGTCATTAAGATTGCAATGAGCAGGGGTTTTAGATTTTTGATCATAACGGTTCTCTTTCTAACAATTCTAGTTTGATAATGGCCTGTGCAAATAAAGCACGCCACTGACTTGCCATCGGTTTTTCTGTATTCAGGGTGCTGGCGTGCAGTACATAACGCACTGTAGCATCGTTAGGCAACCCAATATTTTGTAATAACGGATTTAACTTAAAACCTAACTGTGCCGCATCTTGCTGGGCTTTTGCGGCCTCAATGTCGTTATCATGCGGATAAGCCCAACTGACGGTAATGATGTCAGCAAATAGACCCCAAATCCCACTTTGAGTACCTTTTAAAACTTCTACCGTAGCCGTCTGTTGCAGTGCTTGTTCAATTTTATGTTGAAGTTTTTTGAGCATACTGTCACTCAGAGGCAGCGTGCTATCTATCACGATAGGCATCAATAAAATAGCCGCGCCTTTTTTGCCTGATTCTACATCGTTGGCTAATAATCGCTGCATAGCGCGTGCGTTGGCAAGTGCGTAAATTTTAGCCACACTGAAATACATCACAGCCCAAGTAATCGGTCCGGTAAAGTCTAAATAAGTATGCGTGAAGTTAATCGCAAGGTATGACAATGCGAGCAAGCCAATTTGGCTGCTACTGAAAATAGTCATGACCTTATCGCGATCTACATTGCGGAAGAACGCTAGCGCCGTCAGCCAAACCAGGGTTAGGCTAATTAAAATATAAGGAATACTGCCGCGCCATACTTTCAAGTAATCATTGTGTTTTACGTTATCAATGGCAGTGGCTAAAATTTCAACCCCAGGAAAAGCTTTAGCCATGGCGGTGGCTTTAATGTCAAATAGTGAGGGTGCAGTGGAGCCAATAATCACAATTTTATTGGTAAATTCATTCGCTGGTCGTGTTTTAACCTTGCTTGCCATGTCTGTATAAACGTCACTGAAACTGGCAAACTGATAAGTGAAAGGCTTGCCGCGCCAATTGATGAGCATATTCTGTGGTGGCGATACGGTATTTATTTGCGCAAAATTTCCCACAACTAGAGGTAGAGAAGGCAATATCCAGCCGTTTTCATCGTGCCAAAGTCGGTACTCGCGCACAATGCCGTCTTTGTCAGGGTAGATATTGTGGGTGCCCATGCGTGTTGAATTCAGTGCCGCCTCAAAATGTGGCAAAACGATGGCAATAGGTTTGCCTGTGGTATCTTCGCCGTTAGCAATGGTTGAGCGCTTAATGCCAGGAATCATGTTGGGTGTGATGAGACTTAAGTGGTCGCTTTCTGGTGCTAAGCGCAGTAACGGAAAAAACGTATTATTCGTAGCGGCAATGACTTCATTAAAGTAAGCATCGCTGTCAGGGTTGTAAATATCAGGGTCGCTAAACAGAATATCAAACACAACCGCTTTGGGCTGCTGTGCTTCAATGTTTTCTAAAAACTCAGCCAGCACTTGCCTTGGCCAAGGCCAGCGGCCATATTCACCTGCCATAGCGCTCAATGAAGCCTCATTAATATCAACAATCACAATATCGGGGTCTGGCTTGGGCACAACAATGCGGTTTTTAACCATGAGGTCAAAAGCGCGGTCGCGCATATTTTCACCCACATGAAAAACACTGGCATCCAGCAGAATAAATACAGTAAGCAGGGCGCTGAGATACAAATAAAAGTTGTTATGTAGCCGGTGCGTGATACTGGCAAGCCAGTAATTTAGTAGTAGTTTGAGTTTAATCATTGATTGTAGCGCCTTTAAAAATGCTTTTATGCACTTTGTAAGTGTAGTTTTAAGCCTAAAGCCTTAGCGACTTTAGTAATGGTACTTAAACTAGGATTGCCTTCACCAGAAAGCGCTTTATACAAACTCTCCCGACCTAGCCCAGTGTCTTTTGCTAGTTGTGTCATGCCACGTGCGCGCGCGATTACGCCTAAAGCGTGAGCGATAAATGCGGGATCATCGCCAGCATCTTCCATGCATGCTCGCAGATAAAGCTCAATATCCTGTTCGTCTTTAAGATGCTCTGCTGAGTCCCATTTATGTAATTGTTTAGTTTTCATTTAGATAATGTATCTTATAAAATACATTTAATCAATATTTTTAGTCACGACTACCGTGATTTAAGCGGGAAGGTAGTTCATGAGTTTTAAATAAAGCGCATCAGGTATAATTCAGCTCTATGATACAAACAATGATATTAGTAATAGCCGTAGCTATTTTTTTGTTGCTGATATGGCAACTGTGGCGCGAGAACAAAATTGATAAAAATATCGTCATTTTGCAACAGCTAGAAGAAAAACATCGTGCCATGCTGCTTGATTTTAATGATGGCTTGAATAAGCTGGGTGATCGCTTAAGTGCAACTTCAAGTGAAACCAGCGAGCGTTTGCGCGCCAGCGTGGCAACCGAGCTACAAGCGACACGTGATGCGATGCAAGCCTTGCAATTAGCGCAAAATAATAGCCTCTCACTCACGCGTGAGTCGGTGCTAGAGAAGCTACATACAACGCTGGCCGAGCAAGGCAAGGCGGAGCAAGAACTCATTCAATCTACCATGCGTAATGCGACTTTGCAGTTAACAGCCAGTATCGAGGCTTTAACCAAATCTGTAGATGGCCGCTTGGAGCAAATCGGTGGCAAGGTTTCTGAGCGCTTGGATGAAGGCTTTAAAAAAACTAATCAAACCTTTATTGACGTGATGGCGCGGCTCGCCACCATTGATGAAGCGCAAAAGAAAATTGATGGCTTAACCACTAACGTAGTGAGTTTGCAGGAGTTGCTGGGTGATAAACGTTCACGCGGTGCGTTTGGCGAAGTACAGTTAGAAGCCTTGGTGCGTAATGTATTGCCTGTGAATTCATTTGCCATGCAGTACACGTTTGAAAACGGTACACGCGCTGATTGCGCACTGTTTTTACCTGACCCGACAGGCACAGTGGCGGTGGATAGCAAGTTTCCGCTTGAAAATTATCACCGAATGCTTAATAACAAACTCAGCGATGCCGAAAAGCTCTTGGCAGAAAAGCAGTTTAAGATAGACGTTAAAAAACATGTAGATGACATTGCCACAAAATATATTATTTCTAACGTTACCTCCGACGGCGCGGTGATGTTTATCCCGGCTGAAGCCGTATTTGCCGAGCTGCATGCGTACCATGCAGATGTGATTGAATACGCCATGAATAAACGGGTGTGGGTGGTGTCGCCTACCACACTAATGGCGGTACTCAACACTGCACGCGCGGTACTTAAAGACGTAGAAACGCGTAAGCAGGTCCATGTGATTAAAGAAGAGCTCGGTAAGCTCAGTAAAGACTTTGGCCGGTTTGATACACGCATGAAAAAACTGGCAGATAACATTCGTCAAGCGCATGAAAATGCACAAGACGTGCATATTTCAAGCCAGAAGATTACACAACGATTTGCCCAAATTGAACGCGTGGAACTGACTAAAAACCCGGCAGATTTGCTGGATATTATAGATGATAAAGAAGATTAACTAAGTTACATAACATTATGATAATAAAATTATTTTACTTCGCAAGACTCAAAGAAACGCTCAAGTATTCAACTGAAGATTTAAACCTGCCTGACGCGCCGATGACGATACTTAAATTAAAAGCATTGTTAGCTAAACGTGGCGATGTTTGGGGTGAAATGTTGATGGGCAAGTTAAAAGTGCGTGCTGCGATTAACCATGAATTAGTGGATGACAATGCAGCCGTTAGCAATGGTGATGAAGTGGCGTTTTTTCCACCAGTCACTGGCGGATAGCGCCTACTCTTTATGACAGTACGCATTCAAACTGAAGATTTCGATGCTGGCTTTGAAATCAGCCAGCTACATAAAAACCGTAAAGATATTGGCGCAGTTGTCAGTTTTATTGGTTTGGTGCGAGATATGAATGATGGCGACGCAGTATCGCAACTCACGTTAGAACATTACCCTGGCATGACAGAAAAGTCTTTAGCGATGATTATCAATCAGGGCAAGACGCGATGGAATATTGCGGATGCGTTGATTATTCACCGCGTTGGCACATTGCAACCTAATGACCAGATTGTATTGGTGGCGGTAAGCGGTGCGCATCGTGGTGAGGCGTTTGCTGCGTGTGAATTTATGATGGACTATTTAAAAACAGAAGCGCCATTTTGGAAAAAAGAAGCAACGCTACAGGGTGAGCATTGGGTAGAGGCTAAGTCAACTGATGACGCAGCGCGAGCGCGCTGGGATACCGGCAAATAATTTATTTATCATTTTGAATAATGATTAAAACAATGAAAAACAATATGCAAAAAACATTAACACCGAAACAACTCACGCTCAATATTGATGCAAAGCAATTTAACTTTGTTGATACATCAGAACTCCTGAGCGCTGACCAGAATCAGGCGCATTTTCCTGCCTGGACCGCGCAATCTGAAGCCAAAAAAGCGGCAGAATTTGGGCTAAGTATTCAGCAATCCGGATTTAACTTACTTGCCTTGGGGGAGCCTGGCTCCGGGCGCACCACGCTTATGTTGAGTATGATGCATGAAGCTGCTACCAAGCTACCTGCAGCGAGTGATTTAGTCGCTTTGTATCAATTTGACGGCAATGGCAAACCTTTGTTTTTAAAGTTGCCGGCTGGCGCGGGGTCACAGTTAAAGCAAGCTTTAGATGCATTTGTGCGTACTTTTGCCAAAGACTTGGCTGTGCTTTTAGAGGCTAAAGTTCAGCAAAATTCGCTGGCGCCATTACAAATTTTTTTGGCAGGGCAATTAAACACAATTGAAGCGAGCCTGACGCTCATTGAGCCCGATAAAATGCCGACGCATTATTTCAGTTTGCTAAAGCAGGATATTTTAGACACCTTGGAGGCCTTGCCGCCTAGCCCGAGTACAGATGGCGACAGCAACTTGGAAGCGTTGCTAACCGAGGGTTTTTTTGGACGTTACCGCGCGAATGTATTAGTAGAGCATCAGCTCGAACATAGTGCGCCCGTGTTGTACGATAACGACCCAAGCTTGCAGTCATTGTTTGGCGGCATTGAAAGCGCAAGTGAAGCTAGTAACATTCCAGACTTTATGCGTTTGCGCGCGGGCAATCTGCTACGTGCCAATGGCGGCACTTTATTGCTGCATTTGCGTGATATTTTAGCAGATGAGCAAAATGGGGCGCATATACTCGAAAAACTGCATCGTTTTTTACGTAATGGCACCTTGCAAATTGAAGATTTAAGCAGCAGTAGCAACCAAGGCAGTAGCCTAATTAACGCACAGGCCGCCATTCCTGTCAGCGTTAAATTGGTATTGATCGCCACGCGAGAAGACTACTACGAGTTGCTTGGTATCACCCCTGACTTTTTTGACTACTTCCCCATCAAAATCGAGTTTGCAGATCAAGTTAAAGCCGGGGCAGACAACTATGCCGCTTACGCTGCGTTTATTGCACACAAATGTCAGCAGCATCATTGCCATCATTTTACTGCCGAAGCCGTCACTGGCTTATTGCAAGCCATGCATAGATTGATTGAAGACCAGACGCGATTAAGCACCAAATTTTCCGTGCTAGAAAAACTGCTGCTAGAAAGCGCTGCAGCGGCTAGTTTACGCGGTGCCCTTTTGGTAGAGATTGAAGACGTAAAAGCCGCGATACAACGTAAATATGCACGCCATAGCTATATTGAATCGCATATGCGCGACTCCATTGTCGATAAAGAATTAATCATCAGCGTACAAGGTGAGTGTATCGGACAAATTAACGGCCTTACACATATAGATCTTTCTGAAGCGAGCTTTGGTTCACCAGTGCGCATTTCAGCTAACTGTTATGCAGGTAACCGTGGCGTGCTTACCATAGACCGTGAAGTAAGGATGAGCGGCCCCACGCATGATAAAGGCGTGATGATACTGCAAAGCTGGTTGCACACTAATTTTGCAAAAATGAACCCGCTTAACCTCACCGCCTCATTAGTATTTGAGCAAGAATACAGCGGCGTAGATGGTGACTCCGCCTCATGTGCTGAATTATTCGCTTTACTATCATCATTAGCGCAAGTGCCAATTAAGCAAGGTATAGCCGTGACCGGTGCGCTCAATCAGCATGGTGAAGTGCTACCTATTGGCGGGCTCAATGAAAAAATTGAAGGTTACTTCAGGGTTTGTAAAGAAATCGGCCTAGATGGCAACCAAGGCGTAATGATGCCTGAGCGTAATATGCGCCACTTAATGCTAAGCGATGAAGTGATTCAGGCCGTTGAAAATGGCCAGTTTCAAATTATTACGATGAATACCATTGCAGAGGGTATTTCACAGCTTACCGGACACAGCTTGCAAGCGCTAAATAAGCTGGCAGAACAAGTGCTTAGTGGTTTTAAGCTAACCGTAGAAGCAAACTTACCAAAAAAATCCTAAGAATGTTTGACTGAATATAGTTGGATACTTTACTAACATGGTAAATGAACTTGACTCAAAATGCAGGCTAGATAAATGGCTATGGGCAGCACGTTTTTTTAAAACGCGCAGCCTTGCAACAGCCGCCATTGAAACCGGTAAAGTGCATGTGGATGCTGAGAGAGTAAAACCTGCAAAAGAAGTAAAAATTGAACAAGTTATTCATATCCGCAACCGTGACTTTGAAATTGAAGTCAGCGTGCAAGCCCTATCCAACATACGTAAAGGCGCACCAGAAGCTGCATTACTATTCACAGAAACACCAGCCAGTATCGCCAAGCGCGAAAATTCCAAAGCGACAGGTGAAGGTGAACATGCGCTACGTGACCGCGGAGTAGGGCGCCCGACTAAGCGGCAAATGAGAGATATTAAAAAGTTTACTGGCGGATCATTCGGCTAAATTATACAATTTTTTGAAGCGCTGCATTTTTTGATCTAAATTGCGACTATTTTGAATGATGTTAATTAATAGTTGCGATTTTTTGGCTGTCCGTATTCCGTGGTTGATATCAACACGCTGCTATTTTTTTAGCAGTCATTGGATGAATCCCACGGATTGAGGATAGTTACTCCTGTTGACTGAAAATCAGCCACGTTGCGAGTGACTACCGTCATCCCATGCACAAGAGCCGTCGCAGCAATGAGTGCATCACGCTCGCCGTGCTTGTCTGGTGCATGTAGTCGAGCGCAACGCTGTGCTACGGTTGTATCGATGGGCAACGTTCGCCCAGAGAACTCTGGCAATACCTGCTGATCCAGCCAAGCACGCAGCATGGCCCCTTGAGTTGCATCCTTGCGCTCAATCAACAAAACGCCAAGCTCCAACTCCATGATGGTAATGGCAGACACAAACAGATCGGCGGCATCGACACTTTTAGCCCATGATGCAACGTTCGGATCAGCCTTGCCAATACGAACTTTTCGTAGTTCGGACACCACGTTGGTATCGAGAACGTACATCATGAGAAATCAGCCGGACAGGTTTCTATAGTCACGCGCGGTGGCTCAAACTCAATGCTCTCAATGCCCGGCATAGCAAGTGAATCGACAATGCTACGACGCTGCTTTGTAAGTTGTTGATATTCCTCGATGCTCAATAGCACATGAGCAGGCTTACCTCGATCTGTGATGAATACAGGACCGTTCTTGGTAGCCTTCTTTGCGCGAGTAACGTCTTGGTTCAGCTCTCGGCTGGATAGGGTTGTTATCGTCATAACGGAACCTCTTACATTGAATCGTTAACGTAGGTACGTTACTACAAGTTATCGGAAAGCTCAAGGCCTTTTGCGCACCGGAAAAGTATAAATGTTAGATGAGTCGTGAATCGTATTTCGTGTTTTACTGCGTATTCCAATGAAATCCGCCACTCATTACAGACAAAAAGCGCCACCTATTACAGATAAAACCCGCCACCCTTTACGGTTCGAAGTCGGCCAGTCATTGCAGAGTAACTCCGCCACTAATTTATGTACGTTGGGGGACGAGTGTGTTGGTTCTGAGTGGATAACAGGAGAATTGCTGGATCAACTAACTCACCACGTACATATCCTAGAAATAAATGGTGATTCCTATCGATTGATCACCAGTCAGCATCATCAGAATCAAGTTACTAAAATTATCTAAGCAAAGGAGAACCAGCCCGCTCATCGTGTATTAAGCCGCTTCCAACATAAAGTCCACATGAATAGCATCATAGCCAAAAGCAATCTTGCCAAGTTCAGTTTTTTCTAGTATCCCTGTCTTTAGTAACATTTGCACATCAGTGTGCACCGCCTTCACATCGCGGCCTACTCGCCTTGCTATTTCTCGCAAGGCCAATGGCTCGCTGCCAGTTAATGTTTTTACTATCGCCATCCGGTTAGGTGCTAATACTTTCCATAGCAAATCAAGGCTGGCAAAACTAATGTATGCACCTTGCGCCTTGCCACTAAACGCCTGTGATGCGCTATCTATGACGCTATTAATTGATTCAACTGATAATGTAACTGTTTTCATAGTAAGTTCTCCATACGCTTAATTTGCGCAAAAAAGTCTTTAAGCAATTGTTCGGATGATACGAAACTGTAGCTAGTTTCTTGTTCATTAATGTGCAGATGATTGCCTTTACCTGCTTCATTATCATAACGAAGTATGCATACTCCATTCACAACATAAGCCAGCCGATATTTATAATCATGTGCTGAACCTTCTAACGGTGCTTGTAGCTGCCAAATCATCATTTCTGCGAAAGCAGATTCACTTAATATCAATCTTCTTTGTAGTAATAATTTTGCTTTCATGTTGTTTATTGTAACAACATCTATTATGTTGTCAACTGAAACAACAACCATCATTTAGTAAGTGGCGATTTGGGCTGGAATTGGTGGTGGGTTTGACTTGGAATGACTGGTAGGGTTTCATCTGTAATAGGTGTCGCTTTTTGTCTGTAATGAGTGGCGGATTTCATTGGAATACGCAGTTTTACATCAATAAATGCTATTAATAGTGCGGTTTGCATTTAAATTAATCGTGTGATTTAATGTACGATATAAACATATGTAACGAGGATATTATGTCTCACATCAGTGCGAACGAATTAAAAGTAAAAGGTATTGCTAGTATTGAGGCAAGCCTGTCCAATGACAGTGAAGCGATTATTTCTGTAAGAGGAAAGAGTCGCTTTGTTGTGATGGATATCGAACATTACCAATATTTACGAGAATGCGAGTTGGAAGCGGCTTTGGCTCAATCGCAAGCTGATATGGCTGCGGGGCGCTATATTGTTGAGTCCCCTGAAGCACATTTGTCTAGACTAGAAAATTTGTAATGGCTTTTCGGCTTGTATTTACCGAAACTTACAATCGAAGTGCGTTACGCTGGCTTAAGCACCACCCGGATTTAAAGTCTCAGTATCTAAAACCACTTAAGTTGTTAGAAGCGAACCCATTCCACCCATCTCTACGATTACATGCGCTCAATGGTAAGTTACAAGGGCTTCACTCTGTCTCAATTAATTTGTCATATCGCATTACGCTAGAACTGTTGATTCACGGGCAGGATGTTATCTTGATTAATGTTGGCAGTCATGATCAAGTGTATTAATCAAATGTTTTTGTAAAAGAAAATTGATTATTACTGATACATCTAATGATTGTCGCTAAACGCAAGCATGTAAAATTTACAGGTTAAAGTTTTTTGCCAAAATCATTCCGGCGCAGGCTGTAATCTAGGCAGGAGCATGATGAAGTAAGTGGTAAGTAGAATATTTCTTTCATATATTATTAAGTTTAAGCGCCAGTTAATAATTATTGCATACCGATAAAACAGTACATATAATAGTTAAATACTTTTTTATCGGTATTTATTATGCCAAAAAGAAAATCAGATAGCCTTCCTATTCCTTTACCTGTTGAGCATTTGCTTGTTCAATGGGGTAAGGCTGTGCGAGTGCAACGCCAAATAGCACAGCTACCTATGCGAGATTTTTCTTATCGTATCAATGTGAGTTTAGATACCCTGCAGCGTCTAGAGCGCGGCGAACCTACAGTGCAAGTCAGCACATACCTTAATGCTATGCTAGTGCTTGGTATATTGGATAAGCTTTGCAAAATACCAGACGAGAGTATGGTTACCACCAACCGCCTCCGTGTTCGTAAAAATCAAGAATTAGACAATGATTACTTCTAGTGTTTTTGTACATTTACAGAGACCTGATAACGGCGAATGGGTGACCGTGGGTAGGTACACCTTAACCCGCGCAGAAAAGCGCATTGAAAGATCAATTGGCAAATTTATCTACGCACCTTCTTATTTACAGGCTGGTTATCCATGGGTGATAGATCCTATTAACCTGCCTAGATTAGATAGGGCGGTTGTTTATACTGCACCGAGATATGATGGCCTCACTGATGTGCTTAGAGATATTGGCCCCGATGCTTGGGGAAAGCTGCTTATTCAGCGTGAGCATCATTTGCCGGCTACGGCGCATGAGTTTGAATATTTAATCAATGCCAGCAATGCTGATAGATGGGGTGCGTTGACTATTAGCACAACAAGAAACCCGAACCCAGCTTTAGCTTCCAGCCCAAAATTGGCAAAAATTGATGAATTGCTTGAAGAGTTACACTTAATGGCAGGGCAAAAAGCGCCAAAATATCCAGCGCTAAGAAAACGCCTGATAAAAACACCTAGCTTGGGCGGTGCACGCCCTAAAGCAACGGTACAAGATGGTGATGATTACTGGCTGGTTAAGCCTACCATTGCTACAGATGTGAGTAACACGGCACTATTAGAGTATGCGACCTTGAAATGGGGCGCACGTGCACAACTCAATATGGCAGAGTGTCGTTTGTACCAAGATCATGCGCGTAGTGCAGTGCTGGTTAAAAGGTTTGATAGAACAGGTGCGCAACGTCATATGGTCATCAGTGGTGCCTCGTTACTAGAGACAGAATATCCTGCCAGCAGACATTATGGAGGGCAAAACCAAGCGCGATGGAGCTACCCGCTCTTAGCACAGGCATTGCGACGCATCGGTGCGCCAAAGTCAGATTTAAATGAGCTATTTGGACGCATGCTGTTCAACGCTTTATGTGGAAACGATGATGACCACCCTCGTAATCATGCTGCGATTTGGAATCAACAAGAGCGTAAATGGCGCTTGGCACCTGCATTTGATGTTGTACCCAATATCTCTGATATGCCTAGGCGCCTTGCTATGCAGCTCTCTGCAAATCGATGGGATATTTCGCAAGAAGCATTGTTGGCTGATTGGCGTTATTTTGGGTTTGAATCAATCATTCAGGCAGAGCAGTACCGAAATCAAAAGATTAAGCAGATTTCTTTAGCGGCTAAAGTGCTAGACGATATTGGTTTGCCACAAGAGCAGGTGCAATTATTGAGGCTGCATATGAACAAGACAATACAGCGATTAACTTAAAGAGGGCTTTGCATGTACCGAGTTTATTGTAATCTCATTAAAGCTGTCATTCTGACGCAAGTCAGAATCTGCTACATATCTTTTACACTAGTAGCCTAAGGATTTATTTTCCCCACACCACTGAAATTTTTTGATAAACTATGTGTTCAGCATTTGAACACATAGTTTATTTTATTTATGCTTACAGACGAATATCGCTATAAAATACTCAAACTGGTAGAAGCAAAGCCGGAAATCAGCCAGCGTGAACTTGCCGCGGAGCTAGGTATTAGCTTGGGTAAAGCAAATTTTTGCCTTAAAGCACTGATAGAAGTTGGGCTGTTAAAAGCGACTAATTTCAGAAATAGTAAAAATAAGCTGGCTTATATGTATTTACTGACCCCAACAGGAATCGAAGAAAAAGCAAAAATCACATTAAGATTTTTGAAAAATAAAATGCAGGAATATGAGTCTCTAAAGTTAGAAATTGATATTTTAAATCAAGAAGTTAAAGCTGAAGATGTTAGTTAGCGCGTTGCTGTTAATATTCTATATGGTAATTGATAACTATTGGTTTTTTTTGAGTGGTAATTTGGTAGTTTAAATTTTGCAGGGTAAAAATAATATGAGTGCAACTGATAAAAAAATCGCCATTATTGGTTTGGGCTACGTTGGCTTGCCATTAGCAGTAGAGTTTGGTAAAACTAGACCTGTTATTGGTTTTGATATCAATCAAAAACGTATTGCAGAATTAGAAAACGGCCAAGATCACACTTTAGAAGTGACGCCTGAAGAATTAACGCATGCTAGCTTTCTAGAGTACACAGCAAATGCTGATGCACTTAAATCAGCCAGTATTTTTATCGTCACTGTCCCTACGCCAATAGATAAAGCAAATCGTCCTGATTTAACCCCGCTAGTGAAGGCTAGTGAAACGGTAGGTAAGGCACTCAAAAAAGGCGATATCGTTATTTATGAGTCCACAGTTTATCCTGGGTGTACTGAGGAAGTTTGCGTCCCTACGCTAGAAAAAAACTCAGGTTTAAAATTTAATGTGGATTTTTACTGTGGATATAGTCCTGAGCGAATTAATCCAGGTGACAAAGTAAATACTTTAACTAAAATTAAAAAAATCACTAGCGGATCAACACCAGAGATAGCGGATGAAGTAGATGCGTTATACGCCTCAATCATTACCGCAGGCACGCATAAGGCGTCTAATATCAAAGTGGCTGAAGCGGCTAAAATTATTGAAAACACCCAGCGTGATTTAAATATTGCATTAGTCAATGAATTGTCAGTATTGTTTGAGCGCTTGAATATTGACACTATGGAGGTGCTGGAAGCGGCTGGTACAAAATGGAATTTCTTACCATTTAGGCCTGGCATGGTGGGTGGGCATTGTATTGGTGTTGATCCATATTATCTGACGCATAAAGCGGAAGAGGTTGGCTACCACCCACAAATCATTGCTTCAGGCCGGCGCATGAACGACAACATGGCGAGATACGCAGCTAGAAATGTCATTAAACTAATGTTAAAAAATGGAATTGATGTTTCTAAAAGCAAAGTAGGCGTGATGGGCGTTACTTTTAAGGAAGATTGTCCAGATATTCGCAATAGTAAAGTGGTTGACCTGATTAAAGAGTTTCAGGCTTGGGGTGTGAATATTGTTGTTGCTGATCCTTATGCAGATGCAGAGGAAGTGTTTCATGAATATGGGGTGACGCTTAATACAATGGAAGATTTATCTTCAGTAGACGCTTTAGTTGTTGCCGTAGGACACAAGGTTTATCGTAATATGGAGCTTGCAGAACTCAAAAAAATGTTGAAGTCTGAAAAGCCTGTACTGGCTGATTTGAAAGCGCTATATGACAGACATGCCGCAGCCGCATTAGGTTTAACCGTGTTTAGATTCTAAAGTCTAGATTTTAAGAATACATACAAATAAAAGAGACATTCAAAATGTATCATTTGCAAGCACCAATCTTGAATAGAAAAATCCGTTTTGCACTCGTAGGTTGTGGGCGCATTGCTCAAAATCACTTTGCAGCCATTAAACAGCATGGTGACCATGCTGAGTTGGTGGGTGTTTGTGATATTAATCCAACCGCATTGGCAGAAGCCGTTAAAACAACTGGCGCAAAACCGTTTAATTCGCTCAAAGAGATGTTGGCTAATAGTGATGCCGATGTTTTTATCTTAACCACACCGTCAGGTTTGCATCCAGATCAAGCGATTGAGATTGCCCAAGCAGGCCGTAATGTGATTACCGAAAAGCCGATGGCAACACGTTTGGCAGATGGTAAACGCATGGTAAAAGCATGTGATGAAGCCGGTGTGCGTTTGTTTGTGGTCAAGCAAAATCGCCGCAATGCAACATTGCAGTTACTTAAAAAAGCCATTGAGCAAAAGCGCTTCGGTAAAATTTACATGGTTAATCTCAACGTGTTTTGGACACGCCCGCAATCGTATTACGATCAAGGAGCATGGCGTGGTAAGTGGGAATATGACGGCGGCGCATTTATGAACCAAGCCAGTCATTATGTTGATTTAATTGAATGGCTGATTGGCCCGCTGGAAAGCTTACAAGCCTATACCGCAACACTAGAGCGTGATATTGAGGCTGAAGATACAGGTGTCATTAGCTTGCGCTGGCGCAACGGGGCTTTGGGCTCCATGAACGTGACCATGCTGACTTACCCTAAGAACCTGGAAGGTAGTATTACTATCTTGGGTGAAAAGGGCACGGTTCGCATTGGCGGCATGGCGGTGAATGAAGTGCAGCATTGGGAATTTGCAGATGCTGACCCAGATGATGAAAAAGTAAAAGCAGCAAGTTATGAAACAACCTCTGTTTATGGTTTTGGTCACCCACTCTATTACGATAACGTGATTAAAGTGATGCGTGGTGAAGCAGAACCAGAAACTGACGGTCGCGAAGGTTTGAAATCATTAGAGGTTATTATTGCAACCTACCTTTCAGCCCGTGATGGCAAACGTGTTGGCTTGCCTTTGGATTATTAAAGATGGCTGTGACAGTACATTCGAGTGCTATTGTTGATGATGGTGCGCAAATAGGTGAGGGTAGCCGTGTTTGGCACTTTGCCCATGTTTGCGCCGGCGCTAAAATCGGTAATGACTGCTCGTTAGGGCAAAATGTGTTTGTTGGTAACAAAGTGGCTATCGGCAACAACGTAAAGATACAAAACAACGTTTCAGTTTATGATAATGTGACGCTGGAAGACGATGTATTTTGTGGCCCCAGCATGGTGTTTACAAATGTTTACAACCCACGTTCAGCAGTGTCACGTAAAGATGAATATCGTAATACCTTAGTTAAAAAGGGTGTTACATTAGGTGCAAATAGTACGATTGTATGCGGCATTACAATAGGTGAATATGCGTTTATTGGCGCGGGTGCGGTAGTGAATAAAGCTGTGCCGGCCTACGCCTTAATGGTAGGCGTGCCTGCCAAACAAATTGGCTGGATGAGCGCGTATGGTGAAAAGTTAGACTTGCCTCTAAAAGGTGATGCGATGACAACATGCCCCCATACGGGTAAAACCTATATTTTGAGTGCAGGTCAGCTCACAATGAAAGGATAAATCATGCAAGTAGAAGCAATTTATAACCAAGGTAAAATTGAACTATCTCAGCCCTTACGTTTAAAGCATAACAACGTAAGATTAGTAGTCACTGTGCCTGATGACGAGATTGAAGTTCAAGATAATACATACAATTTACCGCCAGAAGTGATTGCAGAAGCTGAAAAAATGCGAAAACGATTAGATGATGTGATGAATGCCCCTTTACCACCTGATGACGAACTACCACCACTATCTGCCAAGCAGTTATCGCGCATAGAAGCCTTTGCATTACGTGAGGATAGATAGCGCATGGATTTGTTACTAGATGTTAATGTTGCAATTGACGTGTGTACTAAGCGAGCTGGTTTTTATGAGGTGGCAGATTACGCGTTGGCTAAGTGCAAGCAAACAGGTGGGCGAGCTTGGTTATATACAGGTAGTGTGCAAACACTGGAGTATGTTGCTCGTGCAGAGATCAGGCAACATATGAATCAAGCAGGTAGAGATTTGACTGCCCGTCAAATTGAAAAGTTGACTCGCCAAATGCTTAAAGCTTTTGCGGCTGATAAATATTGGTTGGCTGCACTAGCCGAAGAGGGGGATGTATTTGACAGTGAAGACCCTGAAGATGAGCAGTTAGTGACGGCATTAGAGCGTTTTAAGCATGGAGATATTTTTTTGTTGACGCGTGATGAACGCCTCTTGAAGTTAAATGATTCGCGCATTATCAGCCCGCAAGCTTACTTAAATCTAGAGATTAACAGTAAGTCTATTGACTTCATTGACCTTAAAACACAGCAAAACTCTATACGCCCTCAGTTAGAAAAAAATATTCATCGTGTACTTAATCACGGCCAATATGTTATGGGCCCTGAGGTTGCCGAGCTTGAAACCAAGCTTGCTGAGTATGTAGGCGTAAAACACTGCATTAGCGCCAGTAGTGGCACAGATACACTAATGATTGCCATGATGGCACTAGGTATAGGTGCTGGGGATGAAGTGATTACCACGCCATTCACCTTTATTGCCACGGGGGAGATGATTGCTCTGCTAGGTGCTATACCAGTATTTGTAGATATTGACCCACGTACTTATAACATTGACCCTGCCAAAATTGAAGCAGCAATTACTCTCAAAACTAAAGCTATTATGCCGGTGAGCTTATATGGGCAATGCGCTGATTTTGATGCTGTTAACGCAATTGCTGATAAGCATGGCTTGCCAGTGATTGAAGATGCTGCACAATCTTTTGGCGCAACTTATAAGGGCAGAAAAAGCTGTAATCTTTCTACCATAGGCTCAACAAGTTTTTTCCCAAGTAAACCGTTGGGAGCTTACGGTGATGGCGGTGCCTTATTCACTAACGATGATGCGCTAGCAAAAGCCATGCGTGAAATTAGGGCACATGGGCAGGAAAGACATTATTACCACCCGCGGATTGGAATAAATGGTCGTTTAGACACCTTGCAAGCAGCTATTCTGTTGGCAAAAATGGAAGTGTTTCCACAAGAAGTTCTTGCTCGCCATAGAATTGCACAGCAATATGATAGTCTGCTGATGAGCGCTGTTGTTACGCCATATATTGAAAAATTTAATTTGTCGGTATATGCGCAATATACAATTCTGGTAGATGACCGTGCAACCTTGCAACAAAAGCTAAAGGTAATTGGTGTGCCAACCGCTGTGCATTATCCAATCCCACTCAATCTTCAGCCCGTATTTGAGAGCCTAAATAAGCCAGAAGGCTCATACCCAGTTTCTGAGTCAATAGCAAAGCGTGTGATGAGTCTACCTATGAGCCCTTATATGAGTGATTCTACAATTCAACAAATCGCTCATGCCGTGTTAGAGCAAGTATGAATAGTGTATTTATTCATCCAACTGCCAATGTTTCAGAGAGTAGCCTGATTGGTGAAGGTACAAAAGTGTGGGTAAATGTGCAGATTCGGGAAAATGCTGAAATTGGCAATAGTTGCATTATTTCTAAAGATGTTTACATTGATCATGGAGTGAAGATTGGCAACCACTGTAAGATTCAGAACAGTGTTTCAATTTATAACGGAGTGACAATAGAGGATGATGTTTTTGTTGGCCCTAATGTGGCATTTACAAATGACAAAGTCCCGCGAGCTTTCAACACTGAATGGAAAATTACTCCAACATTAGTAGAAAAGGGCTCAAGTATCGGCGCTAATTCAACCGTTGTTTGTGGCGTCGTTATCGGGAGTTATTCCATGATTGCAGCTGGTAGTGTTGTTACTAAGAATGTTCCTAAACATGCTTTAATGATGGGTAATCCTAGCAAAGTAGTTGGTTATGTTTGTGAATGTGGACATCGCTTGGATTACCAAAATAAATGTACAGTTTGCGGAAAAATTACTAATATTAATGGTTCTGGTGAAGTGATATGAATATCGCGTTAATTGGTTATGGTTACTGGGGTCCAAACGTAGCAAAAAACATATATGCAAATAAAAAACTTCACTTGCATACCATTTGTGATTTAAAACAGGCGCGGCTTGAAAAAGCGCATAACCTTTACGTTGAGCACTCAAGCTACGAAACTGATTATCAAAAAGTTCTAAGTAATCCTGAAGTTAAAGCCATTGCTGTGGCTGTTGAGACTAGTGCACATTTTCAGGTGGTGAAAGACGCGCTCAACGCGGGCAAGCATGTTTATGTAGAAAAGCCTTTTACATCAACGGTGAAAGAAGCAGAAGAGCTAGCAACTTTAGCCGAAAATAAAGGGCTTATCATCCATATTGATCACATTATGATGTACCACCCATGTATTCAAAAAATACGTGACTTAATTGTTTCTGGCGAATTGGGTGATTTTTTATACATAGAAGCAATGCGGATGAATTTAGGACAAATTAAGAAAGATGTGAGTGCCATGGCAGATTTAGCTGTTCACGATTTATCAATCATTGACTATTTGTCTGATGGAAAAGAACCTTTTTACATCAAAGCCGTTGGTGAAAAAAAATACAATCCTAAAGAAAGCCTGACATTCTTAATGTTAAGGTATGACAATTTCATTGCGCACATTCAGTCAAGCTGGATTTCACCGTTAAAGGAAAGAAAGCTCATTGTTGCAGGCACAAAAAAAATGGTGGTGTTTGATGATATGAAGCCATCAACGGAAAAGCTCACCATTTATGATAAAGGCGTAGATGTCATAGCAGGTAGTGATGTTGAGTATGAGGACTATGCAGTTAAAACACGGGTTGGAGATATTTGGATTCCATATATCCCAGAGAAGGATGCTCTTTTTAACAGCATAGATCACTTTGCGTCTTGTATTGAATTAAACCAACAGTCGCAATCAGGCCCAGAACAAGCAATTCGCGTGCTGAAGATTTTAGAAACCGCAGAAGCAACAATGAATACATAAGATGAAGAAATGAATACCAACAGACCAAAAATTTTAGGAAGTAGAGTCCTTGTAACCGGCGGTGCTGGATTTATCGGAAGTCACTTGGTTGATCAACTTCTAGCACGAGGTGCTAGTGAAGTTGTCGTAATCGACAACTTATTTACAGGTGATGAAGCTAATCTCGCTGATGCAATGAAAACAGGGCTGGTAAGCCTCTATAAAGATGATGCTGAGTTGGCTACTAGCTTAGAATATATATTTACCAAGCACAAAATTGACATTGTATTTAATTGCGCTACAAAAGCGTTGAATTATTCATTCCTAAATCCCGCAAATGCGTTCTCTACCAATGTTAATGTGGTGCTTAACCTGCTTGAATTTCAAAGACGTGGGTTATTTAAAGCACTTTGCCATTTTTCCACTTCAGAAGTTTATGGCTCTGCGGTTTATGAGCCAATGGATGAGGCTCACCCAAAAAATCCGACAACCACCTACGCTGCTGGTAAAGCATCAGCTGATTTTGCGGTTGAGAGCTATGTAAAAATGTTTGACCTTGATGCCTTTATTGTGCGCCCATTTAACAACTATGGGCCACGCCAGAATTATAAAGGATACCTTGCCGGGATTATTCCTATTACTGCTTGGCGTATTTTGAACGGTATTTCGCCAGAGTTGCATGGTGATGGCATGCAAAGTCGGGATTTTATTTATGTCCACGATACCGTTGATGCTGTAATCAAGCTTTATGATGTAATGCTCAAAGGAGAATCGGTAAATATTTCTACCGATAATCAAATTTCCATACGTGATCTGTTGCAGCAAGTTTGTGCTGAAATGGGCTATCGCGGAGAAATAATGAATAAGCCAGAGCGCAAATCCGATGTGCTTTGCCACAATGCAAGTAACGAGAAAATTCGCAAAATGATTGACTACTCGTTGACCCCATTCGACATCGGCTTACGTGAAACTTTAACTTGGTATCAACAACACATTAAGGAAGTTGCATGAGTAACATACGTCTAATGAAGCCTTACATTACCTTTGATGAGGTGGAGGCGGAGTTTCGAGCTGTGTTTGAAAGTGGAATTTTCACACGGGGGCACAATGTCGAGGCGTTGCGCAAGCAATTGGCAGAATACACAGGCGCCAAACATGCCTTTCTGATGACGTCTGCTACGACAGCATTATGGGTTTGCCTTAAGTTGCTGGGGGTGGATAAGGATGATGAAGTTATTGTGTCGGATTTTTCTTTTCCTGCAACTGCAAACGTAGTAGAAGATCTTGGTGCTCGTCCGATATTCGCTGATGTTGATATTCACACTTTTAATATGTTGCCAGAAGAGCTTGAACGAAAAATCACACCTCGTACCAAAGCGGTGATTTTTGTTGACGCGCTTGGTAATCCAGAAGGGCTGACCGAAATTAAAGCCATATGTGAAAAATATGGCTTGCCGCTGATTGAAGACGCAGCATGTGGAATTGGTAGCGGGGAAAATGGGCGCCGCTGTGGTTCTATTGCCGACCTTACATGTTTTAGTTTTCATCCGCGCAAGTTGATTAGTAGTGGTGAGGGTGGTGCAATCACCACTAATCGTGATGATTGGGCAGATTGGTTGGAGATGAAGCTTATGCATGGCGCAAAGGGACTAAAAGGCATTGCCATGGATTTTGTTGACTATGGATATAACTTTCGGCTGCCTGAACTTCAGGCGATTATGGCAAGTAAACAGTTGGCTAAGATTGAAAAAATCGTTGATGAACGTAATAGCATTCGCCAAGATTATATGACAGAACTTGTACCGTTGGGCTTTGTGCCGCAAAAGATTGGTGTAAATGTTCGATCCAATATTCAGTCGCTTGTTTTCAAAGTACCTGAAGGTTGTGACCGTGATGCACTGATTCTTGCTTTGCGTGGAGCAGGTGTAGAGACAACCATAGGAACCTACGCCATGAGTAGTGGTACTTACTTTATGCGCAAATATGCCAACCCGCAGAAAAATTCAACTAAGCTAGAACAAACTACAATTACGCTTCCGTGTTTTGATGGTATTGATTTGGTTAAAGTGGCAGGTTCGATAAAGAATGTAATGCGATGAGTGATTCTGTAAAGCAAAGCATTATCAAGCTGGCGCAGGCTATATGGTCTTCTGATGATCTTTGCTTTGTCGATACAGAACGCACACAAGGATTGCGAGAAGATATTCTGCGTAATTTTCTGGCACTAGCTATGACGGATGATGAGCGAGCTCAAATGCTTGGTTTGTCTCATGGTTGCAGGGTCAGGGAGTCAGCAAAAATTATCTCACCTCAAAATTTGACTTGTGGTGAAAATGTTTGGATTGGAGAAAATGTCATTTTAGATGCATCAGGTGGGTTGGAAGTGGGATCGCATACCACGTTTGGTGTTGCTTCTCTTGTCTGGACGCATAGCTCATCTTTTTCTAACATTATGATGGATAATCGAAGCGGCAATCCGTGGATTGTTCGCAATCCTACTCGAATAGGGAGCGGTTGTTATATTGGGGGACCTTCTTCGATATATCCTGGAGTAACCATCGGCAATAAAGTCATTGTGTTGCCAATGTCTGTTGTTACTGAGGACGTGCCGGATAATGTAATGGTTGGAGGTAGCCCCGCTAAAGTGATTCGTTCGATTGATGCAGACTGGATGGTGCAATATCAAAAGAAAAATGGACTTAGCTAGAATATGCCACAAGAGTGTGGCAATTGACAGAATTTTTCAGATTAAGGTACGAGTTACTATCTATAGCTTGAATCCGAGGTAAATGTCTATGAGAATACTTCACTTGCCAATAGAAATTGCGGGACAACTATGTGTTACAGCTCAAGCCCAGAAGAAGTTAGGTTACGAAGCATCTTGCATGACTAATCTTCATCCTTTTGGTTATCCGTCTCCCATTGATATAGTATTACCCAATAGAGGTACTTATTGGCTGAAAGGAATAGATAGACTAAGCGCATTTTTTCAGACAGCTGAGGTGTTCGATGTTTACCATTACTATTTTGCTAGAACTTTACTACCGTTGCAAATTGATGCACGCTACGAAAAGTTGCGAGGTAAACGCCTTGTAACTGAATTTTTTGGTAGTGATGTTAGGCTTCCCGATACGGAAGCTAAACGTAACCCGTATTACGTGAATTCCTATCATGAATCAGAGGTGAATAATCGTAAGATGTTACGTGCTTGGGCAGATATAACTGATGGGGAAGTTATATTTCCAGATCATAGCTTTAACCTGTTTCTTGAACCGTATTTCAATAAAATACACGTGGTTGGCCAGCGTATTGACTTTTCTCTGTACACACCGAGCTATCCAGATTCAAAAAGCAAGCGTGTTAGGGTGATGCATGCGCCTAGCCAGCAAGCCTTCAAGGGAACAGTACACATTGAGCGGGCAGTGGAAAATCTTAAACGAAAAGGACTGGAGTTTGACTACATTAGAGTGACTGGTCTACCGCATAACGATGCTATGGAACTGTATAAAACAGCAGATCTGGTTATTGATCAACTATGTGGTGGATCACATGGAGTTTTTGCCTGTGAAGCTATGGCACTTGGCAAACCTGTTATTTGCTATATTCTTCCTGAGCTGGTTTCTGGTTTTCCAGAGGGATTCCCGATTATCAATGCCAACCCAGACACAATCGAGTCTGTACTAGAAGAATGGGTGCAATCACCTACGCGACTCCATGAAGTTGGTAAGCAAAGTCGTAGTTATGCTGAGCGTGTTCATGATGTTCAAAAAATTGCCCGAGATTTGATCCGAATCTATCAGAAAGACGTACCGCTCGTTTCAGGTAATGTTATTGATTGGCGAAAAGGTAACGACAGAAAACAGGCTTTACGCCCATGTTAAAGTCATTCATTAGAGATAGCGTGGTATACGCGATTCCTTCTATAGTTAGTCGTGGTCTGGCGGTTATTCTGATTCCGCTTTATACACGAGTATTAACTCCTGCTGATTTTGGTTCTCTTGATTTGTTTATTGCTTTTGCGACCTTAGTAAATCTTACGGTGGCGCTAGAAGTTTCTCAAGGTGTCGCTCGTTTTTATTCAAGCGAAAAAGATGCTGGACGGAGAGTTGCTTATGCATCGTCTGCATTTTGGTTTACAGTTTTTTGTTATGCTCTTTTTTTGATTGTTACGCTCATTGCCAATAAAGAATTATCCCGTCTTATCATGGGGCGAGACGGAATGGAGACTTCGTTCCAAGTCGGTGTGATTTATATTTTCATTAACGGCGTGTTTTATCTTGTTCAGAACCAGTTTCGTTGGGAGTTTCGTAGTAGGCATTACGCAGTTGTTAGTATGTCGGTTACGATTATGACAGCTGTGTTTGCTGTATTTCTGACTTATGTCTTAGGGTGGGGTTTGTATGGCCTGTTGTTGGGTATGGCCGGTGGTATGTTGATAGGATGCATTTATGGTCTGTGGTATCTTCAAAATAGCTTACGCTTTCAGTTTCAATGGTCTCGACTCAAGGAAATGCTTACCTTTTCTGCCCCTTTAGTGCCTTCTGGTATCGCTGTTTTTATTACGCTTTATATTGACCGTCTGATGATTAATCATTTTTTATCTGTAGATGAGGTGGGTTTGTTTGGAATTGGGTATCGTTTGGCAAGTGTAGTTGGCTTAGTGATCGTAGGTTTTCAAGGAGCATTGACACCCCTGATTTTTTCTAATTATCATGATGAACAAACACCAAGGCAATTGGCAGTAATTTTTCGAGGCTTTATTGTTTTTTCACTATTGATTTTTTTATCACTAAGTTTGTTTGCTAGTGAGATACTGTATTTAATGACTACCCCTGCTTATTATTCGGCCGCATCAATAGTAATTTTCCTGACCCCAGCCATTTTGCTTTCAAATATGTATATTTTTGCTCCAGGTATTAGCATTGCCAAGAAAACATATTTAATTTTGTATATAAATATTGGTGGGGCAGTTCTCAATGTGGCATTAAATTGGGTGCTTATTCCTGAATTTGGTATTTCGGGTGCTGCTATTGCAACTTTACTTAGCTATACAGGTGTATTTTTCGCATACATGAAGTTGAGCCAAAAATTTTATTTTGTTCCACATCAATGGCACCCCATATTTTTTTCGGTAGTTACCTCAGGTTTGCTGGCATACTGGATACCAAAATTTGATATATCTTTTAGTGCGGGTATTATTTTGAAGTTATCAGTAATTGTACTGGCTTGTTTATTTTTTGTGATTATAAGGTTAGTAAAGGTTTCTGAACTTCGTCAATTGAGAGCTGGCATTACAAAGCGTTTTTTTGCCTGAATTAATAGGTCTTATTTTGTTAGGTCAGCGTGTGATTAAATTTAGATTGTCAGGCGGTATTTAATATGTGTGGCATTACTGGTGGCTGGTGGCGTGAGGCTCCAACTCAATTACATCAGCAATTACAGGGCGCCGTTTCTGCAATGCATTTGCGTGGGCCGAATGATCAAGGTTATGAACTTCACTCAGTGCCAAACGGAGTGGTGGCTTTAGGGCACACTCGTCTTTCAATTATAGATTTGAGCTCTGGTGGGCACCAGCCGATGTATTCATCTGATAAACGCTATGGCTTAGTTTTTAACGGTGAAATCTATAATTATCGTGAGCTACGCCAAGAGCTTAGTAGTTTAGGTTTTGCGTTTAATACAGATTCTGACACTGAAGTTTTACTCACCGCTTGGCAATGCTGGGGGCGTGATTGCTTAACAAAGTTAGTGGGCATGTTTGCTTTTGTGGTGTTTGATAAGTTGGCTGGCACTTTAACTTGTGTGCGTGACCCTTTTGGCATTAAGCCTTTTTTTTATACATTAGAAAATGGTAATTTTTTATTTGCATCTGAAATTTCAGCGATTAAAGCGATAAAAAGCGAAAAAATAACGTTAGATTGGCAGCGCGCTTATGATTACCTAGTGCATGGCGATTATGATAGCGGGCCTCGCAGTTTTGTGGCTGAGGTTAATCATTTATTGCCTGGTCATATTGTTGAAATTGATGTTGCTAATGGACAAGTCACGGAGCCTTTGGCTTGGTGGAAACCTGAGATTGCAGAAAATAAAGCCATTAGCTTTGCGGATGCAGCAGATGAATTGAGAGAGAGGTTTCTCAATAACATCCGTTTGCATTTGCGGAGTGATGTACCTTTAGGTGCTGCGCTATCGGGCGGGGTTGATTCTTCTGCCGTGGTTTGTGCCATGCGCCATGTTGAACCCGACTTGCCAATTAACACTTTTAGTTACATTGCCCGTGGCAGTGGTGTTTCTGAAGAAGCTTGGGTGGATATCGTTAATCAACATGTGCGGGCGGTGCCACATAAAGTCGTTGTAACATCTAGTGAGTTAGCTAATGATCTTGACGATATGATATTGGCGCAAGGTGAACCTTTTGGCAGCACTAGTATTTATGCACAGTACCGCGTATTTAAGCTTGCCAAGGATAATGGCATTACTGTCACTTTGGATGGCCAGGGTGCAGATGAGCTTTTAGCGGGTTATAACGGTTACCCAAGTAAGCGCATTAAAAGCATGTTAGATATACATCAGTATATTGATGCATATACTTTTTTGCAAAACTGGTCTGATTGGCCTGGGCGAAATGTTAAGGATTGCATTAAAAGCGTAGTTGCTGAATATGTTGATGGCTCACTGTATCAATTGTTTCGCAAGTTAAATGGTACGGGACATAGCCCTGCATGGATTGATACTAATCTTTTAGCGGAGTCCGGCGTGTTTTTGGGCCACCCTAGACAATTAGCACCAAGTAACGTTGCTGGTCGCAGGTTGGTTGCAGAATTAGCCTTTTCTATCACACGTAGAGGGTTGCCATCATTGCTCAGACATGGAGATAGAAACTCTATGCGCTTTTCAGTAGAAAGCCGCGTGCCATTTTTAACACCAGATTTGGCTAATTTTTTATTGTCTTTACCTGAACAATATTTAATATCGCAACAAGGTGAAACTAAAAGCGTATTTCGTGCTGCTATGCGCGGGATTGTGCCTGATGAAATTCTTGATAGAAAAGATAAAGTTGGTTTTGAAACACCTGAAAAGATTTGGTTAATCGGTATGGAGGATCAAATTCGTGCTTGGTTGAGTGTGGATATTGATGTGCCATTTTTAAATCAAAAAGGAATAATAAACGAGTTTAATTTGATTGTCGCTGGTAAAAAACCATTTAGTTGGCAAGTCTGGCGATGGATTAACTTTATTCGCTGGTATCAGCTTTATTTTTAGCCTATATATCATAGGCAATGTATAACTTCGCATGAAAATTATTACAATTATTGGCGCACGTCCTAAGTTTGCTAAAGCAACGGTTGTGTCACGCGCATTTCGTGAACACTCGTCAACCGTGCGCAAAATTATCACCCACACAGGGCAACATTACGATGTCAATATGACAGACGTATTTTTTGATGAATTAGATATACTCAAGCCAGGCTCCAATCTTACGATTGGAGATAAGGCTCATGGGCAAAGTACTGGCAGAATACAGGAGGCAATTGAAGTTGCTCCACTAAAAGAGAAGCCTAATTGGTTGCGAGTTTATGGTGATATAGATTCTTCTTTAGCTAATACTTTAGTCGCGATGAAGCTTCATACCCCTGTGGCATATATTTAGGCAGGATGGAATTATGATTAGTATTTTGATGCCTATTAAGAATGAAGCGCTTTACATTGAAAGTGCGCTAAAGTCTATTTTTGAAATAGATGAATGTAATTTTGAAGTTATTGTGGTTGATGACGGATCTACAGATAACTCCATTTTATTGCTGAAAAATCTTAATTATCCTTTTGTGAGAATTATTGAAACAGATGGTATAGGCAAAGCTGCAGCTTTTAGTTTAGCGTATGAGCGTGCATTGGGTGATTATTTTATATTGTTGGCAGGGGATGATCTTTTAGTTGCATCTGCTCTTAAAGATAGAGTTATACCTTTGCGTAGCGCGACACCAGAAACACCTACTATTACATTCTGTAAGTTGAAGTCGTTCTCTGAAACAAAAGCTTATGACGGAATGATATTGCCAAAAAATCCTAATAAAGGGCTAGAGTCTGGAGGGTGTATGGCTTTTAATAAGGCTTTTGGTGATTTAGTTTTCCCTATCCCATCCATGCTTGCAAATGAAGACAGTTGGTTAGTTTTACATGCTAGGTATTTACCTGTTACGGTTATTCACGTTCCTATTATAGGTTTGATGTATCGAATACATGCTAATAATAGCTATAAAAGAGGAGTGGAGTTTGCTCAAGTTAATGAGCAAATGTGGTTACGCCAGCGAGCTTTGTTTTACTTTTATGAAACATATAAAGAGAAGTTGCTACCATCCCAGCAAAGAGAATTGTTAGTTGAGTTTTGTCTTCAATTGTTAAGGTATCTTGGATATCCATTGGTTTTGCTTTTTTTACCACGAGCCCCGATTAAAAATAAAATTAAGTTTTTTTTCAATGCAACACCTTATCTTTATTTATTGCGTGAGCGATTTTATAAGTTTTTTTCAGGTAGATAATGAATATTCTGGTGGTTACTCAATATTTCTGGCCCGAAAATTTTCGAATTAATGATTTATCTCGGTCACTTCTATCTCAAGGCAATACCGTCGAAGTGCTAACAGGGCAACCGAATTATCCTGAGGGTAAAGTTTTTTCAGGCTACCGTTCATATAGAAGTAATGCTGAAATTTGGCAAGGCATAAAAATTCATCGTGTACCAATTGTTGCTAGAGGCAACAAGAGTGGAATCAGGTTGGCATTGAACTATTTTTCATTTATTGTTACAGGCTTGTTGTTTGCGCCTTGGCTACTTAGAAAAACAAAATATGATGTGATATTCGTTTACGCACCATCACCTGTTTTTCAGGTGATTCCAGCGTCTTTTTTGGGTTGGTTAAAGGGTGTTCCCGTAGTGCTTTGGGTGCAGGATTTATGGCCGCAAAGTGCAGAGGCAACAGGTTATGTGAAGTCTCCGCTTCTGTTGAAGTTGCTTGAAAGATTTGTACGGTTTGCTTATTCGCATACGGATTTATTGTTGGTTCAGTCTAAAGCTTTTATTAAGCCAGTTTTAAAACTTGCGCCTAAAATACCCATTGCATATTATCCAAACTCTGTAGAAAAAGAGTTTTATTCTCCGCAAGCCATTCAAGTTCCACATATTCAATCACTTCAATCTGGGTTCACAGTTTTATTCGCCGGTAATATCGGTTCTGCTCAAGCGATGGAAACTATTGTTGCAGCAGCTGAAAGGTTAAGCGCATATCCTGAAATTAAAATAGTGATATTGGGTAGTGGCAGTAAAAGAGCTTGGGTAGAGAGGCAGGTTGTTGAAAGGAAGTTAACTAACCTGTATTTGGAAGGGCGCTTTCCAGTTGAAACGATGCCGCTTTTAATGCGACGGGCTTCCGCTCTATTGGTAACCTTAACAAATCAGCCTATTTTTGAATTGACTATTCCGAGTAAAATACAGGCTTATCTTGCTGTAGGTAAACCTATTATTGCTTGTTTGAATGGTGAAGGTGCAAGATTGATTAACGAGGCAAAAGCAGGTGTTGCTGCACAAGCAGAGAACGATGAGGCGTTGGCTCAGGCAATTATCGGGCTTTATCAAATGCCAGAATCTGAGCGCGATCAAATGTGCGTTAATGGACGCGCTTATTTTAAGCAGCATTTTGATGAGGAAATGTTAACTGCTGAGTTGATTAAACATTTTGAAGCGGTGATTGAGAAGAATAAAAAGGATAACCATTGAGAGTTTTAGTATTAGGTGCGAGTGGAATGCTTGGTAACGCTGTTTTGCGTGTCATGCATGAAAAACAAGGTTTGGAAGTATTTGGCACGGTGCGTTCTGGTAATGTCACGCATTTATTTTCTAAAGAAATAGCGGATACCATTGTTACTGGGTGTGATGTGGGTGACCATGATGCGCTAGTCAAGTTGTTTGCTCAGGTGAGGCCTGACGTTGTTATTAATTGTATTGGTTTAATTAAGCAATTAGCTGATGTGGATGACCCGCTTATTACGTTACCAATTAACGCAATGTTGCCCCATAGGTTGGCTAATTTGTGTGATCTAGCTGGTGCACGCCTTGTTCACATGAGTACAGATTGTGTTTTTTCCGGTTCAAAAGGCAACTATGTAGAAAGCGATATTTCTGATGCTACAGACCTTTATGGTAAATCCAAGTATTTGGGTGAGGTTGATTATCCGCATGCCATTACTATACGCACTTCGATTATTGGGCATGAGCTACAAAGTGCTCATGGTCTGATTGGTTGGTTTCTATCTCAGCAGGGTAGTTGCAAGGGTTTTAGCCGTGCGATATTTTCTGGGCTGCCTACGGTTGTTCTGGCTAAAGTGATTCGTGATGTTGTATTGTCGCGAACAGAGTTGACAGGGGTTTATCATGTTGCAGCTAAGCCGATTTCAAAGTATGACTTATTAAAACTGGTGGCTGAGGTTTATGGAAAGTCAATTGAAATAGTACCGGATGACGACCTAGTGATTGACCGCTCGCTTAACGCCGAAAGATTTAACCTGACAACCGGATATAAGGTTCCTGAATGGATTGATCTCATCAAGACGATGCATTCATATCAATAATGCCAACAGATAGCGGTGGATAAAAATGTTTAAAAATAAAGTATTAATGATTACAGGCGGTACGGGTTCTTTTGGCAACACAGTGCTTAAGCGTTTTCTTTCTACGGACGTACGCGAGATTCGTATCTTTAGCCGCGATGAGAAAAAGCAGGAAGAGATGCGCATTGCGTTGAACAACAGTAAGCTTAAATTTTATATTGGTGACGTTCGAGATTACGATAGTGTTTTTCAAGCGATGAAAGGTGTGGATTATGTTTTCCATGCTGCCGCATTGAAGCAAGTTCCATCTTGTGAGTTTTACCCTATGGAGGCTGTACGTACCAATGTGCTTGGTACTGAAAATGTGATGAATGCTGCTACTGCTAACGGTGTTAAACGCGTAGTAGTGTTAAGCACAGATAAAGCGGTTTATCCAATTAATGCCATGGGGATTTCTAAAGCGATGGCTGAGAAACTTTTGGTGGCAAAAGCCCGCATGCAAAGTGAAGGGGAAACAGTATTTTGTGCAACACGTTACGGCAATGTAATGGCATCACGTGGTTCGGTCATTCCATTGTTTGTGTCACAGCTTAAAGAGAATAAGCCCTTATCCATTACAGATCCAAACATGACGCGTTTTTTGATGTCGCTTGAGGATTCTGTTGATTTAGTGCTTTATGCCTATGAGCATGGTCAGCAAGGTGATATTTTTGTGCAAAAAGCACCAGCTTCAACAGTGGCAGACTTAGCGCAAGCAGTTAAAGAGGTATTTGCAAAAGACAATGAAACTCGCATTATTGGCACGCGACACGGCGAGAAGTTATATGAATCTCTAATATCGCGTGAGGAAATGGCGCATGCGCAAGATATGGGTGGTTATTATCGTATTCCTGCAGATAATCGTGACTTAAATTACGCTAAATATTTTAGCGAAGGTGAAGAGAGTATTTCACATCAGGAAGACTATACTTCTCATAATACTCATCGATTAAATGTTGAACAGGTTAAAGCGCTATTGTTAAAATTAGATTACATTCAGGAAGCGTTAAATGCTTAAAGTGATGACGATTGTGGGCACGCGCCCTGAGTTGATTAAAATGAGCCGCGTAATTGCCGAATTTGATCAGCATACCCAACATATTTTGGTGCATACCGGACAGAATTATGATTACGAACTTAACCAGTTGTTCTTTGAAGACTTAGGCATTCGCAAGCCGGATTATTTTCTTGAGGCAGTGGGAGACAATGCAGCGCAGACTATCGCGCGTGTCATTGAAAAATCTGATGCGGTGATGGAAAAAGAAATGCCAGATGCAGTCATGTTATATGGCGATACGAACTCTTGTCTGGCAGTAATCGCAGCCAAACGACGCAAGATTCCAGTATTTCACATGGAGGCGGGTAATCGCTGTTTTGATCAGCGAGTTCCAGAAGAGCTGAACCGTAAAGTGCTGGATCATCTGAGTGATATTAACTTGGTGCTGACCGAGCATGCTCGTCGCTATTTGATTGCCGAAGGCATACGTCCTGAAACTATCATCAAAACTGGATCGCATATGCGTGAGGTGCTAGATTACTACATGCCAAAAATTCAGCAGTCAGATGTACTGCAACGCATGAACCTTGAGGCTAATAAGTTTTTTATTGTTAGTGCGCATCGCGAAGAAAATATCGATAGCCCAGAAAATATGGCGAACATGGTAGAAACACTCAACGCTTTGGCAGAAACTTATAATATGCCTGTTATTGTTTCTACCCACCCCCGTACTAAAAAGAGGCTGGATACAATGGAGTTGGGCAACCTCAATCCGCATATTCAGTTCCTTAAACCTTTCGGATTTTGCGATTACATCAAATTGCAGATGGAAGCGCTGTGTGTGGTATCAGATAGCGGCACAATTTCTGAGGAAGGTTCACTACTCAATTTACCAGCCATTACTATCCGTAACGCACACGAACGCCCAGAAGGGATGGATGTTGGTACGCTGATCATGAGTGGTCTCAAAAAAGAGCGTGTGTTAGATGCTGTGCGGGTAATCATTGCTCAACATGACAAAGCTAAACGCGTAATGTTGCCAGTTCAGGATTACGAGGCGGGTCCAGTCTCCAAACAAGTATTACGGGTCGTGTTGAGCTATGTTGATTATGTAAACCGTACTGTGTGGTCTAAGCCAGCTTGAAAATGCGTTCAGCAATGATAACTGACGCAAGTTGCTTTGTCGGTAACTTCAAATGCTTTGGTAATATCCCCATTATTAACTGCAGTTAAAAGTAGATACTAAGGCGCCAAGGTATAAAAATTGATAGCTTGATGAAAAGTTAAATAGTTTGCAGTTACTTAATTTTGCCTGTATATTTAATTTTAGTTAATTTGGCAGGCAAAAAATGAAGGAACTCTCAGATCAGCAAAGATTGTTTTTAGTCGAGTCAGATCAGCTCTATCGTATTTTTAGGGAGATGGTTTGGCGCCAAAATGATTATCGCTATGCTATGCGCTGGAAAAACGTGAATGGCAACGATTATCTTGTACGTTTAACTAGCGCATCAGGGCATGGAAGGTCTTTAGGGGTAAGGTCTGAGAGCACTGAAGCTATCTACCAGAATTTTCAAGATGGTAGAGCACTTGCTTTAGATAAATTTTCTGGGCTTAAAGATAAGCTTGCAATTCAAACACGCTTGAATCGCGCCATGCGCTTAGGTCGATTGCCCACGGTGGTTGCTGAAATTCTATTAAAGCTTGACGAGGTTCAGGTCTTATCTGAGTTTAGAGTAGTGGGAACTCATGCCCTTTTTGCCTATGAGGCGATGGGGGCGGTTGAGTTTAAGATGGAACTCTTGGCTTCAGGCGATGTTGATCTCTTATATGACATTCGTCAGCATATCTCGATAGTTGCAAAAAAGTTAGATGGTCATGGCTTATTGGGCTTACTTAAAAAAGTGGATAAAACATTTGAAGTGAAAGCGAGTGAGCGTTTTAGAGCTGTCAATAAAGATGGGTTTATGGTTGATTTTATTACTCAAGACAAGGGAATGTCTTATGTAAAACCTGAGGCAATGTCTGCTGGAGATCTTGAGCTGGTTGAAGTCCCTAATTTAGAGTGGTTGGCAAATTCACCACGTGTTGAATCTATAGTAATTGCCTCAAGCGGATTGCCTGTCCTAATGCCAGTGCCCGACCCGAGAGCGTTTTCCTTACATAAGGCATGGTTATCTCAGCAAGCTGATCGAGAGCCTGTAAAAAAACAACGCGATTTTAACCAAGCGGTAATGGTGCTCAAATTGCTGCAAGAGTATTTGCCAAACTTTCCACTTAAACCTGATGAAATGAGATATTTTCCCAAAAAAGTTGTGCAGTCATCTATTGCTAGTTTAACGCAAGGCTTAAGCAGGTTAGATAACGCTTGATTGTAATAGACAGTGTATCCAGCCTAGCTTAGGTAGAAAGAGGCGATTGTTGTGTTGTTCTATCTTGAAGCCTTGTGGAAAGCGAAAGCTGTCGCTTACGCCGTTCGCGCTTACATCCTCGCCCTTCGCACCAATCTTGCTGCTTCAGCAGCTTTGGATTGGTGGTGATGCCAAGAACTGGTAAAGGACGAGGTTTTACGCGCTATCTGATAAAAAGCACTGAAAAACCAATATCCCGGGCGAACATCATGCGAATTTATGAAACATCCAGGCTAGATGGATTAAAGTTAAACTTAGGGGTTGCAATGGTTAAGTCTCGATTCCGTTAGGCTCTTTATCAAGGTTGTGCTTGTTGTTCATTATTTTACAATTGACTTATTTTGTGGGTATTATGGCCTATCGTGACCAGTCAAAACGGTCCAACGTGACCAGTGATTACGGTCTATCGTGACCAGCCAAAACGGTTTATCGTGACCGATTTTAGGATAAGTGACTGCATATTCTGGAGCATCGTGAACACCCATTATGGATGAACGTGAACACTGATTCTGGGTTATCGTGAACACTGATTCTGCTCGAACGTGAACGCTACCGAAGAAAATCATCTATGCAAAAACAGTAGTAAAAATCTCAGCGTCAACTAGACAAGTTAATTGTCGCTGAACTAGACAAGATAGTTGACGCGCTACAGCAAAGTGAACAGTCGGAGCGTAGCGACGCGTGTGTTTTAGTTTAACTCTATATCTTGATAGCCCGGCAATCACGAGCACATCAGGTGCAATGCGTAGTATTGATGGTGGCATAACAAGGTACGGTATTTTTAGATAATTATCAGCTTTTTAATCCGCAACACCACTTCCACCCCAAACAGATTTTAGGTTGAAATAGAGCCAAGGATCTATTCTGGACTGTTGATCGGCGAGTGTCTCACGTTTAGCCTCTTCAACCCTCTCGATGATCCTTTCAGGGTTTTTTACCATACAAACAGATTTACCAAACGTGATTAATGCTTGCGCTAGAGGGTAGCTTTTGGTTTTATACATATTTAAAGCCATTGTGTTGTCAACTTTAGTGGCGCCCGTTCTAGGATTTTCAATTCGATAGACCATGGTGGTCACCACGTCATATAGTGGTGATAACTTTACATCCCCGTGGGGGGTATCGTAAATAAGTGAGAAGTTCTTTAAATGCGCGTCCCCATTTCTGAGTAAAACGGAGAGTGCAATATACTCAAACAGCCTCGCCTTGCTTTCTACCGAGTTCGATCCGCAAAAGAGATCAACCGCTTTTGCGATATTCTCAACACTGCCATTGTATTTTTCTTCTGGCGATTTCCCCATTAACACCGCCATGTCTTCTAGCCCTAAGCGTTGTCCATCTGCCGCTACATCAAAGCGCTCCATGATAAATAGCCCGCCATCTTCTGATAACCAGAAAGGAGGCACGGTTAAACCGGCACGTCTTGCTACCTCCATGCACATGAATTCATTCTGCGCTAAAAAAGGATAATCTTCACCTGCCGCCTTCACAATCAAGCTTGACGTGACTGCAGAGGCTTTTTCTGACAGGCGTGCTCCTGCATCAGGCACAATCACTTTTGGTTGAAAGCCGGATACCCCAGAGTTAAAGTAAATGTCCGAGAGGAATTCAAATAACTCAGATGAAGCCGTTGATCTAATCAGTTCTTCTTTCGTCACCTGTGGCTTGGCGTTGATAATGTCATTTTCAGGGTCGCGATAGGTCAATCTGCCAATTTGATTGGCACCTGTAATTTTAAGCAAGGCCATGTCATCTAGCGGTCCTTGTTTTGCAAAACGTTTTTTGATGGTTTCTAATAGGTAGCCTTCCGGTCGATTCATCTCAAATACGGAGAATAAGCTACCGTTGGCGTAACTTTGTGCGCGAAGTGGCATGACCAGCGAAACCTCCGCGTCGCGTGCGGTGGTTTCATAATTAAAGACATAACGCGATTCTTTAGTGAGCGTGCCGGCATGCCCTTCAGGCGTTTCCACGCTCAATTTTTTAATTTTAGCGGTCTGCATTAAACACCTCATCGAGTCTATCGTAATCAAGCCTACGGTCAACAATGGCTATTGATTTACCTAACGCTGAAACGGCTTGAATGAGCGTGTTTGCACTGATCGACGCCCCCGACTCCAGCTGTATAATGGTCTCGCGCCTTAAGCCCGACTTTTTAGCGACCTCGGCTTGAGTGAGTCCAACCGCTAGGCGTTCACGCTTAAAGGTAGCCCCCAGCGACTTAAGATCAAGGTTTATGTTATTCATAGCTAACATTTATATAAAAATAATGGATTAATGTTATATGTAGCTAACATTAAAGTCAATACTCACTGGGCGTTAGCCATTCAAGTGCGCATTGTGAATGCTGATAAGCTCAGAATGGCTTGAATAATCGCCGATAGGGGGTAGGGCGGAGTTGACTGCAACCGTTAACATTTTGCCGCTAAGGGTTGTTTACATACCCTGTTTTCCTCTAGTCGGATCGCGATTTCATCCAGCCTCTGAAAACTAAAAACGTTTTCAGAGGGGATTTCAGTGCATATCACTTGGATTCTAGCGTTCAGTCGTATCAGTTAAAACTTTTTAAATAAATTCCGTGATTAAGTGGAGTTTAACATCATTCAAAACCAGCAGTTCCAGTGCTTCGGTAATAGCCGTTTTGCACGCTTTTACCGAAGTGGCATAACCTGATTTGAATACATCCAGACCTTCCTCAACGTGCCTTTTCGGCCCTAAGAAAGCCATTGGTCCGTTATGATCATAGCTGTCATCGTAGTCAATTATCCCAACCTCCCAGAAAATTTCTTTATCACCAATGATTGTGTAGTGCGCACCCCAATCACGATTATAGATACCCAATGTATTAGTATTATCTGAGAAGTAATCCCAGTAATACCACCCCACAAGTTCTAATCTACCTAAAATTAACTTGGCCACATTTCTTTCGGCATAAATTTCACCGGTTTCAATTGATAAAACACGATGGTGATCCATTTCCATATAAGCTATTCCAAAATAGACATCTTCTGTAACCATTGTCTCCAGCTTATTTCTAACTCTTTGAATATGATTGATACGACTATGTTTTAAATCTTTTGCATCAGGATCGACACACACCATCACTGAACTAAAGGTTATTCCAAAAAGCGTCGGCAATGTATTCATTTTAGCGTTAATTATTGTTTGGCACATCAACTCAAGTTTATCGCCCCCTTTAACTGAATTCTCGACCTCAATCCAATTGCCGCTAGTTGCTGAGTAGATGATTAATCCATCTGGATATTTTACCAAGTATGGATAAGCACGCTTAACTTCTCTTTCAAAATAAAACGGGATTGGTTCTCCGGAGGACTGTTCAATTAAGTGCGAAATTGCACCCAAAGACATTAAATGATGCTTCCAATCATTCGTACATTTCCATTCATCGTTGATGAATTTTTCAAGCTTGTAAACATCATTAACCTGCACACCAGATTTTATTAGATGCTCCGCTCCCTTGGTCGACAGGTAGTAAATATCTCCGGCCGCATCTGGCAATGTTCTCGAAATAATAAATTTAAGGTTTAGCAGTGTTTTCACTATTTCCACGACAATTGGTAGTTCCTTTTTAGTGAATTGACTAAGCTCAATGCAACGCATATAGCCAGCACGATGAATTAGTATCAAAAATTCATTTAAATCCATTACTTTTGCAGATTTAATAGACATATACTTCGTTCCTTATACATAAATAATTATTTACGATTGAATGGTATTGGTGAGATGTCACCGGGCAATTTAAAACAATTGCAGTATTAATAAATGTGGCGTCCCAAATGGGTTTACTTCGATATTTCATAGCATCGTCCTTTTTAAAATGTGTAAAGATGAATCAAGTTGGTCTTTACAACAATCATTTGACTTAACGCAAACCAATAAAAAAAATAATGTATTTCTTGCGGTTTAATTTAGGATTAGGGCGAGCTGTGACAGTTTTCTGCAGTTAAATAAACTTTTTAACAAATGTGGCGCATGGTTTTATGATCTTGATACCCAAGCTACCAATAAAATTACAGTAGCTATATCCCGTCTGGAATTAGGCAGTACATCAAATATCAAATGGTTTGGTTTGATGGTATTTTTTTAGCAGTGCATTTGACAGATTAAACCAACATCATTAAACTAGTCTAATGACTAGTTTGACTGGAGTTTTATGATGAACACATGGCCTGTGCAAGATGCTAAAGCGCGCTTTAGCGAGTTTTTAGATGCCTGTATTGCTGAAGGTTCGCAGCTTGTGACGCGACGCGGGGTAGAAACGGCAGTGTTGGTGCCGATAGCCGAATGGAAGCGCTTAAATCAAGCTGCGCCACCTACGTTAAAAGCCTTGCTGTTGTCTGAAATCGCGCGTGGCGATTTAAGCATACCTCCTCGTGGCAAAGTTAACCGTCGCCTAGCTATTACCGAATAAGCATGTATTTACTCGACACCAATATTGTTTCAGAGCTCAGAAAAATCAAACCGCATGGCGCAGTTGTAGCGTGGTTGCAAAGTGTAGATGATCATGATTTGCATCTTTGCACCGTTACCATTGGCGAAATACAAGCAGGCATTGAAATCACTCGTGAGCAAAATACGGACAAAGCAAACGAAATTGAAGCATGGCTTAACCAGCTTGCCAGTAGCTACAGCGTGCTACCAATGACCGCAGAATCATTCAGAATATGGGCAAGGTTGATGCACGGGCAATCAAATACGGTGATTGAAGATGCCATGATTGCCGCTTGCGCAATTTCGCATCAGCTCACTGTGGTTACCCGCAATACGCGCGACTTTGAACGATTTTCTGTAAAGTTTCTTAACCCATTTGAGTTTTAGATTAAACCTAGACTTACCTAGCTTGTGTCACTAAAGCCATACAGCCTTTGGTACATTTGTTTAAACCAGTAATACGCCGCAAAAATTTCCCATTGGGCAATATCATCGTTAGAGAAAGTTTTTAGTCATCATGAAGGTTTTAATTACGGGTGTAACTGGCTTTGTGGGTAAAGAGCTCTGTGCTGAATTATTAAGTCAAGGGCATGAAATACTGGTAGCGGTGCGCACTAAAGTTGTTGCAATTAAAAATGTTGAAATGACAATGGTTGGTGAAATTAATCGTGGTACTGATTGGTCAAGCGCGTTGCGCGATGTAGATGTTGTGATTCATCTAGCGGCACGCGTACATGTAATGCATGACACGGTTGTTGATCCATTGGCTGAGTTTCGCAAGGTTAATGTTGATGGCACACTTAACCTTGCCCATCAGGCAGCAAAGGCAGGTGTAAAACGCTTTATTTTTATTAGCTCAATTAAGGTGAATGGTGAGCATACAGAAGCAGATAAGCCATTTAAAGAAAGTGATGTTGCTAATCCACAAGACGCTTATGGTGTATCAAAGTTCGAAGCTGAACAAGGCCTATTGCAGATTGCACAGCAAACAGGGTTGGAGGTGGTGATTATCCGCCCACCATTAGTTTATGGTGCCGGGGTGAAAGCAAACTTTGCAAGTATGATGCGCGCTGTAAAACGTGGCATTCCTCTACCATTGGGCGCTATTCACAACAAACGTAGTTTTGTTTATGTAGGTAATTTAGTTAGCCTGATTACAAGGTGTGTTGATCACCCGGCGGCAGTCAGTCAAGTATTCTTGGTTTCTGATGGACATGATTTATCAACCACTGAGCTACTAAGTGCGTGTGCTGTTGCGCTTGATGTAAAGTCCAGACTTTTGCCTGTGCCGCAAAAGCTAATTGAACTTAGTGCTGTTTTAGTTGGTAAAAAAGACATTGCGCAACGCTTGTGTGGCAATTTGCAGGTGGATATTACTAAGGCTCGCACTTTGCTTGGTTGGGCGCCGTCAGTTTCCGTTGCCGATGGCCTAAAGGCAACTGCACTTGGGCTTGATTCAAAGCTAAAGTAAGGCTTTAAATTTTTGGAGTGTTCGACGATTTATGATTAAACAAGGTGGCCAAGCTGTTGGAAATGTTATGTTTGTAGTTGCAAGTAATCATCAAAATTTTATGGCTGATTGATAATGAAACGTTTATTTGATTTATGGTTGGCATTTTTTGCATCACTGTTTTTGCTATTACCGTTTATGTTAATAGCAGCAATGGTACGCTTTACTTCAGCTGGTCCGGTTTTTTATTGGTCTGGCCGCGTCGGGCGTAATAACAAAATATTCAACATGCCTAAATTTCGCTCTATGCGTGTGGATACGCCAGCTGTAGCAACCCATTTGTTAGCAGACCCTCAACAGTTTTTAACGCCCATAGGCTCATTTTTACGTAAATCCAGTTTGGATGAGCTGCCACAGCTATGGAGTATTATCAAAGGGGACATGAGTTTTGTAGGGCCACGTCCTGCATTATTCAATCAGGATGACTTAATCGAATTACGCACACAGCATGGCGTTGATAAACTGGTGCCCGGTTTGACTGGCTGGGCGCAGATTAACGGGCGCGATGAATTGCCAATTCCTGACAAGGTTGGGCTTGATGTGGAGTATTTAAATAATCAATCCTTTTGGTTTGATTTAAAAATATTACTACTTACTTTCTTGAAGGTTATTCGTAGGGATGGCGTTCAGCATTAGTTGTGCCTATTAGCGTTGCGTGTTTAAACTGCTTATTTTGATGGTTGATAGAACCGCCACCATATTTAACAATCTATACGTGAACCAGCGTATAATTCAACCAGTTGATGGAACTAACTTTTAATTTAGTTAGTCACAGCAATACTGATTTGGGGCTGACCAGGTTTCGACGTGGGTTACAAAGCAGTGCAGGGCATACCGAGGCTCAGATTACCTCGTAAATACAGCTGAAAAAAGTATAGTCGCAAACGACGAAACTTACTCTCTAGCAGCTTAGTTCTGTTAGACGCTACACCAGCTCTCCCGTGGGTTGGATTGGGGTAACCCATACGTAGTGTCATATACACGGGATACGTGTTGTATTGGGCCACTTAATACATCATTAACCTTAAGGTAGCTCGCGTGCAAACTGCTTGTCTGTTGGTGTGTTGCACGTTAAATTAAACAACAAGGCTAAGTATGTAGAACTGTCTGTAGAGGATTTGCGGACGGGGGTTCGATTCCCCCCAGCTCCACCATTTAAGTGTTTCACCTAGTAGCAAGATGTATCAAAAGCCTAGTAAATTCAACATTCTAGGCTTTTTTTACGCCTGTTGCTGTCGCATGGTGTATCTTGACATACCGTCATTTATTGAGGTATCTTTGACGGTATCGAGTGATTCTTAATAAGAGATACCGTCAAATGCTAACAGTTACCGCTATAAATAACGCCAAGCCAAAAGATAAGCCCTATAAGTTGGCAGACGAAAAAGGTTTATATTTATTCATTCAAGCTAGTGGTAGTAAGTTGTTTCGTTTTGATTACCGCTTTGATGGAAAAAGAAAAACATTAGCATTGGGTTCTTTTCCTGATGTATCGCTAGCAGACGCTAGAAATAGGCGAGATGACGCACGCAAACTGTTAGCTAATGACACAGACCCTAGCGAAACTAAGAAAGCTGTTAAAGCGTCTAAAAATGGTGTTCTTGCCAATAGTTTTGAAGTGGTCGCGCGTGAATGGGCAATAAGTTACTTCACCAATAAGTCAGCCTCACATCAAGAACGCACAATGAGGCGATTAGAAAACTATATTTTCCCGTGGCTAGGTAGCAAACCGATATCTGAAATAACCGCACCACAAATTTTAGAGGTGATTAAGCGTATCGAGAACTTGAATAAACTTGAAACCGCACACCGTACTTTGCAAGCTACTAGCCAAATATTTCGCCATGCAGTACAAACGGGCAGGGCATTGCGTGACCCGACCATAGATTTAAGAGGTGCGTTACCTGCCCCAGTAGTTAAACACATGGCAGCGTTTACCGAACCTAAACAGATTGCCGAGCTATTACGCGCAATAGACGGCTTTACAGGCTCTTTCACAGTGCAATGCGCGCTTAGGTTATCCCCGTTGGTGTTTACGCGCCCTAGCGAGCTTAGAACGGCTAAATGGGCAGATGTAGACTTAGAGGCTAACGAATGGCGTTACAAAGTTAGCAAAACTAAAACGATGCATCTTGTACCGTTATCAACACAGGCGGCTAAATTGTTTGCCGATATGAAAGCGTTATCAGGGCATGGTGAGTTTGTTTTTCAAGGTGGACACGACCCTAAAAAGCCAATGAGTGCAGCGGCTATTAATGCAGCATTGCAACGTATGGGTTATGACACACAAAAAGATATTACCGCCCACGGCTTTAGAGCAATGGCGCGCACGATATTGCATGAAAGATTAAACATTGACCCTTATATTATTGAACACCAATTAGCGCACAAAGTACCCGATGCACTAGGGGCAGCCTATAACCGCACTAAGTTTATTGAACAGCGTACAGCTATGATGCAAGCGTGGGCTGATTATTTAGACGAGCTCAAAGCTGGCGCAAAGGTATTGCCATTTAAGCAAGCGTAAAGCGGCTTACGATAGGCAAAAAAAATACCGAGACTATCAATGGGAGTAAATAGCTCGGCAAAAAGACACGTTGGAGGAGATAGCGTGTTAGACCAAAATATACCGAGTAAATATTTCAAGTAAGTTAATTATTTAAGAAGGATTTATAAACTGAGGATAACCTAAAGGAGACTTAACCGTGTGAAAACTAATTAAAGCATTATCAGCAAAGTAAACATTTAATCTATTTTTAGGAGTTATCAAAATGAACTACCAGCAAGCAAAGATTTTATTAAGTAACGCAGCAGAAGCTAGAGCCAAATATTATGCGGCTACGGAAGCATTAGAAAAAGTCATAGGCCATGAAATTGATGACAATAACTTAGGTGCTTTAATTGACAGCGACTTTTCTGGCATCAATCATATTGGTTTGACCGATAATCAAGCCATGACTATTTTAGTGCAGTTTTAAGCTATTTTTTAAATGGCAAAGCTGGGGGGCAACCCAGTCAATAAAAATAATAATTTCCAATGTCACCAACCCGCAAAACTTCACCGTATTGTTAAATATAAATGTGCTGAGAAATGAAACGCTATATAACAGGATAGCGTTTATAGTTTATCGGTATAATTCACTATATAGCGTTTTAAGCCTATGTTTCAAAGCTGCCTTTGCCGTGACTGCGTTTAATATCCACAAATGATTTATTGGTTTTGATAGTGGGCTTATCAATTACAATCTCAAATGTTTGCGCAAGAGGAAACGGGTCACTAAATATCGCTTCTCTTGCCCAAGGCCAAGCACTAGATTTCATGATGCTATCGCCTTGTAAATGATTTAAAACAGCCAATGCAATACTTGCCTTATCCGCGCTGTTATAACGCTTGTAATCGCTTCTACTAAAACCATAATGCTTTGCTACTTTTGCATGAAATAAGTTAATTAATCGCATTAAATTTCCCGTGCCACCAATTAATTTATTGCCTTGCATCTTGCCATCAATCAAAGGCAATATAAGCGCGTGGGCGTGTGGTGCGGCTTCATCTAAGTGAATATCAAATGAGAGTAATTCACCTTCAAAGTTTAGCTTTACCCACTCAAAACAATCATTAAAGAATGGCTTCGTATTTTGGGCGTGTCTGTCATTCGGTAAGCTAAATAAAACCTCGACTGCCATTACACCATTTTTACGCGGCGCTTCAATACCAGCCTTTAACATTTGTCCACTAGCATAATTAGCAATACTTACAGGTGTTGCAGGGCTAGTTAAACAGTAATTTAGTGCCGATTTACTAGCATCAATGTTATCTTTGGGGGCTTCGGTTCGCTTATGATGTTTGAGCAAGGCAAGCAATCCATTTTGAATAAGCTTACCTTGCTTGTTATAAATATCTCTCACCGAACCAAGTCGTAATAAATGACTAGCCGCCATCTTGCACAGCCTGTCTTTTACGGCTGACGTGATAAGCAGTTAAAACAGCATGAGCAGTAAAGTCACACGCTGGTTTCGGCTCACCACCATCTTTAGGCTGCCACACTTTAGGCGTCAATTCGCCTGACATACAAACGCTATCACCTTCATCAAGTGCCAGCAGTGATAGACCCACGCTCTCATCAAAGGCAATTACACTAATACGCATATTGTCGCCATTTGAAGTAGGTGTATAAACGGCGGCGGTCACAAAGATGTTGTTGCTTTTACTAATACGCTTGACAGGTTTTTGGGCTAGCTTGCCGTTAATCAAAGCATCAATCATGATTGGTCACCTAATAGCACATATTTAGCTACGCCTTTGTGATTAATATTATCTGGTGTGTGTTCATCAATACGCACCGTATCAATTTGATAACCCATATCACGCAATTCTTTTATGCGCGGTGCTGGCTGCATAATCCCGTAAACGTGACGCAAATCAATCGTGCTTTGAGGGCTTCCCACCAGTGCATCTAAGATAATTTGATGCTGATTATTGATACTGGTATTATTTGGGTTTAGTGGTTTGTTTGGGTTAGCCTCGCACGCTAACCCTTTCTTTTTTGTGGTTTCGCTAGTGGTGGTCATGATTACACCGCCTTAGCTGCTAAGTCAGCGCGTATAGCTTTAACCGACCACGCTGTGCATCTTTCGCTAAGTTTTTTCGGGGCTGGCATAGACAATGTTTTGCATTTTCGCCAGATTGTCGCAGACGACACGCCATAAAGTAGCTTGACTGTATCTAGTCGGACAAATGCACTATCGGGTAGTTTGTCGAAATGTTCTAGTGCTTCAGGGATAGGGCTAGTTAATTCTGATTTTAATTGTTGCACGATGATTCCTTTCATTGAGACCGCGTCATATCGGGTCGATGTATGGAATATATGCTTAGGTTTATGTTTAAGAAATAAACAAGTTTCCCAGCAATTGCTAAATTGAATTGTTGGGAGATTTACGCCATTTTATTAGCTCATTTTGAAGTGATTTACTCCACCCGTTGATAGTTACATAATTAATTGAGGGGATATGATTAACTCCATCGGAGATAATTTTGCGGCATGATTTGGTATTAGAAATGCCATTTTTTTTATCTGCTGTTACTTTGTCATTTATCTGTTTCATTAATGCTTCGTAATCAATAGCATCAGTTTTCTTGGGCGCCCCTTTTTTAGGTTTGCCGATTTGCGAATATAAAAAAATCTTAATATCAGCATTAATTTCTTTAATTCGAATATTTAACTTTTCTTTTTCTGAAATTAAGTTCGCGATTTTAGTTAGCTCTGAGTCATGCTCTAAGCTAGGATATTGCGAGTAAAGTTCCGCTATTGATGATGGTTCATTGCTCATACGCAACCTTTCGCGCAATCCCTAATTAAGAAGCCACACCAGCCATATAAGGGTTTATGGTTTTCGCATTGGGTAATTAAGCCAATGCTAGGTGCAGCAAAAGATTAAAACTGTTTTAGCTTTCTACTAGCTCGCCATCAATCACATTGTCAGATTGCTTGCTTTCGTGGTCATCAATCAACTTTTTAGTTTTCTCGATAAATTCCTCAAGCTCTAATTTGGACATTTCATGCACTGGTTTATTATCAAAAGGCGAAGTAGCCAAGCTCTTGGGGGCAATTAAACCAGCCCTATCTAAAATAGTTTTAGCGCAGTCAACTCTTGCGCCAGCGGGAGAGCTAGGGTCATCCATGATAGTTTCTAGCGTTTTTATTGCCTTTGATGCTAGTGTGCCATTCAGGTGTTTATATTGTTCGTTCCTAATAGCTGCTTGAATGTGTGGGGTGGCTAATAATGTACTAGAAGCCTGCCTTGCACTGGCATGGCTGTACCCTGCACGCCTAGCCGCCTCTGAGCCGCTAACGCCGTCATAGACAATGTGTGTTACGAATTTATCTTGAAAGTCAGTAGTTTTCATGGTGGGGTTATGAAATATACGCATATAAAAAAATTAGGGGATAGGTAACAGCGCATGAAATAAAGACTTTGACTACCATTTTAGGAAAACTGTCTTCATCATCAAAATTACTCAATTCAGATTTGAGGCTATCTACTTTGTTAAATATAAATGATTCTAAAAATACATAGCTAAAAAGACACGCAGCAGATGTTATTACTGGCGCAACTATGTAAACAAATACAAATCCAACTGGAGTAAGATTTAGAGTGTTATGTGAATTTGAAATAAACAACCAGCAAATAAGAATGTTTACTGAGACGAGTACATAATTGAAAGGTGTAATCCATGTTTCAACAAATGGAGATTTTCTAGCCTCCTCTTTCACTATTGCTCTTCTTCGAAGATACTCCTCATCCTCAAACCCCAAAATTTTACCGATTTGCTTTAATAACTTTCGCATCATCTCAAAACCCCATCCTAAAAAAGTTTCCCCTGCTCAACCACCTTCAATAAATCCGCTGGCGTAACCTGTAAGTAATCACACAGCCGAGACAATACGTCACGGTCATAAGAACTCACCTTGTCGTGATACCAACGGTCTAGCGTGGCTCTTCCAATTCCTGCATCTCTAGCCACATCGGCAATCTTAATCCTACGTTCACCAAGAATTGCAGAAAGCTTGCAAGTAATCATCTATTGCATCTCCAAATATGTAATAATTAACCTTTAAAGAGTAATTATTTACCTTAATACATTATTATACCGTCACAATTATATGTTGTATATTTATGGTGCTAGACATGAAAAATAAACCTTACCTATCTAACACGCCGCCAATCCGAGAGATGACGACTTATATGTTTGATTCTTGGAAGCACATAGCAAAACAAGAAGATAAAATTATGTATCTAAAAAATGGCTTGGATATTCACCCAAGTGGGAATATGAGAATTGACTATGATTGCTCGGCAAAATATGAGGCAAATTATCAGTATGACAAGCTGATGGTTAGAATTTATGAAGCGCAAAATACAATGGAATTTATTCTTAGCAATCAACTTAAAGACTTAGCGTGCTACCCATCAATGAAAGCAATAATGGAGCTGCCAAAGGAAAGGCAGGACAAGATACTGGCGGCGTTTACAAAAATAGTAGTGAGAAAATTAGCTGAGCGGAATAATCAAGACAATTTATCTAGTGACTGATACTAGAAATTAAACAAGGTCAAAAACTTTTGAAAGCTGAAAATTTTTGTCGGGGTGGCTAAGAGTAAAAATATGCAGGGAAAAGCACCCACCCCCGTGGGGGTAGGGGTAGGGGTAGCAGGTAGCGTGGGTGAGTGTGTGCGGTCTGCTGGTGTAGGTCGCTGGCGATAAATGTTGCAATCTAGTGGTAGTATCTATGCTCAAAAAAGGTGTGGCTTTATATTGTTGACGGTATTTTTGACGGTATATTTTACGATTTGTAATTAAGTGGTTGTGTTTATTGATTTGTAGAGGTTGTTGGATTGACCCCAGCCCACCATTTAAGTGTTTCACAATGCATCAATCGGTATCAAAAGCCTAGTAAATTCAACCTTCTAGGCTTTTTTTACGCCTATTGCTACTGCATGATGTATCTTTACATATCACAGTTTTGAGGGTACATTTTGAGGGTACGCGGATGTGGGAAAAACGCCAGCGCGGATACCGGACGATGGGCTACCGGATGGCTAATGAAAGGGGCGAAAATTGAAGCCAAGCCTACACTGTCCCTCGCAATCCCGCACCATTGATTTTAATCTTGGGAGTCCACAAAACGCTTGGTCAACCACACGCCACCAATTCGAGTTTAAGTCCAGGCTGCTTAGTACTGCTCAAACCTAGCGCTGATAAGGCTGTTAGGCGTTTTACCGAAAAAGATCATTCCGTCTGGAGTGGTCTTTTTTTTGTTTGGATTTGGTCACATTTTTGTCACAAGAATTGGTGGCTGAAAATGATTGATTGGGTCACCGCAATTATTCCTTGTCATAGAGTACTTAATTAATAACCGGCAAGTCACGCCACCGCGTCGTGTAACTCGGACTCTTATTGCCTTGTTTCATTTTCCAAGGCCGCTTAAATCCTTCACTAGCCAGCTTAATCGATTCTTTGCCCATCTTCCGGTTGATACTGTCCATCGCAGTCATTAATGCGATTGATTTAGGTGATGCCTGCACACAAAACAAATCCGTTTGCACACTTTGCGCTGTGACTAGTTCACTCAGCATTACACCTGCTTTAGCATAGTCGTAATTCGGCTTGTATATCTGTTTTAAGCCCCAAAGTGCGAAGTTGACTAGTTGCCTAGTGTCATCGCTAGGGCAGGGTAGTGAAATCGTCATACCGTTGCTGTATTGTGGGTTATCTGGCTTGAATGGACTGGTTCTGATGTAAATATGTACCGCCCCAGCAAGCGATTGTTGTTTACGTAGCTTCACTGCTGCGGTGCTCATATAGAGCGTAATTGATTCAGCAAGACTGTTGTAATCGCGCACTGACTGACCGAAGCTACGTGAACTCATGATTTGTTGTTTAGGTGGGATAATATCTTCCAGCTCGATACAAACGGTACCATTGAGTTCGCGGATGGTTTTCTCAAGCGCAACGCTAAACTGCTGGCGTAATCTTTCAGGATTCGCCAGTTTTAGATCTAGCACTGTGTTTACACCAAGCACTTGTAGCTTAGGGGCGAGTTTACGACCAATCCCCCAAACCTCACCGACTTCGATTTGACTTAGTAAGTCGTCTAGTTCTAATTGCGTCATTGTATTGAAGTTGCATACACCATTAAATACCAGACGTTTCTTGGCGCAATGATTGGCAAGCTTGGCTAATGTCTTGGTCGCCCCGATTCCAACACACACCGGCAAACCGGTCCATCTTAGTATGCGTTGTCGCATATGCTGACCATGTCGAATCAAATCACGTGATTTAAAGCCTGTTAAATCTAAGAAAGATTCATCAATTGAATACACCTCTTGATCTGGGCTATATTCACGCAAGATACTCATGACACGGTTACTCATGTCGGCATATAGGGCATAGTTACTCGATAGCGCTACAATGCCATGCTGCCTAGCGAGGTCTATGAAGACTCCCACCGCTAAACACCAAATACAGATGTTGTAGCGGGGGTTTCTAAGGTCAACGACCAGAGCGCATGAGTGTTGCCACCCATACGGCTTACCGCGGTCTCACTTAGCGTAGATTGCGTTGCCGCAACCAGT
>JAUSAG010000008.1 GCA_030652995.1 Methylotenera sp.
GATGGATATGGTTATTCACAATCAGGAGCCGTTAACGGGAGTAGTCGTGTTCAGGTTGGCTCCAGAGTCATGGTTGCTTCGCAACCAGCGCTCTACCTCACCGCCCTGAAGGGCGATGTTTCACGCGCAATTCGATGAATACTTTTTTAGTTTGCTTTTCCGTGCGTAAGCAACGTCTTAACTTAAGACCATCGTTTTACAATATCATGTAGCATAAGGATATTTATATCTAAATTATGCAACAAAAACAAAAAGTGGAATAAACGATAAAAGGCAGAGTGATGCGTTAGATTTATTATGTGTTTATGGTGTTTTTGCGCGCATTTACAATAAGGTGAAATACCTGCTTGCACTATTTCGTAGATGAAAAGTCTTTAGGATTATTCATCGCAGCATCTAAGACAAAAAACCACAAACCGTCATTCAACAATCAAGTCCAAGTCAAATGACTGAAACTTTAACAACTTTGCATGAATAAATGAACTTTTCTATAAAAAAATGCTACAACTTACTAAAATTACTGGATTTTTTTAAAATAGCTGGTAGAATTTGCGCCACTCGGTAAAGCTAACAATGTAACAGTTTTAAGCCGTTATCGAAAAAAAAATCTCAACTAGTTATAACTCTTAAGGATATTAAAATGTCACGTTCTATTTTACTTGCTGCATTGTTAGCTCTTGCTGTTACCGCTTGTGGTGAAAAAGCTGCTGAAGAAGCACCTGCTGTTGAAGCGCCTGCTGTTGAAGCACCAGTTGAAGCTGCACCTGCTGAAGCTGCACCAGTTGAAGCTGCACCTGCTGCTGCTCAATAGTTTTAGTTAGCATAAGAATTAAAAAGCCGACTTTTAGTCGGCTTTTTTATTTGTAAAATCGATAAATTGATACTTTTCAGTGGTTAACAGTCACGAATTAAACAACCTCTCTCCAGTTAAACCCTTGTAGCTGATCTGCCACACCCACCCAATCCAGCTCGCAACCTAACACTTTAGCCAAGGCTGACTTTGCCAATAAAGGCGTGTTGTTTTTGGCACTTAAATGCGCCGCCATAATATGCTGCAACTTACTGTTATCTAGCTTTGATAGTAAATTGGCAGCATCAAGATTTTCCAAGTGGCCTAAATCGCCTCCAACTCGTTTTTTTAATGTCCATCCATAAGGACCATTTTGCAACATATTCGCATCATGGTTACATTCCAGCATCAATGCATTACATCCATTTAATTGGTCTTCAATATGTGGAGTGCCACGCCCTACATCGGTGAGAACCCCTAACTTTAGGTTGCCCTCAGTAAAAACACATTGAATTGGCTCCCGCGCATCATGCGGCACCGGGTAAGGCTGAACTTCAATATCGGCAATCGCAACCGCTGTGTGGCTATCTATCACATTGAGCTGCAAATCATGTTTATTCGGCATATGGCGCGCAACCATTTTAAGTGTGCCGTAGGTAAGCCACACTGGAATCCGATATTTAGCTGCCAGCTTTAATGCCCCGCCCGCATGATCATCGTGTTCATGCGTGATCACAATGCCCGTTATATCATTAGGGGTAAGGTTTAACCGAGCCAACCTAGAGGTGGTTTCTTTAACACTAAAACCACAATCTAGCATCAGCCGCGTTTGCTTGACTTCAACCACCAATGCATTGCCAGCACTACCGCTACCTAGAGAGGCAAAGCGCATATTCTTAACTTAACGATACAATTAAAACTGTTATCTTAATTGCTCATACATTAACGCAATTATACGATTAGCAGTAGTGGTACGAACACGCGCACCTTCATTATCTACTACAGTTACAATGGCATTACCTTGATCACCATCAGCTACTTTTACGCGATACTGCTTCTCAGGGTTAACTTTTTGCTTATCATCACTACCCCAAAACTTCAGGCTATCCATGATGCTCTTTTCTTCTTTTTTAGCGGTCGTTTCTGGCTCTTTTTTATCATCATCACCCCAGAACTTTAAAGAGTCCATTAGACCTTTCTTTTTCTTAGGGCTATCATCGATATCAACATCAGCATAACGCACAAAAAATACGCCATTAGATCGATCTTTGTCTTCAATCACAAAACCAATTCTATCCAAAGCCAAACCAACGCGACGCCATGCACGGTCAAACGGATCACTCAATAGGAGCCTCGCACTGCCATCAGCCTCTTTTACTACCGTTGCGTGCTTAGTATTGACAGCATCGGCGACTATCGCTTTGGATTTTTGCTCTTCAACACCTAGCTTCACCATTAACCGACGTAACAACTCTGCATCCAACTCTGCGGCAGCAGGGTCTGTGTTTGTTGACGACTTGTCTTCTAGCTTGTAACCCGTATCTATTTTACCAAGCTGTGTTGTCACTACATTTTTACCGTCATCAGGCGCACCTGACACCGAACGATGCGTCATATAAATCTCGGTAGTATTGAGTTCTGTACCATGATCTAAACGCGTGCGGAATTTTTTCTTATCAGCAAAACCAGACAGTTTATCTAACCATTTATCAAATTTATCACCTAAATTACGAGCGTCATCTTTTTTTATTGCGTCGGAATCAATCCACTCGGTTTCCATCACACCAATTTGTGGGTTTTCTACCCGAACTGCAAAACCCATGTCCAACCAAAACTCACGGATGACTGGCCAGATTTTTTCAGCGGGCGCATTCACCACCAGCCAACGTTGTGCACCTGATTTCTCTAGACGTACACCTTCTGGACTTACCAGCACTTTTTCGACGCCCGCATCAGACTCATCCTGCGCTTGGTTATACGTTGAGTAACTTGTACTGCCTGGGACTGAATAAGCATCACTCACTGGGCTTGTGGTTAAATCAGGCGGCACCTCTAGGGGACGAGATCTGCCAGCAGATTTGTAATCAGATTTATTATCAATAAAAGGGATTGAGTCGCAAGCAGTTAAGCTGGCAAACAACAGTAAAGATACGATTAGGGCAGGCGCCTTATGTTTGGCAACCTTAAAATGTTTAGCGTTGTTATTAGCGCTAATGAAAGTGCCGTTTACTGACGTAATGTTGACTTGTTTCATTCAAACCTCTTTATTTAGTCGAATGCTTCATTTGTTAATGGAGCATTCAGGTTAAGACTGTTAAATTTTTTATAAAATTTCTGCAGGTGCGCAGGCGTTACGCAAAGTCGCATGATACTGCGCAGATAAGTTCATCATAGGTAAACGAATACCCGTTTTGATTAATCCCATTTCGGCCAATACCCACTTCACAGGGATCGGATTAGCTTCAATAAATAGTTTTTGATGCAAGGCAAATAATTTAGCATTGATTGCACGTGCCGCTATCACATCACCCGCAATGGCTAAGACGCACATTTCATGCATAAGTTTTGGTGCGACATTAGCTGTGACCGAAATAACGCCTTTGCCACCAAGCAACATCAACGCCATCGCGGTAGCATCATCCCCACCATAAACAGCAAAGTCTTGCGGTGCGCGCAAGAGCAAATCTGTTCCGCGCTCTATGCCTCCGGTTGCATCTTTAATGCCGACTATATTAGTGTGTGCTGCTAGGCGTAAGACGGTGTCATTACTAATATCACAACCTGTCCGCCCAGGTACGTTATAAAGAATTTGCGGAATATTCACCGCATCAGCAACCGCTTTAAAATGTTGATACAACCCCTCTTGCGTCGGCTTATTGTAATAAGGCGCTACCAGCAAACAGGCATCCGCACCTAACTCTTTAGCTTTTTGCGTAAGGTTAATGGCTTCTTTTGTAGAATTTGCACCTGTACCGGCAATCACAGGAACACGTCTATTCACTTGGCTCACAGCAGTTTCTATCAGCAAACAATGTTCATCAAAATCTACGGTAGGCGACTCGCCAGTTGTCCCTACAATAACGATACCATCGGTGCCTTGATCTATATGAAAATCTATCAGCGCATTTAAAGAAGGGATATCCAAGCAACCATCTTCAAACATGGGCGTTACAATAGCCACTAAACTGCCTTGCATCATAGCAAACCTAACGAATTCATAATGCTACATTTTAACTTAAAAGCTTACCAAATAAACACACCCTAATGCGTAAACTTAAACCTAATGTGTTGATATTCTATAAAATTACAAAAATAATGCGGCTATTCTATAAACGCTAAACATAATCAATATATTCAGGATGCCTTAAAACTTTTTATACGTATTTTTACTCAAATAAGACAAGCTCAAACCCTGTATAATTCACGACTTGTTGGCTAATTTATGACAATCATTTCAATATGACTTTTAACTTGCATCATTACATTATGATTTTAATCGGCACAGTGCTGGTGAATAACATCGTGCTGGTGAAAATTTTAGGGCTATGCCCGTTTATGGGAGTTTCTAAAAAACTAGAAGCCTCTATTGCTATGGCGGGCGCTACTGCCTTTGTGCTCAGCATCGGCTCTATGACTAGCTGGGGCATCAATCATTATCTGCTTGAGCCCAACGGTTTATTCTACTTACGTACCCTTTCATTTATCGTCATCATTGCAGGTGTTGTACAATTTACTGAAATGGTGATGGAGAAAAACTTTCCAAATCTTTATCAAGGATTGGGGATTTTCCTGCCGCTTATCACAACTAACTGCGCCGTGCTGGGGATTCCACTTCTTAATGCACAAGCCAGCCATAGCTTCTTGGAGTCTTTATTTTTTGGACTAGGTGGCGCGCTTGGCTTTTCACTGGTATTGATTCTATTTGCCTCCATGCGTGAAAGACTGGAAGCCGCCGACGTTCCTCTAGTATTCAAAGGCTCTGCAATCGCCATGATAACTGCCGCGCTTATGAGTTTGGCTTTTATGGGGTTTGCTGGTCTTGATAAGTATTAGCCGCCTTAAAGTCCAAATAATAACGCCATGCTATTAACTTCACTTTACATCATGCTCGGACTTGCCTTGGTTTTGGGTATTTTACTGGGAATTGCCGCACTATTGTTTAAAGTTGAGGGCGACCCGCTGGTGGCACGCATCGATGCAATTTTACCGCAAACGCAGTGTGGTCAATGCGGCTATCCGGGTTGCAAACCTTATGCAACAGCCATTGCAGCAGGTGAGGCAGACATCAACCAATGCCCGCCAGGTGGCGATGCCGGCGTGCACGCTTTGGCAGATTTGCTCGGCGTGGAATTCAAACCCCTTAACGCCGAGCATGGTGCACCTAAACCAAAGTCTGTAGCGTTTATTGATGAAGCAACGTGCATTGGTTGCACTTTATGCATACAAGCTTGCCCAGTAGACGCGATTTTAGGTGCAGCAAAACACATGCATACGATTATCGCCTCTGAATGCACAGGTTGTGAGCTTTGCATCGCGCCCTGCCCGGTAGATTGCATTACCATGCAGCCAGTGGCTGAAACGCCGGATAACTGGAAGTGGAAATACCCTGTTTTTCCCATTAAAGTCATATCAACCAATGGGAACCGCACGTCATGATAACGTCAATTGTTCAATTTGCCAGCAAGCTGATACGTGGCAATGACGTAGCATTACCGCTGACCGATATGCATAAATTTAACGGTGGCGTGCATCCCGCAGGGCATAAAGAAGACTCTACAACGCGCCCTATCGGCAAGCTTGCCATTCCTGAAAAGCTCATTTTGCCGTTACGTCAGCATGTCGGCCATATTCCAAAAATTAAAGTGCAAGTAGGCGACTACGTACTAAAAGGCCAAATGCTGGCTGAGGCTGAAGGCAACGTATCTGCTGCAATCCACGCACCAACTTCTGGCACTGTAATCGCTATCGGCAAAGAGGTAATTCCCCACCCCTCTGGCCTGCCAGATATGTGCATCACCTTAAAGCCAGATGGTAAAGATACATGGGGCGCATTACAGCCCTTAGATTGGCGCAATACTGCCAAAAGGGAGCTGGTCGCCAGTTTACGTTTGTCCGGTATCGTAGGTTTAGGCGGTGCAACTTTTCCTACACATATTAAAATAGGTGCAGATGGAAAGTCTCACATTCACACCTTAGTAATTAACGCCGCAGAGTGCGAGCCTTATATCACCTGCGATGACATGCTCATGCGTGAGCGTGCCGATGAAATTGTGAAGGGAATGGAAATCGTACAGCATTTGCTCGGCGCAGAAACCTGCATTGTTGGTATTGAAGACAATAAACCCGAAGCCACCGTTGCCATGCGTGACGCCTGCAAAACGCTGACTAATGTCTCAGTAAAAGTAGTGCCAACACTCTACCCTAGCGGAGATGCGCGCCACCTGATTCATTTACTGTTAGGGACCGAAATTCCACACAACCAACGCTCAACTGACGTTGGCATTCAGGTGTTTAATGTAGCTACCGTGCTGGCGATTTATCGTTATTTTAGCTTTGGCGAACCTGCTATTAGCCGCATTGTTACTATCACCGGCAATGTTGCGTCACCTCAAAATTTTGAAGTATTATTTGGCACGCCGCTACCGTCACTAATAGCCGCTGCCGGCGGAGCAAAAACCTACACCACGCACTTTATTATGGGCGGGCCGATGATGGGGTTTGATTTACCCACCAGCGAGGTGTCTATCACCAAAGCGGCTAATTGCATTATTGCAGCCAGCCCAAACTTATTTCCACCACCACCGCCCGCTATGCCTTGCATACGTTGTGCACGCTGTGCTGATGCATGTCCGGTAAGCCTACAACCACAAGAGCTTTACTGGTTTGCAAAATCAGATAACTTTGAAAAAGCACGCGATTACAATTTATTTGATTGCATTGAATGCGGTTGCTGCACCTATGTATGCCCAAGTAACATCCCCCTAGTGCAGTATTACCGCTATGCTAAAAGCGAAATTATTGCAGCGGATATGGCTAAAGAGGCGGCCGACCTAGCGCGTGAGCGTAATGATTTTAGATTGGCGCGTATTGAACGCGAAAAGTTAGAACGGGCGCAAAAGCACGCAGATCGTGCTGCCAGCGCAAAAGCCGTAGACAAAAAAACTGAAGTAGCCAAACCTGAAACCAGTAGCTCAGAGATTGAGAATCCAGCAACTTCTTCATCCGCAGATGATGCAAAGAAAGCCGCTATTGTCGCCGCTATTGAACGCGCCAAAGCACAAAAACTCGTAGCCACAAATGTAGCAGACTCACCCACCGAAAAAACTGTAGCGGCTGAAACTGCTACAACACCAGAAAATGAAGCGATAGCGTTAAAAGCCAAGCAAGATAAACAAGTGCTTATTGCCGCCGCTATTGAACGCGCCAAAGCACAAAAACTAGCCGCGGCACAGGCTGGTGTTGCGCCAAAAAACATTGAAAATGTGAGCGTAGCCGTGCAGGCAGAAATCAATGAAACTGATGCTATTCGCGAAAAAGCCAAACAAATGATAGCTGCTAAAGAGGCAGACGAAACACTTTGAGGTAATAAAAACTTGAACCGCTCACCCTATATTACCGATGCGCCAACCGTAAGCATTATTATGCTCAAGGTATTGCTCGCGCTCGTGCCTGGCATTTTCGCCTACGCCTGGATTTACGGTGGAGGCATTATCATTACCATAATACTGGCGACAGTGACCGCTTTGTTAGCTGAAGCGGCTATGCTTAAACTACGCCAACGTCCTGTTAAACCACATCTAATGGATTTAAGTGCTGTGGTCACCGCGTGGTTACTGGCGCTGGCATTGCCGCCACTGGCGCCTTGGTGGTTAGTCGTTGTAGGTACATTGTTTGCTATTGTCATTGCCAAACAGCTTTACGGCGGATTAGGCTACAACCCTTTTAATCCTGCCATGATAGGCTATGCCGTATTGCTAATTTCATTCCCGATTATCATGACAAAATGGCCAGCACCATTAATGTTGGCAGAAACAAAACTTGGATTTTTAGACCAGCTACAATACATTTTTGGTCATATTTTACCGGCCGGCGTTCAGGTAGATGCCGTGACATCAGCCACCCCGCTTGACTACTTAAAAACACAACGCATGCTCAACCATGAGGTCTCCAGCATTACACAAGCGCCTATATTTGGCGTACTGGGTGCAAAAGGCGGCGAAATTGTCACCGGCGCCTATTTATTAGGCGGATTATATTTGGTACAGCAACGCATTATCAGCTGGCATTTACCAACAGCTTTTTTAGCTGCACTCACTGCCATGTCATTGATATTTTATGCAGTAAACCCAGCACACTATGCCAACCCGCTGTTTCATTTAATGAGCGGGGCCTCTTTACTTTGTGCATTTTTTATTATTACCGATCCCATTAGCGGCCCTACCACGCCTAGAGGTAAGCTATACTTTGCCGCTGCGGCTGGTGTGCTTACTTACTTAATCCGCACCTATGGTGGTTACCCGGACGGTGTAGCCTTTGCGGTTTTAATCATGAACATGTTTGTTCCACTGCTTGATGCCCATACGCAGCCGCGCGTCTTTGGGCATAAGCAGTAGTTTGCGCATAAAGCCATTATGCTTGTACATAAAACCATTAATTTAGACACATAAATTAGCAAGGATCACAACAACTAGCATGACAGATACTCTCATCAAACACGCAATTAAAACAGCAGGCACCATGCTTGCATTTGCCTTGGTTGGCACCGCGCTACTTGCTTACGTATTTGAAGTGACCCGCACCCCCATTGAAAATAGCGAGGCCGAGGCGCGCATTGCCTTATTTAAGCAAATTCTGCCTGATGAAGCCTATTACAATGATGATGACGATAAATCTCATGATAACCATTTGTTAAAAAACATCATTGAAATCGCGCCAAATCCACTACTAGGAAACAAAACACCAACAAAAGCCTATCGTGCAAAACGCCACCACAAATTCGAGGCAGTGATACTAGAAGCGATTGCACACGATGGTTACAGCGGCGACATCAAGTTGCTGATTGCAATCCGAGCTGATGGATCTATTAGTGGCGTACGTGTTTTAGCGCACAAAGAAACGCCGGGCTTGGGCGATTATATTGACATTACGCATAGCAATTGGATAAACCAATTTAATGATGAATCTTTCGCCAAAACGCCTGCCCAACAATGGCAGGTAAAAAAAGATAGCGGTCAATTTGATTACATGGCAGGCGCCACTATTACGCCACGTGCAGTGGTCAAAGCCATTTATAAAGCATTACAGTATTTTGAAGAAAATAAACAAGTACTGTTTTTTGACAAAGACGCTGACAAAAAAGAAATGAAGCAAAAAGCGAAAGAAAAAAAGAAGCATAAGGACTAATCATGAGTATTTATAAAGACATTACAATTAATGGTCTATGGAAACAAAATCCAGGTGTGGTGCAGCTTTTGGGTTTATGTCCAACACTTGCCGTGACCACAACCGCAGTAAACGGTTTAAGCCTAGGTCTTGCCACTGCATTAGTCATGGCGGCCTCTAACGGCTCTGTCTCACCTGTACGCAGATTCATCCCGAACGAAATTCGCGTTCCGGTGTTTATTCTAGTGATTGCGGCGTTGGTGACTGTGATTGACTTATCAATCAACGCTTTTGCGCACCCGCTACATAAAGTATTGGGTATTTTTATTCCGCTGATTGTAGTGAATTGCATCGTGTTAGCGCGTGTAGAGTCATTTGCCGCTAAAAATGCACCTGTACCGTCCATACTAGATGGTTTCATGATGGGCTTGGGGCTTACTTTAGTGCTTGGGTTGCTGGGTGCTATGCGTGAAATTATAGGTAAAGGCTCGCTATTTTCCGGTCTGGATTTAGTCTTCGGTCCTGCTGCCAAGCAGTTTGTATTAACAATTATCCCTGATTATCACGGGTTTTTATTGGCAGTGTTGCCCCCCGGAGCATTCTTGGGTTTAGGTATTTTAATTGCTGCACGGAATTGGATCGAAATCAGAAAAACTGCCAAAACCAATGTACCGACGCCGCAACTCGAACCTGCGCTAGGCCATTAGCATACTCATAGACTATTGCAATATGCCCACTAACCATCCTTTACGGGACAGTTCAGGAGTTGCGCATGAACGCTAAAAAACGCTTTGAAATTTTTAAGCGCTTGAGCATCGCTATCCCAGACCCTGCAACTGAACTCAAACATAACAGCACGTTTGAACTATTGATTGCTGTGATTTTATCGGCGCAGGCGACGGATAAAGGCGTAAATCTGGCCACAGATAAGTTATTCGCCACGGCCAATACACCAGAAGCAATTTTGGCACTGGGCATTCATGGTTTAGAGAACTACATTAAAACCATTGGCTTATATCACTCAAAAGCCAAAAATGTGCTCGCGACCTGCCAAATACTCATCACACAGCACCAATCACAAGTACCCAATACTCGGCTAGCCTTAGAAGCGTTGCCGGGCGTAGGCCGCAAGACGGCTAATGTCATTTTAAATACAGCGTTTGGCGAACCGACGATTGCCGTGGATACCCATTTATTTCGATTAGGCAACCGCATTAAGTTAGCGCCCGGTAAAACAGTGTTGGAAGTTGAGAAGCAATATCTAAAAACCATTCCGCCTGCATTTATGCAAGATGCCCATCACCTGCTCATTTTGCATGGACGTTATACTTGTACCGCCATTAAGCCAAAATGTGCCCAATGTTGCATTGAAGACTTATGCGAATATCAGGCAAAAGAATACGTGCCACCTAAGCTTAAGCAAAAAAGTCAACCATGAAAGTTGCAACCAGTATTGTATTAGGCCGTGAAGCCAAACCTGAACTTGCTACTGAAGCTGTGACGAACGCCATGCGCAAAGCAGGCATTACTGTTGCAAATAGCGTGCTACTTTTACTCACCTCGGAATTTGCAAGCAACCCACAAGCCGCCATTAAAGCCGCTGCAAAAGCTGCCAATTGCACACAGGTTATAGGTTGTTCAGCAACCGGTATTTTTACCGAAGAAGACTGGGTGCTAGATGCGCCGGCCGTAGCAGCTATGGTGTTTGGCGATGATGTTAGCTTGCAACTTGCCAGACAAAACCACTCACAGCTACCATTACTTACCTTATCTGCCCCTAATGCAATTAACAGCACATGGCTTAACAATGACGTTGAGCGTTTTGGCGGTGTGTCGGGTGATGCGGTGGGTCAAGGCCCATTTTCTGTATGGCAAAATGCCAAAGGTGAAGTTACTGGTTACGTTGAAGCTTTTTTTTCTGGCGTCAATATTATTACAGAAGCGTCGCATGGCTTACTGCAGCTCACGCAACCTAAAAAAATTCAACAAGTTGATGAATTTGATATTATGATGTTAAGTCATCACACCAGCCCTTTAGCCAGCCTAAAAAAGGCGTGGAAAACGCATAGTAAAAGCCATGAACTCGTGCCGCTACACTTGGTAATGGCCATGGTTGCCGAGAGTGCTGAAGCCATAAAACAAGGCGAATATAATCTTACCACCGTGATTAGCTATGATGAAACCAATGGTAGCATCACCTTGGCTCAACCCCTTAAACTTGGGCAATATATAAGCTGGGGCCTGCGTGACACTACCGCCACTATTGCAGACATGACACACATGACGCATCGATTGACTGAAAAATTAGGGTGCCAGCCTGATTTTGCTTTATTGTTTTCTTGCTTAGGTCGTGGCCCCTATTTTTATGCAGGAACGGACCAAGACTTAAAAGTAATTACACGGCAATTTCCACAGATGCCTCTATTGGGGTTTTACGGCAATGGAGAAATCGCCTCCATTAATGGGGTCAATCAATTGCTTCCTTATTCAGCAGTGCTATGTCTATTTAGCGCAAAAGCAGATTAAATTTAGAAACCATCATGAGTTTATACAACCCAAGCCGAGACCAAGCCCGTCAGTTTTTATTTGATGCGTGGGCTAAATTTAAACAAAATTCACCACTATCAGATTTAGAAAAAATAGCGGTCGAAGTGATTCAGATGCACTCTGAATATCATGCTATGTTGGAGGCGCCAGAGCGCTACATGCAGCAGCAGTACTTTCCAGAAATGGGCGAAACCAACCCGTTTTTACATTTGAGCTTACATTTATCCGTGATTGAACAGATCAGCATCAACCAACCGATTGGCATCACACAAGTTTATGCTACATTACAGAAAAAACATGATGACAACCATATGGCACAACATGATTTATTAGAATGCCTTGCCGAAACCATTTGGCAGGCGCAGCGTAACAATACACCTTTAGATTCAGTGCATTACCTTAGCCTACTGAATCAGCGAATTGGGCAAGCCTAATGGCAGATAATGTAAATAACTGGCTGAACGACCATGGCGACTATTTATATCGCTTTGCCTTTGCCAGACTACGCGACACGCACTTAGCTGAAGATGCCGTACAAGAAACCATGTTAGCCGCCATTAAAAGCAATGGTTTTAAAGGTGATTCATCTGCACGTACCTGGCTCACAGGCATACTCAAACATAAAATGATAGACCTGCAACGTAAACAATTTCGTGAGCAGCCAATCTCTGATTTAATTGACTTGGATGCAAGTGACACCAGCATGGATGATCTTTTTAATCAATCAGGTCGCTGGCTCGACAAACCGCAAACATTTAATATGCCTGATAACGCACTGGAACAAAAACAGTTTTTAAGTGTGCTAGATGGTTGCCTGAATAAATTACCTAAAAAATTAAGAGTCATTTTCTTATTGCGCGATGTGCATGAGTCAGACAACGAAAATATTTGTAAGGAACTCGATATTTCAGCGACCAACGCTTGGGTAATGTTGTATCGCGCTCGGATGGGTTTAAGAAAGTGTTTAGAATTGAATTGGACCGGGGCATGAACAGTGGAGTAAAAACTATATGCTGACATGTAAACAAATCAGTCAACTCGTTTCACAATCTTTAGACCGTCCATTATCATGGTCTGAACGTGTGCAACTAAAGCTACATGTTTTAATGTGCAACGCTTGTCGACACTTTAAGCATCAGTTAAATCAGCTGGATATTGCTATACAGCAGCTTAAAAATGAAACTATGCTTGACCAAACGATACAGCTCCCGATAGATGCAAAAACAAAAATTTTGCAAGCAATTGAGTTAGACAAGAAGTCAATCTAGTTGTTATATTAATATTTTTGAAAGGATCTACCATGAACAAAACACAAAAAACAATTTCTTTAGCCATTGGCAGCGCATTCGCATTGTCTATCGCTGCAACCGCTGTCCAAGCCACAGAAAACCCATTTGCAATAAAGTCACTTGCTTCCGGCTACCAAGTTGCAGATAACCACGCTGAAAAAACTAAAGATGGTAAATGCGGCGCCGGTAAATGTGGCGCTAGCAAGAAAGATGACGCAAAAGCTAAAGATGGCAAATGTGGCGCCGGTAAATGCGGTGCTAGCAAGAAAGATGATAAGGCCAAAGAGGGTGCATGTGGCGGTGAAAAAGCCAAAGAGGGTGCATGTGGCGGTGAAAAGAAGTAAATCCATCAATTAACACATACCGTTAACTGATGGCCATTACAAGCCAAATTCAAGGTGCTGGTCTGGGGTTAAAGCGCGAGCTGATACCTCAGATTCAAGCACTGTATGGACAAGCAGAAATTGCCAATATCAACTTTGTGGAAATCGCACCTGAGAACTGGATAGATGCCGGTGGTGAAAGAGCAAAGCAGCTGAATTGGTTTGTTGAGCGCTACCCCATTGTTTGTCATGGCTTATGTTTATCCCTGGGCGGATTAGCGCCACTCAATACTGACTTTTTAAAACAAGTTAAAAGCTTTCTGCATCAGTATCAGATCCCCGTTTATACCGAGCATTTGAGTTATTGCACTGACGGTTACAAAGGTGAGCAAGGCTATTTGTATGACCTGCTACCCATTCCATTTACCGAAGAGGCGGTACACTACGTTGCTCAACGTATCCGTCAAACGCAGGATATTTTAGGGCAGCGCATAGGCATTGAAAATGCCTCGTTTTACGTAGCGGCACCGGTGTCTGAAATGAGCGAGCTTGCCTTTATCAATGCTGTGTTAGAGGAAGCTGACTGCTTACTGCACCTCGACATCAATAATATTTACGTCAATAGCGTTAACTTCAACTTTAACCCACATGAGTTTTTACGTGGCATCCCCGGTGAACGTATTATCTACAGCCACGTTGCCGGGCATTACCAGCAAACGGCAGAATTACTGGTAGATACACACGGTGAAGACATCATTGACCCGGTATGGGCTTTGCTTGAGGATGCCTATCAATTGTTTGGCGCATTCCCTACCCTACTAGAGCGGGACACTAACATCCCGCCTTTGAATATTCTAATGAGCGAAGTCAATAAGATTGCGCAATTACAGCGCAATCGAAGCAATCAACAATTATCATGAGCGCAGACCTACCCAGCTTTCAACGTTACCAATTAGCATTTACTGCACACATTCGCGACCCGCTACATCAGCCTCGCCCTCAAGGAGTTGCTGCTAGCGGCATGGCTGTCTATCAAGAAATTGTGTTTAACAATCTATTTGCAACAGTATCCGCGTGCTTTCCCGTTGCACAAAAAGTAATTGGCAAGCGCGCATGGCTAAAGTTAACCCGAGCCTTTTTGCGAGAACACGCTGCTAATACGCCAATCTTTAGAAAAATTCCTGAAGAGTTTTTAAGTTTTTTAGCTGACTCAACCTCCAATAGACCACCTTTATTACCATCCTACCTGTTAAGCCTTTGCCATTACGAATGGATAGAACTACTAGTCGCATCAATCGAGGCGCCAAAACTAGATGATGAAGCAATTAACCCGCAGGGCGATTTACTCACTGAGCAGCCAGTTTTTACACCCACTATGCAGTTGCTGAATTATGACTACGCCGTACATAAAATTTCGCCGAGTAATAAACCTAAACAGCAGCAAAGCACACAGCTTTTGGTGTACCGTAACGTTGAAGAACAAGTAAAGTTCTTAGCGCTCAATTCAGTCACCTTTAGGCTCCTGATACTATTAAGTCAGAGTGAATGCACCAGTAAACAAGCACTCACAATAGTTTCCGATGAAATGCATGCAGACTCCCCTGAAAAAATAATTCAATTTGGTCTGCAAGCTTTAGAGGATCTAAAAAACTTAGGTGTGATTATTGGCACACTTAAACCTAAATCAAGCCTGATAAAAAGCAGATAAGCTAGCGTTAAACCCAGAGACCGACAGACCATATAAGCAATACAGAGCCTCATGCGAGTTGCCAACCCATGAAACTAGAATAACCTAAGCTAGGTTTAAATTTACCCGTTGATGAGATGGTGGTGATGGGTAACACCGGTAAGGTGAAAATTTGCTATGCCACATTAACCCAGATTTTTCATTAGGACTTGGCATGGTAACGCCACACAGTTTGATGGACTTTTTGTGAAAATTTTATGGGCAATAGTCATTCTATTGACAGAAAGTTTGCACAAAAAAGACGCAAAATGTGCAAGTTAACATTCAAGTAGTGTTCCCTGAGCTTGTCGAAGGGGGAAAATCACCTAATAATGGAAAATCTGGGTTAAACCTCAATAGCAAATGTAACAGACATAAAAAAGGGCACTTTAAATCAAGTGCCCAGTTTTATACAGGTTTGGTGCCCGGGGCCGGAATCGAACCGGCACGCATTGCTGCGCGGGATTTTGAGTCCCGTGCGTCTACCAATTCCGCCACCCGGGCTTTTTGGAATATACATTACTGTATAATTGCAATCCCGCCATTATAGCAAGCTCTTTGACTTATGCGAACCCTTGATTTCAATTTTTATTTACCTGATCACTTAATTGCACAATATCCAACCTCTGAACGCACAGCTAGCCGTATGCTGCATGTTAATGGCGCTGATAGCAACTTAACTGATGAAGCTTTTTCAGATTTGCCCAATTTTTTAAATACGGGTGATTTGCTGGTATTTAACGACACCCGTGTAATTAAAGCACGCCTATTTGGACAGAAACATTCTGGTGGAAATGTTGAGGTGCTAGTAGAGCGCATTATTAATCAACATGTTGTGTATGCGCATGTGCGTGCATCGCGCTCACCCAAAGTCGGTAGCTTAATTAAGCTGTCAGATGCCTTCGATGTGCAGGTGATTGCACGTCATGATGATTTATTTGAGTTACGATTTTTAAGTGACGACTCCGTGTTGGAGTTACTTGAGCGACACGGAGCATTGCCGTTGCCGCCTTATATTACGCATGAAGCAACCATTCAAGACGAAGAGCGCTACCAAACCGTGTACAGTAAAAATCTAGGTGCGGTAGCGGCCCCAACCGCAGGCTTACATTTCAATGAGGCTATGCTGGATAAAATCAAACAAAAAGGCGTTAACATCGCTTATGTTACTTTGCATGTAGGCGCGGGGACATTTCAGCCAGTGCGTGTAGATAATATTCATGAGCACAAAATGCATAGTGAGTTTTATAACGTTCCGCAAGCTACGGTAGATATGATTGCTACGACAAAAAAAAATGGAGGTAAAGTAACCGCGATTGGCACGACGGCCATGCGCGCATTAGAAAGTGCCGCGCAAAGTGGTACGCTTCAAGCTGGCGAAGGTGAAACAAGTATATTTATTACCCCTGGCTACGTCTTCAAAGTGGTTGACCGCTTATTCACTAATTTTCATTTACCTAAAAGCACCTTGCTTATGCTAGTGTCAGCCTTTGGTGGGTTCGACAATATTAAAAAAGCATATTCGCATGCTATACAACAGGAATATCGTTTTTTTAGCTATGGCGATGCCATGCTGATTGAAAAGCATATGCCATAAAGCTCATGGGATTTTTTTTAATCCACGCTGAACAAATCACCAAGAATTTTGACCAACCTTATGTTATTAAATAAAAATTGAGAACCTGATTATGCGTATTTCATCCACACTGCTCTCTATATTGCTATTAAGTGTTTTACATCCTGCACAGGCCGAGATTTTACCTGAAGCTCAACTTGGAATAAAAATCACTTTAGCCAATAAAGCAACGACACGTCCCATGACAGTTGCGCATATTCCAAGCTTTAAACGCTATTACATCGCAGACGGTGGCTTAGCGCCAATGGGCAGTGAACTTGAAGCCGCTGTTTCAAAATCGCTAATTCATGCTTACGATGAAGATGGAAACTATATAAACTCATCACGCCCTGGGTACGATAATCGATCAATTTATTACAATCCCAATACTTATAAATTAGAAACCATCACCTACAACGTTTCCAGTGACGTAGGATTTGCCCCCAACACCGGCATATTCTCTATTGATCTGGCCGAAAATGGTGATTTGAAAGACTCTTCTTTAGAAATACTAGGCTTTAATCCCGCATTTGGTGACTCGGATACCATGCCAAGTTACAACGCTGAAACTAATCAATATTACGCCAAACAGAAACGTAGCAATAAAGTATGGGTAGTCGACACAAAGCTGCGTGAAAAAGTGAGTGAAATTTTATTAGACTTTACAGCAGCCGGTGTGGCGCACGACGATGTTACAGACAGTTTTGTGGCTTTTAGCGGTGTTAAAGATCAGGAACTTGTATTACTGGATATTGACCACAAATCCGTACTGATCTTTGATTTAAACGGGAAATATATAGGCAAAAGCGAATTACCAAAAAATTTAAAGTTACGCGCTAATAATCACTATAACGGCACAGGCTACGCCAATGACTTACTATTTGTATTTCATGAGCCAGAAGGTGAGTTTGGCACTTACTACGGATTTAAAGTGCTAAAAAACAATTAGTTTGACTACCGTATCAATTAAAAAGCCGCCTTTATCTAAAGGCGGCTTTTTAATGAACTTACTAACTGCTACTTATTTGCCTAGCATGCCAGCAACTTTTCCTGAAACCATTCCAAACACTGCGCCTAATACAAACGACAGAGATAGCAATAGCACTGGGTTAGTGAAATCTGCAGCGGTTAAACTTGCTAAAGGACCAACACCATCTACTGTAGGTTGGTGCAACGCATAAGCGACTGTTGCCGCGTAACCATATACGTTTGCCGGCACTACAGAAAGTAGATTGAAACTTGCCACAATCACCAAAAAGAACACGGTAACTGCCACATATACTGGTGCCGCTGCTGCCGCAGGTAAACCAACTGGGTTATTAACAACAAGGAATAATGCAATACCTGCGACAATCGCACCGTACACTGTCCCTGCTATCGTTTTTTGTAATGCGGCGTTGTCACCACCTGTATGAAAGTAACACCCCCAAGCGATAAAGCCAGCCCATACCAATACCGATCCTGCCAGTGGACCAAACGCTAAAAATGTCCAGACTCCCCCTAAAACAGCAATACTCAATGCTAATGCAGTTAATTTCGACATACTTTTTTCTCCCAAATTTCATTAGTTGAATAACAAGTTAATGCGAACGGCAGCGCGTGATTAGGGCAGGTAAGGATGTAATAAGTTGCCCTAAAACATAAAACGCCAAGGGCATATTGAATGATTTTTGATGAAATGTAAACTTTATTACAACGTTCTGTTACATTTTAGACATACAAAAACTAGAGGGTATACGAAATATTGTAGTTTTTGATGCGTTTCTTAGATGCTTCTTGGCGTGTTAGTCCAGCTTTTAGAGTTACTGTAATCCCAATGTTTACGCCATGCACCTAGCACCATGTTAGGGTATTGCGGCTTGCCCAGACTGCCATTGTATCGCCCCAGTGCGCGGTATAAATCTCCGCGCTCAATGTCAATATAATGCCTTAAAATAGTACAGCCATAGCGTAAATTAGTGCGCAATAAAAATAAATTATGGTCATTAGCCCCAATACTGCGTACCCAAAACGGCATGATTTGCATAAATCCACGCGCACCAACCGACGACACCGCGTATTTTTTAAACCCACTTTCCACCTGAATTAAACCAAGCACCATTTGCGGATCCAGCCCGGCACGAGTGGCTTCATAGTGTAGTGTACGTAAAAAATCTTCACGGTACTCCTGATCTGGGATGCGCTTTTGAAGGCGCTGCGACATTTCACTTAGCCATGCATTGCCCTCTTCTTGCGTGGCAAATATCAACTTAGGCACGGCGCGATCACTGACGCTGCGTTGCATGAGTGCTTTTACACTGTTGGATAACGGCTCTTCTATCTGCGAGCCAGCAAGACAAATATTCGAAGCCAAAGCGCCGAACAATGCCAACAACCAAATTTGGAAAATTTTAATCACATGATGCTCCACACCGCAATCGGCATTGAGTTAATGTTAAGCCACTTCTTGCACAAACTCAACTACTGCAGCAAGTGCAATAGATTTTGCCTCGGCTTCCACCCGCGCTTTGTATTCCACATTCCCTTCAGCCAAGCCACGCTCGCCTATCACCAAGCGATGTGGAATGCCCATCAAATCTGCTTCAGCAAACATCACCCCCGGGCGCTCGCCTCTATCGTCCAACAACACATCCACGCCTGCGGCTTGCAATTCGTCATGCAACTTAATGGCGGCCAATTTAACAGTTTCAGATTTATCGTAACCAATCGCACAAATCACCACTGTAAACGGCGCCATGCTTTTAGGGAATATAATGCCACGTTCATCATTGCCTTGCTCAATTGCAGCACCCACAATACGTGAAACGCCAATGCCGTAACAACCCATCTCCATGATTTGCGTTTGCCCGTTTTCATCCAGATAAGTCGCGCTCATGGCTTCAGAGTATTTTGTGCGTAATTGAAAAATATGTCCGACTTCAATGCCACGGCAAAGCGACAGCACGCCTTTACCATCTGGACTAGCATCGCCAGCCACCACATTACGAATATCAGCAACCAGTGAAGCTTCTGGTAAATCTCGACCAAAATTTACGCCACTCAAATGGTATTTTGGTTTGTTAGCGCCGCAGACAAAGTCACTCATCAGTGCAACCGTTTTATCTGCAATCACCGTCACATCGGCATTAACCCCTACAGGTCCAATAAAACCAGGTGGACAGTTAAGGTTGGCGCGAATTTCTGCCTCTGTGGCAAATCTAAAATCAGTCATACCGACAAGCTTACCCAATTTAACTTCATTCAGATTGTGGTCGCCACGTAGTAACGCTAAATAGAATTTATCGTTCGCAATCAACGCAATAGCTTTAACGGTGTGCTCAACGCTAATACCCAATAACTTTGCTACATCTTCACATGCCGCTTGTTTGGGTGTATCGACTTCTTGCATTGTATGCTTAGCCGCCGCCCTGCTATTGCTTGATGGTAATGCCTCTGCCAACTCTACATTCGCCGCATAATCAGACGTATCACAATACGCCAAGCCATCTTCTCCACTATCTGCCAGCACATGAAACTCATGCGAGCCATCCCCACCAATCGCGCCAGAATCAGCCTTTACAGCGCGAAATTTCAAGCCTAAGCGGGTAAATACATTGCTGTATGCTTGATACATGGTGGCATAGGTTTTTTCTAGCGATACAAAATCGGTATGAAACGAATACGCATCTTTCATCATAAATTCACGGGCGCGCATGACGCCAAAACGCGGACGAATTTCATCGCGGAATTTGGTTTGAATTTGGTAAAAATTAAGCGGCAGTTGTTTGTAGCTGCGGATTTCTGAGCGTGCGATGTCTGTAATCACCTCTTCATGCGTCGGGCCAAAACAAAATTCGCGCGCGTGCCTATCGGTAATTTTAAGCATTTGTGGACCAAACACCGCCCAGCGACCTGTTTCTTCCCACAGTTCGCGTGGCTGGACGGCGGGCATCAATAGCTCTAGCGCGCCTGCTTTATTCATTTCATCACGCACAATCGCCTCAACTTTACGCATCACGCGTAGCCCAAGTGGCATCCAGCTATAAAGCCCTGAACCCAAGCGTTTAATCAGCCCTGCACGCACCATTAAAATATGGCTTTGCAATTCAGCATCGCTAGGGGCTTCTTTTTGAGTGTTAAAGAAAAATTGTGAGGCGCGCATGGTGAGTTCTAATCAGAGCTAAATTAAAGGGCGAATTTTACAGATAATCAGTGCGTTAGTCAGTAATAGTTATTGACTATTCTGCTGCAATATCTTTACGAATGACTGGCGTATCTGTTGCCATAGACCTGCCTTTTGTAACCGGGCTATCTTGCGGAATATAGCCCGATTTCCAAACTGCAAACGGCACAATGGTTGCAGGAAAGCCATTATCGTAAAACCAGCTATCAACCGCGTATCTATCACCCGTTTTAATTTCATGAATCACGGCTGTGCTATGTGGCCAGCCTGAGAAAAAGAAGTTACGCGTTCGCATGTCTTCCACATCATGCAATCTGATTAAGCCGTTTTGACGCATTAGCCGCATGTAAGTCGTGCTGTTGATGGCCTCATCATTACAATCTAACTGTCCAGGATAATTTGAATTGCCAAATGTACCAGCACGATCTGTGGTCGTGCCAGTTTTTGCGCCTACAATTTTCTCCAGCTCACCTATCGCCGCTGCAATCAGCTCTCGCTCTTGCTTGGCATCAGAGGCAGTCCCTGTGTTAGTAAAAATAGTTACTATCTTTTTCCACTCTTGATTATTCAGTGACACATGATTAATTTCAGCACAGCCACCTCCTGTACATATATCAAAACCATTCCGTGTTGGCACTTGCTGATAAATACGCGTAATGTCAGTCACGGCAGCAGTCGCATTTAACGATAATAATAAAACAGCGCTCACTAAACTATTAAATGATAACTGGCGCATTCGGTAGCTCATTATGGTTTTCAGCTGTTGCCGGGTAATGTTGTCTGAGGTGGGTGCTGATTTCTGCAATGCCATGTAATACACCTGCCTCAAACTGACCTTGCCGAAATAACACTTCCATTTCATGGCTGATATGCTCCCAGACTTGGTTACCAACATGATGATGAATGCCGCGATCCGCCAGAATTTCAAAATCATGGTCGGCGATTAGCAAGTAAATCAGTACACCATTGTTTTGCTCGGTATCCCAAACCTGTATTTGCGAAAACACTTCAACTGCGCGCTTTTTGGCGGATTTTTTTTGCAAAATCTCCATCACGGATAGATTGCATTCAACCACGAAACGAATTTCACCAAAATGTGTGGCTTCACTTTGGGCGATGGCGGCTTCTATACGTTGCATTGCCGCTGTAGAAAAATGCCTGTTAACTGCACTGGGTAAAATAAACAGGTGCTGATACAGGCGTTTAAATAAGTTAACTAACATTACCAATCTCCCGACGCGCCACCGCCGCCAAATGATCCGCCACCGCCACCACTCCAGCCACCGGATATACCACCACTTTGGCCACCACCATAACCGCCGCCGTAATTTGAGCTTGCGGATCCCATCAGCGTGAGAAAAAATGCCCCCACGCCAAATAAAATGGCAGCTAAAACTCCTCCGCCAAGCAACCAGGCCAGCACGCCAATAGCGCTACCATTAAGCGCTCCACCCATAAAGCTACCAAAAATAGTACGGAGTATGCCGCCTAACACCAAGCCGCCAAAAAGCAACAACGGCAGTAAATCTGCGAAACTTTTAGCACGTATGTCCGATAAACCTGGTGCGGGCAACTGCTCACCTGAAACCAACCCAATAAGCCTATCAATCGCGTTATTGATGCCGCCATAAAAATCACCCTGTTTAAAGTGTGGCTGCATAATTTCATTAATAATCCGCTTGGCTATTAAGTCTGGAATTGCACCTTCTAAGCCGCGACCCACTTCAATGCGTATTTTACGGTCATCTTTTGCCACTAACAGTAGCAACCCATCATCTGGTTTTTCTCGACCCAGTTTCCAAACATCCGTGACACGAATACTATATTGCTCGATCACTTCAGGCTGCGTAGTGGGAACAATCAACACCGCAATTTGGCTACCTTTTTGTTGCTCAAAACTAGTCAATTTTGCTTCAAGTAGACTTTGCTGCTCGGCTGTCAGCGTCTGTGTTAAATCGGTAACATGCGTCTTTAATACGGGAATAGGCACCAGCGCTGCACGCAGGTTGCACGATGCAAACAGCAACATGACACAAACTGCAAGTAAACCTGCTTTTATAGTGTAAGACACGCGAATAAACAAATATAGATTAAAAGAAGACCATTAAGCCCCGGGATTATTTCTTGTCACCAAAATCTACCGTTGGCGCGACTGAAATTGCTTTTTCATTCTCGACGGTGAAAGATGGCTTGGTTTTATAACCAAACATCATTGCTGTCAGGTTCTGTGGAAAAGAACGTACAGCTACATTGTAATTTTTAATGGTTTCAATGTAACGGTTACGTGCCACGGTGATGCGGTTTTCTGTGCCTTCAAGTTGTGCTTGCAAGTCTCTAAAGCCTTGATCCGCTTTTAAATTTGGATAGTTTTCTGCAATCGCCATTAAACGGGATAGCGCAGAGGTCATTTGTCCTTGCGCTGCCTGAAATTTAGCAAATGCTTCAGGGTCATTTAAAAGTTCAGGGGTGACTTGTATACTTCCCACTTTAGAACGTGCATTAGACACCTCAGTCAGCACTTCTTTCTCATGCGAGGCGTAGCCTTTAACCACATTCACCAAATTAGGCACTAAATCAGCACGGCGCTGGTACTGATTAAGCACTTCAGACCAACTGGCTTTTGCTTCTTCATCGAGCGATTGAAAAGTGTTGTAACCACAACCGGTTAAATTGAGTACTAACAACACTGCTAATAATTTTAAAAATATTTTTTGCATATTCACTCCAAGTAATCAATGTATTTAGCACGCTATATGTTTCAAACATGGTGCCTGTTTTTTTAAATTCAATGCTGGATAAGCATTTGGGTACCTCTAATGGGGCGCAAGCACCAGACACAGGTCACGCCATGCGCCGGCCTTATCCGCAGGCGCTTTTAATAAATGTGCTAAATTATAAGTCACTACCAACTGCGTGGCTTGCCATGCGTGGATGACACCGCGCAAGTCTTTAAGCAACACATCGCTAGCCAACAAATATTGTCCGACGACCTCACCCATCGCAATCACGCGTTTAGGCTGTAGCGTAGCGACCATTTCACTTACATTTACTGAAATCTGAGCTGGCTTAACTTTAATCCGTAGTGCAATAAACATATTTTGCAGCAGCTGCGCTTCATCTGCCGGCAATGGCGTATCGGGCAATACAAACAACCATTCGCCATCTTCACTCGCAATATGCATAAACTGTGGCGGGGTTATAGGTGCCGTTGCACGCACTTGTAGCGCTTCTGTATTTATAGCTAGATCTACTTTATCCGAATTTTCCTGTGATAGCTTAGATTGCACCGCATCCGTTTGAATCGGCATGATTTGTGCTGACAAAGGCGCGCGCAATTGCCAAACGGGGAGCAGTTCCAACGCTCGCAAAATGTCTTCACGTGTCATCATACTCATAATGCCAGCCCCATTAACACGGCATCTTCACGCCCGTTTTGCGCGGGATAATAACCACGACGTATTGCCATTTCATTAAAGCCGATATTTTCATATAAAGTGATAGCAGAAATATTACTTGAGCGTACTTCCAAAAACATGTTGGCGGCCTTCTGGTGTTGAGCAACACGTATCATCTGCTCTAACAAATATCGTCCTAAACCTTGCTTTTGATAGACTTTGGTAATACTTAAATTGAGCAAATGCGCTTCATCCAGCACCATCATCATTAGTGCGTAACCAATGATTTTTTCATTATGCTCCAGCACCCAAGCACTATGCTCAGATTTAAGCGAGTCACTAAAATTGCCGCGCGTCCACGGGTGCGAGTAAATATGCGGCTCAATTTGCATGATGGCGTCTAGATCGCTCGCGAGCATAGGACGAAATTGATATTGAGGTTTGAGCATCGCACTCACAACTTTAAACCTTGCTCACGTTCCGACGTTTTAAGCGCGACCCGATTACGGATATAAATGGGCATAGCCTCACTAGCCGATTTAGCCTCTCCGCTTGTAAATACAGGTTGTGCCAGCTTTAAAATAGCTTCCGCTGTAGGCAGCAATGCAGGCTGAATTATTTCCACTTTCCCGCTGCAAGCTGTGCTTAAAACCTCAGAATATACTTGCCAACCACTGCCTGCGCCCACCCAATCACGCCCCTCAACCACTGGTACGGCATCTGGTTTATACAAGCCTGGCTCAACAATAGTTTGCCACCCAATAGAATTTTTGACATAAACCGCATGATAAACCTCGCCCATGCGTGCATCTAAACACGCCACAACTTTAGTCGCGCCACTCGCTTCTGCTAATGCCATTAGCGTACACACACCCACTACAGGCAAATTAGCCCCCAAGCCCAAACCTTGCGCCACGCCAGCAGCAATGCGCACCCCAGTAAAAGATCCCGGCCCTGCACCAAAAGCAATGCCGTTCAAATCGTGCAATTGCAGCCCAGCCTCATTCAGCAAGGTTTGAATTTGCGGCAAGATAATTTGCGAATGGGTTTGCCCTGCCAATGTATCAAATGTGAAAATAGCACCGCCTCGCATCAATGCAAGCGATAAGTATTCGGTAGAGGTGTCAAAGGCTAATAAATTCACGTGATTTTTAATTAAAAACTATTCAGTCGCTATTTTGCCACGCAAATGCTTAATCTGCCCGCGAATTGTCTTACCTTCTAAGCGCCGTTGTTTAGATCCATAACTCGGGCGCGTCGCATAACGTGTCGGTTTAACCTGATTGGCAGCATTCACAATTTCATGTAAACGCTTAATTGCATCTTTTTTATTCGCCTCTTGCGTACGATATTGTTGCGCTTTTAACACAAGCACACCTTCATCGGTAATGCGGCTATCTTTTAAGTGTAGCAATCTTTCTTTAAGCCAGTCACTTAAAGAAGAGGCTTTAATGTCAAAACGCAAATGAATCGCACTCGACACCTTGTTCACATTTTGCCCACCCGCACCTTGGGCGCGGATAGCTGTGAGTTCGTATTCAGTGTCGGGGATGAGAATCAGAGACATCATCTGTGCAATTAAAATCTAAACGAGTCAATAAGGTCATATTTTGACAGCAAATCTACTTCTAGTTAGCAATCTTTTGTCATAGACGAACTTTAATATCCCACAACAGTTAGCTTTCCAACCTACATTTGGTAACAATTTCAATGTCATCGAATCATGACTAACTACGTTAATCATCCACAACAATCGATAAAGGACTTAATATGAAACGTTTTTTTATTGCAACAACACTAGCACTTGCCACGGCCACCACTCCAGCACTAGCTGCCGACGTGGGAGTTTCAGTGAGCATTGGACAACCAGGCTTCTATGGTCGAATCGACATTGGCGATTATCCTTATCCGCAACCAAGGGTAATTTATCGTCAACCACGCGTGGTTGAGCGGGTAGTGATTACGCGCGAACCCATCTATTTGCGAGCACCATTGGCGCATCGTAAAAACTGGAGCAGACATTGCCATCATTATAGGGCTTGTGGTGAGCGCGTATATTTTGTAAGAGACGACTGGTATCGCCATGACTTTGCACCACATTATCTTGAGCGACATCGCGATAATCGAAATAATTACCACCATGATCGTAAGCATAACCACCGCGATCAGCGAAATGACCATGGTAAAAGAGGGCATGACAATCACCGTTAGTATGAGGTGATTAAATTAACGCTGGTCGGATTCGCTCAAATCATCCGACCAGCACCTTCCCATGGTTTTGGCGCTATACACGCTTTACGACTCATCGAAACTCATTTTTCAAAAAATGCCTGCACTTCTGCCAACTCACGTGTGCGCTTAAATGGTGGCAAGCTCTGCCAAATTCTTTTGCCGTATGACTTTGTAATCAAGCGCGGGTCACAAATCATCAATACGCCTCTATCGTTCTCATCACGTATCAGCCGCCCTGCGCCTTGTTTTAGGGTGATCACTGAATAGGGTAATTGATACTCCATAAACGCATTTTTACCTTCGGCATTGAGTTTATCGACGCGCGCAGATAGCACTGGATCATCGGGTGGGGCGAATGGCAGTTTGTCTATAATCACCACACTTAATGCTTCACCACGTACATCCACACCTTCCCAAAAGCTCTGTGAGCCAACCAGCACGGCATTACCTAGCTTGCGAAAACGTTCCAGCAACTCAGTGCGCGAACTGTCCCCTTGTAATAACAACGGGCTTTCTATGCCGTTTTCTGCAAATGCCTCTTTTAATAAAGCATGAATCTCGCGCATCGCGCGTAAGCTGGTTGAAAGCACAAACGCTCTACCGCCACTTGCCTGTATCACTGGCAATGCAGCAGCCACCACACACGTGGTATAAGATGGGCTATTGGGGTCTGGCATGTCGGGCGGCACATAAAACAGTGCCTGCTCCTGATAATTAAACGGGCTTTGCCATGAGGCTGTAGTAGCTGCGCTCAAGCCCATTTGCCCTAAGTAATGGCTAAAATCGTTTTTTACCGCAAGGGTGGCCGAAGTAAATATCCATGCGCGTGGTTGTGCATTAAGTTGTCTACCAAAGCCTTCAGCCACGCTGAGTGGTGTGGCATGTAGCTGTACAGACTGGGTAAAGACTTCTACCCAGCGCACCAGATTACTATTTTCGGCAGATTGCCAGCGACTTAACAAGTCATGTAGCGTCATGCTGCGTTGCCAACACTTTTCTAGCAAAGGGTCACGTGCTGCTTGTGTTTCTAACACCTTTGCTAACGCTTGCAATTGGCTTTGCATGTGGTCAAATGCGTCCTGAAAGCCCTTTAAGGCCAAGGCTTTTAGCACTGACATGCGCGAGCCTTCATAGGCAAAAATCAACCTGAAATCTTTACAGGCTTTTTCTAACACTGGAATCGCCTCACCTAACGCCACGCAGTCTTTGGCAAAGCTTAGATGTGCGGCGGTGCAATCTCGCGCTAACTCTATCAATTGGCTAGTTGAAACATCTTCACCAAAAAACAAGCCTGCGACTTCAGGCAGTTGATGCGCCTCATCAAAAATGACAGTGTTAGCGCTGGGTAGCAACTCGGCTACACCTTCATCGCGCAACATCACATCGGCAAAAAACAGATGATGATTCACCACCACCACGTCTGCCGCCAGCGCCTGCTTACGCGCCTCCATCACAAAACACTCTTTATAGTAAGCGCAATCACCACCCAAGCAGTTATCGCGGGTTGAGGTCACGTTCGCCCAAATAGTGGCGTTTTCCGGCACTGTGTTGAGTTCGCTTTTATCGCCAGTTTTGCTATTCTCGGCAAAGTTCTTAATGATATGCACATATTGCGCATCATCGCGTGAGGCAAAACGGCCTTCATTGGCGGCACGATCTAAATGATAATGGCAAACATAGTTGGAGCGGCCTTTCAACATTGCCACCGTCACCGGCACTTTGAGCGCCTCTCTTATATTTGGCAAATCACGCGCGTAAAGCTGGTCCTGTAAATTTTTTGTCCCCGTAGAGATAATCACCTTGCCACCGGTCAAGAGCGCGGGGACTAAGTAAGCAAAAGTCTTACCTGTGCCGGTACCCGCTTCGGCCACCAACTGCGTGTTATGCTTAATAGCATCAGCGATCGCCAGTGCCATTTCCAGCTGCTGTGCACGTGCATGGTAGCCAGCAATATGCGTCGCTAAAATGCCGTCTTCCCCAAACACTTGATGAATAGCTGGATATTCGGCTGGATTATTGACTTGATTATTTATTGGTTCGCTCATAAGCGTTAGATTATCCCACGACTTTTATTTAACCATTTTGCAATTTCAACTTAATTTCATATAATCAGGCACACATGAATTTAATAAAACCCAAATATTTGCTTTCTATCTTATTAGCTTTAGCCAGCGCATCCTGCGCCGCCATTGAGCCAGCGCATGAAAATACACGCGCAAAAACTGACATTCCGATACAAATGCCGTTGAATGCTGAAGCTGAGGAACACTGGCCAGAACGCGCGCGCGAGGTTTTAGTCAACGCATTAAGCTTAACGGGTATTCGTTACAAATATGGTGGCAATTCACCGGAAACAGGTTTTGATTGCAGTGGTTTTGTGCGTTATGTGTATCAGCAAACCGCTAATTTATCACTACCGCATAGTGCGCGTGCCATTAGCCAATTAGGAAAAACTGTTCAGAAAAACGAGCTAAAGCCTGGTGATTTAGTATTTTTTAATACGCTAAAATCTGCTTTTTCTCATGTAGGCATTTACTTAGGAGACAATCGCTTTATCCACGCCCCCAGTAGCGGCGGTGGTGTGCGCGTAGAAGACATGAAAACCGGCTATTGGGCAAAACGTTTTAATGGTGCGCAGCGCATAGAAAAATAACCATCTTTTTCTGCGCAAGACCCTAACGGTGCCTCGCGCAGAAAAATCAAAACATCAAGCGTGGAACTTAGCCAAATCGCCAGGTTTACGTAACATCTTATCGACTTCACCCAAATGCAACTCTTCCTGATAGATCATTTCACGCGCATATTCTTCCAGCATCACTGATTCACCTTCAACCAGTTTCAGCAATGCCTTATAAGCATTTAGTGCAGCCGTTTCATGTGCCAGCGACTCACGCAGAATATCGCCAATATCATGATTATGCGTTTCCAGTAGCGGGCCAATTGACAAGGAAGGATGCCCACCTAGATGCGTAATTAACTCACCCGCTTTATCTGCATGCGCAAGTGACTCTGCCGCCTGCCCCCGTAGCCATGAAACAATAGGAATACGATTATAACCAAACACCATCAGCGCATAATGTGTATACCTGACAACGCCAGCTAGCTCAAACTCCAATATAGCATTAAGCGCTTTAATGACAGGGGTATTAGATTCATTATCTTCAGACATTCTGCTCTCCTTTATCGTTAGATGTATGTGATTACATGTTAAATTATAGATTAAATGAACTGCAACAGCTTAATACTAAATTGACTATTTTGATATATGCGCTATTAACATTAGAGGTCTTCGCACCAGACGCATTTGATTTTAGGCAGCATCATGCTGCTCTTTTTGCACTTCAACCTTGAAACCGCCTGATGTAAATGAAAAATTTTAGTCAATCTTTAACACCGTATTTATATGTGCAGGCATTCGTGCAAAGGGGTTTTTATTGTTCATAAAAATCTCGATGCTTTGGCCTATCACTATGTCCTAAGTCGCGTTCAGGATCTATCCTATCGCGCAACAGCTGCTTGACCTCCTTCGCCTCGGGAAAGCGTCCAGATTTCTTACGTGAAAAAATCAACTGCTGATTCAGCGTAATATCAAAAATACCGCCACTACCAGGCTTTAAAGCCACGCTGGTTAAGTCCTGTTCAAAAGTGGTGAGTAGCTCTTGCGCTAACCAAGCTGCGCGCAAAAGCCAACGGCATTGGGTGCAGTAAGTAATTTCAATGATATGTTGACTCAATTTGTATGTCCTGACAGATATAGTTTAATATGCGCATTAGTGAATAAATATTGCTTAGGTTTGCAACTAAATGATAGCAATTAACTCTTACATCAGGCTAAACTTAAATCTACCTGAATAAGCAATCTACGTGGGAATAATACATGCAAGTACAGAATAAAAATCATCGTTTTACCAAAATCAGTTTAGTAGGCTCTGGCCTGTTGCTGGGGCTCATGCTGAGCTTAACTTATTCTGCCGTTGCAGAAAAAATGACTAAGCCACAATTGCCGCTAGATGACTTGCGCGCCTTTGCTGAAGTATTTGGCAAAATTAAAAGTGACTATGTTGAGACTGTAGAAGACAAAAAACTGATTTCTGAGGCCATCAGCGGCATGCTAACAGGCTTGGATCCACATTCCACTTACATGGATGCAGATGCCTTCAAAGACATGCAAGCCTCTACCCAAGGTGAGTTTGGCGGCCTAGGCATTGAAGTGGGCATGGAAGACGGCTTAGTAAAGGTAGTTTCACCGATTGAAGACTCCCCTGCTTATACCGCAGGTTTAAAAAGTGGTGACCTCATTGTAAAGCTAGATGACACCCCTGTAAAAGGCATGTCGTTAAACGATGCCGTAAAACGTATGCGTGGCAAGCCCGACACAAAAATAGAGTTAACAGTTATTCGAAAGGCTGAAGACAAGCCGCTTAAATTTACGCTTACTCGCGCTATTATTAAAACTAAAAGCGTAAAATACAAACTCACCGAGCCTGGCTATGCCTATGTGCGCGTCACGCAGTTTCAGGAGCGCACGGGTGAAGACCTCGCAAAAGCCATTAAAATCATGCACGATGAAAATAAAGGTCCCTTCAAAGGTTTTGTTTTAGATCTGCGCAATGACCCAGGTGGGTTACTCAATGGCGCAGTGGGTGTAGCAGCAGTATTTTTACCTAAAGGTGAACTGGTGGTTTACACAGAAGGTCGTGCGCCTGATTCAAAAATGCAACTCACCGCAGTGCCAGAAAATTACGTTCGTGGCGGCGTAGCAAATGACTACATTCGCGATTTACCTGCTGAAATGAAAACCGTACCGATGGCAGTACTCATTAATAGCGGATCTGCCTCTGCCTCTGAAATCGTAGCGGGCGCATTGCAAGACCACAAACGCGCTGCTGTTTTAGGCACTCAAAGTTTTGGCAAAGGCTCGGTACAAACCATTATGCCAATGAATAACGGCGCAGCAATCAAGCTTACCACTGCGCGTTATTTCACACCAAAAGGTCGCTCAATTCAAGCTAAAGGCATCGTTCCAGACTACATTGTAGAAGATGGCACAGATCAATCTAACAACATTCATGAAGCTGATTTAACACGTCACTTATCTAACTCTAAGGATGCAACCGCAAATGTGCCGGCAAAACCTGCCAGTGAAATTAACGGTGCTAAAGATGCCGCCAAAGAGAAATTGAATGAGAAAAAATTTGCCGAGCCAAAAACGCCCATTGAGCCAGCAAGCAAAGATGATATTCAGTTCACGCAAGCGATGAACTTGCTCAAAGGGTTGCCTGTGGTTCAATCTGAAGCGCCTAAAGCTAAAACTGAAGCTGAAAAAACCAACTAGGCTTAAATTAGCGCCTAAAGCCGTCTTGATTTAAGGCGGCTTTTTTTATGGCTTAACGGCATCTCTATTTGTCCAACTTTCAGCCATTGAAATGATTGAAACGTTATAATCACACTATGACTTTGTCCTTAAAAAAATTGATTGTAGAGGCTGATCGTTGCGTAGCTTGCGGCTTATGTCTTCCGCATTGTCCTACCTATAGAAAAACCGGCTCTGAAGCGGATTCCCCACGAGGACGCATACAGCTCATGCGTGCCGTAGCGCAAGATATTTTGCCAAACAATGACCGCTTTAAAGAACATATTGATCTGTGTCTCAGTTGCCGCAGCTGCGAGTCGGTTTGTCCAAATAGTGTCAATTACGGTGCCTTGCTTGATACCTCACGCGCCTTGTATATTCAGAAAAAAAACATTTGGCTCACAATCACCAAACCACTGCTTCGCAATCGAAAACTAATTGGTTTTGTGACTTGGCCACTATGGCTACTTCAACAGGTGAATCTAATTAAGCTACTAGGATACTTGATCCCAGCCGCGAAAATACTCCCCGTCATACATAAACCGGTTGCATGGAAACCACTATACGCTACCACTGAAAATCGCAAGGGTGCAGTTAGCCTGTTTTTAGGATGTGCTGGCAACGCACTTGATAGCCAAACCCTTTTAGCTAGCATTTATGTGCTGAACAAACTGGGATTTGATATTCACATACCTAATGCCCAGTCTTGCTGCGGTAGCATTGCAAGGCACGCTGGCGATAGCAATGAGGCATCCGAACTAGTGAACAGAAATAAGTCTGCTTTTAACCAAAACTTGCCCGTGCTAACAACGGCTAGTGGCTGTGGAGCTGGACTTAAGGATTACCTACCTGCTCATAATGTGCAGGATATCAGCGCTTTCTTGATGCTGTGTGACTGGACAAAAACTCAGATTGCTCCGCTTAAAGCGACGATTTATGTTCAAGACCCCTGCTCTTTACGCAATGTGCAGCAAAGTCAAAAAGCAGTGTATGATTTACTCAAAAAAATTCCCGATGTAGATATTCAAGCATTATCAGGAAATGGCCAATGCTGTGGAGGTGCGGGCGTTTACACCATCACCCAACCTCAAATGGCCAATACACTTCGTCAAGATAAGTTAATCGCCATTAAAAACAGCCAAGTTTCGCTACTTGTGACTTCAAACATTGGCTGCAGTCTTCATCTCGCCAATGGCCTGCGTGAAACAAACTCAAATGTGCGAATTATGCACCCAATACAGATACTTGCTCAGCAAATGGGTTTTGGCGCATGATGCAAGTGAACGCAGCTGATTTTCTGACTTGTCAGCAACAACTAATGGCTCAACACAAATGATTAAGCGTAGAATACTTTTATGGATAAATTATTTAGCATAGACAGGCTTATTACAGAATTTGATACAGGGTTACGTACACTGCTGGCAAAACCTCATAGCCTGAGGGCGCACCCCGATGCAGATACGACTGAAGCGACTTTGAGTGATGCCGAAAAAAAACATGTACGTTCACTGATGCGTATTAACCATACCGGTGAAGTATGTGCACAGGCTTTATATAGTGGTCAGGCACTTACTGCCCGTAACGCAGCTACCAGTAAAGCAATGCAACAGGCCGCACAAGAAGAAACTGAGCACTTGGCATGGTGTGAAGCACGGATTCATGAACTAGGGGGGCGTACTAGCATGCTTAACCCATTATTTTATATTGGGTCATTTGCAATAGGCGCAACTGCGGGTGCACTCGGTGACAAATGGAGCTTGGGCTTTCTAGAGGAAACCGAGAAGCAGGTCGGTGCGCATTTAGCTAGCCATCTTAAACAATTGCCTGCTACTGATGAAAAATCTCATAGAATTATTGAACAAATGCAGATAGATGAAGCCAAACATGCTCAAGATGCAAAAGAGCAAGGGGCTGCAACACTACCCGGGCCGGTTAGGTTCTGTATGAAGCAAATGTCCAAGATTATGACTGCCACCACATACCGCTTATAATAATATTAACCAAGGTAATAAGAAAAATGCAAAAATTTAGCGATGTATTATTAACACTGGATAACGTATCAAATGTAGTGCGTATTGAGCTATATAAACAAGACGGCAGTCCCGCAGGCGTCATTGAAAACAAACCTGGCAGCCAAGGTTCAGTCAAGGTATATAGCCATCTTGCCCGCATGTATGGAGAGATTTCTCTAGATGCTGCGGTAGAAGGGCTGAGTCTTTACGCAGAGCATACGGAAGACGCAGAAAACTGCCCCGGCAAACATCCTAACGTAGATAGACTACTGAATATTCTGGAAGATGAGCAACCTCTCAAAGTAAAGGTGATTGAAACATAGCACTCATACAACTTTAATCATTCCCCATATGCCTCAGATATTTTTCATCTAAATTGAGCATATACAACATGGAGCATTACTATAAAACAACAAGAATAGCAGAATAGTAATTCTTAGAGCTTAATCGCACAAATCAGGCAAATAGAGATAATCTGTCCGCAAGATAGAGTGATTGTCTAATCAAAATCCAACTTACTATAACCCAATAAAGTTCCTGTTGCATACGCTGTATCCACAAGCGCAATCTGGTAATCCGCAATAGCACGCACTTCTTTAGCTTGCGCCTCTCCCAGCTGGGTTAGTGTTTCGAGCACTTCAGTCATGGTTCGCAATCCTTCATTAAACTGCTTAAGCTCTGCTTCATAATTCAGCCCCGCAATTAATACCTGTTGTCTAGCAGCTAATATGCGTTGCCAATTCTGATCCACATAATCCAACGCATCGAAGATTTCTTTTTTCACGGTAAGCGTTTGTAGCGTTTTAGTTGCCAGTCGCTGATTACGTTGCTGTACAGCATTTTCCAATTGCGCTTTTCTTGCCTCGTTAGTCAGCGGCATTTCAAACTTCAAGCCAATGGACCAATCGTTAAAATTACCGTTTAGGACATTGTTGTAACTGCGCCCAAAAGTACTGTTTGTATTTGAAAGTGCCCCATATTGGTAATCTAGGGTAAACAAAGGTAAGGTCTGATTCTCCAGATAATCAATCTTAGTCGAAGCAGCCGCCAATTTGAGCTCCTGCTCCAAAAGCTCAACCCTGCCAGACAATGCATCATCTAACAATTTGCTTCGATTAAAGTCATATTTCAGTAAGTTGGGCTGCGTGCTAGGAACTAACGGACTGGCTGCGTTAGCTTCCTCTGTGAGATCGTTCATATAAAAACGCAATTGACGCTCTGCCAATTTCAGATTGGTCTCGGCAACAATCAAAGCTTCCATTCTGTCTGCCACACCAATTTCCGCGCGATTAATTTCAATAGCGGCACTCAAGCCCTCACGAACACGATGTTTAACCATGCTCAGATTTTGGTTAGCATATTCAAATTGTTGTCGTCTGACGTCTAACTGACCCCAAGCTTCATACAAAGCCCAATATGCTTTATCTACAGTTGCAATCACCCTTATTGATTGCAGTCGCGTTTCAAGCTGATCAGCTTGTTGGGAATACTCTGCAATGCGAATACTCGCTTCATTTACATCAAGGCCCGCATTTCTCAACAAAGGCTGGCTTATAGAGAACCGTAATGCACTTCGATATTCGTCACTATCAAACTTGCCTTTACTCGTTTTATTTTCCAGAGGTGAGCTTAATGTGACTGAGCCTCCTGTCCGAAGCGGTATTTTTATCCCTGCTTCAAGTTCAACGCTTCGCTTATCTTGTTCCAGCATGTTAATCTTTACTTGCTGGCCACTAAACGCGGGATTCTCTGACTTAAACTCAACTTTTTCGCCCGACATTGCAGGCACATCTAATTGCCCATATTTCGCATAGGCAAAAATAATGTTATCGAACTTTGCTTGCTCCTCACGAACTTGCGTAGCAGAAATTAACGGGGTAATTTGCGCCACTTTAATTGCCAAATTATTTTCAAGCGCTTTTTTTCGCACATCTGCGATAGAGAATTGGCCTGAGACTTTCTGAACATCAACTGAACCAAGCGCTCTTTTAATATCTATCTGCAAAGGTTTTACTTGTATTTTTTCACGCGCAGCCTTGTAGTCTTCTATGGCGTCTTTGAGTTGAAGCGGTGACGACAATGTGTAATCATCGAGCGACAATCTTTCCTCAAGTCGTAATCGCTGATTTGCTTTTTCAGTCAACTGATTCTTACTAGAATCTTCTGCAGACCTGACCTCTTTTGCAAACAATAGACTACTCAAGCAAAAAGAACTTACGACCACTAAAGAAATCAAGAAGTCACTCTTAGCACCTAAATGAAAAATTTGTTCAGATTCGACATTCATTTTTTATCGTTTAGAATTTTCTCATTAGGATAAGACTGCAACTCAGGAATTCTTGCTGGAAAGCCATTGAGCAAACGCCATATTTCATAGCCAATCGTCACGTTTTCCAACAATATCCATCCCTTTGCACTTACCCCCTGCCTCAAGAATCTTGCTGATGGCCAATCAGGATATTGCGCGTCAGGGACGACCATGACACGAAAATTTCCTGTGCCATTATCCGTTGGGTCGATAAAAGATACCTTGCCAGAAAATGTACCAATACCAACTTTTGCCCAACCTGGCACTTGAATGGCGGGCCAGCCTTCGAACTCAAGCCTGACTAAGCTATTTTCAGTCATCAACGGGGCATCACGTCCATCCACCCAAAGCTCAACAGCACGTGCCTTGGTGTCTGGCAAAATGACCAATAAGGGCTGCCCTTGGGAGATCATTTGCGACTGCGAGTTCACTGGCAATCTAAAGATAGTTCCTGCTCTAGGAGCAGTGATTCTCTGCATATTTTGACGTGATAAGTTAATCTCAGAGCCTGTTAAGCTATTTTGGCTATCCGCTAGCTCCCCTTTTATTTTATTGATTACTGCAGCACTTGAATCTAACGAAGCTTGAGTATCTGCACGTATTTCTTGAATTTCAGCCTTAGCAGATTGCGCTTCAGCCTTAGCAGAATTATGTTGCGCCTGTGAGCTAACGAGATTGCGGTTTGCAATAATCAGATCTCTTTCAGCAACCTCTAAATCACGTTTGGACACTAATCCATCTACAAATAAACGTTGCATACGATTGCTTTGAAACTCAGCCGCATCTGCAGTTGCCTTAGCAGAACTAATTGCTTCCGTCGTAGAAAGTATTTTTTGATTTGCGACATCTAACTTAAATTGAGCAGCTGATATTTTTGCATCACGCGAGATAATTAAATTTTGTTGCTGCACCTGATAAGATTTAAGCTCTTCTTGTTTTGCGTTTAATTTAACTTGAAGATTATTTCTTTGCGCTTCAAGTCTATCTTTAAACATGGGATCAATATCACTTATCTCAAGTAACGTGTCACCTTCTTTAACAATGCTACCTTCCTGCACATACCATTTGCTGATAAGCCCACTGACAGGCGCATCAATCGTCTGCACCCTCTCAGATGGAGAAAATGCAGTGACTTTTCCAAGTGCAGTCACGTTCTGCTGCCAAGGAAGGAATAGCATCAGAATCGGAAATACAAAAAATAAGCTTACAAAAATCTTGACGCTACGCAAGACAAACGAAGGAGTTTCCGTTTCAGCCAAGGCATCCAAGTATATTTTGTTTTCGTCTTTCACGTTTTTTCACTATTCTGCTGAGTTAACGAGATTGCATGGTCGAATTGATGAGCAATATGTTCAAAACGTGTCGCTACTATCAACATCCAATTTGCATGATGAGCTTTGAGCAACTTCAGTACCGAGCTTAACTCCTGCTCTGTTAGGTTATCTAGCAAGCCATCGATGATCAGCAAATTCGGATTGCCAACAATCGCTCTCGCCAACATCAATCGTTGTAATTGTGTAGTTGACAGGGGAGCTCCGAATGCAGTCAACTGGGTTTCAAGGCCATCTTCCAAACAACTAAAGTCATCAAGCAACCCTAACTCCCCTAAAATTAAATTCACATTATTTAAAGGGATGTCATTTCTGTCCAGGACAATATTTTCTATGATAGTGCCATCAATTACTTCTACTCTGCTAGCAATGCCAATAACGTTACGCAGTAAATTCTGATTCAGTTGCCTTACATCATTTCCATCAAATTCAATGCGTCCGATCTTTGGTTGCCTGAGACCCGTTATTATTGCAAGTAAAGTAGTTTTACCTGCACCAGACTCCCCAAAAATGGCAATACTTTTTCCTCGTGCAAGATTAAAACTCACCCGGTCAATAAGTCTTAGTCTCGGAGAAAAGTTAAAAGAGACATTAAAAACCTCAATATATCTTAAACCTTCAGCAGGTATGTTATAGGTGCCAATTTTCTCCTGCGGCATATCATCCAAATAGCCTATCTTATCTAGTGCGGCCAGCATATCGTAAAAGTACTCAAGCTTGTTCACAAAACGAACAATTGCCGCCAACACTCCAAATATAATCAACTCAGCTGCTACAAACTGACCTAAGTTAATTTGCCCTTTTATCACCAGACCACCACCTAAAGCCAACATCAACGTACCTATAACCGCATACAGCGTGACTGCACCAATATTTTGCGCAAGCAAAATATTGAAATACTGCCGCCTTATGTTGATGTATTGATTTGCAAGATTGTTACTAAACCAATCAGCACGGTTTTGCCCATTATAAAATTTGAAGACATTGTAGTTTCCTGCGATTGTCTCTAGCCAAGCTGCCGTTTCATATTTCACTGTTGATTCATCCACAGCCTTTTCAATCCCTTTTCTCGCCAGTACAAAAACAATAAATGCCAAAAAAAACAGCATCACAAATACAAGAATTGAAAAATATAGGTGATAAAAAATCAAAACGACACTACCAATCACGCCCTGCAAAAATGCCACCAACCCTACTGTCAAGAGTATCGCAGCAGATTTTTGAACCGAACTGATGCTAAAAAAACGATTCATGAGCTCTACAGGGTCACTGTAATCATAGACAGAGCGATCAAGCCCTTGCCCATTTTTAGCGATATTAATCGTAGCTCTTACAAACACCCTTCTTTGAATCAACTCCACCACATAGCCTTCAAACACATAAAGTGCACCAAACAAGACTAACAGAACAAATAATATCAATGAGACTACAATGAGTGGTTGCAGAAGCCCACCCATGGTTACAATATTAACGAGCGCCTGCACAGCGATAGGGGTTGCAATACCTAATACGCCATATCCAACAGTAAGCAAAACAAGTAGGTAGATATCCCTCTTTTCTAGCTCGATTAAATCAAGCAATCTTTGTGACGGCGATTTTTTAACGTTATTTTTTTCCATTTTACTCACTTGGTTTTAATGAACAATCCACTGAGCATCGGACACTAAACACATACCTCCATAGCTTTTTAAGATTGGTCTAAGAGATTCAATAATAATATTCAGTTGATCTTTCGGACAAGCTATTATAAAGGCTATATTCTCAAACTTTTCGCCAAACGCTGAATCATTTCTTTCACCCCTATCCCCATATCCACCTACATGCTTGTAAATCGTATAATCAGACACATTGATTTTTTTTAAAGTGGAGATAACTCTCGGCTGTTCAATTGCCTCAATAATCAGCTCAATTCTTTTAACCTTGATCATGACCTAATAACCTTAAAGTAAGAAATTAGCAAAACTATAATAAACTGGAATTCCAAAAACGACGTTAAATGGAAACGTAATGCCTAAAGCTAAGGTTAAGTATATAGATGGGTTTGCCTCTGGTATTGCCATTCTCATTGCGGGCGGTACTGCAATATAGGATGCGCTTGCAGCCAACACTCCCACAAGAGTTGAGCCACCAGCGCTAAAGTTTAACAAATAAGCGCCGATCATCACACCTATTAACCCAGAAACTAATGGCATTAATGCACCAAAGCAAATTAAAAACCTACCTGCCACCTTAAAGTCATTTATTTTCTTGCCAGCCTCCATACCCATGGACAATAAAAATAAACATAAGACCCCTATAAACAAGTGATCAAAGAAAGGTAGTATTGTTTTTATACTTTTTTCTGTTGCAATATCTCCAATCAGCAATCCACCCATTAAAAGCACAATACTGCCGTTTGTAAATGCTTCTTTGATCAACTCAGATTTATTTAACTGTATTGCCCCAGAAGAATTTGAATATTTCCTTCTTAGAGATGATGCCATTATCAAGCCTACTAGAATGGCAGGGGATTCCATAATAGCCAACATAATAATTGGATATTTTTCAAATTCCACATGGAGAGCCTCAAGAAACGCAATAGCAGTTAAAAACGTTCCTGCACTAACTGAGCCGTAATGAGTAGCAATAGCCACTGCATTTAAATGGTCAATTTTTCCAATTCTATTAATAATAAAATAAGCAATAATCGGCAATAAAACTCCCAGCGTTATTGCAGTCAAAATTGAGGGTACTGCATCAAAAAATGTAGTATGCGACAATTCTATACCGCCGTGTATCCCTACACTAAGTAAAAGATAAATAGTGATGGACTTCGTGAGTTCTGCTGGTAACTTTAAATCAGATTTAATTAATTGCGCTATAAAACCTAGCGCAAAAAACATAAAAGATGGTGTAAGTAAACTTTGAAAACTATTCATTAAAGCTTTCCATTTATTAGTCTGCGTAATTTTCACTCATTAAAATCATTCTGTATAATATATTTTTTATACAATATTGTTCTATTTAATAGAATTAAAATTCAATAAGTCACTCACGCTAATAATGTCTAAGCTAAATTACAATCATTTAAAATATTTCTGGCATGTTGCGAAGATTGGAAACCTTACTAAAGCAGCCGAACTGCTGCATGTATCCCAGTCAGCCCTATCTATTCAGATTAAGCTTTTAGAAGAGAGTATCGAAAACCAACTTTTTACAAGACAGCATCGCAAATTAATATTGACGCATGCTGGCAACATTACTTTTTCATATGCTGAGTCTATATTTAACATTGGTGATGAACTTGAGGCCATACTAAAAAAAGGGCTGCAATTAGAAAATCTATCTATTAGAATTGGTATGCTATCCACAATGTCACGCAACTTTGTGGATGACTTTTTGAAAGTTTGTATCAACAATCCTAAAGTGAAACTGAGCGTCGCAGCGCGTGGACAAACTAACCTATTAAATGAACTCGCGAACCATCAATTTGACTTGGCACTTACAAATATCGAAGTAAGGGGAACTAGTAAGCAACTTTGGCAATGCCAGTTACTAGCTCAAACACCTGTCTCTGTGATCGGTCCACCTGGTGTGCATCTAAGTAAGAATTTTAACCATGACTACATGTCAGCTAAATGGGTGTTGCCTGCGCAAGGTACCACGATTAGATCAGCATTTGATGGATTGTGTGCACAACATCAATTTCAGCCTAATATTGTAGGGGAAGCTGATGACATGGCAATGCTAAGATTACTTGCCAGAGACAGCAAAGCACTTGCTGTCATGCCTGATATTGTAGTTAAAGATGAAATTTCTGCTGGTAGTTTAATTTCCTACATGACCCTACCAAATATATTTGAAAACTTTTACGCAATCACTGTAAAGAAACATTTAACTAATCAATTCATTTCAGAGCTAATAAAAAACTATACTTATGTTACATAACTATTTGATCGATCAAAATTCGCTATATATACTTTAGAGTCTGTCTAGCACTAAATTTTTTGAGGGCTGTTCTATATCCAGCAGGATTCAAGAAAAGTTTTAGCTCATACTACCAACGGCTTTATTTCAAAATCGTGAGTAATTTCTACGCTTTTGCTTAACATAATAGACGCTGAACAATATTTTTCCGCCGATAACTTGATTGCACGCTCAACTTGCACGGCATTCAAGTTGTCCCCTGTGATCACAAAATGTACGTGAATTTTGGTAAACACTTTAGGGATTTCATCCGCACGTGTTGCATCAATTTCTGCTACGCAATCCACGATAGGCTGACGTGCTTTTTTGAGGATAGCCACCACATCAAAAGAAGTGCAGCCACCCATACCAATCAATAACATTTCCATCGGGCGCATGCCGATATTGCGTCCGCCATTCTCAGGGGCGCCATCCAGAACCACCGCATGACCAGTTTCAGACTCACCGACAAAACTGACACCATCAATCCATTTTACGCTTACGTGCATATTTATCTTTCCAACTCGCACACTGAGCCTGCCGAAGGGTGTCGGTGACAAATCCGCAACCCTTCGACAGGCTAAGGGAACGGTTTATTAGTTATTTAACGCCTAATAATTCCACATCAAAAATCAAATCCGCATTCGGTGGAATCGCCCCACCTGCACCGCGTGCGCCGTAGCCCATTTCTGAAGGAATAATCAGCGTACGTTTACCGCCAATCTTCATACCCGCAAAACCCTCATCCCAACCCTGAATCACTTGGCCACCGCCTAAAAAGAAAACAAAAGGCTGATTACGGTCTAGACTACTATCAAATTTCTTACCTTTATTACCCTCTGCTGCTGCGTCATAGAGCCAGCCGGTGTAATGTACCGTGACGTTAAAGCCCGGCTCAGCCTCACGGCCAGTGCCTACCTGTGTGTCAATTTTCTGTAATTCCGTAATTTTTTCAGTCATTGCTGCTACATCCTTTGTTGTTGATTGATTGGTATTTTCTTTATTCGATTCAGCCTGACATGCACTTAAACCCAATACACAAATGCCTGCTAATAATGTACTTAGTAATTTCATTTTCGTTAATATCCGAGTTAAATAAGCTTAAGCGTAATGATACTGTAAAACAGCTCAAAATGAGTAAAATGAAGGTGCTTAGGGTTGCTGGTGTACCCATTCAATTAACGCGTCCTGCGCATTTTTACTTGCCGCTGCTTTTACATGATTAACCATCATCACCAATACATGGCGATGCCCATTTGCATCCAGCACATAGCCTGCAACTGCATTTACGCCTTTGAGTGAACCGGTTTTTAAATGTGCCTGACCATTTGACAGGCTATCTTTTAAGCGCCCAATCACCGTACCATCTTTTGAAAGTATAGGCATGGAGGCCACGAACTCTGGCATCATAGCGCCATTGTAAGCGTTCACTAACATTTGTCCCAAATGTTCTGCGCTAATGCGCTCTAACCGTGACAAGCCTGAACCATTTTCAATCACAAGCTCATCAAATCGCAACCCCTTGCTTGCCAACCAAGTTTTAATAGCTTCGCTACCTTTAGCCTCGGTTGCAGGCGCGTTGCTATTTTCTACAGCGATTGTTAACAACAATTGCCGTGCCATTAAATTGTTACTCCACTTATTGATGTCGCGCACCACGTAGCCTAATGGATCAGACACTTGCTCAATCACTTTAATGGCCGTGCTTGGTGTTGCTTGAATTTTAAGTGCGCCATTGAATTTTCCACCAAGTTCTCGCCATAGTTTTTTGAACGTATAAAAAGCATATTTTTCATCGTCAAAAACACTCAGTTCCAAGTATTTTTCACCGCAATCAGGCGTATAACTACCACTAAATATCACTGTCGCCCTATTATCAAAAGCGTTTACAGCATAACGCATTTCGTTACGCCATGCGCTACAGGCACCTTGCTTAAGCGTCATATTGTTGATGATTTGCAATTCCGGCAGTTCAAATTCCTGAGCTATTTTGACAGCGGCTTCATCAGCCGTAAACTTAAAACTGGTACTGCGGCCATTGACCAAAAAGGCACTGGGTGATGCATTATAAGCACGCCAAGTTTCATCATCAAACGTATTAATATCACCTGCATTTTTTTCAAAAACACTTTTATCAATAATCAAATCGCCTTTGATTTGTTTAATTCCAGCTTGTTGTAAACGCATCAATAGCCGCCAAAACTCTTGCGCCTTAAAGCTGGGGTCGCCATAACCTTTGATAATTAAATCACCGTCTAATACACCATTAGTCACGCTACCATTTTTGTAAACTTCAGTTTTCCAGCGATAAGTAGGCGTCAGCAACTCCAGTGCTGCATTAGTGGTCACCAATTTCATCACCGAGGCAGGGTTTAAACTTTTATCCGCGTTGTATTGCAGAAGCGGGCCATCGCTGGCAACAGCTTGTACATACACGGCAACACTCTGTTGGGGAATACCAGATTTCTTAAGTGCATCCACTACGCTCACAGGAAGCTCTGCATGGGCGAACGCGCCGGCCAGCATTAAGCTTAAAAAGACAAGTAACCTTCTCATTGCATAGCCTTCACCAAGTCATAAGTGGCACTGACCATAAAGTTTATTTCATCCTCGGCAATAGTATAAGGCGGCATAAAATAAATAGTGTTGCCGATGGGTCGCAACAACAAGCCTCGCTGCAGTGCGGCCTGGTACGCAAGCTTTGAAAACTGGGGATTTTGTGTCACTACATCAAAGGCGAATATCATGCCTTGATGGCGCAAATATTTAACCGGAAGGTGAGTGAGCGCCTGCATCTGATTCACAATAAACGCTGTCTTTTCAAGGTTTTTGTGTAAGCTGTGATCTGATTCAAAAATCGCTAACGTTGCCAATGCCGCACTACATGCCAGCGGATTACCTGTGTAGCTGTGGCTATGCAAAAAGCCTTTTGCGGTGCTGTCATCATAAAAAGCCTGGTAAACTTTATCGGTCGTCAGCACTGCGGACAGCGGCAAGTAACCGCCGGTAATGCCTTTGGAAAGACAAATAAAATCCGGAAGTATTTCACCTTGCTCACAAGCAAACATTGTCCCTGTGCGCCCAAATCCCACCGCAATTTCATCCGCAATCAAGTGCACATCATACTTAGTGCAAATCTCTCTTGCGCGGCGTAAATATGCAGGGGGATACATGCCCATGCCTGCCGCACATTGCACTAACGGCTCAATAATAAACGCGGCTAATTCGTGATGATGTTCACTCACGTAAAATTCCAAAGCCTCTGCGCAGCGTAGCGCAAAGGTCTCAGCGCCCTCACCTGCCTCGCTCAACCTAAAATCTGGGCTAGGCATTTGCGCAGACTGCATTAACAGCGGCGCATAAGTATCCTTAAAAATAGCCACATCGGTCACACCCAGCGCGCCTAATGTCTCACCGTGGTAACTATTTTGCAGGCTGATAAATTTGATTTTATTACTTTTACCGCTATTTCGCCAATAATGAAAGCTCATTTTAAGGGCAATTTCAGTCGCACTCGCGCCGTCAGAAGCATAAAATGCATGACCTAAACCCGTGAGCTTGCCTAATTTCTCAGACAGCTCCACCACAGGCTCATGCGTAAAACCCGCCAACATCACATGCTCCAGCGTATCCAACTGCTGCTTGATTGCCTCTTTAATGCGAGGATTATTGTGCCCAAATAAATTAACCCACCATGAGCTTACCGCATCTAAATAGCGTTTGCCTTCGGCGTCATAAAGCCAAACGCCATCACCACGCTGAATAGGAATCAGAGGATAAGATTCATGCTGCTTCATCTGCGTGCATGGATGCCATACCGACTTTAGGCTACGGTTTAATAAACTTTGGTTGTTCACTTAAGTTACCCTTAAAAAGTTGATTAAACTCAGCCTCGCGCTGATGCTTAACTCTTAAAACGATTATAAGATCGCGTAATTCATCAAACTCATACAGCGCAATATACCCCGTGCGCCCACGAGAAATAATCAGCTCTCGAAGGCAATCAACTTCTGAAAACCTTCCTATTTCAGGGTGGTTTTTCAATAGGGAAATACCATCATCTATAATGCTGAATATAGCTAAAGCCGCATCAACATCATGTTCAATTAAAAAATCGACTAAACGCAGGACATCGTCACGCGCTCTATCGTGGTAAACAACATTAATCATTAGCAAGCCTATTTCTTATTTGTATTTTTTAGGTGTAAGCTGAGTAGGATTAATCCCTTTAATTTTTGCGCGCATGTAAGCATGCACTTCATCAGCATCATAAGCCATACCTGTTTTATCAAAATCTTTCTTAGCCTCTAATGCACTATGAATAAATGCGAGACGTTTTTCAGTCCGATCTGTTTGCTCTGTAATCACATCAACCATAAATGCATGCGGACTTTTACCTGCTAATTCAGCAAGCGTATTGACGCGCTGTTTAAGCGCATCAGGCAATTTTAAGCTAGTAGTTGCCATGACTTTCACTCCCAATTCCAATAAAGTGTTACCAAAGTAACACCTTGAACTAATACTGTCAAACCGTTTTGTGTTATAGTGCGCATCTCATTGATTTAACAGTTTTATTATCAAAGTGATCATGCAAAAAACACGCCGCCATTTAGAGTTACTCGCCCCTGCTAAAAATGCAGATTTTGGCATTGAAGCGATTAATCATGGCGCCGATGCCGTATACATTGGTGGGCCAGCGTTTGGCGCGCGTGCTAAAGCACCGAATACTTTGGAAGACATTGTGCGTTTGGTAAAACATGCGCGCCGTTACCACGCAGAAGTATTTGTGGCGCTGAACACGATTTTTCATGATAACGAGCTGGAAGGCGCGCGCAAGCTGGTAGGTCAGCTTTACGAGGCTGAAGTAGATGCCCTGATTGTGCAAGACATGGGTTTGCTGGAGATGGATTTACCTCCGATCCAGTTACATGCCAGCACACAAACAGATATTCGTACCGTTGAAAAAGCCACGTTTCTGGACCAAGTTGGCTTTTCGCAAATCGTCTTAGCGCGCGAACTGGATTTACACACCATTCAAAAAATTTCTGCTGCCACTACCTGCAACCTGGAATACTTTATTCACGGCGCATTATGTGTGGCATTCAGTGGGCAATGTTATATCAGCCATGCGCATACTGGACGTAGTGCTAACCGTGGAGAATGCTCACAAGAATGTCGCTTACCATTCACGCTAGAAGACCAGAAAGGCCGCATTATCGGTAAAGATAAACACTTTTTATCGATGAAAGATAATGACCAAAGTGCCAATCTACGCGCCTTGATTGATGCGGGCGTGAGCAGCTTTAAAATTGAAGGCCGCTATAAAGACTTACCTTACGTTAAAAATGCCACCGCGCATTATCGCCAATTATTGGATGAAATTTTGCACGACAAACCGGAGTTAGCGAAATCATCGCACGGCAATTGCACTTATACCTTCGCGCCTCAACCAGAAAAAACTTTTAACCGAAGTGCGACCGATTACTTTGCCAATGGTCGCCAAGCTGATATTGGCGCGTTTGATACGCCTAAATTCTCAGGCGAGTTGTTAGGTAAAGTAAGTAAAGTAGCTAAAGATTTTATTGAGATTGAAACAAATATAGAGCTACATAATGGCGATGGTGTGTGCTTTTTTGATGTGCATAAAGAGCTGGTAGGCTTACGCATCAACACCGTGGATGGCAAAAAACTATATCCTAATGAAATGCCAGTAGATATTAGAAATAACATGACGGTGTATCGCAACCGTGACCATGCGTTTATGCGCTTGCTAGAAAAAGATTCTGCTACGCGAAAAATTGGTCTGGAAATGATTTTTGCTGAAACCAGCGATGGTTTTACATTAATCGCGACAGATGAATCCGGCTTAAGTACAACCGTGCAGTGCGTCGCTGAAAAACAGCGCGCTGACAATATTGAAAAAGCCGAAACCAGCTTACGTGATAATTTAAGTAAACTAGGCAATACCGACTTCACCGCAAATGAAATCTACCCACAAACTACGCAAACATGGTTTGTGCCAGCTTCAGTAGTCAACAATTTACGACGTGATGCCATAGCGCAATTACAACAATTGCGACAAGCGACTTATCAGCGGCCTCTACGTAAAGCTACTGCTGAACCACCCGCCATTTTTCCAGAAGACACGCTCAGCTATTTGGCCAATGTATATAACCAAAAAGCCCGCGCGTTTTACCAAAAACATGGCGTAAAACTCATAGCCAAAGCCTATGAAGCCAATGAAGAATTAGGCGAAGTACCTGTGATGATTACCAAACATTGCCTGCGCTTCAGTCACGGTCTATGCCCAAAAGAAGCCAAAGGCGTGATTGGTGTGCAAGGCACAGTGACCGCAGAGCCAATGACACTTATCAGTGGCAATGACCGATATACATTAAAGTTTGATTGCAAACCTTGCGAAATGCACGTGATGGGCAGTATTCGTAAACCTGTGATAAAAATGGGGCCGCCACAGACAGTACAGTTTTTACCTAAAAGACTGTAGCTCAACAGTACTTGCGCTATAAAAATAGCAGCAGAAAATACCAAAAATTGCTGACTTTTTTATCTGTTAATAAGACCCTGCAATGATGTATTTATTATAACCACTGCGCTTGGCATGATACATTGCTTCATCAGCAAAACGCATCATGCTTTCCATTTCAAATCCATGATCAGGATATAAAGCAATCCCTAGGCTTGCTGAAACATGAATCGTATGTTGATTCAATATAAAAGGTTGGCTCAGCGCCACCAACACTTTATTGGCCAATATAATGACATCATCAATGGCATCTACTTCTGACACTAAAATTGCAAACTCATCACCACCAAACCTAGAAACCGTGTCGATCTCGCGGACTAGCGCAGTTAAGCGGTTGGCAACGGCGATAAGCAGATCATCGCCAACCGCATGACCTAGATTATCATTCACAGGTTTGAAATGATCCAAATCCAAGTAGATCAAAGCGAATTTAACGTGATGGCGTTTAGCAATTGCCAATTGCTGGCTAAATCGGTCACAAAACAATAATCGATTGGGCAGGTTGGTTAAAAAATCATGCTGCGCTTGATGTGCTATAGCATCTTGCATAGCCTTTTTTAAGGTAATATCAGAGAAAATAGCTAAGTAACTGCTGACTTTTCCCCTTAAATCAGTAATGGAATGTATCGCAATTTGCTCTAGATACACGGAGCCATCTTTACGGCGATTCCAAATATCACCAGACCAATAGCCAGTTGTATTCAGCGTATCCCACAACTCCGCATAAAACTCGCGATTATGCCTGCCAGAGGATAGTATGCGCGGACTTTTTCCCGATACTTCCTCTAAGGTATAACCTGTTATGCCAGTAAATGCGGCATTCACAGACACCATCTTATTATCCGCATCGGTAATCACCACGCCATCATGACTGACATCAAACACCCACGCATTTTGTGCGATTATTTTTGCAGAATGCCGTTGTGCCGTGGCTAAAATTGCCAGCGCCATACCAGATAACGCCAATAACATGCCAAACATCCAGAAATTGGATAGCCCATAGCGGGCAAACTCGTCAGAAAATATTCCGACTTTTAAATATGCACTTGCCAGTGCTTGCCCCATAAAGAGCAATTGTATTAGCGCTGTATTTCTTCGCCCTGTGCGTAAACCAGCCCAAATAATAATAGGGAGAACCCAGGTAATATTAGGTGGCGCGTCAAATAGCTTTATTGGCAACCAATCAAGAAAAACCATTTGCCCAATGACTATGGCAAGAAACCATATTGCAAGGGCTTCCAAAACTCTTGCCGCATCACGGAAGTAGGGCCGATGTTGCATAAAAAGCAAAATGAGTGGAGTGAAGAATGCAGTACCTAATACATCACCACGCCACCAGCGCCACATAACGCTAGTCAGCAAATCGCTGCCGATGAGTCCAGTTGCAAATAAAGAAAGAGGGCCAAGTAAGGTACTCGCAATGGATGGAATAAAACCACCCAGAACAACTACCATCAATAAATCTTGAATACTGTTGAGTTTAAGTGATTTAAAATGACCGTAACGCTCAAGCAACACATAGCCCAAATAGACTTCTAATGTATTACCTATAGCAGCACCTAAACCAAAGATGAGTGGTGCTTTTACCATTACACCAGCAAGCAAGGCCCCAACAAATACAGCTGGCAAGTACCGCTTACCGCCTATCAATACCGCAGCCAAAGCAATGCCACCAGACGGCCAAACTATAGTAGCGCCAATACTCAGCGTGGCAAAAGTTAAGCCTATTTTAGCAGCAAGCACATAAACGACAACCAAAGCGAGAGCTTTAAAAATGTAATGCACGCGAACCACCCCATTCAGGTCAGGCAAAAAATCTTAAATGACCAAACAAAACTCATTGTTTTTGTTGTTAATTTAACCGATGCCACTTAATCACACTTTCATACTACACCGCCAACTAAAATAGATGTTGATATTTATCAAATACCATTATGGGGAGGGATGGGGTCAGACAGCATATTTTGGATAAAAAAAACTGGTGAAACCTTGCACGAAATAATAGCTTAGGAGTTACTTTGCAGCACGTATCTTATGCTTCGCTTCCGCGATACTTCCACGCATCTGCTCAGCGGACTCAGCGTCCAACTCAGGCACTGCCAGTAGTTTCTCCCAGCTGGCAATTGCCTGCTGATAATCCTGACGCACAAAGTCAATCGTGCCTTTTAACATCAATGCCTTGGCATGCGCCGGGTCAATGACGAGTGCCTGATTTACCAAATCCTCAGATTTTTGATCAAACTGACCTTGATTGCTGGTGGCTAGGGCATCCGCATAGTCAGCCATCAACTGAGGGTCTTTTGGTCGCAGGGCAGAAGCGCGCTCAAAGGCTTGCAAGGCTTCTTCATAGCGCTGGAGCTTGACGTAAGTACGCGCCAACAATATCCATCCATCTGCGTTATCTGGATTAGCTTTAAGCTTTTGCGCCAATCCATCAGCCATTTTTGCAAAATCCATATTCATGATATTGACATCAGGGTGACCTTCAGGCGTTGCCTCCTGCATTGGCAGTAACGCTGGCTGTATCGCAGCTGTTGGCACACCCAACTTTTGATAAATAAGCACTGCGGCAAGCGGGATGCCAATCAGCAAACCAACCATTAGTAAAGGTTTATGGCCAATGCTAGGCTTAACAATAGGTATCAGTACAAATGCCAATGCCAGTAGCGACATCAAGCCAGCGAGTATCCAGAACATCATGCTTCTTCCTCTTTTTCTTCTTGATCATTATTATCAATATCGGCAAGTAAACTGTTGCGCCGGCGCAATGTCCACCACAAGCTACCAAATCCAATCGCTAACAGTAGCGCTGGCCCAATCCAGAGCAACAGCGTTTGCGCATTAACTGCAGGCCGATAACGCACAAAATCACCATAACGCACAACAAGGTAGTCAGTAATTTCTTGATCGTTCAAGCCTTTGACGATCAGCTCACGCACTTCTTGGCGCAGATCTTGTGCCAATGGGGCGTTGGAATCAGCCAAGGTTTGATTCTGGCACACTAGGCAGCGTAGCTCATGTGACAAATGCCTGAGCCTCACCTCCACCGCAGGATCGTCAGCCAATGGTCGTGCCTCGGTGCAAGCCAATAACGGCAATATCAGCAGTAGCGCACTTAAAACTTTTAATATACTCAGCTTCATTGCAGCCCCTTAACTAACGGCATGATCTTTTCACGCAATACATTTGCCGTCATTGGTCCGATTTGCTTATAGCGGATGATGCCTTGTTTGTCGATAATATAACTTTCTGGCACGCCATAGACACCATAATCAATCCCAGTGCGTCCGTCGGCATCTACCGCCACAAATTGGTAAGGATTACCGGAATTTTTTAATACTGTGGCGGCCTCTGCATTGGTATCTTTGTAATTCAAGCCAACAATGGCAAGTGCTCCCTGCCGTGACATCGCCATCAACACAGGATGCTCGTCACGACAAGCTCCACACCAAGAGGCCCACACGTTGAGCACCCAAACTTGCCCGCGCATCTGTTCTGGTGAAAATTTTTTACCTACATCGCTTAACAGCGGCAGATCAAATGCAGGTGCGGGCTTGTCAATCAAAGGCGACGGCACTTCCCTTGGGTTAAGTTTTAGTCCGGCAGCAAAGAAGCCGACCAATACTAAAAAAATGGCAAGCGGTAGCAAGTATCTCAGGTAAGGTCTCATGGTGCGATTTGCTCGTCTTTTTTACGCCTGCGATAGCGTGGGTCAAGAATCGCCAGCAGCCCACCAGCCGCCATCAGCAGGCACCCCCCCCATATCCATTGCACAAACGGCTTGATATAAATACGCACCGCCCAGGCATCGTCACCAATGGGCTCGCCGAGTGAAACATACAAGTCACGAAAAAATCCGGTCTGTATCGCTGCCTCTGTCATCGGCATGTTTTGTACCATATAAGTACGTTTTTCCGGCACCAGCATCGCTACCAGTTTGTCGTTACGCGTGACCTTAAACAAACCTTTAGCCGCTATATAATTAGGGCCGACCGCATCACTCACACCCTCAAACCGAAAAACATAGCCACCGATTTGAGCTGACTCTCCAGGGCTCATACGCAAGTCTTGCTCTACTTCATAGCCCTTGACCATGGTCACACCCGTGATAAAAACCGCCACACCAAGATGGGCAACAATCATACCCAGATAAGCTCGCGGCAAGCCAAACAATGCAGGCAACCAACCTTGTTGTCGTTGTTGTAAACGCTGACGCAAGCTCACAAATGCAGTAGTAAAAATCCACAGTGCCATCAACACACCAAGCGAAATCAGCGGTGTCCATTTACCTAGTACCAGCGGCAACAATAACGCAGTTGCCGCACTCACAGCAAACGCCCATTTAAGGCGCTTTGCCAGCGTCGGCAGGTCATCGTTTTTCCATTTTGAAAAAATAGCCAGCCCCATTAAAAAGATTGCCGGCGTCATCACCGGAACGAACACCGCATCAAAGTATGGCGGCCCAACGGAAATTTTGCCCATCCCCAGCGCATCTAGGAATAACGGATATAAAGTGCCTAACATCACCGCCCCCGTCGCGGCAATCATAATCACATTATTTGACAGCAAGAACGACTCACGCGACACCATGCCAAACCTGCCTCCAAGCCCCACCTGCGGTGCACGAAGTGCAAACAAGATCAGCGCGCCGCCGATAACCAGCCCAAGAAATATCAAGATAAACAATCCACGCTCAGGATCTGTTGCAAACGCGTGTACAGAAGTCAGTACACCAGAACGCACTAGGAATGTGCCTAGTAACGACAGTGAAAAAGCGACAATCGCCAACAGCACGGTCCATAATTTAAAAGCGCCTCTTTTTTCGGTGACAGCCAAGGAATGAATGAGTGCCGTACCCACTAACCATGGCATGAATGACGCATTTTCAACGGCATCCCAAAACCACCAGCCGCCCCAGCCTAATTCGTAATAAGCCCATTCACTGCCGAATGCGATGCCTACCGTCAAGAATATCCAGGCAGCTGTGGTCCAGGTACGCGTCCAGCGTGCCCATTGTTGGGTAAGCTCACCGCCAAGCAATGCGGCGATGGCAAAACCGAATGCGACAGAAAAGCCCACATATCCCATATATAAAACTGGTGGGTGGAATACCATGCCAGGGTCTTGCAATAATGGGTTCAGATCACGTCCATCCAAGGCGGCAGGGATTAGGCGATCAAACGGGTTAGATGTAAATAAACAAAACATCAAAAACCCGATACTGATTAAACCCATGGTACCAATCAGGCGCGCACGAAATACAGCCGGTAAGTGGCGACTAAACAATGTTACCGCAATCGTCCACAATGACAGCGTTGTGGTCCACAACAGGATTGAGCCTTCATGCCCACCCCAAACGGCTGCCAAGCGATATTCTAACGGTAATGCAGAGTTGGAATTAGACGCCACATACAGCACAGAAAAATCGTTGGCATAAAAAGCATAAGCCAAGCAAACAAAGGCCATGCCGGTAAAAATAAACTGGCCGCGTGTTGCAGAAGTGCCTACGCTCATCCAGAGCTGATTATTGTGTGTAGCGCCGATAAAGGAGAACCCAACCTGCAGCATCACCAGTAGCAGTGCGAGGATTAAAGAAAACTGACCTAATTCAGGGATCATGGTTTGGCTTCCGGCATCACCAGCGACTTGCTGGTCTTTTGGTTGATTTCTGCAGCCTGTTTCAGCGCCTCGGCAGCTTCTGGCGGCATATAGTTTTCATCATGCTTGGCAAGCACCTGGTCAGCATGAAACAAGCCATTATTGTCGAGCTTTCCCTGCGCTACGACCCCTTTATCTTCTTTAAACAAATCAGGCAAAATGCCAGAATAAATCACCTCAACGCGGTTGATGGTGTCGGTAACAGCAAAATGAATATCCAGACTGTTTTTCGTGCGTCTTAGGCTACCTTGTTCAACCAAGCCACCGATGCGAAAACTGGTATTTTGTGGTGCCTCACCTTTTACCACCTGCGTTGGGGTGTAAAAAAACACCAAGTTACTGCGAAAAGCATTTAACACCAGCATAGCGGCAATCGCCAAGGCGATTAAGCCTGCGATAATAAAGGCGGCTCTTTTATGACGTGCCTTCATGTGGCTTCCTTTAAAACAAGTTGTTGCTGTCTGCGGCGCAGTTGGCAAACTTCAAACACGCAACACAAGGCAGTGATACCAAATGAGGTCCAAACATAAAACCCATAGCCGCCCATGGCGATAAAAGCCTCAAAGCTTTGCCAATGCATTATTCTTTCTCCCTCAAATTATTCAACCAGCCAGCTTCGCATTCGCGTTCGGCAATGATGCAGCGCACACGCCAAAGTGCTACGCCAATACTGTAAGCCCAAAACGCCAGCGCCATTAATAGCATTCCCCACAGCATAATAGTCGCCATCGCCGGTGCCTTGGTTAAACTAACCGATGCGCCCTGATGCAAGGTATTCCACCATTTGACCGAGAAATAAATAATAGGCACATTAATCGCCCCTACCATCAAAAATACAGCACTGGCACGATCCGCTTTTCTGGAGTCTTCAAAAGCTGACTGTAACGCCATATAACCGATATAAAGAAACAGCAAAATAAGTTCAGATGTCAGCCTAGCATCCCACACCCACCACGCCCCCCACATTGGCTTACCCCATAGAGACCCGGTAATCAATGCTAGAAAAGTAAACATGGTACCCGTTGGCGCCAATGCTTGCGCCATCATAAATGACAATCTGGCATTGAGTGCCAGACCAAAACCTGCCCATGCCGCCATCAGCAGATAGATAAACATGGACATCCATGCCGCAGGTACATGGATAAAGATAATGCGGTAGGCCTCACCTTGCTGAAAATCCGTAGGTGCTACAAAAAAAGACAGGTACAAGCCAGCTAACACTAGCAATGTTGCGATGGCAAAAAACCACGGCATCATCTTTCCTGCCAGCGGGTAGAAGGTTTGCGGTGAGGCGTAACGATACCAGTTCATATTCAATAAATTCATACCAGAAAGTTCAAGTCTAATAAGTTCATGTTATGGGCACCTCTATTCCAATGCCACACGTAATGCAGAGGCTGCAGCATAAGGGGCAAACACCAACCCGACTACTAATAATGCCGCTAATAAAGACAATGCGCCTTCTGGATTCATGCCAGAGGCACTTGCTGCCACTGCGCCGGCACCAAAAATCAATACCGGAATATAAAGCGGTAACACCAAAACAGCCACCAGTACACCGGCGCCACGCACGCCCAATGTTAACGCTGCGCCGATGGCACCAATCAAACTCAGCAGTGGTGTGCCTAACAGCAATGACAAAGCCAGCACCCACAAAACGTCAGCGGGCAAATTAAATTGCAACCCGAGCAAAGGCGCAAGCAACACCAAGGGCAACCCTGACACCAGCCAATGCGCGAGAATTTTAACTGCCACCGCCAAGGACAAGCCGACCGGTGACAACAATAGCTGCTCCAGCGTGCCATCGGCAAAATCTGCCGCAAACAACCTGCCAAGCGACAATAATGCAGAAAGTAGTGCGGCAACCCATAGCACACCTGGGCCAATCGCCTGTAATAAAGCGGGTTCCGCCCCCACGCCAAGCGGGAACAAACTTACGGCAACCATAAAGAAAAATAGGGTTGCAACGACATCAGAGCGACGGCGCAGCACCAACTGAATATCACGCCAGAGTAAGCAACGTAAAATAGCGAGCGTGTTCATGGCTCCAGCCTCAACACACATAAGTAACTTTCGGTGATTGACGGGCTTTGGTGTGTCGTTAATACCACCATGCCGCCTATTGCTAGATGTGCGTCAAGTCTAGCCTCTAGTAAAGTCGTCGCTTCAACATCAAGCGCGGTAAAGGGTTCATCCAGTATCCACAGCGGCTTATGGCCCAACCAAAGCCTTGCAAGTGCCAAGCGTCGCCGTTGCCCTTGTGACAGCGCCCGTGCCGGCAGGTTGGCTTGCCGGCTCAAACCAACTATCTCTATTGCTGATTTTAATGCATCGGATGTTGGATTAACGCCGCCAATTTGTGCCGACACCAGCAGATTTTCAGTCACCGTTAAATCATCTTTTACTGCGGGCTGATGCCCTAAATAAAGCAAGCTGGAGGCATACTCGTCATACATTGTATGAATATCAGCATTGTTCCAAAAGATTTTACCGGCATCCTGACGCGAAAGCCCAGCTAAAATCCGTAGCAGACTAGTTTTACCACTGCCATTGGTGCCTTGCACATGTAGCAGTTGGCCAGAATTTAACGATAGCGATAATTCACTAAACAGTTTGCGCTCGCCGCGGCGGCATCCCAACGAAATGGCTTCAAGCATGAGTAATTAAAATCCCAACGAACGCTGGCTAAAAGCGTGTTTATGCCATGCAATTACGGCAACAGGTAACAAGTTCTCTGATTGTATGTGATTTATTGTCGTGGCTATCAGTAAATGTGTAGAGGTCAAATGTTGCACTACAAGTTGAATAATCGGCAAAATTTGCCATCGTGAGTAATGTGCCACTCTTGAATTAAAGCAATTGTATCAAAAGCTAGATTTCTATATTTAATAAAGCGCCCCTCAATAATTTTACTTTCATCGACAGCACTGAATAACGTTCTCTGATTCTTCCAGCCCTTGATCCTAGCGCCTTAATGATCTGTCGATGATGCAGATTTATGCCTGTTTTTTTGGTTAAAAAAACGGCGTGATGACCCACACCAATAATCCAACGCTACTCGCATAAAACAACATTGGCATAAATGTGTAACGAATAATTTGACCTTCTTTACCGACCAGATTTACCACTGAAGCCGCAGCCACCACATTCACTACACAAATCATATTACCAGCATTGGCACCGAGCATTTGTAAAGCTAAAATCCAATGGCTTGGCAAATCAGTCGCTAACGCGGTAGATTGCTGAAACTGCACAAACATCATATTTGAAAAGGTCGCTGAACCGGCAACAAAACTTCCTAGCGCACCGACAAACGGGGCGACTAAAGGCCATTGTGCGGAAAATGTGGCCGCCGCCAGCGCTGCCAACTCCATCGGCATACTCGCCAATTCAGCATCATTAACACCGGAATTTAAAAAAATACGCACCATCGGAACAGATGCCCCCAATGTAATAATGGTTGGCAACATTACGCGCGTTGACTGCCACCAAGCCTGACTTGCCTGCTTAGCAGAAACGCGATGTAATGCGAGCGTTAACAACGCCACTAAAATAAATAAGCTACCAGGTAAATACAACGGGACTAACTTTACTGAAATTGATGTCGATAAAATAGTCTCAAACGAAAAGGTCACCGAGGTTAACCAAGATTTAAATGGTAAAAACTCCAACCGGCTTAAAACTAGCAGCAATGCCACCAAAATATACGGCAACCAAGCCTGATACAAAGACAAGCTGTAATGCGCTTTAGGCTCTAAAGCTAAACAAGACAACGCTGGCGATTTTTCGCAGCCTTGTATTTTCACTACGCTAGGTGGTTGCTCATTTAATATGAGCGCCGAAAATTCAGGATTATCTGTTTTAAACAACCAAACATTCTTTGGCATTAAAAAACCTTTTTTAGCCGCCAAAACCGTAATTACCAGACCTATCAGACCGCCTAAAATGGCTGGGAACTCCGGCCCCAATAGTTTGACTACCAATAACGCTGGAATGGTGAAGGAAAACCCACCAAGCAAAGCAAATTTCCACGCCCCCAACCCCTCACGCCAACTTTTATTTTCGCCAAAAAATCGCGTCAAAATTAGCACCATAATCAACGGTAAAAAACTCGCTACAACTACATCAATCATGCTCGCCGTAACTGCGATCTGCATAACTTCATCATAAGTCGGATTTGCTAGCCCTTGTCCAATTCCTACAATCACAGGCGTGCCGACCGCACCATAAGATACCGCAGCACTATCGGCAATCAATGCCAAAACCACTGCCGCCATCGCTGGAAAACCTAACCCCAACAAAAGCGGTGCGACAATAGCTGCCGGAGTACCAAAACCGCTAGCGCCTTCCAAAAATGCCACAAACAACCAGCCGACAATCACGGTTTGTACCCGACGGTCTGGAGAAATACGCGTAAACCCTTCTCGAATAACTTCTACCGCGCCGCTGACTTTAAGTGTGTTCAGGAATACGATCGCGCCAAATACAATAACCAAAATAGAGGCTGAAATAACCCAACCTTCTAAAATCGACGCCGCGATTTGAATACCAGGCACTTGCCAAACCCACCAAGCTAAACCGACCACTAAGGCCAAACTTAACGTCATCGCTCGACTAGCAGGCATGCGCAAAATCACTAAAAACAACAACACAGCCAACACCGGCATCGCGGCGGTTAACGCCTGCATAAATGTCATAAAAAAACCCTAAACTTGATTTTAGTGCATTAAGATAGATTTAATATTAAGCTTATCGGCAAACTTAAACATAACAATTTATATCTGGCATAGAATCGACACGGAGTAAGGCAACACACCGAGCAAGACAAGCGCTCATAGCAAAGACTACCCTAATTTTAATAGCCGCTTACCACTTGTCTAATAATAGCTAATCTTGCAATAGTTAACCTAGGCCAACCATCAGCCTGAACCTAAACCTTCTTAACAAACTCAGACTTCAACTTCATTGCGCCGATGCCGTCAATTTTGCAGTCAATATCGTGGTCACCCTCCACAAGGCGGATATTTTTGACTTTAGTCCCAACTTTCACCACCAATGATGAGCCTTTTACCTTCAGGTCTTTAATGACGGTAATCGTGTCGCCATCTTGCAGAATATTGCCATTAGAATCTTTAATGACGCGCGCCGCATCCGCGCTGTCAGTGGCAGCTTCTTTTGACCACTCATGCGCACATTCTGGGCAGATGTACATATCACCATCTTCATAAGTGTATTCAGAGTTACATTGGGGACATTTGGGTAAACTGCTCACGGCTGCTTTCTTTATTTAATGACTGAAATTTTTTACAGTATTTTACGCCATTAAGGTGCCGGGTTCATCATCGTCAGATGTAAATGCTCAATTTCCTGCATCACATCTAATGGTAATTTGGTGTGCCATGCATCGATATTTTCTTTTAATTGCGTCATGTTTGTGGCGCCGATAATGGTACTGGCAACAAACCAACGATGGTAAACAAAGCTTAGTGCTAGTTGAGTAGGCGTTAGATCATGCGATCTGGCCAGCTTAGCGTAAGCCGCACAAGCCGGGAAAACATTCGGCTTTTTATAACGTTGCGCATAGCCTAAAAATAAGGTGACACGACCCTTTGCATCTGCATGATCAATATATTTTGCAGTTAAATGCCCAAAAGCCAGCGGCGAATATGCAAGCAAACTTACATTCTCTCGATACAACACTTCAGACATGCCAAATTCCATGCCTCGGTTAATCAGGTTGTAGCAGTTTTGCACACTGGCTACGCGCGGTAAATTGTATTCATTGGCCATCCGCACGAACTCCATTACACCCCACGACTGCTCGTTAGATAAGCCAATATAGCGCACCTTGCCTTCTTCAACCAATTCTGCCAGGGTTTCTAACTGATTGTGAATTGACACCCATTCATGTTGCCGACCTTGCACATCAAATTCCTGACTAGGGTCAAACTGATATTGTCCAAACATCGGCACATTGCGTTCTGGCCAATGCAATTGATACACATCGATATAATCAGTTTGCAATCGCTTGAGAGAACCTTCAATCGCAGCGCGAATATTGGCGCGGTCAAGTGAAGGCGGACCGCCACGTATCCAATCCATGCCACGGCGAGGCCCAGACACTTTTCCACCCAAAATGATTTGATCACGTGGTTGATTTTTAAGCCAATTACCTACAATGGTTTCAGTACGCGTATAGGTTTCAGCCTTGGGCGGCACCGGGTACATTTCAGCGGTATCAATAAAGTTGATCCCATTCGCGATCGCATAATCCATTTGAGCATGCGCCTCAGCCTCTGTATTTTGATCGCCAAAAGTCATGGTGCCCAAACAAATTTTAGAGACATTCATTTCTGTATTGCCTAATTTTGTATATTCCATAGCCGCACCTCAGTATTGAAACAATATATTTTTAAACTTTAAGCTCTTTTTAAGCTTAAAGCTCTTGAAAACAGTCAAATCAACCCCAGTTAGCAATCAAGGCATGCGAGTGCTAAAATGCCGTATTGCCCAAGCAATTTTAATTTTTGATTCACATTTTATAGTAAACCCTAATTATGGAGATAACCGTATGAAAATTCGTCCGTTACACGACCGCGTCATTGTTAAACGCTCAGAAGAAGAACGTACAACTGCATCAGGCATTGTGATTCCAGATTCAGCCACAGAGAAACCAGACCAAGGTGTTATTCAAGCGATTGGTTCAGGTAAACGTGATGACAGCGGCAAAATCATCGCTTTAGACGTTAAAGTCGGCGATAAAGTGTTGTTCGGTAAATACGCAGGTCAAACTGTAAAAGTGGATGGCGAAGAGTTATTGGTGATGCGCGAAGAAGACATCATGGCAATCGTCGAATAATTTGGCGGTCTGCGGCGGCGCGTCACTGCGTTGCTCGAAGCAGTTTAAGCTTGCCGTACTTAATGTACCGCCCTCGCTTAAGCCGGTTCAAGCGCATTGTGCCACACCCGCCTCGCCTCACCAAATATATTGAATATAAATTTAAGTTTGAAACAGGAGATTTAACATGGCAGCAAAAGACGTAAGATTCGGTGACGAAGTTCGCCACAAAATGGTAGCAGGCGTGAACGTACTCGCCAACGCAGTTAAAGTAACTTTAGGCCCTAAAGGTCGCAATGTTGTATTAGAACGTTCGTACGGCGCACCAACCATCACTAAAGACGGCGTTTCAGTGGCTAAAGAAATCGAACTTAAAGATAGGTTTGAAAACATGGGCGCACAAATGGTAAAAGAAGTGGCTTCAAAAACTTCTGATATCGCTGGTGACGGTACAACTACTGCAACTGTTTTAGCACAAGCGATTATTCGCGAAGGTATGAAATCTGTTGCTGCGGGCATGAACCCAATGGATTTAAAACGTGGTATTGACAAAGCAGTTGCTGCAGCCATTGCTGACTTAAAAGCACAATCAAAACCATGTACAACTAGCAAAGAAATTGCACAAGTTGGTTCTATCTCTGCAAACTCTGACGAAACTATCGGCAAAATCATTGCAGATGCAATGGACAAGGTAGGCAAAGAAGGCGTGATTACCGTTGAAGACGGTTCTGGCCTTGAGAGCGAATTAGATGTTGTTGAAGGTATGCAGTTTGACCGCGGTTACCTTTCACCATATTTTATCAACAACCAAGAGCGCCAAATTGCGTTGTTAGACAACCCATTCGTGTTATTGCACGACAAAAAAATCTCAAACATCCGTGATTTATTACCAACTTTAGAGCAAGTCGCTAAATCTGGTCGCCCATTATTGATTATTGCTGAAGACGTTGACGGTGAAGCGTTAGCTACATTAGTTGTGAACAACATCCGTGGCATCTTGAAAACCACTGCGGTTAAAGCGCCTGGTTTCGGTGACCGCCGTAAAGCAATGTTAGAAGATATCGCCATGTTAACTGGCGGCACAGTGATTGCTGAAGAAGTTGGCTTGAAACTTGAAAATGTAACGCTTGAGAATTTAGGTCAAGCTAAACGCATTGAAGTGGGTAAAGAAAACACAATCATCATTGATGGTCACGGTGTTGAAGCTAACATCAAAGCACGTATCGCTCAAATCAAAACACAAATCGAAGAAGCGACTAGCGACTACGACCGCGAGAAGCTACAAGAACGCGTAGCTAAATTAGCTGGCGGTGTTGCAGTAATTAAAGTCGGCGCTACGACTGAAATCGAAATGAAAGAGAAAAAAGCCCGCGTTGAAGATGCATTACACGCAACACGTGCAGCAGTTGAAGAAGGCATTGTAGCTGGTGGTGGCGTAGCGTTAATTCGCGCACGTGCTGCTATTGCCAAAGTAAAAGGTGATAACCACGACCAAGATGCAGGCGTTAAAATCGTGTTGCGCGCAGTTGAAGAGCCGTTACGCCAAATCGTGCAAAATGCTGGTGTAGAGCCTTCAGTCGTTGTCAACAACGTAGAAGCTGGTAAAGGCAATTATGGTTACAACGCTGCGAACGAAACTTACGGTGATATGATTGAAATGGGTATTCTTGACCCAACTAAAGTCACCCGTTCTGCATTACAAAATGCAGCTTCTGTTGCTGGCTTAATGTTAACAACTGATTGCATGGTGGCTGAATTACCTAAAGAAGACGGCCCTGCAATGGGTGGTGGTGACATGGGTGGGATGGGCGGCATGGGCGGTATGATGTAAATCTGGCTTTTATTTCATTGGTGATGGGTTGTTGGTTTCATCATTTACTCCCTGCCGTACTTAACGTACTGTCTGCGTCGTAAATAATTTCACCGCCTAGCATCACCTTCGAACTGAAACCAGATTGCAGAGTTGGTCTGACTGCAAGTTAAATAAAAAAGCCTCGCAATTGTGAGGCTTTTTTATGGGTTGTGATAAGGCGGTCACTAGATAATTTTTTTCAAATGCCTAAGTTTCAATTAGTTAAAATGCATCAAAGCAAAAACTTTACCTTTCAGATCAGTTGCCCACCCTACTCATTCCAATTGTTTAGCATCTGTATGAAAATATCCCAACCTCGCTTTGGCGGGTTTTGTTTTATCCACCATTCTCCGTCATAATTACGCTTTATGCCGCTTGCATCACTCGCATTAAAAGCATCCTCCTCAAACAACGAAAGAACACACAATGGCAATCGAATTAAATACCTTAACCCAACGCTTAAGTTACATTGTTGGTGAAAACATGGCGCACCAGCTTAAAAATGACGGATTGGCCTTAGATGCAGACGCAGTTGCACAAGCTGTTATCGATGTCATGGCGGGCAACCCATCACGTTTAACTGATGCAGAAAAACGCAGCACCGTTGAACAAGTGCAAAAAGAAAGCCAAGAAAAACAAATGGCGGCACAAGCTGAACAGTCTGCTAAAAACCAAGCTGAAGGCGCAACCTATTTAGCTGAAAACGCTAAAATAGAAGGGGTGATCACCACAGATAGCGGCCTACAATATAAATCATTGGTGGCTGGCAATGGCGAGAAACCAAGCAAAAGTAACAAAGTAAGAGTGCATTACAGAGGCACGCTGATTGATGGCACTGTGTTTGATAGCTCTTACGACCGCGGTGAGCCTATCGTTTTCCCTGTCACTGGTGTGATTGCAGGTTGGGTTGAAGGTTTGCAATTAATGCAAGTGGGCAGTAAGTTTGAGTTAACGATTCCATCAAACTTAGCTTATGGCGCAAACGGTAGTGGCCCAGCGATTGGCCCAGATGCAACATTGATCTTTGAAGTTGAATTATTGGCTATCGAGTAAGTTTGGCACTTATCGGGTGGTATCTAATGTAAACCACTTATGTAAATCACTTAGCCGTGCAGCGTGGGTCACTTGTGGCCCACGCGTTAATAGTACATTTTGTAACTCCCGCGTGGGGTTAAGCCAATATTTGGCTTCCCCACAGAATATAGTCGCTTAAAAACAAGCTTCTTATTCTGAGTGACCCCCTTCAAAATAACGGGAGCAAAAGTTAGCTTAACTTTCGCCATCAAAGAATAAAAAAAACCCCGACTCAAGGGGATAGAGAGTCGGGGCAAAATGCCTTATTGTCTAAGGCTTCCGCTCAGGGAGGAAAGAAGCGGAATGGTAACTAAAGTTTAATTTAGCTATCATGTTCAATCAGAGTGTGATGCCTTAGGTTAGTTCTCATTTTTTTGTAACAGTTTGTATCTAACGCTAGTATTCATATTGCGCGCTGACACCACATCAAAATTTATTGATATATTGTCATGCTAAAATGCTAGCTATGAACAGCCAAAACTCGACCATCACACAAGACCCGCTATTAGCTGGCTTAAACAACAAACAGCTTGAGGCCGTCACTTTACCTCAGCAATCCGCACTCATTTTAGCTGGGGCTGGTAGCGGAAAAACGCGCGTACTTACCGCGCGAATTGCTTGGTTGATTCAAACAGGTCAGGTATCCCCAACTGGTTTATTGGCGGTAACCTTTACCAATAAAGCCGCAAAAGAGATGCTCACCCGCATTACGGCGTCACTGCCCATCAACACGCGTGGCATGTGGGTGGGCACGTTTCACGGGCTTTGCAACCGCCTATTACGTGCACACTATCGTGAGGCTGGCTTGCCTGCGAGCTTTCAAATTTTAGATATTGCAGACCAGCTTTCAGTCATCAAACGCTTGATGAAACTGATGAATGTGGATGATGAAAAATTTCCGCCTAAGCAAGTACAAAACTTTATCAACGGCTGTAAAGATGAAGGTTTGCGTGCACATGCGGTGGAAGCCTACGACGCACATTCACAAAAAATGCGTGAGATTTTTGAAGAATACGATAAGCAATGCCAGCGTGATGGCGTAGCTGATTTTGCCGAGCTTTTATTACGTTGCTATGAGCTGCTTGGCCGAGATGCGAACATACGCCAGCATTACCAAAGCCGCTTTAAATACATATTGGTGGATGAGTTTCAAGATACCAACCAACTACAGTATTTATGGCTGAAATTACTCACCGGGCACGGTGATGATACTAAGCATAATTGCATGTTTGCCGTGGGTGATGATGACCAATCTATTTATGGTTTTAGAGGCGCACGCGTGGGCAATATGCGTGATTTTGAAAAAGATTTCAACATTAAACACATCGTTAAATTGGAAGAAAATTATCGCTCACACAGCAATATTTTAGATGCTGCTAACGCGATTATTTCGCACAACACTAATCGCTTAGGTAAAAACTTATGGACGGCTGCAGGTGCCGGCGAGCCGGTGCGTGTGTATGACGCCTATAACGACACTGATGAAGCGCAGTTTATTGTTGATGAAATTAAAATGCTACATTGCGAAGGCACATCATTAGGTGACATTGCTTTGCTTTACCGCTCCAATGCACAATCACGCATATTAGAGCACGCCTTATTTTCTGCCAATTTACCTTACCGCGTTTATGGCGGCTTGCGCTTCTTTGAGCGCGCCGAGATTAAGCATGCGCTGGCATACATGCGCTTGATTGCCAACGCGAATGATGACACGGCTTTATTACGCGTGATTAACTTTCCTACGCGCGGCATTGGTGCGCGTAGCTTAGAACAATTGCAGGCAAGCGCGCGTGCGGATAATTGCAGCATCTGGCAAGCGGCAATTAATAAAGTAGGCAACGGCAAGCTTGGCGCTAAAGGTATTGAAGGCTTTGTCGCGCTTATCAGACACATGATCGACAACGCTTACGGTATTAGCTTGCCCGAGTTGGCAGAGCTTGCCACGACCATGTCTGGCTTAACTTCACATTATGAAAATGACAGAGAAGGTGAAGACCGCATTGAAAACTTGAAAGAGTTGGTGACGGCGGCGGTGTCATTCACCAATCAAGATTTTGGTAACCATAACAACGTAGATGGCGAAACAGAACAAGATTTACTCACCCAGTTTTTAAGCCATGCAAGCCTGGAAGCGGGCGAACACCAAGCGGATGTTGGGCGTGAAGCCTTGCAACTGATGACAGTGCATGCATCCAAAGGTTTGGAATTTAAAGCAGTCTTTATTAGCGGCCTGGAAGAAGGCTTATGCCCGCATGAGCAAAGTATGTATGAAAATAGCGGCCTGGAAGAAGAGCGCCGCTTGGTGTATGTTGCTGTTACACGTGCGCGGCAACGTTTGTATTTAAGCCATGCGCAAAGCCGCATGCTACACGGCAAAGTGCGCTATGGCATTCCATCACGCTTTTTAGATGAAATTCCTGAGGCACTATTAAAGCGTTTAAACGCCAAACCAGTTAAAAGGTCTGGCAGCGCGCGCGATTATAGCGAACTGCCAGCCATGATGAGTAAACACAAAAATAGCGAACAAAAAAGCGCAATGCCGTGGAAAATAGGCCAACAAGTGGCGCACGCCAAATTTGGCAACGGCGTGGTAGTGAGCTACGAAGGTAACGCTAGTGACATGCGCATACAGGTGAATTTTGGGCGTGAAGGTTTAAAGTGGCTGGCGTTGGAGTTTGCCAAACTTAATCCAATTTAAGCTTAATTATTGCCCAACGCTAATTTGAATCGTTGGAATTTTCAATGCTAAAAATATCGACATAGCTGGTATATAGGCTCGTCATCATCAATGGCACTACCAGCACCAAACCTAAGCCAAACGGAATAATCGCTAAAATGAGCAACACCATAAAAATCAAGCCGTAAAGTAAGAAAGGCAGCACGTTGGTTAAACAAGCCACAAAGCTTAGCTTCATGGCATCTACCGCCCCCAAGCCGTGCAGCCCTACCAATATCGGTGCAAACCAGTAAGCCATCAAAATCGGCATGATAAAAAGCATGGCAATCAATATCGGTAGCAACATAGCATCTGCTTGCTCCGAGCTTAAATCCTTACCTTGCACCAGTAGCTCAATGGTTTGTTTATCCAGCGCTAACACCACAAGCACCGCAACAACCAGCAAACCCACCATATAAATGCCACCCACGGCAATCAACTGTGCAGTGTTCTTTTTAAACCCTTCAAACAAGTGATTGATTTCTAAATCTTGATTGCGTGTAAGCGCCTTGCAACCCCACATCATGCCAGCCGCAAATACAGGGGCTAACAGCGTACTCACCACAGACCCTACCCCTGGCAGTAAAGATAGAGGAATCATAATTGCCAAGTAAATCACTAATAAAATAATCCACATCGCGGGGTTGGCTTTAAATAAATAAAAGCCACTTACAATCCAAGCCCAGGCATTGGCTACCGGCACCTGCTTAAGCGTTAAGGCTTGGTTTTGCGGGTTTTCTGCCATGATAATTTAATCTTTCACAATTTAACTGCGCGTATTGCTGTATTTGTGGACGCCAATATTAGCGTAATTTAGTACGTAATTTAAGTATGTTTTTAAAATGATCAGGGTCTTTTGCATGGGTTAACTCACCTGCCTGCGGGTAAATTTGATCATATAAACGAGACAGCCAAAAGCGCAAGGCGGCAATACATAACAAGCTATGCCAAGCCGATTGTTCCGCTGGCGTAAACGGCCTTACTGACTGGTAAGCCTGTAGCATCGCGTTTAATCTTGGCTCATCCAAGCTCCCATCAACCTGTACGCACCAGTCGTTGACGGCAATCGCCAAGTCGTATGCCAACGCATCATTACACGCGTAGTAAAAGTCGATTAAGCCACCAATTTTATCATTATCAAACAATACATTATCGCGGAACAAGTCTGCGTGGATGACACCATGTGGCAATTGTGCAGCATCAAATGTGGCTTGAAACGCTAGTGTATTGGCTAACAACTGCTGATCATCCGCTGGTAAATGTGCGATTATTTTTTGCGCCGTTTGGAAACGCCACTTGGCATCACGCGGGTTTCGATGATTTTCTTGCGCTACAAATGACTGCCCTGCAATATGCATTTTTGCCAGCACTGCGCCCACTTCTGCACAATGCGAAACGCTTGGTGCGCTGACATCCTGCCCTTTTAGGCAACTAATCAATACCGCAGGCTTACCATTAAGCATGTGCAAACTGGTACCAGATTGACTGCAAATGGGCTTGGGGCAAGGTACATTATGCGTGGCAAGATGACTCATTAGATCAATGAAATAAGGCAACTCTTCAATTGTATTATGCTCAAACAGTGTGAGTACATACTTATCTTGTGTGGTGGTCACAAAATAATTGGTATTAGTAATGCCTGAAGAAATACCTTTTAATTCAACAAGCTCGCCGATTGCGTAATCTTGAAGCCACTCTTGTAATTGTTGAATACTAACGGAGGTAAATACAGACATAGATTGGGGTTAAGTAATTAGTAAAAATAAATCAATTGAAATAACAAAACATAACAAACAAATAGAGGGTTGCCCCTCTTTATTGGTATGCAATCGTTATTCTAAAACCTAAAAATTGTCCATTTAGGAATGCTCATAGGTGGCGTTGGTCCGGTATTGACCCAGCTACCGTCTTGGTCTTCTTTGTGCAGATAATAAGGTACGCCATGCGCAGGGGTGATTTTCATCATATAAAGCTGGCCATTGATGCGGTATTCTTCAATGGTTTCACCTTGTTTTTTAATAATGGTCACTTGTGGTTCATCAGGGTTATCGTCAGCACTGATGATGGGTGGAGGAATTTCCTCTAACGGTTGTAAATCAACGGGTGATATTTTTTTATCTTGCGCTTGCGCCAACAAGGGCAACAGTAGCAACGCCATCAATAGTGCGCCTGTACGCTTCCAACTTTTGTTTTGACCATGATTTTGCATACGCCTGACACCCGCCTTTATTAGTAAATCCTAGTAACGATTTATTTTATCAAATTACACGCCATATAATGCTATTCATTACAAATAAAGCTGAACTTGTTCTTCTTCTGGCGACAACTTAAAGCCACGTGTTTCATAATGTTTGAATATTGCCTCTACAATCTGCGCAGGATCATCGATTACTTGTATCAAATCCAAATCCTCCACCGAAATCATTTGCTCATCCACCAACGTTGTTTTAACCCAGTCCAGCAAGCCGCGCCAAAATGATTCGCACACCAAGATGATCGGCATTTTAAGAGTTTTACCGGTCTGTATCAGCGTAATCGCCTCCATTACTTCATCCAGCGTACCAAAGCCGCCTGGCATCACCACATAAGCGCTAGCATACTTAACAAACATCACTTTTCGCATAAAAAAGTGTTTGAAATTCTGGCTGACATCCTGATACGGATTGCGTGTTTGTTCGTGCGGCAGCTCAATGTTAAGGCCAATACTCGGTGATCGTCCTGGAAAGGCACCTTTGTTAGCCGCCTCCATGATGCCAGGCCCTCCGCCTGAAATCACACTAAAGCCAGCATCGCTCAGTAAACGCGCAACTTCTTCTGTCAATTTATAGTAAGGATGATCTACCGGAGTACGCGCACTGCCAAAAATAGTCACCGCTGGGGTAATTTCTTTAAGGCGCTCCGTGGCATCCACAAATTCTGCCATAATCTCGAATGCATGCCATGACTCATGCCCCGTTTGATGTTGCGCGTGCATATCAGGATTAGTGGTTTTTGGCACTTTTTTTGAAATAGACATAATCTCGCTTTCTTTATCTCTTTATTTTAAACTAAAAATTCAAAGGATTAAGCGAGGTTAGACACAAAACATTTTTTAGTCGCGCCACATATGTTTTATGATGCGAGTAGCTTATAAATGTTGGCAACAACGTATCGCGACAACCTTTGGATTTTTATATGAAAACTTTGTTATTAGTTGACGGCTCATCGTACCTGTATCGCGCCTTTCACGCCATGCCTGACTTAAGAAATAGCCAAAATGAACCGACAGGGGCAATACAAGGCGTACTCAACATGCTGCGTCGCTTACATAAAGATTACCCATCAGATTATAGCGCGTGTGTTTTTGATGCAAAAGGCAAAACTTTTCGTGACGATATTTTTCCGGACTATAAAGCCAACCGCGCGAGTATGCCAGACGATTTACGCCCACAAATAGAACCTTTGCATGAAGCGATTAAGGCCTTAGGCTGGCCACTGATTATGGAAAATGGCGTTGAAGCTGACGATGTGATTGGTGCGCTCGCCAGACAGGCAGAGCGCGAAGGTGTACGCGTGATTATTTCTACCGGCGATAAAGATATTGCACAACTGGTTAATGAACATATCACAGTGATCAACACCATGCGCGATGCTTTCAGAAAGGTCGATGATGTACTTGACATCGCTGGCGTTGAGAGGAAATTTGGCATCCCGCCAAGTTTGATGGTGGATTATCTGGTTTTAATCGGCGATACTTCAGACAATGTGCCAGGCGTTGAAAAAGTCGGGCCAAAAACAGCGGTGAAATGGCTCACGCAATATGGTTCGCTAGACAATATTGTCGCGCATGCTGATGAAATCAAAGGCGTTGTGGGCGAGAACTTACGTAAAGCTTTGCCATGGCTGCCAACCGCACGTGAGCTGATTACGATTCGTTGCGATGTAGGTATCCAGGAAAATCTTGCAGACCTCGCGCCGCAAGCGATTGATAAAGCTAAGTTAGCTGAATTGTTTGATCGCTTTGAGTTTAAGAGTTGGAGACGCGAGCTGGATAACATGCCAGACGGCGAGAAGCCGAGTGGTTCGACCAGCTCACCACGAAGCTCCAATGCCACGTCCCCTGAACCCTTCGACCAAGCTCAGGAGAGCCCTGTCGAAGCGCATGCATATCAGGCAAACACCAGCCGCAATTATGAAACCATTTTAAGCAACGAGCAATTAGATGCTTGGCTTGCCAAAATAAGTACGGCTGAGCTCGTTTGTTTTGATACCGAAACTACCTCACTCGACCCGATGCTAGCCAAAATCGTCGGGATGTCATTCTCCGTCGAGGCTGGTAGCGCCGCTTACTTGCCGCTAAAACACGATTATTTTGATGCGCCTGACCAGCTTGATTTTGCCCAAACACTCGCCAAAGTAACACCGATTTTAGAAAATGCAACTATCAAAAAAGTTGGTCAAAACCTTAAGTACGATCAACACGTGCTAGCCAACCACAACATCGCACTTAACGGCATTGCGCACGATACCATGTTGCAATCTTACGTTTTTGAGTCACACAAAACGCACGGCATGGATGCTCTTGCAGAGCGCCATTTGGGTTTGCAAACCATCAGTTTTGAGCAAGTGGCCGGCAAAGGCGCCAAGCAAGTGAGCTTCAACCAAGTCACGGTAGAGGTCGCCGCTGAATACGCGGCTGAAGATGCCGATATTACCCTGCAATTGCATCAGGCCATGTACCCACAAATCGCGGCAGATAAAAAGCTGGACTACATCTACAGCCAAATTGAAATGCCCAGCGCCAACGTACTGTTTACCATTGAGCGTAATGGCGTGTTGATCGATCGAGATATGCTCAATATTCAAAGCAATGAAATCGGCACAAAACTGGTTGCCCTGGAAAACCAGGCTTACGCGCTTGCAGGACAGCCATTTAACTTAGCCTCACCCAAACAATTGCAAGAAATTTTATTCGACAAGCTTGGCATCAAACCACTCAAAAAAACACCTTCTGGCGCCCCTTCTACCGATGAGGATGTATTGCAAGAATTAGCATTAGACCATCCGCTACCTAAAGTTTTATTGGAGTATCGCGGGCTCGCCAAATTAAAGTCCACCTACACCGACAAACTGCCGCGAATGATTAACCCCGCTACAGGTCGCGTGCATACTAGCTACAATCAAGCGGTAGCCATTACAGGTCGCTTAGCCAGCTCGGACCCTAATTTGCAAAATATACCGGTTCGCTCGGCTGAAGGCCGTCGCATCCGCGAAGCCTTTATCGCGCCAAAGGGCAGTCATATTATCTCTGCCGATTATTCTCAAATAGAGCTACGCATCATGGCGCATCTCTCGCAAGATGCGGGCATGCTACAAGCCTTTGCTAATAATGAGGATATTCACCGCCACACCGCTGCCGAGATTTTTGGCGTGGAACGTGACGCAGTGGACAATGAGCAGCGCCGTTATGCCAAAGTAATTAACTTTGGTTTAATTTACGGCATGAGCGCATTTGGCTTGGCGCAAAATCTCAATATCGAACGCAGTGCCGCCCAAAGCTACATTGAGCGCTACTTTGCACGCTACCCCGGCGTACGTGAATATATGCAAAATACCCGTGAAATTGCCAAGAAAAAAGGCTATGTAGAAACCTATTTTGGCCGCCGATTATGGGTACCTGAAATCAACAGTGCTAACGGTATGAAACGGGCTGGCGCGGAACGTGCCGCCATTAATGCGCCGATGCAAGGCACTGCCGCAGACCTGATAAAACTCGCGATGATTGCGGTAGATAAATGGCTGAAAGACGAAAAGCTAAACGGTAAAAATTTAGAATCCAAACTCATCATGCAAGTACACGATGAGTTAGTGCTGGAAGTGCCTGATAATGAACTGGATCTGGTGAAAAACACCTTGCCACAACTGATGCAAAATGTCGCTAAGCTGGATGTGCCATTATTAGCAGAGGTTGGCGTTGGTCACAACTGGGAAAGTGCGCATTAAACCCAGATTTTCCATTAGGACTTGGAAGGGTAACGCCGCACAGTTTGATGGATTTTTTGTGCAAATTTTATGGGAAATAGTGATTCTATTGACAGAAAATTTGCACAAAAAAGACGCAAAATGGGCAAGTTAACATTCAAGTATATGAAAAATCGCCCAATGGAAAATCTGGGTTGAACTTCAGGTAATGCAATTTATTGCGCGAAATGATTAGTGTTGTTCGCGAAATCAATTGCCCTCCTACAAAACCATCTCCTGAATTATAAGTGCTACTATATTGGCGCAAATGTTGATTTACAGTCGTTCTAGTGTGGCTTTTGAGGTGGTGCTACTAGGTGCTTGATCTTAATCAAAGTTCACCATTTTTAACTGCCGCTCATTTAAAGTAGTCAGCAAGTTTTTTTGATCGTCTGGATTCAAATCCCACCAAGCCTTAATCTCACTAATCGTGCGATAACATCCATGACAATAACCTGTTGTATCGTCCATGCTACAAACGCCAATGCAGGGGGATTGAATTTCCTGTTTTATATCTTCAGACATATTTTTCTTCACTCATCTATTTAAAAAAGCCAAGGGCATATTTATGGAATGATTCCTCACAACATCACACCACAAATATGCCCTTAGGCGTTTTAACTTAAAATATTTTTAGCTCAAAATGCCGTGGCATTGTTTATATTTTTTACCCGATCCACAAGGGCATGGATCATTACGACCTACCTTTACGCCTTCACGTATCACCGGCTGCCCGCCTACGGGTAGCGCCTCTTCCTCTACTGCCGAGTTCGCCAGAGCTTCGTCGTAATCTGCATGCTGGTATTGCACATTTTCTACTTCTACTGGTTTTTCAACCGCTTCAACATCAGCTTCCGTTTTAACTTGCACCAGCATCGTCACTTTGGTAACTTCACTTTTCACTGTATTCAGTAAGCCTTCAAACAGTTCAAATGCTTCACGTTTATATTCTTGCTTAGGATTTTTCTGTGCATAAGAGCGTAAGTGAATGCCTTGGCGTAAATGATCTAAGGCAGCTAAATGCTCGCGCCAATGATTATCAATACTTTGCAACATCACTGAACGTTCGAATTGACGCAGAATGTCAGCACTGGCTTGCTCTTCTTTTGCAGCATAGGCCTGACTGGCCGCATCTAATATGCGCTCACGCAAAGTTTCTTCATGCAGGTCTGGGTTGTCTTCCAACATTTTTTGTAATGGAATGTCCAAGCCCATCTCAGCTTTAAGCTCTCGCTCCAATGCTGGCACGTCCCATAACTCTTCAACGCTATCTGGCGGAATATGGCTGGCAATCACCATCACCAGCACATCTTCGCGCATCGCTGTAATAGTTTCGCCCACATCTGTCGCTTCTAACAACTCATTACGTTGCTCGTAAATTACTTTACGTTGATCATTCGCTACATCATCGTACTCAAGCAATTGCTTACGAATATCAAAGTTACGTCCTTCTACTTTGCGTTGCGCATTTTCGATGGCGCGCGTCACCCACGGATGTTCAATCGCTTCGCCATCAGGCATGTTGAGTTTAGCCATAATGGCAGAAACACGGTCTGAGGCAAAAATACGTAGCAACTGATCTTCTAATGAGAGATAAAAACGGCTAGAGCCCGCATCACCCTGGCGGCCTGAACGACCGCGCAACTGGTTATCCACACGACGTGACTCATGACGCTCGGTTCCTACAATATGCAAGCCGCCTGAGGCTAACACAGCATCATGACGTAATTGCCATACGGCTTTAATTTCAGCAATGCGTGCTTCTTTTTGTGCATCGGCAAGCGTTGTATCTGCATGAATTTCAGCAATTTCAGGCTCTGGATTGCCGCCTAACACAATATCTGTACCACGACCCGCCATGTTGGTGGCAATGGTGATCACGCCTGGGCGACCCGCTTGCACAATGATGTGCGCTTCACGCTCATGTTGTTTGGCATTTAATACCTGATGCTCTAATTTAGCTTCTGTTAGCAATTTAGAGATCAACTCTGAGTTCTCAATCGAAGTCGTGCCCACCAACACCGGTTGCCCACGACTTTGGCAGTCTTTAATGTCTAAAATCACCGCTTCATATTTTTCACGCGCGGTTCTGTAGACCTTATCCATCGTATCTTTACGTTGCATCGGACGATGCGTTGGAATCACAACCGTTTCTAGGTTGTAAATCTGATTAAACTCATAGGCTTCAGTATCTGCAGTACCTGTCATGCCAGATAGCTTGGCGTACATCCGAAAGTAGTTTTGAAAAGTAATTGAGGCCAGCGTTTGATTTTCTTTTTGAATTTCAACGCCCTCTTTGGCTTCAACCGCCTGATGCAAGCCATCAGACCAGCGACGACCCGCCATCATACGGCCGGTAAATTCATCCACAATGATAATATCACCATCACGCACCACATAATGTTGATCTCTATGGTAGAGGTTACGTGCGCGCAACGATGCGTATAAATGATGTACCAATGTAATGTTGGAGGCTTCATACAAACTAGAGCCTTCAACCAGCAAGCCAGTTTCTGCCAGAATCGCTTCGGCGTGCTCATGCCCTTGCTCCGACATCACCACATTTTGAGCTTTTTCATCCACCCAAAAATCGCCTTCGCCTTCTTCTTCAGTTTGTGGAATCAGTTTGGCTGCAACATCGTTAATTTGTGAATAAAGCGCAATACTGTCATCTGCTTGGCCAGAAATTATCAGCGGCGTACGCGCTTCATCAATTAAAATAGAATCCACTTCATCAATCAGCGCATAGCTCAGGCCACGCTGTACACGCTCTTCACGCGTATACACCATGTTGTCACGCAAGTAATCAAAGCCGTATTCATTATTGGTGCCGTAAGTAATGTCAGCTGCATAAGCCAATTGCTTAGCATCATGTTGCATTTGCGATAGATTGATACCGATTGACAACCCTAAAAAGTTATAAAGTTTGCCCATCCACTCAGCATCGCGTTTAGCAAGGTAGTCATTCACCGTAATGACGTGCACACCTTTACCTGTGAGCGCGTTGAGATAAGCCGGCAAGGTTGCCACTAAGGTTTTACCCTCACCCGTGCGCATCTCGGCGATTTTCCCGGCATTGAGCACCATGCCACCAATCAACTGCACATCAAAATGACGCATACCTAACGCACGAAGGCTGCCCTCACGTACCACGGCAAAGGCTTCCGGCAAAAGTTTTTCTAGCGTTTCTCCATTAGCGTAACGTTGTTTAAACTCAGCGGTTTTTGCACGCAACTCATCATCACTCAAAGCTTGCATCGCAGGCTCTAGCGCATTGATTTGTTGTACTTTTTGCGCATATTGTTTAACCAGCCTGTCGTTACGGCTACCGAATAACTTTTTGAACATCTTGGAGATCATGAAGGAGTGACTTTCCGTTAAGGGATATAAATCTTTAATTATTTAAGTTGGTAAATTTGAAAGTGAGATTGTAAGCTTGAAATGGAGGTGTGGTAAAAATACATGTTAATTTTATTGGGGTTGGCTTTTACTTTTTCAATCGCTGGTTTTACTTTACTATTGGTTTTTTAATCGTCAGTTTTAATTACTGGCTTTAAGATACTTTCTAGGGTCTAACGGATTACCATTCAACCTGATTTCGTAGTGCAAATGTGGCCCAGTAGAGCGTCCAGTACTACCTACCTCAGCAATTTTCTGGCCTTTTTCAACACGCTGACCAGCCTTGACCATCAATTTTGAGCCATGCGCATAACGCGTTTCCAATCCAAAGCCATGATCAATTTTGACAATTTTACCATAATCTGGCGTTTGCTCGGCTGATGAAACAATTCCGCCTGCAGCTGCGTAAATCGGCGTGCCAGTCGATGCGGTAAAATCTAGCCCTTCATGAAAAGCTTTATTGCCATTAAATGGGTCAATACGCCATCCGTAACTAGATGAATTAAAAGCTGCTTCTATAGGACTGCTATTAGGCAAGGTGTTTTTTAGTACACTCTTTTGCAAGAGTTTGGCTTCTACATCACTTAAATGCTCAGTATTAAATTCTATTTGCGACATTAACCCAGCTATTTTCTTTTGCAATTCCACTTCTGACAAAGGCGCACTGCGTACTAATGGTCCGCCTCGATTAGCTGGCAGTACTTTTTTCACTGCCGGGTTAGGCAAAGGTGTTGCTTCTAGTTTAGCCCCGGATGCATTAGTACGCACCGGCTTTGTCTCGCCAGCCAGCTTTGCTAAACGCTCGCTTTGAGCATCTAACTGCATCATACGCGCCTGCATTTCACCCAATTGCAAGGCGTAAGCATCAAGATGCTTTTGTGGATTGTTAAAAGAAAAATTGAGGTGTTTAGGAATCAATGACTTGACCCCCTTTTGTGATGCCGACTCCTGTGGCACAATCAGCATCGAGGCAAGTAATAGTGGTAATAACACCATCACTGTCGCAATCATGCCCACTTGTAGCACTGAAAGCGTTTTTGCTTTAGCCATATTATTTGAGACTAAGATGATATTCATAAAACCCCTCATCATTGCTAGCAACACTTACCGCCATGCAACGATTTAACACACTACTTAGGCAGCCTGAGTTAATCGCGCTCAATGCACGTAACTTGCAAACTCAAACCGCACAAAAAATTTGGGAGGCGATTGCGCCTGACAACTTGGCTAAACTCAGCCATGTTTCCAGCATTGAAAACAAGCGCTTTACCGTGTTTGCAAACAACAATGCAGTCGCTGCAAAAATTAAACTTTTGATACCTAGCCTATTGATTAAGCTAGAAAAGCAAGAGTACGAAGTTACTGCAATTCGTGTAAAAGTGCAAGTTAAATCTAACCCAAAACCTAAGTTAAAATCATTAAAAAAACTTAGCCCAATCGCGGCAACCCACCTACAACAGCTAGGCCAATCACTATCCGGCACTGCATTGGGCGACGCACTGATCAAGCTTGCCAAAAATGCGGACTAACCGCCTCCTAGCGCTATAGCAACCGCTAAAAATTATGCCTAAGCTAAACCTGTCAAGATTACCAGTTGTTTGGCTACTACATTAGTGCAATAATGAGTTCGCTGTTACAAATTATTTACATCATTAGGCAAATTTCAAGTATCAGCACTTAACATTTGGGTTCAATTTCACACTAGTTTTATTTTAACGCAGCTTTATTAAAGATACCCTTTATAAGCAACACAGCAAGTTTTTAACTAATCGTATTTGATAAAAATTTAGATAGGGAGAAATTATGTCAGTTGAATTGATGATTGCCATGGGCGCCGCAACTCTGGCGGTGCTATATGGCGCAGTAATGAGTAAATGGATTTCAGGTTTGCCCGCAGGCAATGCACGTATGCAAGAAATTGCCCACGCTATTCAACAAGGGGCGGCCGCTTATTTAGCCCGCCAATATAAAACCATTACTATCGTGGGCGTTGTTTTAGCGATTCTGATTGGTATTTTTCTAAATATTACTACTGCTATTGGTTTTGTTATCGGCGCCGTGCTGTCTGGGGCTTGCGGCTTTATTGGTATGAATGTTTCAGTCAAGGCTAATGTACGCACAGCTCAAGCCGCAACTAAGGGTATAGGGCCGGCACTTGATGTTGCTTTTAAGGGTGGTGCTATAACAGGTATGCTCGTTGTAGGCTTGGGCTTATTAGGGGTTGCCGGCTTTTACTGGTTTCTAGGCGGAGAAGCTGCCACCGACTTAGATCCACTGATTGGTCTGGCTTTTGGCTCATCTCTTATTTCTATCTTTGCACGTTTGGGCGGCGGCATTTTTACCAAAGGCGCAGATGTAGGTGCTGACTTGGTCGGTAAAGTTGAAGCTGGGATTCCTGAAGATGACCCGCGCAACCCGGCCGTAATCGCAGATAACGTGGGCGACAACGTGGGTGATTGCGCGGGGATGGCAGCTGACTTATTTGAAACTTATGCCGTGACCTTAATTGCCACCATGGTATTAGGTAGCCTGCTTATCACGACAGCCGGTGCAAACGGGGTGATTTATCCGTTAATGCTAGGGGCAGTATCTATCGTGGCCTCAATAATTGGCTGCTTCTTTGTTAAAGCCTCACCTGGCATGAAAAACGTGATGCCAGCTTTGTATAAAGGACTGGCAGTAGCGGGGACTTTATCACTCGTGGCATTTTATTTTGTAACTGTAAAAATGTTCCCACAAGGGTTAATAGCTGGTGATTTAGCCATTTCAGCCAATCAACTATTTGGCGCATGTGCCGTTGGTTTGGTACTCACGGCAGCACTGGTATGGATTACGGAATACTACACCGGTACCGATTACGCGCCGGTGAAACATATTGCACAAGCTTCAACTACAGGGCATGCGACCAACATCATTGCCGGTATTGGCATCTCCATGAAATCGACCGCTTGGCCAGTGCTTTCAGTGTGCCTAGCAATTTGGATGGCGTTTCATTTAGGTGGCTTGTATGGTATTGCAATCGCAGCAACTTCTATGCTCAGCATGGCGGGTATTGTGGTGGCTTTAGATGCTTACGGCCCCATTACCGACAATGCTGGCGGTATTGCAGAGATGGCAGAATTGCCTAGTAGCGTGCGCGATGTCACTGACCCGCTTGATGCAGTTGGCAACACCACCAAAGCAGTCACAAAGGGTTATGCCATTGGTTCTGCAGGCCTAGCCGCATTGGTATTATTTGCCGATTACACTCACAAACTTGAAGGCGCGGGCATCTCGGTTAAGTTTGATCTAAGTGACCCCATGGTAATTATAGGCCTATTTATTGGCGGTTTGATTCCATTCCTGTTCGCGGCCATGGCGATGGAAGCAGTAGGTCGTGCCGCTGGTGCAGTGGTTGAAGAAGTGCGCCGTCAGTTCCGAGAAATCAAAGGTATTATGGATGGCACTGGCAAACCAGAATACGGCAAAGCGGTAGATTTACTCACCACTGCCGCGATTAAAGAAATGATGATTCCATCACTGCTACCCGTGGTGGTGCCTGTAGCCGTCGGCTTAATACTTGGTCCTGTGGCATTAGGTGGCATGTTGATGGGCACAATTGTAACAGGCCTGTTTGTTGCAATTTCAATGTGTACTGGCGGTGGTGCTTGGGATAACGCCAAGAAATATATTGAAGACGGTAATCACGGCGGCAAAGGCTCAGAGGCGCACAAAGCAGCTGTGACTGGCGACACGGTGGGCGACCCCTACAAAGATACAGCTGGCCCTGCTGTTAACCCATTGATTAAAATCATTAACATTGTGGCCTTGTTGATTGTGCCACTCTTGCATATGTAAGTTCTGCTGGTCATCAATTTTTCAGCAATAAAAAGGCGACCTACAAGGTCGCCTTTTTTATCTCCAAACACAATACTCATATTTAAAAAACCAGCTTAGTGCCTTGACTAAAAAGGTGCTAAGGTTACAAATTAAACACCTATAGTTTAAGGCAAGTATGTTGAGACATTCTGAATTTCACCGTTCACATCGCATTGGCTGGTTACGTGCTGCTGTTTTGGGTGCCAATGATGGCATTGTTTCTACGGCGAGTCTGGTGATTGGTGTTGCCGCTGCGGGCGCCTCGCAAGACACAATTTTAATCACCGGCGTTGCAGGTTTAGTTTCTGGCGCCATGTCGATGGCGGCAGGCGAGTATGTTTCAGTCAGCTCGCAAGCAGATACGGAAGCAGCTGATTTAGCACGCGAACGTTTAGAGCTGGCCACTGACCACGACAGTGAATTAAGAGAACTCACAGGCATTTATGTTGCTCGCGGTTTAACACCTCCCTTAGCCTACCAAGTAGCAGTGCAACTCACGGAACACGATGCACTTGGTGCACATGCTAGAGACGAACTAGGTATTATTGAAACCATGAACGCACGCCCGGTCCAAGCCGCACTAGCCTCTGCGGTTACATTTGCCGCTGGCGCCGCTTTACCGCTATTCGTTACTTTATTTGCATCTGAAACCAACACGGTGACTTACGTTGCGGGCATGTCGCTTGCCTTTTTGGCATCACTCGGCGCTTTAGCAGCAAACGCCTGGGGTGCCAACATGTTGATTGGTACGGCACGTGTTGCCTGTTGGGGTGCACTTGCTATGCTTGCCACGGCAGGTGTTGGTAGTTTATTTGGTGTGGCTGTAGCCTAGCTGTTCCAATAAAAAAGGCAGCTTGCGCTGCCTTTTTTATTGGAACAGATTTAACAAAACTAGAATGCAGGTTTCACTTTTGCTGCATTGTAATTAGCTACGCCTTCCAAGATTTCTTTTTTAGCTTGGTCAATATCACCCCAACCGTTTATTTTCACCCATTTACCTTTATCTAAATCTTTGTAATGCTCAAAAAAGTGCGCAATCATATTCAAGCGCCATTCTGATACATCAGTATGCGCTTTAAGGTGCCCATACAAGCCGCATACTTTTTCAACGGGTACCGCCAATACTTTTGCATCCAGACCAGCTTCATCTTCCATGAGCAATACGCCTAAAGGACGGCAACGGACAACCACGCCAGGAATCAATGGCACTGGCGTCATGACCAATACATCCACCGGGTCGCCATCATCAGCAAGTGTATGTGGCACATAACCATAATTGGTTGGATATTGCATAGCCGTACCCATGAAGCGATCTACAAAAATCGCGCCGCTATCTTTATCTACTTCATACTTTACGGGGTCACCTTGCATCGGGATTTCAATAATGACATTGAAATCGTTAGGGACATCTTTACCGGTTGGCACTTGGTTTAATGACATTGTTTATTCCTAAATATAAATTTTACTAATTGACTAACGTTAAATTTTGAGGCGCAATTATAACAAAGAGTTACCACTAATTTGCAGATTACTCTTGCCGGACCTGAGCCCTGCAACTTTGAACTACCGCTTTGGGGATAAACAACAATGCCAAATACAACAATACTGGAATAATAACAACATCATCCAGCTGACCTAATACTGGAATAAAGTCTGGAATAAGGTCAAATGGTAGTAACAAATAACCTACAGCCAAACCTAAGAAACATTTCGCAATCCAAGGTGTTTGCGGATGTTTTAACACTAAACGGTAGACCGCAAACTCCTGCTTGAGCTGCTTGGTCAGTGCTTTGAGTGTTTTAAACAAAATTTTTCCATGCCACAAAAAACCTAATCAATACGTAACGGCTGTCCAGTTAATCGCTCAAAAGCTTCCATGTACTTTTCACTGGTTTTTGCTGCAACGTCAGCCGGCAACACTGGCGCTGGCGGTGTCTTATTCCAGCCACTGGCTTCTAGCCAATCTCGCACATATTGCTTATCGTAACTTGGAGGGTTTTTGCCAACAACATAGCTTGACGCAGGCCAGAAACGTGATGAATCTGGTGTGAGCACTTCATCCATCACATGCAGCACGCCATTTTCATCCAAACCAAACTCAAACTTGGTATCTGCAATAATAATACCGCGCGTCAGTGCATATTCTGCGGCCTGCGAATATAACGCAATGGCAGCTTTAGCCACTTGCTCAGCCATCTCGGCGCCTATTAACGCCTCGCACTGCGCCAAACTGATGTTTTCATCATGCTCACCGACGGGGGCTTTACTGGATGGGGTGAAAAGTGGTGTAGGTAACTTTGAAGCCTCTTGTAAATCTGCTGGCAATGCTATACCGCACACCGTGCCTTTAGCTTTATATTCTTTCCAACCACTACCCACTAAATAGCCGCGCACAATAGCTTCTATCGGCAGTGCTTTTAGCTTTTTAACCACAACCGAGCGATTTGCCAACTGTGCCTTCTCTGTAGCATCTGTCACCACGCTGTCAGGCTCAATGCCAGTCAAATGATTCGGCACTACATTTTTGAGTTTTTCAAACCAGAAATTCGCCATCTGCGTCAGCATAGCGCCTTTGTTGGCAATACCAGTAGGCAAGATCACGTCGAATGCTGATAATCTATCAGTACTCACCAACAGCATCGTGTTAGCGTCTATGTCATAAATATCGCGTACTTTGCCTTGATGAATACGTTTTAAGCTTTTGATGCTAGTTTCTAATAGGGGACTATTCATGGATTTTCACTATTATATTGGGCGCTAAGCTTAAGTTGCTCAGTCAAAAATCATATTATAAACGCACTTTAATTTTGAATAATTGTTAAGTTTGTCTATTTTCACCAATTTTAATGATTTTTAATGTATTCGTTCCACCTGGATGCCCAATCGGCTCACCAAAAGTCAGCAACACTAAATCACCCGTAATCACCACTTTTTGCATAAGTAACACTTGCTCCATCTCTTGCAGAATCTCGTCTCTATTTTTATTGGCTTGCTCAATCGGATACGGATAAACACCGCGATGCAAAGTCAATTTTCTGCGTGCAAATTTATCAGGCGACAACGCATAAATTGGCACCTCGGCATCAGCGCGAGACAGCCATTGTGCAGCGTTGCCAGATTGCGTAAGCGCCGCAATTGCTTTAACTTTCAAGTGTTGCGCCGTGTAAATGGCCGCCGCCGCCACTGCCTCATCTGTTTTAACAAACACTTGATCCAGCTTTTGCGCGTGATGTTGGCTAAAATACTCTTTTTCAGCCTCGATCACCACGCGATGTACCGCTTCTACTGTTTCTAATGGATACTGACCCGCTGCAGTCTCGGCTGATAACATCACCGCATCCGTACCATCTAACACTGCATTCGCCACATCTGAGACTTCTGCACGTGTTGGAATTGGGCTGGTAATCATAGACTCCATCATTTGCGTGGCCGTAATCACCAACTTATTTTGTGCTCTTGCCATGCGAATCATTCGCTTTTGCAAGCCTGGCACTGCGGCATCGCCGACTTCAACCCCTAAATCTCCACGTGCCACCATAATGGCATCGGAGGCCTCTATAATTGCCTCTAGGTTATCTATCGCCTCGGCCCGCTCGATTTTGGCAATAATACTGGCTGCACCACCTGCTTTTTTTACCAGCGTTCGCGCCAACTCAACATCTAAAGCCGATTTAGGAAAGGAAATTGCAATATAGTCGGCTTCAAGCGCAACCGCTGTTTTGATATCGATACGGTCTTTTTTAGTCAATGCCTCAGCTGATAAACCGCCACCCTGACGGTTGATGCCTTTATTGTTTGATAGAACACCGCCACTGAGCACCACGCAATGAATTTGATTACCTTTCACTCGGTCAACCTGCATCGTAATACGGCCATCATCCAACAACAAAACCGCACCTTCGGTCACTTCTTGCGGCAATGTTTTATAGTCCAAACCCACGTGATATTGGTTACCTAACTCACAATCGGCATCCAAGATAAAAATATCGCCAGTTTTTAAGGTTATTTTTCCCAACTCGAATTTACCAATGCGAATTTTAGGCCCTTGTAAATCACACAAAACCCCAACTGGACGACCAAGTTTATTGGCAATGTTACGTACGATCTCAGCGCGTTTAATATGATCCTCAGCCTCGCCATGTGAGAAATTTAAACGCACAACATTAACACCCGCCATAATCATACGCGCTAGCATCTCCTCACTACTTGAAGATGGGCCTAGTGTTGCTACAATCTTTGTTTTACGTATCGTCAAACTCTAACCTTTATTTTCTATGATATTTTATGCTGGCCAAAATAAAAATGGGGCTGACAGCCCCATTTTTAAAGTCCTAGTTAAAGGAGCTCAAAGCAAGACTGTTAATTTTTAGCACGCAACTCCAAAATTTCTACTGCAGGTAATTTTTTACCTTCTAAAAACTCTAAAAATGCACCACCTGCGGTTGAAATATAATCTACTTTATCTTCTATGCCATATTTCTGAATTGCGGCAATGGTGTCACCACCACCTGCCAAAGTAAATGCTTTTGTATTAGCAATCGCATCCGCAATCGCTTTAGTGCCTGCGCCGAACTGGTCAAACTCGAATACACCCACTGGGCCATTCCAAACCACCGTCCCGGCATTTTTAATGATCTCTGCTAATTCATTAGCAGATTTCGTGCCAATATCAAAAATCATATCATCCGCCACCACAGTAGCCACGTCTTTATTGACTGCGGGCTCACTGGCATCAAACTTTTTACCGCAGACCACATCAACGGCAATCGGAACCGCTGCGCCTCTTTGGCTCATTTTCTCCATCAAAGCACGGGCAACAGGCACTAAATCATCTTCACACAGTGATTTACCTACTTCAAAACCTGCGGCTTTTAAGAATGTATTAGCAATGCCACCACCTACTACCATTTGATCAACTTTATCTGACAAACTTTCTAATACGGTGAGCTTGGTTGAAACTTTACTGCCGCCCACAATCGCCACCATTGGACGTGCCGGGCTGAGCAATGCTTTAGTCAGCGCCTCTAGCTCGTTTACCAATAAAATACCGGCGGCAGCCACAGGTGCAAATTTAGCAACACCATGTGTGCTGGCTTCGGCGCGGTGTGCTGTACCAAAGGCGTCCATCACAAATATATCGCATAAGTTAGCATATTTTTGTGACAATTCATCCGTGCTTTTTTTCTCACCTTTATTGAATCGGCAGTTTTCCAATACTACTAATTCACCCGTAGCCACATCAAAACCACCGTCAACCCAATCTTTGATTAAACGCACGGGTTTTGACAATTTTTTTGAAATCACATCAACCACCGGTTGCAGTGAGTTTTCTTGAGAGTAAACGCCTTCTTCAGGGCGACCTAAATGTGATGTCACCATGACGCTTGCACCTGCAGCAAGTGCGTATTCAATGGTAGCCATCGATGCCGTAATGCGCGCATCTGATGTCACTTTACCATCGGCTACAGGAACATTCAGATCAGCACGGATCAATACGCGCTTACCGCTTAAATCCAAGTCAGTCATTTTAATGACATTCATGGTGAAACTCCTTATTTAGCTTCCATCATAGCAACAACGTTATCTAACATACGGCAACTAAAGCCCCACTCATTGTCGTACCATGCGCAAACTTTTACCAACAGGCCGTCTTTAGTCACCTTAGTCAGGGTTGCATCAAAGTTTGATGAAAAGCTTGTATGGTTATAATCTATTGAAACCAGCGGCGCTTCGTTGTAAGACAAAACACCTTTAAGTGCACCACTGTTTGCCGCTTCATGCATGATATGGTTAACTTCTTCTTTACTGGTTGAGCGTGCAGCCGTAAAAGTTAAATCAACAAGAGAAACATTGATAGTAGGTACGCGGATTGCAAAGCCATCAAGTTTGCCGTTAAGGTCTGGTAACACCAAACCTACAGCAGCAGCAGCACCTGTTTTAGTTGGAATCAATGATTGTGTTGCAGAACGCGCACGACGCATATCAGAGTGATGCGAATCTGTGAGCACTTGGTCATTAGTGTATGAGTGAATCGTATTCATTAAGCCATTCACAATACCAATTTGTTCATGCAACGGCTTTACCATCGGCGCTAAACCGTTTGTGGTACAAGACGCGTTAGAAATGACGGTGTGACTAGCTTTTATAACCTCATTATTTACGCCATACACTACCGTCGCATCAATATCTTTATCGCCCGGTGCTGATAACAACACTTTTTTAGCGCCCGCATCAATATGGGCTTGAGCCTTTGCTTTACTATTAAACGCACCTGTGCACTCCAACACCACATCAATCGCCAAATCGCGCCATGGTAATTCCGCCGGATTGCGTACGGCAAACGTTTTGATTTTTTGGCTACCAATGATCATATCATCGCCATCTACACCTACATCAAATGGAAATCTGCCGTGCACACTATCGTAACGTGTTAAGTGCGCATTACTTTCAGCATCGCCGCCCATACTATTAATTGCAATAATTTCAATGTCTTTGCGTTTTTGTTCATACAATGCACGCAACACCATGCGTCCAATGCGACCATAACCATTAATTGCCACTCGAATTGCCATGATAATTCCTAAATTTTCAATTAAATCGAAACCAGTTAAATTAACGCCAGCTCCTTAAAAAAATAAGGCACCCCAATACTGAAGTGCCTTATTAAACTAGCTAACTCAAGCTTGTTAAGCTTGTTAAAAACAGCGCAAGTTGAATTGTTGCGCCTTAAATTAAGCCAACAAAATTAAAGCACCGATTTAACAGTAGCGACTACATTTTCAACTGTAAAACCAAAGTGTTTCAACAATACATTACCTGGTGCTGATTCACCGAATGTATCGATACCAACGACAGCACCTTCTAAACCTACATATTTACGCCAAAAGTCAGTGACACCAGCTTCAACAGCCACGCGCACTACGCCTGGAGTTAATACGCTGTCTTTGTAAGCTTTATCTTGACGATCAAATACGTTGGTTGATGGCATTGAAACTACGCGTACTTTAGTACCCGCAGCGTTTAACTCAGCCGCAGCTTTAACAGCCAACTCAAGCTCAGAACCGTTAGCAATAATAATCACTTGTGCGCCTGCAACATCTGACAATACATAACCACCTTTGCGCATTAAATCAAATTGTGCAGCATCATGCTTCATGCCTGGCACGTTTTGACGGCTTAACACCAAGCTAGATGGACCGTTTTTACGCTCAACTGCAGCCACCCAAGCCACAGCAGTTTCAGTTGAGTTACCTGGACGCCATACATCCATGTTAGGAATCAAGCGTAAACCAGCTGTATTTTCGATTGGTTGATGTGTAGGACCATCTTCACCTTGGCCGATAGAGTCATGCGTTAACACCGCAATAGAGCGTTGCTTCATCAACGCGGCCATACGCAATGCGCTCTTAGCGTAGTCAGAGAACATGTGGAATGTGCCACCGAATGGCACTAAACCACCGTGCAATGCCATACCGTTCATGATCGCAAACATACCGAACTCACGCACGCCGTATGAAATATAGTTACCTGGTTTTTTACCATCAACATGCGTAAAGCTACTGCATGAAGTTAAGTTAGAACCGGTTAAGTCCGCTGAACCACCTAAGAACTCAGGTAATAATGGCGCCAAAGCACCAATGACGTTTTGTGAAGCTTTACGTGTTGCAACAGTTTCTGCTTTTTCGTTAGTTGCAGAGATGATTGCATCAGTCGCTTGTTTCCAGTTAGCTGGCAATGTACCTGACGTGCGACGTGTAAACTCAGCCGCTTCAGCTGGGAAAGCTTTAGCATAAGCTGCAAATTTATCATTCCAAGCAGCTTCAGCAGTTGCGCCTTTAGCGGTTGCATCCCAACCAGCGTAAACATCTGCTGGGATAACAAATGGCTCATGTGGCCAGCCAATGTTTGCACGCGTTGCTGCAACTTCTTCTAAACCTAACGCAGAACCGTGGCAATCATGTGAGCCAGATTTGTTTGGTGAACCCATACCGATCACTGTTTTACAGCAGATCAATGATGGCTTATCCGTTACTTTTTTAGCGGCTACAATTGCAGCACCGATTGCAGCAACATCATGACCGTCAACTGATTGAACGTGCCAGCCGTATGATTCAAAACGCTTGGCAGTATCGTCTGTGTACCAGCCCTCAATATGACCATCGATAGAAATACCGTTGTCATCCCAGAATGCTGTCAATTTACCCAAACCCCAAGTACCGGCAAGTGCACAAGCTTCGTGAGAAACGCCTTCCATCATACAGCCGTCGCCTAAGAACACATAAGTGTTATGGTCAACAACATCATGGCCTGGCTTGTTGAATTGGCTAGCTAATAATTTTTCAGCCATCGCAAAACCAACACCGTTTGCAATCCCTTGGCCTAGTGGACCTGTTGTTGTTTCTACGCCTGGTGCGTAGCCATATTCCGGGTGACCAGCACATTTTGAATGTAATTGACGGAATGTTTTCAACTCATCCATTGGCAATGCATAGCCTGTCAGGTGTAGCAATGAGTAAATCAACATTGAACCGTGACCATTAGAAAGAACAAAGCGATCACGATTTGCCCACTCAGGATTTTTTGGATTATGGCTTAAATGGTTATTCCAAAGCTCTTCAGCAATTTCTGCCATACCCATAGGCGCACCTGGGTGGCCAGAGTTAGCTTTTTGTACCGCATCCATAGATAATGCGCGGATAGCGTTGGCTAGGTCTTTACGTGTTGCCATAGTTTTCTCCCTAATGATTAAGTTAATGTTTTACGAGTTAAATCTGGTTTAATTTAAGTAAATTTGATAAAAATAAGTGACTTTGACAGAACTTTAAGTCATATAGAAAATCAGCTAAAACCTTGCTTGAATTCTTAAAAAAAGTTAGCCGCTTCAACTACTTTTTTGCAAAGACTAAATTATTGCTTAAATAGCCTTTTTCGGCAAGGGTATTAGCCAAAATTTGCTCATTAGAAAATAATTTTATAAAATCAGCTAAACGCAACAGAACAACTTTCACGCGGGTTTGTTGATTGTTTTAAACTAGCGCATTGAAACTCAATTACTCCTTAATTTTTAGCCACCTTTGGCTAGCAAGTTTCTTTCTGCACTATTAGCTACAGACGAATGAGATATAAGCTATATACAGCAAAATCAATTTACATAAAGGCCTGCCCGTGAAAAAAAAATTAATCCTATTGATTTTAGCTTGCACATCAAGCCACGCACTAGCGGAATGGACAATGATCCAGACCAATGATAATGGCAACATGTACATCGACTTTGACACGCTACAAAAAACTGGAGATTTAGTGAGTATATCCACACTGAATGACTATTACAGCTTGCAACAAAAAGGCGAATTATCTTCGCAATGGACAGAGTTACACGATTGTAAACATAAGAAGTTTAAAGCACTGGCTATTAATGATTACAAGGGCAATATGGGTAACGGCAACTTGATTCAAGCCGCTCATTTTAATGAAGCTGAAACGGCTTGGTCAGATGTGGTGCTATATAGCATAGGTGAACTTAAGGCTAATGTTATTTGCAGTCGGTAGCCATCAATGAAACCTTGAAAAGTCAACCATACGGCTTATAAACCCTAGCAAGCGTAGCCTTGATGAAACTAAAGTGAAATCAAGGTTTACCACGCACCCCTCGATTCCATTGCACTCCATCGGGGCTACATTAGCTTACGCCCTCGACAGCCAATCAAACATCAACTTTAACGCCATTGGAAGCCGCTTCAATACTGGCTTGCATGGCAATGCAATTTGCCTTCGCATCAGCAAAGTTTAAATATGTCGGCTTGTTATTCAACACGCAATCACTGAAGTGTTCAATTTCCAAATTAAAATGATTGCTTGGCACAAATCGCTCTTCAGCATATCTGCCGTCTTCAAGCGCCCAGCTGATCACGGGCACGTCATTTTGAAACACCCAAGCCGCATGACATTTCACCCAGCCTTTAGTGCCAATAATTTCGTATTCGGATTTACGGCTACGCTCAAAGCTGATATCAAAATGACCGAAACGCGCGCGGCCTTCAATATCTTCACCAAAGTCTAATACGCCGCTGGTGACAATATCGGCACCATGTTCATTGAGTTTTGCATGGGCAATGACTGAGACTGGATCAGCAGGAACGCCATTTTTGGCAAAGCACCAACGTAGTGCATGAATCGCGTAAGGGCCAATATCCCACATGGCGCCGCCGCCATTGGCCATGCTGCGATTGATGCGATACATGCGCGCAGGCTTCATTAGAAATGAAAAAGAAGCGCGGGCGGATAGCACATCGCCAATTAATCCAGAATCTACAATTTCTTGCACACGTGCATGCTGCGGATGAAAGCGGTACATAAAGCCTTCCATCACTTTTACATTTTGTTCAATGGCTGCCGCTTCAATCGCCTGAATATCTTCAACCTTGAGCGCCATCGGCTTCTCTATCAGCACATGCTTACCCGCGTTGATGGCTTTTAACGCCCACCTGGTGTGCTCTTCGTTAGCCATTGGGCAGTAAATCGCCTCCACATTTGAATCAGAGATTAAAGCATCCAAATCGTCATAGCACTGCACACCGCCAGCGCGGCATGGTGCGTATTTTTCAAGCGTAGCTTTTGCCGCATTTGCACGACGGCTAGCAATGGCAACCAGCTCGGCGTTAGATGACTCGATAATTGCTGGCAGCAAGCGTTCATTAACACGCGCGGCGCCTAGAATTCCCCAACGTAACTTGCTAGTTTCAACCATCGCATGACTCCATTCATTTAAATTATGCCTTACCTGTAAACTCAAAATAGCTACATGACCTTTAAACCCACTACCATGCTTGCTATCATTTACTTTGCACCCACAGCTTAACGTCCCCTCGATTTTTATTCGCTATTTTTTAGTGTTTTTTACAATTAAGAGCTGACCACCGCTAGCGATTAAACCCTACGTAAAGCTTTTCATACGCCGCCATATTGTGCTGCAAAACGACATGACGTTTAATTTTGAGGGTAGGCGTTAACAGCCCATTCTCTATGGTCCAAGGTTCATGTAGCAGCGCAATTTTTCTGACTTTTGCATATCCCGGGAAAGCCTTCATTTGTTGCGCCACGCGGTTAAGTGCAAAAGCACACGCTTGCGGATGCACTAAGTCTGACGGCCAATTATTAGGCAAATCACGCGTTTTTACAGCATCTGCCCAACACTCACGATTCACTACCGCCAACACACTCAAATAGGCTTTACCTTCGCCCACCACCATCACCTGTTCAAAAAGCGGGTCACGCTGTATCGCAGATTCTACATCCCCCGGCGGCACTTTTTCACCGTTAGAGAGTACGATAATTTCTTTAATGCGCCCAGTGATGGTAATGCGGTCAAACGCATCGATCTTGACAACGTCTCCCGTTTTAAGCCAGCCATCGGCGGTAAAAATGGCTTTGGTCGCTTCATTATTATTCCAGTAGCCTTGCATCACGTTAGCGCCACGCACCTCTAAACCATCGGCCTCACCTATCCGTACTTCTACCCCTTGAATCACTTGCCCTACGCTACTCGGCACATTGTTTTCTACCCGATTAACACTAATGATAGGGCTAGTTTCAGTTAAGCCATACCCTTGAATGATTGGTACGCCCAGCGCAATAAAAGTACGCGCATTATCTGAAGGCAACGCAGCACCTCCCGCAACCGCCAAACGCAACCTGCCACCCAAACGCGCTTGCAGCTTATCTGCCACCAGTTTTTTCAATAACGGCCATAGCAGATGTTGCCAATGCCACTTGCCACGCCCTTGTGCATACTCAAAACGGCTATAACCGACTTTGACTGCCAGTTCAAATAAATAGCGCGCATAAGCTGGGCCTTGTTCTAACTTATTACGCAGCCCTGATTGAATGCGCTCAAAAATACGTGGCACTGTGACCATAATCGTGGGTTGCACTTTGGCTAAATCTTCTTGCAACTGTTGTATAGAGCGAGAAAAGGCAACACTGGCGCCCGACATAATGGGAATGCAACAACCAGCCATGCGCTCTAATGCATGCGATAACGGCAAAAACGACAGGAATATATCGTTGGGATAAATTGAAAATACCTGCAAAGCACCCCAAGCATTACTCATTAAGTTGCGATGCGTGAGCATCACGCCTTTAGATTTACCTGTAGTACCAGAGGTGTAAATGATGGTAGCTAGCGCATCCGCATCAGATACGCGATGCTGGAACTCACCTGAGTCACTTAAACTTGGCAGCCATTCATCAACACCACGAATACGTCCATCATCATCACCTTCGGGGGGCGTTTTGAATACCACAACCCGTTGCAACTCAACCAAACCTGCGCTAACCTCATGAATGGGATGCCAATTCTCTGCACTATCGATTAGCAGTAATTTTGCGCCTGAATCTTGCAACACATGTGCGACATTTTCAGGACGGTCTGACACGTATAACGGCACGGTCACCAAGCCCAACCCAAGTGCAGCTTGATCAAACAATACCCAGCTTGGGCTGTTTTTGAGCATAACAGCTACACGGTCGCCAAGTTGCAATTGCTCATGCAACAAGGCCGCTTGCCAGCTTATAATTTCATGCAGGGCGGTCTGCCATGTCATCTCGCGCCATTCACCGGCTTGATCATCAAAATAGCGATAAGCAACGCCGTCTGGCGTGCGCTTTACTCGCTCATGAAACATACTATCTAAAGTGGTTGCCAGCTCAGGGCTAATAAAATCCGTTTGCTGCGCTCTCACGGCGCAACCTTAAATGGATTCTTGCGCAAACCATTTAATGCTACAGCCAATGCTTGGTGTCTGCTCCCTAGGTCCTTCGCCTGTTTCGGCAATCTGCTTCATCGCGTGAAACAAATCTCTCGGGTTGTTTTGGTCAGACACACGTCGGCCTGCCGCATCAAATCGACCACGATATTGCAGCTCTAAATTAGCGTTAAAGCCAAAAAAATCAGGGGTGCAAACTGCACCATAAGCTTTCGCCACTTCTTGCGTATCATCCAATACATAAGGGAACGAAAAATCAAATAGTTTTGATTCTTCCTTCATGCGCTCGTAGGAGTCTTCAGGGTAATTTTCAGTATCGTTACTTTGAATAGCAATGGTATTGATGCCATATTGCAATAACTCACGACAATCAGCTACCAAGCGCGTTTTAATGGCTTTAACATACGGGCAGTGATTACAAATAAACATGACCAACAAGCCATTTTTACCTACACTATTTGCCAAGGTGTAACGCTTACCATCAACACCTAATAAATCAAAATCGGCGGCGCGTTGGCCAAAATTACATACTGGGGGATTTAAGCTAACCATTATCTTCTCCTTATTTCGTTATAATTATTGATGTGACAACGTTAATGTTTATATTATCACTATTGTTTTCAATTTTACTTTCTTTTAGCGTCTGCTCCTTAACAGCACCATTTTAATGGTTAATTCTTATGTCTAATCTGCGTTTTTTTACAAATTCACCACTGGCTTTAAATGCATCCGTACAGCTTTCAGAAAGTGCCGCTACACATGCCACGCGCGCACTACGCCTAAATGTTGGCGATACCGCCATCGTGTTTAATGGTGATGGTTATGATTACGACTGCGAGCTGATTTCAATCAAGAAAAATACGGTGATTGCCAACATTACCGGTGTAACAAAAGTAAGCAATGAGTCGCCACTGAACATTACCTTACTGCAAGCTGTTTCCAGCGGCGACCGCATGGACTTCACTATTCAAAAAGCGGTTGAGCTTGGCGTCACATGTATTCAACCCATCACCAGTCAGCGTAGTGTGGTGAAGTTATCAACAGAACGCGCAGAAAAGCGTACTGAACATTGGCAAAATGTAGCAATTTCAGCTTGCGAGCAATCAGGCCGCGCAGTGGTGCCCAATGTATTTCCGCCGATGTCGCTTGAGCACTGGCTAAGCCGCAACCCTATTGCCTCTGCTACGCGCATTCAGCTAAACCCTGTTGGCGCAAAGCGCTTGGCGGAGATGCAAAAACCATTGGCCGAGATACAACTGCTGATTGGCGCAGAAGGTGGGCTCAGTCAAAATGAAATTGACCTTGCAAGCGCGCATGGGTTTCAGTCAATGGTGCTGGGTCCGCGCATTTTACGTACTGAAACTGCCGCTTTAACTGCCATTTCAGTGATGCAATCTGCGTGGGGAGATTTTTAACCTAGCCAGATAAAACCAAACACATTTATCCAAAGACATACTCCACTAAAACCTCGCCTATAAATTATTTGTATTTTTTACAAATTTAATTTATATTTATGTAAATTTTACAAATATTTAGAGTATTTTATTATGTCCCTAGGCAACTTTATTCGCACTAAACGCAAATCACTCAACCTAACATTGCAGCAATTTGCCTCTAAAATTGAGGCTGATGCAGGTAATTTGTCACGTATCGAACGTGGTGAGCTGGGTGTATCTGAAGTGCTATTACGCAAAATTTCAATAGCTTTGAATACAACACCCGCCAAGCTTTACGCTGAGTGTGATGCCACAGAAACGCCATTTGGCCTAAACGAGCAGCAATCCACCTGCCTGGTGGCGCCTACGCAAGCTTCATACAAAGGCAGTCAGGCCAACGCTAAAGATTTTGTACATTGGTTTCGCTCTGCTGCGCCTTATATCCATGCGTTTGGTGGGCGTACATTTGTGATTGCATTTGGTGGTGAGGTCGTTGATGAGCAGCAATTCATCGCGCTATCGCACGACCTTAACCTACTTGCAAGTCTTGAGGTCAGGTTAGTATTGGTACATGGCGCACGACCGCAAATTGAGCGGCGCTTAAAACGGGACAAACTCACGCCCATATTTCATAACGGTTTACGCGCAACCGATGATAAAGCCATGGAAGCTGTTAAAGAAGCCAACGGTGCAGTGAGAGTTGAAATTGAAGCCTTGCTTTCAATGGGAATTACCAACTCCCCAATGGCAGGCTCCGACATTCGTGTAGCGAGTGGCAACTTTGTGACGGCTAAACCTTTAGGCGTGCGTGATGGTGTTGACTTACAGCACACAGGTGAAGTGCGCAGGGTGGATGCTGTTGGTATTCAGAAGCGCTTGGATGACGGCGAATTAGTGATGCTGTCTCCGCTTGGCTATTCGCCTACAGGTGAGGCTTTTAATTTAAGCTTGGAAGATGTAGCCGTCAGCGCTGCGATTGCACTGGATGCGGACAAGCTCATTTTTTTGATGGATTCTGAAGGCGTACATAATTTACGCGGTGAATTACTACGTGAAATGACCGCCGAAAAAGCCAAGAACTTTCTGCGTAATGTGCAAGAAAATAAGCAAGCCATCAATGTTTCAGAAGACGTTAATTTTTACCTGCCAGCCGCTGTACGCGCTTGTGAGCATGGCGTGGCACGCACACACCTGATTAGCCGCCACATTGACGGTGCGATTATTCAAGAGCTATTCACGCTTGAGGGTATTGGCACCATGGTGACGGAGTTGAGCTTGGAAAGCATGCGACAAGCCAATATTGACGATGTTGGCGGCATCATAAAACTGATTGAGCCGCTTGAGGCCGAGGGCATTTTGGTGCGGCGTGGGCGTGAGCGCATTGAGATGGAAATTAACCATTTTTACGTGATGGAACACGATAATCGCATTATTGGCTGTGCGGCACTGTATCCATTTATGGCTGAAAAAACCGCCGAGTTTGCATGTCTGGCGATAGATCCTGCCTACAGAGGTGGTGGCCGGGGCGATAAATTATTCTACTTTTGCGCAAGCCTAGCAAAAGAGCAGGGGCTTAAAAGTTTATTTTGCTTAACCACCCGTACCGAGCACTGGTTTCTAGAGCGTGGTTTTGTAGAACAAAATATAGATAAATTACCCGCTGAAAAACAAAAACTTTACAATTTTCAGCGCAAATCTAAAGTGTTTAGCAAAACACTTTAAGCAAATTTTAGTTACAATAGCGCAAACTAAACTTGCCAAAATTCAAACCAGATTCTCCATTAGGACTTGAAGTGGCAGCGCCGCACAGTTTGATGGTTTTTTGTACAAATTTTATGGGCAATAGTCACGCTATTGACAGAAAATTTGCACAAAAAAGACGCAAAATGGGCAGGTTGAAATTCAAGTAGATGCATTCATCGCCTAATAGAGAATCTGGGTTTAAACTAACGGAAAACCCATGTTAAGCCAAACTACCGCTGCAAAAAAAGCACAAACCCTCGCCGAGGCACTACCTTACATTAAACGTTTTTTTGATAAAACCATTGTCATTAAATACGGCGGCAACGCCATGACAGACGACCATCTTAAAGAGTGCTTTGCACAAGACGTAGTGCTATTAAAGCTTGTTGGCATGAACCCAGTGGTGGTGCACGGTGGTGGCCCGCAAATTAATGAGATGCTAGATAAACTTGGCAAAAAAGGTGAGTTTATTCAAGGCATGCGCGTGACCGATGCTGAAACCATGGACGTGGTAGAAATGGTGCTTGGCGGACAGGTAAATAAAGAGATTGTTAATCTCATTAACCGTCATGGTGGCAAGGCCGTTGGCCTGACTGGGCAAGACGGTAATTTTATTCACGCGCATAAACTATTGATGGCCGATAAAGATGATGCCAGCAAAATGATTGATATTGGGCAAGTTGGTGAAATCAGCGCAATTGATCCGAGCATTATCAACTTTTTAGACACAGGCGACTTTATTCCAGTCGTGGCACCTATTGGTGTAGGTAAAGATGGTGAAACTTATAACATCAATGCCGATGTGGTGGCAGGCAAGTTAGCTGAAATTTTAAATGCAGAAAAATTGATTTTACTAACAAATACACCGGGGGTATTGGATAAAAATGGTGAGTTGCTGACAGGTTTAACGCCAAAGCAAATTGATGATTTGGTCGCTGACGGCACGCTGTCTGGTGGCATGCTACCTAAAATCAGCTCCGCTTTAGATGCCGCGCGTAGTGGCGTAAAAGCCGTGCATATTATTGATGGACGTGTGGAACACGCGCTGTTGCTTGAGGTGCTGACCGATGAAGGTGTGGGTACTTTAATCAAAGCAAAATAATTTTAGGTTTTACATGACCGCTAAAATCTGGATTTTTGACCTGGATGACACGCTCCATAATGCCTCCGCGCATATATTTCCAGTCATGAATCGCGCCATGACGCGCTACATGATGGAAACGTTAGATTTAGACGAGCCTGCCGCACACAAGATGCGTCAACATTATTGGTGCATCTATGGTGCTACCCTCAAGGGGCTCATGCGCCACCATGATATTGACCCACATCATTTTTTAAATGAAACCCATCGACTCGATAATTTGCCTGAACTGGTCATTCAAGCCAGGCGGCTTCGGCACATGTTGCAAGGCCTGCCTGGACGTAAGTTAATATTTACTAACGCCCCGCGCAACTACGCCACCCGCGTGCTAAAGTTATTGGGTATTGATGATATTTTTGAGCTGATATTTAGCGTGGAATCTACCCAATTTCATGCAAAACCGTCAACGCGTGGGTTTCAACAACTGCTTAAAACCATTAAAGTTAAAGCGTGTAACTGCACTATGCTAGAGGATAGCTTGCCAGCACTGATGACTGCAAAACGGCTTGGCATGAAAACAATCTGGGTAAGTAGGCAATTAAAAAAACCCAATTTTGTTGATTATCGGATATCCACAGTGTTAGCACTCACTCACCTTAGGCTATAATTAAATAATCATTTGTGAGGAACATAAAAATGGCAGGCGAACGTAAGCAACAAATTTTAGAAACGCTAGCTAAAATGCTGGAGTCGCCCAAACGGGAAAAAATCACCACCGCTTCATTAGCCGCGAAGCTGGAAGTCAGTGAAGCGGCACTTTACCGCCACTTTGCTAATAAAGCGCAAATGTTTGAAGGTCTGATTGTATTTATTGAGGAAACGGTTTTTGGCTTAATCAACAAAATTAGCACCGAAGAAACTGATGGCTTAAGACAAGTGCAGCGCATTGTGACGATGCTGTTAGTATTTGCAGAAAAAAACCCGGGCATGACACGTGTGCTCATTGGCGACGCGCTTGTGAATGAAGATGAAAAATTGCAACTACGCATCAACCAGCTGTACGACCGCATAGAGGCAACGCTCAAGCAAAGTCTGCGAATTGCTGATACGCAACATCCTAACATGCCGACTGGAAGCAAAAGTGTTGCTGAAGCACGCGCTAATTTAATGGTATGCTTTGTGGTAGGCCGCTGGCAACAGTTCGCCAAGAGCGGGTTTAAACGCAAGCCGACAGAATTTGCTCAGGAACAATTGGGCTTATTAAGCTAATGACGTAAAGCAACGGGTCCAACTAGGGCTAAAATTTCGTACTTTGTTAAGTAATCGTTAAAAAAGGTAGCGACATGACCACGCATAATCAAGCAATAAAAGCCCTATCTCCTGCTGATTACCTCCTCATTGAAAAAGAGCATCTACTCTTTGATAAGTTCTTAATTGACCTGCGTAACACCTGTGCTTGCAGCAACTTAAACCAGCACCCCGATTGCGAGCCTTGCGATCATGAAAAAATGACCTCGTGCCAAGGTCGCTTGCCTTCTTACTTGTTTTATATCTCAGACCTTGCAGCTAGGCATTTTGAGCATGAAGAACAAATTATGTTAAGCAGACCGCATGTGACGGAGCAATACGAATATTTTCGTACGCACCGCCAAGCACATCAGGAGATTATGGATAAGTTGCAGGCACTGATAGATGCGTGTTTTTCAATGGATAGCAAAAACAGTCCCGCTGAAACATACCGCCAGTTTCACCAAGAACTTTCAGATATGTTTGAAGCACATGATCGCGCTTTTGATGATCCATTTATTCAATCGACTAAAACTTAAACCATAGATTAGATAGACTTTTTACGTATTTTTTATTGCGCAGGAGAGCAACTTGGGCGGCACAATTTTCGGCTTTACTGAAACGCAAATTACTGACTTTGGCATGACTTATGGCGTTGGCGGTTTGATGCTGTTAATGATTTTTATTGTTGGGCATTTAGCCTGGGAAGCCAAAGTAGGAAAGTTTGGTACTTTTATTTTATTTTTAGGATTAACCTTTGGATTAGTGGGATTTGTAGCCAAATATTTTATTCAAAACTCACTGGGTATTTAACCCAGATTTTTCATTAAAACTTGGAATGCTAACGCGGCACAGTTTGATTGATTTTTGTGCAAATTTTATGGGCAATAGTTCTATTGACAAAAAATTTGCACAAAAAATACGCAAAATGGGCAAGTTAACATTTAAGTAGATGAAAAATCGCCTAATGCAAAATCTGGGTTGAACTATTGTTTAGACAACATTTAGGCGCCATCAACTTAGAAATTTAGTATTGCCAGATAAACTGCCTATCTCTCTCCACAGGTTTAGCATTAGCCAACTAAGAAAAGTCTCATCATGCAACCGCCTTATTTTACGGCTGTTTGATTTGATATCCACCTCGCGCCACCCCATCAGCAACAACTAATCCCACAACTCCGCAGTCATAGGCTCAGTTACCTTAATAGCTATTTGTTGTTTTGTAATATAAACATTAATGGCGGGACGCTTGCTGACACCGACTAAGCGCCGGCGCTCTTTAGCTGGCTTGCCACCAAAAATCATTGTTTTCAATGCACCAAACATGTAATTACCTTTTACTTTTAAAGTTTCGTCCATATTACAGCATGGTCTAAGTTTCAATTGTACTTAGCAGTCACGGCAAATGTTAAATTTTGTAAACTATCAATCTACAATGCCAATTTAATTGCCTGTAACCTTGCCTCAAATACTGCTACTTTAATTTTTTCAGTGTCGCGATATGCGCTAGCCACCGCCCCCGCATCTACGCTTAATGCTGCCGCCAACACTTTCAACATAAAATCTGCAGCTGGCGTTGGATTATGTTCAAAGCCCGTTCTGCCGCGCGTATCGGCTTCACAGGCCTTTAAAAAATCCTTAAACCGCTCAGGTTGACGAATTGCGTCAACCTGAATTAAAAACTCCAGCAATGTACTGGTACGCATCTGTGTTGCCTGAAATAATTTACCATGAAACTTGGTTACCATAACGCTCAGTTCTTTACAATCGTTAGGCACACGTAAGCGCTTGCATATATCTTTGAGTAGGCTAACACCACGCTCTTCATGCCCAATGTGACGTGGTAGCTCATCCTCTGGTGTAGCGCCTTTGCCTAGGTCGTGCATCAAAGCAGCAAAGCGTATGGCTAAGCTAAAGTTTTGTTGTGCCGCATAATCAACCACCATCATCACATGCACGCCGGTATCAACTTCCGGATGATGTTGCGCTGGCTGAGGCACACCCCACAGCTTATCCAGTTCTGGCAATAACTTCTGCAAAGCGCCACAAGCGCGTAGCACCTCAAACATGCGCGATGGCTTTGCTTCCATCAAGCCTTTAGCAAGCTCCTGCCAGACGCGCTCTGCCACTAACGCATCCACTTCACCGGCATCTACCATTTTCCGCATTAAAATCATGGTTTCTGGCGCGATGCCAAAGTCTGTTAGCCTCGCCGAAAAACGGGCGGCGCGTAAAATACGCACTGGGTCTTCAGCAAAAGCGTCGCTCACATGACGTAGCGTTTTAGTGTTGAGATCAGCCAGCCCGTTAAATGGATCAACTAATTGCCCATCATTGCCTTTAGCAATTGCGTTGATGGTTAAATCACGGCGCGCTAAATCTTGCTCCAAGGTAACGTCAATCGAGGCATAAACACTAAAACCTTTATAACCCTTTGCCGTTTTTCTCTCGGTGCGTGCCAAGGCATATTCATCATGCGTTTTCGGATGTAAAAAAACAGGGAAGTCTTTGCCCACTGGTCTAAAGCCGGCTGCCACCATCGCCTCCGGGGTGCTGCCAACCACTACATAGTCTTTGTCTTTTACTGCAAAGCCTAGCAACTCATCACGCACAGCACCGCCGACCAGATAAGCCTGCTTTGCGATATCTGATGCAGCACTCACTTAATGGTTACCGTGCAGCAATACTACGAAAGCGGTCATATGCACCGCGTGAGGTTTGGTCAACCAGATACTCAGCAATCACTGCTTCTAGCGCGGTGGTATGTACTCCCAATATCGCTGCTATCGGCTTCTGGCTAACACTGTCTATTTCCATTGATCGGACATTGTCACGCGACATGAGCTTGATGGGTAATAACTCCATCATAAAGGCCTGTGCATACGAGAGCGTATCGTTTAAACCGATGATTGGCCGTTGCAAACCTAATGTATGCATCACTTGTTGTACAAGCTCACGGAAGGTATAGTCGGTAGGTCCTGCCAACTCGAAGCTTTGACCAAAGGTAGCCGTATTTTCCAGACTGTTAACAAAACAACTAGCGACATCTTCTACCCAGATTGGTTGAAATTTTGCATTGGGTTTTGCGAGCAGAATAGCGGGTAAAAACTTAATCAGCGTGGCAAATAGGTTAATAAAACGATCACCACGTCCAAAAATAATAGATGGTTTAAAAATGGTAATGTTAAGTTTATTGCTAAATGCCAGCAACGCTGATTCCCCCGCCGCTTTAGAACGTAAATACTGGCTAGGTGCGCTATTGGCAGCCTGCAAACTGCTCATGTGTAATAGGCGCCTAATGCCTAAATCTGCACAAATTTTAGCAAGCTGTGTCGGCAATTGTTGGTGCATGGTGTTAAAACTTACACGCCGGCTTTGATGCAAAATTCCAACCAAATTGATCACCGCATCCATACCTCTTAAAGCTGAATTTAATGCATGGTAGTCCAAAATATTGCATTCAAGTAAACTTACATTAGGTAGTAAAATCAAGTGCTTTGCCACGTCGTAACGACGTGTTAACACTGTGACGAAGTAACCTGCTGCCGCCAGCTTAGCCACTACCGCACTACCTACAAAACCTGAACCGCCTAATATCGCTACTTTTTTTATTTGCATTTTTAACCTTTTTTTATATAACTCTAAAAAATACGCTCACCCACAATTAGCGGCACTTGCCAGCCATGCTGGCTTTAGTGGCGCTTATCAGTTTATTCTGACAAACACCATGCTGTGAAATCGATTTAACAGATTAGTCCAAACTCACATCACTGTATTGTTTTATTTTGTGATTTTTGTAGCTTTCGTGGACTGTTTTAAATTTTACAGAAAATTATTCACTCTCCGCTAATATTGTTTCCGGCTGACTGATACCGGGCACTACGCCCATACGAGACTTCAAGCTTTGTATGCTAGTACCTAAGCGCGGGGCATACATCTGTGCATTAGCCATCACTTTTTGCACATAGCCTCTTGTTTCACTAAATGGAATTGATTCTATGTAAATAGCCGCCTCTAACGGCTTCGTTGCCACCCAACGCCTTGCCCGGCTTGGGCCTGCATTGTAAGCAGCGGTTGCCATTACGGCTTGACCATTCATTAACTCTAAAGTGTAGCGCATATAGTAAGTGCCAATACCAATGTTAGTGGGTAAATCATGAATCATCTCATTGCTATAGCCATCTAGACCCATCCGCTTAGCAGCCCATTTTGCCGTGGTTGGCATGAGTTGCATAAGGCCTGCCGCACCCACGCCTGATTTTGCATAATGCATAAAGCGGCTTTCTTGGCGCACCAAACCGAACACCCAGGCTTCATCTAAATTTTGCTGATTGGCCGAAAAGCGCATTAAATCACGATAAGGGGTTGGATAACGCAAATTAAAATCATGCACTTGCCTAGTATTATCTGCCGTACTAATCGCAACGTCATACCATTGTTGGCGTGCGGCATACTCAGCGGCAGCCAGCAACTCTTTATCATTAAAACCGCGCGTGGCCCAAACCCACTCAGCCCTTGCTTCCCATCGCAGATCAAGACGTTGTAGCTCAAGCGCACGCTTAATAGCTGGCTGACTGGCAATGGCCGTTACTTCTAATTCAGTTGTGGTGTACTGTAGCGGTGGATTTCCCATCACACTTTCTAACTCCTCAGCCGCCAGCCATCCATAATAATGGCGCTCTTTAGATAGCGTGCCAAATATAGCATTTGCTTCTGTCTGTGCATTCATGGCTTTTAACGCGCGCGCTTTCCAGTAGCGCCAAGCACCTTCTTCAGCTTGTTTGGGTTGCATTGCCGATACTGCATTTTTCACCACGGCCCAGTTTTCTGCACGTAAAGCTGCACGCACCTGCCAAGCCAATTGCTCGCTATCTAAATCTACGCCTTTGGCTAATTCATAGTAGTTAAGTGCATCAGGGTGATGGTTACGTGCGGCATGGTAAGCAATACGTCCCCAACCAAAAGCGCGGTTTTCAGCTGAAAAATTAGTGTGTAGTCGATTAAATACTGCGATGGCACTTTCGATATTGTTACGTGCCAAGCGATCCAGCGCATAAAGATTGATCTCAATGCCAGCGCGCGTTTTGAATGAAACACTCACCGTCGTATTCGTTTTTTTAGCCCCCAACTTAACAATGCTTGGTTTATTATCTAGCAAAGCTTGTGGCGTCAAGTTTGCAATATCCAGTAGATTAAGATCTTTTTCTTCAAAATCAGGTAGGCGTTTAGTAATACTTTTGGCAAGACTTAACTTCCCCCCTTGCAATGCTAACCTGAACCTTGCCCAAATATCCTCGGCACTTAACACCCCCGTTTGTTGCATGAGATCAAATAGTTGATTGCAACTGCTGGGCAAATCCGTCGTTGTGAGCCATAAATTTCTGGCATCAGCGCCTACATCAATCTCTGCAAGCTGCATTTTTCCAAACAAGGCATAACAATGTAACGCGATATCTTCTCGTTTAAAATAAGTATATTCATCAAAAAATGCTGCCCAATTCTGTTGCTTGGCTAATTTTTTTAACCATTCGCCACGTAAACGTTCAGCAAACGGCATGTCAGCATATTGGGCTAAAAAATTCTGCACTTCTTCATCACGTGCTTGCTCTAATTTAAGTAGCATTAGCCAATAATCAGCATACGGCGCCAATATATATTGCTGTGATTTAAGTTGATTTACATCTTCCGCTAGCGCCAACTCATTTTTAGCAGCATAAGATTCACGTGCCTGTTTAAACAATGTCTGATCAGTCACTGCGAACGCCTGGCCAGATAAGCACAGCGCGCAAAGAAAGGTTATCAAAAAGACATAGTGGCGTTTAAAAGACACTGTGAATTTTCTCAACTTTTTGATGATATTAAACATAGAGTATTCGTCGCAATACAAACAGAACCGCTACCACAATCGCTAAAAACAGAGTGTATTTGAGTGTTTTCTTGAAGTAATGCAGGTATTTTCTATCATCCGTCAGCAAATATAAGCCAAACAGTACTATTGCGGTAATGCCTAACAACACTAATATCAGGCGGATTATTAACACGGCACGCCCCTTTCTTGAACATTACGTTTGGCAAGCGATTAAGCTAGTAAATTGGTTCCGGCTTTAATTGCTTGGATTGTGATAAAAATGCAGCCGGTGCGTCATCTGCTTTTTCAAAAGTTGTGTATTCCCAAGCGCTTTCATCTTGCAGCAATGCGCGCAATAATTGGTTATTGAGTGCATGGCCAGATTTATAGGCATAAAAGGCACCTAGTATCGGGTGACCCAACATATACAAATCACCAATCGCATCCAATACTTTATGCTTCACAAACTCATCGTCGTAGCGCAAACCATCAGTATTTAATACGCGGTATTCGTCCAGCACAATTGCGTTATCTAAACTGCCGCCACGCGCCAAACCGTTAGAGCGTAAATACTCAACCTCATGCATAAACCCGAAAGTACGTGCACGACTAATTTCTTTAATGTAAGAATCAACCGCAAAGTCAATTTGCACACGTTTGCCGGAATGATCAAATACTGGGTGATTGAAATCAATAGTAAAGTCTATTTTAAAGCCATGATAAGGCTCAAAACGTACCCATTTATCGGCCTCTTTAACTTCTACTACTTTTTTAACACGTATAAATTTTTTAGCTGCAGCTTGCTCCACAATACCCGCTTGCTGCAATAAAAATACAAAAGGTCCTGAGCTCCCATCCATGATGGGGATTTCAGAAGCATCTACATCTACATACACGTTATCGATACCCAAGCCAGCCAATGCTGACATGATATGTTCAACCGTTGCAACGCGGGCGCCATTGGCCTCTAGCGCAGAACACATACGTGTGTCGTGTACGGCGCTAGGCGTAGCCAAGATTTCATTGGGTTGAGGCAGATCAACCCGTTTGAAAACAATACCAGTGTCAGGTGCAGCCGGGCGCAAGGTAAGAGTAACCTTCTCGCCGTTGTGCAAACCAACGCCTGTGGCGCTAATCGCTTGTTTTAATGTGCGTTGCTTTAACATTTAACCTCTACTTTTCTACTCTAAAACGTACTTGCCACTTGATAATGACCTGCATATTTACCTTATGAATCAAGCAAATAATAACATAATTCATTGCAACACCCCTCAAGCTGGTTGTGTCGCCTTATCAACAGAAAGCCTTAACTACTTAGTCCGCTTGTTTGCGCAAAAATGCAGGGATATCATACTCTTCCATCCCTGAATTTTTCATCGCATCTACCTGCGCACGACGGCTGTTTGAGCCAAAAACTGCCGGAGCGTCATCTTCGACCATCAAACCATTACCAGTCGTAGCTCCGCCAACGTACATTGGTTGACCCGTTGTGCCGTTACGTACTACTTCTTGTGTCATTACACGGAGCTCTGGTTTTTGCTGGCGGCGTTGTGCGCCGGTTAAACCAGTAGCTACCATCGTCACACGTAAACTGTCACCCATAGATTCATCAAATACGTTACCTACAATCACGGTTGCATCTTCCGCAGTAAAGGCTTTAATGGTGTTCATCACATCATAATACTCTTTCATTTTGAAAGCGCTTGAAGTAGTAATGTTCACTAAAACGCCGCGTGCGTTCGCCAAGTTAACGTCTTCCAACAATGGGCTTGCTACCGCCTGCTCAGCTGCAATGCGCGCGCGTTCTGGGCCTGTTGCCATAGCAGAACCCATCATCGCCATGCCCATCTCGCTCATTACTGTGCGCACATCGGCAAAGTCAACGTTGACCATTCCTGCGCAATTGATAATTTCAGCAATGCCTGAAACTGCATTGTGCAACACGTCATTAGCCGCTCTAAACGCTTCCAGAAACGGTACGTCTTCGCCTAATACTTCCATCAACTTTTCGTTAGGAATCACAATTAAAGAATCAACGTACTTTGATAATTCTTCTAGACCATCGGATGCGACTTTAGTGCGTTTACCTTCGAATGAAAACGGTTTTGTTACTACAGCTACCGTCAAAATACCCATCTCTTTTGCAATTTGTGCAATCACTGGTGCTGCACCGGTACCAGTACCGCCACCCATGCCTGCCGTAATAAACAGCATATCTGCACCATCAATCAACTCTGCAATCGCATCGCGGTCTTCTAGTGCGGCTTCACGGCCTACTTCAGGTTTAGCACCTGCGCCTAAACCCCTAGTCATGGCCTCGCCCATTTGCAATACTGTTTTGGCCTGACTTTTTCTCAACGCTTGCATATCGGTATTAGCGCAAATAAATTCAACGCCTCCGACGTTTTTTTCAATCATGTGTGCAACTGCGTTACCACCGCAACCGCCTACGCCGATTACCTTAATTACGGCTTCTTGTGAATTTTTTTCCATTATCTCAAACATTTTACTGCCTCCTCTTTTTTTAAAAATAGTGGATAGCTGTTAGTCCATCACCGTTAGCTAATGCTTGCAACCAACGACCTAAGACTCTGCCAACTACCACCCACTAACTACTACTTAACTACTAACAACTAAATCACACCTTAAAAATTGCCTGCAAACCACCGCTTCATTCTTTCTAAAATCCTGCCAAATGAGCTGGATTCCAGCTCACCATTAATATGTCTTTCCAGCTGCTGCTTACCCATCAACACTAAACCCACACCTGTGGCGTATCTTGGATTGCCAACCACATCTGACAGGCCGCCCACATATCGCGGCATACCTAAGCGCACCGGCATGTGAAAAACCTCTTCACCTAGCTCCACCATGCCGCGCATCATGGCCGAACCGCCAGTAATCACAATGCCCGACGCGATCATTTCTTCCATTCCGCTACGACGCAACTCATTGAGTACCAGCTCATAAAGCTCAACCACACGCGGCTCTAGCACCTCCGCTAGGGTTTGTACTGATAACTGACGCGGGTCACGACCATCAACACCCGGTACTTCAACCACTTCACGCGGGTCAGCCAACTGACGTAGTGCACAACCGTGTTTGATTTTGATATCTTCTGCCGATTGCGTCGGCGTACGGAACGCAACGGCCACATCGTTAGTCATTTGGTCACCGGCAATCGGTACCACAGCGGTATGGCGAATTGCCCCTTGCTTGAACACTGCAATATCAGTGGTACCGCCACCAATATCGACTAAGCAAACACCTAATTCTTTTTCATCTTCAGTCAGTACGGCCAAGCTTGATGCTAATGGCTGCAGAATTAAATCGCTTACTTCTATGCCGCAACGTTTAATACACTTCACAATATTTTGCGCAGCTGCAACCGCACCTGTCACGATGTGTACTTTTACTTCCAGTCTCATCCCGCTCATACCTAGTGGTTCGCGTACGTCTTCCTGGCCATCAACAATAAATTCTTGCGTCAGGATATGTAAAATCTGCTGATCCGCAGGCAAGGCAATGGCGCGAGCAGTTTCAATCACACGATCGACATCCATTTGTGAAACTTCCGCATCTTTAATTTTCACCATGCCATGAGAGTTAATGCTCTTAATGTGGCTACCGGCAATGCCGGTATAAACATTATTGATTTTGCAATCGGCCATCAACTCGGCCTCTTCTAATGCACGCTGAATCGATTGCATGGTTGACTCTATGTTCACCACCACACCTTTTTTTAAGCCGCGAGAAATATGTTGTCCCAGCCCAATCACTTTAAGCGTGCCTTCGGGTTGTAGCTCAGCAACTATCGCCACAATTTTCGATGTGCCTATATCCAAGCCTACAATTAAATTTTTATCTTCTTTGGTTCTACTCATCATTTACCCCTTCCGTGAACTAAGTCACGGCTCCTGTCTGTTTTTTTACGGTGTCTTTAGACTGATTCTCGTTAGGTTTAATCGCCTCAATTGGTCTGCGCAAGGCAAATCCATTGGGATAGCGCAAGTCTGCATACGTAATTTTTTTATTCAACGCGGCGATCGTACTGCCATAAACTTTGGTAAATTTTTCTAAACGTGGCTGCATGTCCGTTCTGCCTAACTCAACAACCATGCCGTCTGTTGTTTTAATTTGCCAAGCACGTCTAGGGGTTAATGCCAATATCGCAATGTCTAAGTTAGCCGTTTTTAATACTTTATTAAATGCATCATATTGCGATGCCAGCTCTATCACACTGTCATCCGGGCCATAAAACACTGGTAAATCATTACCGGTAGCCGCATGAAATAATTCACCATGCGTATTCACCAACGCCACATTGCCCCAACGTGCAAACGCTTGATGCTCTTCAATCATGACTTCTAACTTATCTGGCCAGCGTCTACGCACACTCACATTGCGCGCCCAAGGCAACTTTTCAAAGGCATCGCGTGCAGCGATTAAATCTAAGGTGAAAAAATTTCCTTTCAAATGTTTTGCCGCAATCAACTTCACTTGTTCACGCGTTACATGGGTTAACTGACCGTCAACTTTTACCTCGCGTAGCGGAAAAATCGGCAAATGCACCACCACATACAGCGTGGCGTATAGCATCACTACCACACTCATTGCAAACAAGAGGTTGGCTATCCAGTTAAGTAAGGCGGGTTTATCCCACATGTGCCAACTCCAAAATGCGTATCACCAATGCATCAAAACTTATCCCTGCCGCCTTTGCTGCCATCGGCACCAGACTATGATCTGTCATCCCTGGACTGGTATTCACTTCTAAAAAGTAATGATGTCCTTGAGCATCCATTAAGAAATCTACGCGCCCCCAGCCACTACAACCAATTGACTTAAACGCCTGCAAAGCTTGTTGCTGAATCTGCGCTTCTTTATCGCTACTCAAACCACACGGGCATAAGTATTCGGTATCATCACGTAAGTATTTGGCCTCAAAATCATAAAATTCATTTTTTGGCACAATACGCACAATCGGCAAGGCTTTGTCGCCCAAAATACCTACGGTGTATTCCCCACCTCCCACAAACTGTTCGGCTATCACCAATGGGTCCGATTTAGCCGCGAATTCATAAGCTGCTTTTAAATCGCCAGCTTGTTTTACTTTACTAATACCGATGCTCGAGCCTTCATTAGCCGGTTTTACAAATAATGGTAGACCTAGCTTTTGCTCTATTGCGGCAAAATCTGAGTCAGCTCGCACCAAATCAAAGGCTGGGGTACTAATCCCTGCGGCCGACCAAATCATCTTTGTACGCCACTTATCCATACCAATCGCCGATGCCATCACACCGCTACCTGTATAAGGTATACCTAACAGTTCCAACGCACCTTGCATCGCACCATCTTCACCAAATCGTCCATGCAAAGATATCATCGCGATATCAAAATTTTCTAAATCATGCAGTGGGCGCGTGGCCGGATCAAAAGCGTGGGCATCCACACCTTGCCGTTGTAAGGCCGCAAGCACAGCAGCGCCGCTCTTAAGTGACACCTCACGCTCACCGGACTTGCCCCCTAATAGCACTGCTACTTTTCCAAAATCACGCGTCATTCTCTGATCTCCAGCTCACCCAATACTTTTACTTCCTGTTGCAACAAAATACCTTGCTGCTCAAGTACGGTATCGCGTATATGCTTAATTAACAGCTCGATATCCAGCGCAGTTGCACCACCTACATTTACAATAAAATTAGCATGTCTTTCTGACACCTGGGCGCCACCTATGATGTAGCCTTTCAAACCACTCGCCTCAATCAACCTTGCGGCATAATCCCCTGCCGGGTTTCTAAAAGTAGAACCCGCACTTGGCAAATTCAGCGGTTGTGACGCTAAGCGCTTAGCTAATAGTTCTTTAATTTTTTTCGCAGATTCACCTGCATCACCTTTAGCCAAACCAAACCAAGCCGCAACAAACCACTCATCAGCTACCGGTTTTTCGATATGCCGATAGCTCGGGATAAACACTGCCGCATCACGCGTATTGAGTTCACCCTTTCTATTAATGGTCGTTACGCGCTTGACTACGTTCCAGGTTTCGCTACCGTAGCAACCTGCATTCATGGCAAGCGCACCGCCTACCGTGCCGGGAATCCCCGCAAAAAACTCTCCACCGCATAAAGCTTCTTTAGCGCAAAACTTTGCTAATTTTGCACAGGTCACGCCCGCCTCGGCATATACAAACTCACCCTCCATTTTTAATGCTGTGAGTACGTTATGCATCAACACCACCGTGCCACGTACGCCGCCATCACGCACCAACAAATTTGAACCTAAACCGATAAAATAAATGGGTTGTTCGGTATCCAAGTGACGTAAAAATGTACTCAGATCATCCAACCCTGCGGGAATATACAGTTGATCCGCACGGCCGCCCACACGCCAACTGGTGTAACGTGCCAAAGGTTCGTTCAATAGCAATTTTGGCGTAACCAAGGTCATGCTGTCGTCAATCCTCTCAGTTGCAATTCTTTAGTCTTTAACGCCACGTGCCCGATAGAACCAGCACCCATAACAATCACCACGTCATTAGCTTGTGCCACATCTAAAATCGCCTGCGGCAGTTCATCCGTTGTTTCCACAAATAAAGGCTCAACTTTTCCTGCCACACGAATCGCACGAATTAACGAGCGTGTATCAGCGGCCACGATGGGCGCTTCACCTGCTGAATAGACTTCTGTCAGCAACACCACATCTGCGCTTGAAAGTACTTTTACAAAATCTTCAAAACAGTCACGCGTGCGGGTATAGCGATGGGGCTGGAACGCCATCACCAAGCGCCGATTAGGGAAAGCTCCGCGCGCGGCAGCAATCACCGCCTGCACTTCCACTGGGTGATGACCGTAATCATCAATCAGCGTGAACGTACCTGCTGTATTACCGTTGCGTGGCGTGGCTTGAATTTCACCATAACGCTCAAAACGTCTGCCCACACCCTTAAATTCTTTTAATGCTTTAATGATTGCCGTATCCGGCACGTTAAGCTCACTGGCAATCGCTATGGCGGCTAAGGCATTTAGCACATAGTGATTACCTGGCAAGTTTAAAGTCACATCAAATTCAGTCGTCACACCATTAATGCGTTGCACAGTAAAGTGCATTTTGCCGTCATCAGCACGTATATTTTTAGCGCGCACACGTGCATCTTCACTCAAACCGTAAGTCATTACCGGCTTAGTCACTCGCGGCAAAATCTCGCGAATATTAGCGTCATCAATGCATACTACCGCCATGCCCCAAAACGGCAATTGCTGTAAAAATTCGACGAACGCACTTTTAAGCTTTTCAAAACTGTGCTCATAAGTATCCATGTGGTCATGATCAATATTCGTCACCACGGCCATCACCGGAGTCAAGTGTAAAAATGAAGCATCAGACTCGTCCGCCTCTGCCACAATATATTCACCTGAGCCAAGTTTGGCATTGGCATTGGCGGCCTCTAGCTTGCCACCGATCACAAACGTAGGATCCATACCCGCTTCAGCCAAAATACTGGCGATTAAGCTAGTAGTGGTGGTTTTGCCGTGCGTACCGGCAACAGCAATACCCTGTTTAAAACGCATCAACTCTGCCAGCATCAGCGCACGCGGCACCACTGGTATGTTTTTTGCCCGCGCTGCTTTTACTTCCGGGTTTTCTTCATTCACCGCAGATGACACTACAACCACATCGGCATCTTTCACATTTTCTGCCGCATGACCTTGATACACTGTTGCACCAAACGCAGTTAAGCGTTTTGTCGTTACATTGCTAGCCAAGTCTGAACCGCTGACATTAAAGTCAAGATTTATTAACACTTCAGCAATGCCGCTCATACCGGAGCCACCAATACCTACAAAGTGGATATTTTTTACTTTATGTTTCATCGTGCTACCTCCAGGCAAATAGCTGCCACATCCGCTGTTGCTTGCGGCTTACCCAGAATACGTGCATATTTAGCCATTTTCAGACACTGCTCACGGTCTAGTTCACCTAAAATTTTTGCCAATTTTTCTACATGCAATTCTTTTTGTTGCACTACGATAGCTGCACCTGCCTCAGCCAGGTAAGCCGCATTGGTCGTTTGGTGATCATCTACCGCAAACGGAAACGGCACCATTAGCGAGCCTAAACCTACCGCTGACACTTCAGCCACAGTGAGCGCACCTGAACGACAAATCACAAAATCTGCCCATGCATACAATCCAGCCATATCATCAATAAAAGCGCGGGCATCAACCGTTACACCCACTTTTTCGTAATTACTTTTTAATGCCTCAATATGTTTTACACCTGCCTGATGCACCACCTGCGGACGTATATCCACGGGTAATTTTGCCAATGCTAGAGGAATCACCTCATTCAAAGCCTGCGCACCCAAACTACCGCCGACTACCAACAGTCGTAATGTGCCTTCACGTCCTGAAAAACGCTGCTCAGGCGCACTCAAATTTGTGATATCAGCTCGCACCGGATTCCCCACCAGTACTGCATTATCACCAAATGCCGCAGGGAAAGCCGCCAAAACACGGGTGGCAAATTTAGCTAATACTTTGTTCGTTAAGCCTGCTACCGAATTTTGTTCATGTATTACCAATGGCTTACCTAACAATCTCGCCATCAATCCACCTGGGAACGCTGCAAAACCACCCATGCCTAACACTACATTAGGCTGATGTTTTTTTAATGCCCCAAGGCTTTGGCTAAACGCTTTTACCAACTTAACCGGTAACAACACCCAACCCAATAAACCTTTACCGCGTACACCTTGCATGGTGATTGTGGCTTTATCGTAACCCTTGCCCTCTATCAGGCGATTTTCCATACCGTCTTGGGTGCATAGCCAAACGATTTTCCAACCCTGCGCCAATAGCTGGTCTGCCACTGCCATTGCAGGGTAAACATGACCACCAGTACCGCCTGCCATCACCATTAAAGTTTTTGTCAGCGTTTTACTCATACCGGCAAGCCTTTTTGTAACCGTCTGTTCTCAAAATCAATTCTGAGGATGATTGCCATTGCAACGCAGTTTGCCAAAATGCCACTACCGCCAAATGAGAGCAATGGCAGTGTCAATCCTTTGGTCGGCAACAGCCCCATATTCACCCCCATATTAATAATGCCTTGCACGCCCATCCATACGCCTAACCCTTGTGCCAACAACGCACCAAAATAGCGTTCATTGGCAATAGCTTCTTTGCCTATACCAAAGGCGCGAATCACAATCCATGTAAACAAACCGATAACTGTTAGCACACCGACAAAACCTAACTCTTCCGCAATCACTGCCAGTAAAAAGTCAGTATGGGCTTCCGGTAAATACAGTAATTTTTCTACACTCGCACCCAGCCCAACGCCAAACCATTCGCCACGTCCAAACGCTATCAGCGCATGTGATAACTGGTAGCCTTTACCATACGGGTCAGCCCACGGATCCATAAAGCCAATCACACGTTCAAGGCGGTAAGGTGAACTCCAGATCAAAAACACAAAACCCACTACGAGCAATATGATGAGTCCAACAAATATGCGTGCGTTGATGCCACCCAACCAAAGGATCGAAATCGAAATCGCTGCAATCACGGCAAATGCACCAAAATCCGGTTCACGTAGCAATAAGCCACCTACCAGCAACATCACCATCAGCATTGGCATAAAGCCCTTAGTAAAACTATCCATCACTGCGGCTTTACGCACGGTGTAATCAGCCACGTACATGGCGGCAAACAACTTCATCAGTTCAGATGGCTGTAAGTTAATCACAAACAAAGATAACCAACGGCGACTACCGCCGACCACTCGCCCGATACCTGGAATCAACACCAATACCAACAACGCCAATCCTAGTAGGAATAAATAAGGCGCCATTTTTTGCCACCACGCCACAGGAATGTTAAATGCCACGAAAGCCGCACTTAAACTAATCACCAAAAATATACCTTGGCGTACTAAGTAATAGCTACTGTTATGGCCAACCGCTCTATCTGCTTCAGCAATCGCAATTGAAGACGAATAGACCATCACCAAGCCTAAGCCCAATAAAATCAGGGTGACCCAAAGTAGGCCCTGATCATAGTTGGGGGAGTTGATGCGCTCGCGGTTGAGCATGGCTGCGATCATGCCGCCTCCTTCAAAAGTTGCACCGCGCTAACAAACACCTCTGCCCGATGCACATAATTGTTGAACATATCAAAGCTGGCGCATGCGGGAGATAGCAAAACCGCATCGTCTTTTTGCGCGAGTTTTTTTGCAATATTGACCGCTTCTGGCAAATCTACAGCGTGATACAACGGCACATTTGTTTGCAGTAATTTGGCTTCAATCAATGAGGCATCACGCCCAATCAACACCACCGCACGCGCATTCCTAGCAACAACATCTGTTAGCGGTGAAAAATCCTGACCTTTGCCATCACCGCCCGCAATCAGTACCACCTTTTGCGGCAAGCCTGACAATGCCGCACAAGTGGCACCGACATTGGTGCCTTTTGAATCATCGTAATAATCCACATCATCAATGTTAGCAACCCACTCCACACGGTGTGGCAAACCTTTAAAGTTATAAAGTGTTTGAATAATGGGTGCGTAATCCAAGCCTATGCCACGGCAAAGTGCGATTGCCGCCAGCGCATTCGCGGCGTTATGTAAACCTGCTATTTTCAAATCTTGCATGTTTATCAAATCATGTTCGCCGCAACTCAGCCAAGTTTCGCCTTGCACGTCTCTTAAACCGTAACTACGTTCATCTTCAGCCGCATCCAAACCAAATGTCACTTGCGCCAACTTCGAGCGCGCCATCATCATGCTCCAAGCATCATCACGGTTAAGCACTTGCAGCTTTGCGTTGTAAAAAATACGCGCCTTGGCAATCGCATAATCCTGCATGCTGTCGTATCTATCCATGTGATCTTCAGACAGATTCAGCATGGTGGCTGCGTCAACTTGCAAGCTACTGGTCGTTTCTAATTGAAAGCTTGAAAGCTCTAATACATATACATCGGGAGCTTCCATACTTAGCGCATCAAGCACTGGCAAACCAATATTGCCTGCGACTATTGTTTTTAAGCCGGCTGCTTTGCACATTTCACCAACTAAAGTCGTCACTGTGGTTTTGCCGTTTACACCCGTAATCGCAATCACTTTTGCACTAGTTGGGCGATATTGCGCAAATAACTCAACATCACCTATCACGTTAATGCCACTTACGATTGCCGCTTGAATTTCCGCCTCACTTAATGGCACACCCGGGCTTGTTACCACCAAGTCAACATGACTAAAAATTGCTGCAGTAAATGCGCCTGTAACAATACTCACCTCTGGCAACTCGGCTTTAAGCGCATCAATCCCTGGAGGGTTATCGCGGGTATCTGCAACAGACAAACGTGCACCTTGGCGTTGCAACCAACGCAACGTTGACAGCCCTGTTTCTCCAAGGCCTAGCACTAATACTTTTCTGTCTTTTAACGGAATTTGCATGTTAAGTTTACTTTTACCTAATTTTTAAACTAGCCAACCCAATCAATACCAGCATCATGCTGATAATCCAAAAGCGCACCACTACCTGCGTTTCTTTCCAACCTTTTTGTTCATAGTGATGATGTAAAGGTGCCATTAAAAAAATACGTTGGCCTGTTCCCGTTTTATGTTTGGTGTATTTGAAATACAGCACCTGCATCGCCACGGAAATCGTCTCGATCACAAAAACACCTCCCATAATGAACAAGATGATTTCTTGTCGCACAATGACGGCCACAATACCTAGCGCTGCCCCTAGTGCCAATGCGCCTACATCACCCATAAATACTTCTGCTGGGTAGGCGTTAAACCATAAAAATCCTAAACCAGCGCCTACCATTGCTGCACAGAACACCGCCAACTCACCTGCACCTGGCACGTAAGGAATGCTTAAATACTTGGAAAAATAAAAGTGACCCGTGACATAAGCAAATATAGCTAAAGCACCTGCCACCATCACGGTAGGCATAATCGCCAAGCCATCAAGACCATCAGTCAGATTCACGGCATTGCTACTACCGACCACCACCAAATAGGTCAGCACGATAAACGCTAACCCGCTCATTGGAATGACCAGACTTTTAAAGAATGGAATTAATAAAGTCGTTTCGGCAGGTAAAACGGCGGTTTGCTGTAAAAATATCGCCACGCTAAAACCCACCACCGACTGCCAAAAATATTTTTCTTTAGCAGATAACCCGTTAGGATTGCGATGGACCACTTTGCGCCAATCGTCCACCCAGCCAATAATGCCAAAACCCAAAGTGGTAAATAACACCACCCACACAAACCTGTTACTTAAGTCTGCCCATAGCAACGTTGATATGGCAATGGAAACCAATATCAAAGCACCGCCCATGGTTGGCGTACCCGCTTTAATTAAATGCGTTTGCGGGCCATCGTCACGCACCGATTGTCCTACTTTGTAGTAAGTAAGCTTACGAATTAAAGTCGGCCCCACTACAAATGAAATGGTTAATGCTGTGAGCGTAGCCAGCACAGCACGCAATGTGATGTAGTCAAATACATGAAAACCACGGATGTCTTTTGCCAGCCATTGCGCTAATTCGAGTAACATTTTTAAATTCTCCCAATATGCTTATTGATTGTTTGCTACTAACAAATTAACCACACGCTCCATTTGCATAAAACGTGAACCTTTTACCAATACGGTTGTGCTAGTTGTGAGTTGCGGCAACACCGCCTCAGCGATCGCCTCTGGTGAACTAAAGTGTTGCGCACCAGCACCGAAACTCTTCACCATTTCAATACTTAATTCACCCAAGCAATAGAGTGCTGTTAACCCTGCTGCCTTGGCATAAGCGCCGATTTCAGCATGCATGCTTTTAGCTTCATCACCCAATTCACCCATGTCACCCAATACTAGGATTTTCTCTCCAACATATTTCGCTAGTACATCTATCGCGGCGCGCATTGAGTCTGGATTTGCGTTATAGCTGTCATCAATCAATGTCGCATTATTAAATGCAGCCTTAAGCTCTAGGCGCCCATATACGCCGGCAAAACCTTCTAAACCCTTAGCAATCTCTGTGTTTGAAATACCTAATGCAAAAGCGGCAGCACTCGCAGCCAATGCGTTACTAATATTATGTGCGCCTTGTACTTTTAGCTTGAAATCCACACACCCATTAGGCGTGCTTAAACTCACCAAACTAGCACCTGGTAATTCTTGATATTTAGCAGCGACATCTGCCTGCTGATTTAATCCAAAAGTAACTACTTTTCTGTTCTTATTGAGCGCGAGCCAATCGACCGCATACTCGCTATCGGCGTTAATTACCGCAATACCGTCAGCCTGCAAGCCTGAGAAAATCTCACCTTTGGCTTTGGCGATATTTGCACGTGAGCCTAATTCACCTATATGCGCCGACCCCGCATTGTTAATTACCGCCACATCGGGCTTGGCAATATGCGTTAAATAATCAATTTCACCTAAGTGATTCATACCCATTTCAACTACAACATACTCATGGCTTGCGTTCATTTTAAGCAACGTCAGCGGTACACCAATATCGTTATTCAAGTTGCCATAAGTGGCATGCACTTTATTACGTCCCTTGGCGGTCACACTTAAAATTGCAGTAAGCATTTCCTTAGTGGTGGTTTTACCGTTACTACCTGTGATTGCAACCACAGGAACATCAAACTTGCTTCGCCAGTATTTGGCTAATCTCCCTAATGCCAAACGCGTGCCTTGTACTAACAATGCAGGCTGAACCTCAACCGTGCTATCTGAGAGCATCACCGCTGCCGCACCTTTTTTAATAGCTTCAACCGCAAATGCATTGCCATCAAAATTTTTGCCTTTAAGTGCCACAAACAATTGACCCGCTTTGACATTGCGGCTATCACTACCCACAGAGTCAAACTGCACATCAGCACCCACGTGCTTTGCATTGAGGGCAATAGCAGCTTCAGATAAATGCATCATCATGATTTCTCCGCAATATTATCTGTGGCTATGTCAGCTTTAGTTGCCAGATTATCTGAAGCCCTTCTGTTATACGGGCCTGCGTACACAACCCAATTATCAAGCACCTCTTCTGCAACTGCGGCATCACTGAATGGGGCTCTAACGCCTGAGTCTTCCTGGTAGTTTTCATGCCCTTTTCCCGCCACCAAAACAATATCACCTTTGCGTGCCAACTGTATTGCCTGCCCGATTGCACTAGCGCGGTCTGGTTCCATCACAGGTAGAACTGTCATTCCGCGTACTATCTGCTGGACAATATGATCAGGGTTTTCATTGCGTGGATTATCTGATGTCACAATCACGCGGTCAGCTAACCGAGCAGCTACCGCACCCATCAACGGACGCTTACCTGTATCGCGGTCTCCGCCGCAGCCAAACACGCAAATTAACTTGCCTTGCACTTGTTCGCGCAATGTTGACAATACATTCTCTAAAGCATCTGGGGTATGCGCATAGTCAACCACGACTAAAGGTTTCTCACCACCTCCAAATTGCTGCATACGCCCAAGCACCGGCTCGATTTTAGCAATCGCCGCTACAGCATCTGACAAACTCACATCAAGAGCCAATAAAGTTGCCAATACCGCCAATACGTTGTAGGCATTAAAGCGCCCCAGTACTGGCGCGTTAACAATGGCATCACCTTGCGGCGTAACCACTTGCATGGTTAAACCATGTTGATGCAATTGCAGTGCTACACCACGCACCTCACCGTGTAACAGTCCGTAAGTCATTAAAGGCTTACTCTGTATGTTGAGTGATGTAGCAACGTTTTGTCCAAACTCATCATCCGCATTAAGTATCGCCATGCCCAGCCCTTGCCAGGTAAACAATTGCCGCTTGGCGGCCGCGTAATCTTGCATGGTTTCGTGATAATCAAGATGATCACGCGTTAGGTTGGTCAGCACAGCTATGTCAAACTCCACACCATTGACACGGCCTTGATGCAAGCCATGTGATGAAACCTCCATGGCAACGGCATCTGCACCATGTTGCACATAGTCAGCCAGCATGGCTTGCAACAGGATTGCATCGGGAGTAGTGTTGCTCGCCTCGGCCAAACCCATTCCGTGAGCATCAACAAAGCCATTACCTATGGTGCCAATGACCGCCGTTTTTTGACCCAATACACTCAATGTTTGTGCAATCCACTGACTCACCGAGGTTTTACCATTGGTACCCGTCACGCCTATCATGCCCAGCTTACGTGATGGATACTGATAAAACTCTGCCGCGATTTGTCCTACCTGACTTTTCAAATCAGTCACCGCAATATTGCTCACTTCAAACGCAGGGCTCCAAACAAAATCCTTGTCGTCCCATGCCACACCAGTTGCACCCGCTTGAATGGCCTGCTCTATATAATTGCGTCCATCGCTATGCGCACCCGGATATGCCAAAAACAAAGTGCCTGCTTTTACTTGACGGCTATCTGCTGTAATTGCAGTGAATTGTCGATGGAATGATGAGAGTAAGGTCATATACTCTCCTTCACATCTTCAACATCACTAGAAATCACCACGTTATTATTAGGCGCATCTTGTGGCACAGCCAGCATACGTAAAGCATCTGCCATTACCGTGCTAAATACTGGTGCCGCGACCGTACCGCCGTAGTACTCACCGCTACTTGGGTCGTCTATCATCACAGCCATAATCAGACGCGGGTTAGACGCGGGTGCCATTCCGACAAATGAACCTACATATTTATTTTTCTCGTAACCGCGATCACCCAGTTTATGCGTGGTGCCTGTTTTACCCGCCACACGGTATCCCAACACTTGCGCCTTCAATGCAGTACCACCAGGCAACACAACCAACTCCAGCATATCTTTGACTTCATGCGCTGTTTTTGCAGAAAATACCTGTGCGCCTACTGGGACATCTTTCAACTTAAGCAGTGATACCGGCTTTATTTCACCATCATTAGCAAAAACGGTATAAGCCCGTGCCAACTGCAACAATGTGACACTAATACCGTGACCATAAGACATCGTTGCCTGCTCAATAGGGCGCCACGTTTTGTAATCGCGCACCCGCCCGGATGCCTCACCAGGGAAGCCAATACGTGTTTTAGCGCCAAAGCCTATTTGATTATAGATATTCCACAAATACTGAGGCTCCAGCGACAACGACATTTTGACAGCACCCACGTTAGATGACTTTTGTATCACCTCAGACACAGTTAACACGCCATGCGGATGTGCATCATGAATTGTTGCAGATCCAATATTCATATAACCAGGTGCTGTCTGAATTTGCGTATCAGGCTGGTATTTACCGGACTCCAAAGCCGCCGCCGCTGTTACCGTTTTCATGGTTGAGCCTGGCTCAAACGTATCTGTAATAGCGCGGTTACGCGTTTTACCAGCAATATTTACCGGGTTATTCGGGTTGTAGGTTGGCACGTTTACCATTGCCAGCACTTCGCCCGTTTTTGCATCTAACACAATCGCCGCACCTGCCGTGGCTTTATATTTCTCAACAGCTTTCGATAATTCACGATGTGCTAAATACTGAATTCTTCTATCAATGGATAACGTGACATCATGCCCATCTTGTGGCACTTTAACGGCTTCTAAATCCTCAACAATATGACCCGCACGGTCTTTAATGACGCGACGACTGCCACTTTTACCTGAAAGCATTTCATTCATTGTCAACTCAAAACCTTCTTGGCCTTTATCATCAATTCCCGTAAATCCAACCAGATGTGCTGTAACCTGGCCCGCTGGATAATAACGCTTGTATTCTCGCTGCAAATAAACACCTGGAACCTCCAGCTTCATCACTTCAGATGCCAGTTCAGGTGAAACGCGACGCTTTAAATACACAAACTCGCGCTCACTATTTGCAAGCTTTTTATCGACAACTGCTACTTTCAAACCTAATAAATCGGCAATCCTTTTGGTTTGGTTAGCATTGATTTTCACATCAGATGGGTTCGCCCATACCGATTCAACTGGTGAACTAATCGCCAACAACTCACCGTATCTATCAGTAATTTTTCCGCGCTGTGACGGTAAAGTCAGCGTACGGTTATAACGCGCATCGCCTTTTTCTTGCAAAAAGCGCTTATGAAAACTTTGCAAATAAACGCTACGCCCCAACAAAGCAGCAAAGCCCAACAGCACCAACACCAATAAAAGGCGGCGGCGCCAAGCGGGCAATTTCACAATAACTGGTGGCGTAAGCATCGCCATTATTGAGCCTCCTTACTTGAGGCTTTATTTTGGAGATTAAGTGGCAAAACCACCTCCGCAATAGTAACCACCTGAATACGCTTTGCATCGGGCACTTGCATTAATAATTGCTGAGTGGCTACTTGCTCAATACGTGAATGCATCGCCCATGTGCTTTGCTCAAGTTGCAATTGCCCATACTCTTGCTTAAATTGATTTTCCGCTTCACTTAAATGCTCAAGCTCAATATAAAGTTTGCGTGCCTTATGCTGTGCGTTAACCAAACCCAATGCAGAAAACATCAGCGCAAAAAATAAAATAAGATTAAGGCGCGTCATGCGACTAACGTCCTTTCTGCCACACGCAATACAGCGCTACGTGAGCGCGGATTAGCCTTCACTTCTTTTACGCTGGGCTTAATCGTCTTACCTATGTTTTTTAATTTAGGTTGCGGCAAATCCGCGGCACGTACCGGAAAATTAGCAGGCAAATCATCACGATTTTCCTGATCACGAATAAACTGCTTAACGATGCGATCTTCAAGCGAATGAAAGCTAATCACAGCCAACCGGCCTTGTGGCGCCAATAAAGCCAAGCACTGTGGCAGGATTAGCGATAACTCCTCAAGCTCCTGATTGACGAAAATCCGTAAAGCTTGAAATGTACGCGTTGCGGGATTCTGCCCTGGCTCAAACCGCGTGACTGCGCCTGCCACGATCTGGGCAAGTTGCCCTGTAGTGGTGATGGCGCGCCCGTCATTGCGCTCCGCAATAATCGCCCTTGCAATCGACTTAGCAAACCGTTCTTCACCATAATTTTTTATAACCTCCGCTAATTGCTGCTCTGTTGTATTGGCGATAAATTCCGCCGCTGTTTTGCCACTACTTTGATCCATACGCATATCCAGCGGCGCATCGTATCTAAAACTAAAGCCGCGTTCGGCCTCATCAATCTGCGGAGATGAAATACCCAAATCCAGCAAAATGCCATCCACCTTTTTAATACCCATCTCAACCAGCTTTCCCTGCATCGCCGCAAAGTGACTATGTACGATATTAAAGCGCGGATCATTGACAGACTTGCCAGACTCAATCGCATGCAAATCCCGATCAAACGCAATCAAGCGCCCACCGTCACCCAGTTGCGCAAGAATTTTTCTTGAATGCCCGCCACGACCAAACGTGCCGTCCACATAGACACCATTGGGCTTAATAGCCAGCGCTTGCACAGCCTCATCCAGTAGCACAGTAATATGCTTATTAGCTGATGAAGCCTCATCTATATTTTGATTCTGATTTGGATTTAATGCTGACACTTCTAGTGGGTACTTTTCTAACTTATCAGCGCCGCTCAAAGTCGACGCTTGTCGAGACGCTTTTTTTGAAGACAATGATGCTTTGGTGGGCGCGCTGTTCACGCCCTTAGTCACAGCGAGAAGCCCTCTAATTCTGTAGGCATGGTAAAGTTTTCATCCTGTATCACTTGCTCCAGTTGAGCACGCCAGGCTTCCATATTCCATAACTCAAAATGGCTACCTTGACCTACCAACATCACTTCTTTGTCTAAACCTGCAAAATCACGCAACACAGGCGACACCAATAGTCGACCGGCACTATCAAGCGAAATATCTTCAGCAAAACCTACCAACAACCGTTGCAACGCACTGGACTGCTTATCGAATGACGACAACGCCATCATCTTTGCCTGAATCGGCTCCCAAGCTGGCTGTGGATACAACAACAAGCAACGATGCGGATGCGCCGTCAACACCAAGTTCCCGGCGCACTCAAGCTGCAACGCTTCCCTGTGCTTAGTTGGCACAGCGAGCCTGCTTTTAGCATCCAAACTTAAATGTGTAGCACCGCGAAACATACGTTAGTTATTTTCCTTAAAGACCCATACCACCAAACAACACAAGCCTCAATCAACCATCTTCAAAAAAACCAATAAAAAATCGGGGGAACTGCCTATCGCCTTCAAAAACCCTTAGTAGTCATTAAACTGCAGCAAAAATTCACTCAGAGATTACATCCCCAACATTACAAAAAATGAGCAATTCCCCACAAAACCCCACTTTTCCCCACTAATCTGCACTATAGATAAAAAAATAGCGCAATGCAAGCGCTTTTTTGCTATTTTTTCTTTATAGGTCAATGACTTAGCGCATTTTCATGATAAAAATAAATTCGTTATAAATTAATAACATACGAACTTGTATGAATGTAGATTATTAGAACAGTTGCGAAAGCATTTGAATTGTAGAAGCAGTGAAATATAGAGTTAAGTGCGTTTGAAAAAATCTTGTCCACAAACATCACGGAAAGCACGAAAATAAAACTCAGCCCACCAAGAAATATGTAAAAGATTTTACAAGTGCTTTTCGTGTCTTTTGTGGAAAAATGAAACATAGAAATTGAAGCTGGCCGATAAGCCGGGTTCTGTCGTACATTGCTGCACGCAACAGTCATTCATCTAGGCGCACAATTACTCATGCGCTCAAGCAACCTACCCGCTGGCGACGCGAGCCACGCCAATGCCAGCCTATTTGGTCTTGCTGCGAATGGAGGTTACCGCGTTTCACCGTAACTTAATACGCTCGTCTCTGTGGCCCTATTCCTCGCTTTTTTCATTCGACTTTTCAGTCTAGCGACTTATGGCGGACGGCCGTTAACCGTCATCCCGCTCTTTGCAGCCCGGACTTTCCTCCCCTCACTTACGTGAGCGGCGACTGTCTAGCCAGCTTCAAGGACATTTTACCATGCCAACCCGTCATTCTGAGTGAAACGAAGAATGACGGTAATGAATAACTGGTGTTGGCCTTAAATCCCCTGCTACCGCGCCTGAGATTTGTATTATTTTGGGAGAATTTCGGTAAGCGGCTGTTTGAGCGTTAGCGAGTTTCCGCTTGCCGTCCCAAATTAATGCAAATCTTAGGAATCAAGCGATAGGGGGCAGCCTTCTTTTTGGATACTTTTTCTTGGCTAAGCAAGAAAAAGTATCTCGCCCGTCGCGCGATAGCGATCACTCAAAATATGCAACAGTGATAATGTCGTACAAATAAATTACAAGCCTGACAAAGACAGCATGAACTCTACCTCCTCAATTCTCCAGCCTTCCTTTGTAGTTAAGCTTGCCGTATCTTGCGCCTCGTCAAAAGTTTTGAACAAATAAGCCTCTTCTTTACTTGTAAACAAAACTCCACCATGTCCATCATCACTTAAATATTTATCATCTATTTTGACCATGTAAAACTTTGTCGTATGAAGACTCCCACCGCTAAACACCAAATACAGATGTTGTAGCGGGGGTTTCTAAGGTCAACGACCAGAGCGCATGAGTGTTGCCACCCATACGGCTTACCGCGGTCTCACTTAGCGTAGATTGCGTTGCCGCAACCAGT
>JAUSAG010000016.1 GCA_030652995.1 Methylotenera sp.
AATGCGACGATCAGAAAAGCGTTGTATATGCCTGCAATTGTGGCAAAACGTTATAACCCGATTATTAAAGAGTTTGCACAACGATTGAAGAAAGCGGGTAAATCGAATATGCTGATTATTGGCGCGGTAATGCGTAAGTTGTTGCATATTATTTACGGGGTGCTGAAATCAGGCAAACCCTTTGATGCTAATTATGCTGTTAAGAATGCTTGACAGGTAAGACGGTATCTTTATTTTTAGTAACGCTTTCAAATCCAGCGCGCCTAGTGCGCACAGTAGGCTTATCTGTATCTCGCCATGCGGGTTTGATTTTTGACTAAGTCAACATGACTAATCAAGCATCGCATCAATAAACTCATTGGCATTGAATGGCCTTAAATCATCAATCGCTTCACCAATGCCAATGTAGCGGATAGGAATAGGGCGCGCTTGCGCAATCGCCGCAATTACGCCACCTTTGGCTGTGCCATCAAGTTTACTTAATACCAAACCTGTCACGCCCAGTGCATCGTCAAAAATTTTAACTTGTGTCACGGCATTTTGCCCGGTGTTGGCATCTAATACCAACAACACTTCATGCGGCGCACCCGGTAGCGCTTTGTCCATCACGCGTTTTACCTTGGCGATTTCATCCATCAGGTGCATTTGCGTGGGCAAGCGGCCCGCAGTATCGGCTAGCACGATGTCGATATTTTTAGCGCGCGCAGAGTTAATGGCATCAAACATCACAGCGGCAGCGTCGCCACCTTCACTGGCAACCACATGCACGTTGTTCCGCTCACCCCAAATTTGCAATTGTTCACGTGCGGCAGCTCTAAAAGTGTCGCCCGCGGCAATCAACACACTTTTACCTTGCGATTGAAAGTGATTAGCCAGTTTACCAATAGTGGTAGTTTTACCTGCGCCATTTACACCGGCGAGCATGATAACAAAAGGCTTGTTTGTGCTTGTTTCCAGAGGTTCTTGTAGGGGTAACAGTAGGTCAGAAAGCGCATCTTTTAGTGCGGCTTTAAGTTGCACTGTATCATCTAAACTTTGACGTTTAACGCGGCTTTTGATGTCGTCTAATAAATGTTGCGTGGCACTGACGCCGACATCTGAGGTAAGTAAAATCGTTTCAAGCTCTTCGTAAACTTCAGCGTCAATTTTACCGCCGCCAAACAAACCAGACAGCTGGCTGCCAAGCTGGTTACGTGTTTTGGCCAAGCCTTGTTTTAAGCGTTCCGCCCAGCTTTTGCTCGTCTCGGCTTCAGTCGGTAGGGGTTGGTTTGCTTCTGTGTTAGGCGGTGTTTTGGCTTTTTTAAAGAAATCGAACATAAGTTTAAGTCGCTAATTAAGTCGCTTGATGTGGATGCGCTATTTTAGCTTAATTCAGCGTTCTTAGACTGCTTCACTAAAACGTTTGCAATTGAACCAAACGATATGAGATGCAATGTCGTTATGGTTTTTTTGAAGCTAGTTTTGATTTGCAATAGCTCTCAAATAGCTCAAATAAGCCCATGCCGATTAGCATGGCGACTAGGAAAATGATGCCCTTAACGCTACCTGTGCCAAGCAAAACAAATGCCGGTGCAGGGCAAATGCCAACGAGGCCCCAGCCAATGCCAAATACCAAGCCGCCAACAACCAAACGTTTATCAATAATGCGCGAGGTAGGCAGGTTCATCGGCAGACCTAAAAAGCTACTACTACGTTTACCGGCTATTTTAAAGGCAATCAGACCAATGGCAATGGCACCGCCCATGACTAAGCCTAGGGAGGGATCCCATCCGCCAGCTAAATCAAGAAAAGCCAGTACTTTAGCCGGGTTGGACATCCCCGCCAAGATAAGCCCTAGGCCAAATATTAAGCCAGATAGCAGTGCGAAAATTAGTGCGCTGGCATTGCATATATGTTTTTTCATTTTTATGCTCCTAGCAAGTGACGCATAATATAAACCGTTAAAAAACCTGTGCCCATAAAGGCTAGCGTGGCAATAATAGAGCGTGGAGATAAGCGTGAAATGCCACATACGCCATGTCCGCTAGTGCAGCCTGAACCGTAGCGCGCACTAAAGCCGACGATGATGCCTGCGATAACAAGCAGTTCGTAACCTGCATCAATTGTAATCTCTGGAAGCTGGCTGAATAAAAGCCAAACGAGAGGAGCTACAATCAAGCCAAGAGTGAAAGCGATGCGCCAGCCCGCGTCATGCGCTACAGGTCGAAACAAGCCGCCAATGATGCCGGTAATGCCAGCAATGCGTCCGTTGAGCAAAATAAAAAGCGATGCAGAGATGCCAATAAGCACACCACCTGCCAGCGCAGACCAAGGCGTAAAGTTGTTCCAGTCGATTATCATAGCGTTGATACCATCACTTGGTTTTAATGTTAATTTAGGAGTAAATAAAATAAGCCGCACACAGTATGTGCGCGGCCTTGTTAGGCAGATTATAGCTTAAATTAAAGTTGCCAGCCGTACGCGATACCGATTGAATCTTGATACATTTTCAGGTTGGCTTCGCCACCGCCAAACATTGCCGGAATTGATCCAGAACCATTTACTTTTTCTTCAAACGCATGCATATAAGAGAAAGAAAGCTCGGATTTATTAGGTAACACATAAGTTGCACCTAAAGTTACATGATCTTGTACTACGCCTGGTGCCAGAATGTTGAAAAAAGTTTCGCTACTGCGGATTGGCTGCGAAGAATGGTTGTATCCGCCACGCAGTGTCAGATTTTCATTAAAGGCATAGCTGGCACCAACTTTAATGGCTGTAACGTCTCTCCACGCAAAACCGGCGCCGTTTTTAGAGCCAAGCTGGTTGCTAAAAAAATTATTGATGGAATTGCCGACAGCGTCTACATCACCATAATTAATCCGTTGTACGTCAGCGGCTAAAGTCAGTGCCGGTGTTGCCTTTACTGCAATACCTACACCATACATTTCCGGAATATCAAAGTCGCCACTTTCTGCAAACAAACCTTTGTATTTATCAAATTTGCTCATATAGGTTTTGCTTTGGTAATTTGCGCCTAATGTCACAGCGCCATTAACCTGTCCAATCCAGCCAATATGGATGCCGGCACCGTATGATGAGTCATAGCCTTTGTTGGTGACGTTATCAGGTGATTCAGAGGGCGTACCAAAATTGGGATCGCTAACTAGTGCGAAATTTTGCAAACCTTTCATTTCAAAACGCTGATAAGCTAGATTCACTGCAACACCGATAGTATTCGACTCGTTGATTTTCCAGGTGGCGGTAGGTGCGACAAAGAGTTGAATCAGATCCATGCGCGGTGCAGTATTACCAAATAGCGGGATGGCTTTTTTGTAGTCGGTATTCATACCGCCGTTGCCGTAAACACTTACGCCCAGGGTGACGTTTGGATTAATCACGCGGTTATAGCCAAACTCAGGAATGATGAAGTTTTCAGTGTCGTTAGCATCGTATTTTCCATTTGCACCAAAACCATTACCCACAATTTCAGCTTCACGCTGTGGCCTGAACCAGGTGACGCCGAAATCTACACGGTCACCGATTAACCCCATACCGGCAGGGTTGGTTGCTGCTGCAAGTGCATCTTGCGGCAAAGCAATGCCCACGCCACCCATCCCTTGTGATTTAACGCCATAGCCATGCGCAAAGTAGCCGTCGGTGGCAAAAGCGTTTGTGCTTGCGATAAGTGCAAGTAACGGCAATAATTTAGGAGTGTTTTTCATGAGATTGTCTTTGTATTCAGAGTGATGTTATTAAAGTTGCAGCACTCTAACAAAGTATTTATCTAAATAAAAATAATTTATTCATCTATCTTTATAATTTTTTCGAATAACCAAGCTTGTAGAAATTGGTGAGTAATACGCCTTTGCTACTAGATGAGCTAATGATGAACTAACAAAGTGGTATCCTTGTCACAAAGATTGATTTTGATGTAGCCCTCAAAGATTTATATTGATGAAGCGCTATATCAAAAGTCAAAAAAACATCAGGAGATTAGTACTGTGCGACTTAAAAGCTTTTTATTTTTTTTGTTAGTGATGCCGTTAACGGTATTTGCTAATGCCTCAATACAAGAATTTAAGCTTGATAACGGCTTAAAGCTGATTGTGCAAGAAGATCATCGCTCCCCTGTGGTGGTGTCGCAAGTTTGGTATCGCGCGGGCAGTTTAGATGAGGTGAATGGCAAGACAGGCGTAGCCCACGTACTAGAACACATGATGTTTAAAGGCACTAAGCAAGTGCCATCTGGGCAATTTTCACGTCTGATTGCGGCAGCAGGTGGTAAGGAGAATGCCTTTACCAGCACCGATTACACTTGTTATTTTCAACAGCTTGAAAAATCCAACTTACCTCTATCATTTAAGTTAGAGGCTGACCGCATGGTAAATTTACAGCTCACTGAAGAGGATTTTGCAAAAGAAATTAAAGTGGTGATGGAAGAGCGACGCTGGCGCACTGACGACAAGCCGCAATCTCAAGTAAATGAGGCTTTTCAAGGTGTCGTTTATCGTGCGCACCCTTATGCGCGGCCTGTGATTGGCTTTATGAATGATCTTGAAAACATGACTGTGGAGGATGCGCGTGAGTGGTATCGCAATTGGTATGCTCCTAACAATGCGACGCTGGTGGTTGTTGGTGATGTGAACGCGCAAGAAGTTTACGCCTTGGCGAAAAAGCATTTTGGCCATTTAAAGCCTAAAGTTTTGCCTGCGCGTAAACCGCAAGTGGAGCCCGCCCAAATTGGTGAGCGCCGTGTGGTGGTGAAGGCGCCAGCTAAGTTACCTTATTTGCTCATGGGTTATCATGTGCCAGCATTGGCAAACCCCGAAAATGATTGGGAGCCTTATGCGCTAGAGGTGTTAGCTGGTGTACTCAGCGGCAATCCTGCGGCACGCCTTAATCAAAAATTGGTGCGCGAAACGCAGTTGGCGATAGATGCGAGTGCTGGCTACGATTTATTAGCGCGCGGACGCCAAAGTTTGTTTGCTTTAGATGGCACGCCAAGTGAAGGTAAAACCGTTGTTGAGCTAGAAGCCGCATTACTCCAGCAAATTGAGAACATTAAAGACTCTGGTGTAACCGTTGAAGAATTAGACCGCGTAAAAGCCGGAGTGATTGCAGCAGACGTGTATAAACGTGACTCCATGTTTTATCAAGGCATGCAGCTAGGGACCATTGAAACAATTGGTTTTTCGTGGAAAATCTTGCAGGATTATCCGGCAAGATTGCGTGCGGTAACGCAGGAGCAAGTGCAAGCGGTGGCCAAAAAGTATTTGCGTAAAGATAATTTAACCATCGCAACACTTGATCCGCAACCGATGGATCCGAATGCTAAGCCACAAGGCAAGCCGCATGTGCATTAGTGCTTAAATGCCCCAACGACCAAGCTCAAAGCGTGCCGACGATAAAACAAGGTATTTCCTGAGCGCGGTCGAAGGGTAACTAAACAATCTTTAAAACTGTAATTTTTTAAAGCCGTAACTTTTAAAGCCGTAACTTTTAAGGTGCCTTAGTAATGAATTTAAACCACATAAAAAAAATACTAGTACTTAATCTAACTCTCTTGGTTTTTTCAGTAAGCGCCCACGCAGGCGTCAAAATTCAGCAATGGCAGACAAACTCAGGTGCCGAAGTTTATTTCGTTGAAAACCACGATTTGCCAATTGTCGATGTAAGTGTGAATTTTAACGCGGGTAGCGCGCGCGACACCGCCGCAAAATCTGGCGTAGCAGGCGTGACGCGATACTTAATGACGCTAGGTGCAGGGGGTATGACTGACGAAACAATCGCCAATAAAATGGCTGATGTGGGGGCTATTTTAAGTGGCAGTTTTGATGCAGATCGCGCAGCGTTTAAATTGCGCACTTTAAGTAGTGAGCGTGAAAAAACACAGGCACTTGAGGTATTTACCAAGGTGTTGCAACAACCGGACTTTCCTGAAGCGGTGTTAGCGCGAGAAAAAGCGCGCATTATTTCAAGCTTGCAAGAATCTGCAACGCAGCCAGAAAGTATCTCAAATAAAGCATTTATGGAAGCACTGTATGGTAATCACCCTTATAGCTTAGATGAGAGCGGTGAAGTTGATACCGTGGCAACAATAAAACGAGAAGACCTGCAAAGTTTTTATGATCAATTTTATGGTGCAAAAGGCGCGGTGGTTGCCATTATTGGCGATTTAACCCGTGAGCAGGCCAATGCAATTGCAGAGCATATAACCAGTGGTTTGCCTAAAGCTGCATTAAGTCAGCCAATTAAAGTCGTGACCCCACCGACGCAGGCTGTAGAGCGACGCATTACTCACCCCGCTTCACAGTCACATATTCTATTAGGCTACACCGGCATTAAGCGTGGCGACCCTGATTTATTCCCATTGTATGTGGGTAATTATATTTTAGGTGGAGGCGGCTTTGTGTCACGTCTAACGGAAGAAGTCCGCGAAAAGCGTGGCTTGGTTTACAGTGTGTATAGCTATTTTATGCCGATGGCAGAGCTTGGCCCGTTTCAAATCGGCTTGCAAACTAAAAAAGATCAAGCTGATGACGCACTTAAATTAGTGAGAGAAACCTTGGATAACTTTACAAAAAAAGGGGTGACTGAAAAAGAACTAAAAGCTGCAAAAGACAACATTATTGGCGGTTTTCCAATGCGAATTGATAGCAATGGTAAAATTTTGGATTACTTAGCGACGATTGGTTTTTACAAGTTGCCATTAAGTTATTTAGATGATTACAATGCAAAAGTAGCTAGCGTAACCACTTCGCAGATTAAAGACGCGTTTAACCGTCGCCTAAAATCCGAACACTTTGTAACGGTGATCGTGGGCGCCCCTGAAGCTAAGTAACGCCAAAAAATAACATGCCTATGAACTATTTTTATGTTGACCTAATGTGAACATTTCTAATGATCACTATCCTGTGTAGAAGCTGTCAGTGACCGCGAAAGAGCCCGTTCGCAGTCACTGACCGTTCCTACAGGTGCATTAAATGGGCAATTACTGAGAATTGTTAATAGGCATGAAAAATAATATATAAAAAGGTCAGTATTCAATTTTGAGTAAAGTTGTAGCTAAAAAACTAAATACGGTGCGCATCAACGCGGGCGAGTGGCGTAGCCGATTGCTTAAGTTTCCTGAAGCTGAAGGTTTGCGGCCAACACCAGAGCGCGTCAGGCAAACTGTGTTTAACTGGTTAGGGCAAGATTTAACTGGTTTAAATTGCCTAGATTTATTTGCAGGCACGGGAGTGATGGGGTTTGAGGCGTTATCGCGCAATGCTAAATCTACTGTTTTGGTAGAAAAAACGCCGGTCGTTTACAAAGCGATTTTAGAAAACAAAACCACGCTTCAAGCTTCCAATGCGCAAGTGCTTAATGCAGATGCCTTGAGTTTTATAGCTAAAAATCAGCAGTTATTTGATGTTGTTTTTCTTGATCCACCTTTTAACCAAGGCTGGTTAGATAAAGTACTGCCCTTGTTACCTGCGCATTTAACTAAAGATGCCTTGGTGTATGTAGAAGCTGAGTATGCAATCAAGCCGACGGATGCATGGCAGGTTGTCAAGCAAAGCAAAGCGGGCAATGTGTTTTATCATCTGTTAAAATCAGCACATGACTGACATAAAAAAACGTATTGCCGTTTATCCCGGCACTTTTGACCCTATTACCTTGGGCCATGAAGACCTTGTCCACCGTGCTGCACATCTGTTTGATGAGGTGATTGTAGCAGTTGCGGGCAGCACGAATAAAAGCACCCTGTTTACTTTAGAAGAGCGTGTAGCGCTGGCGCAAAGCGTATTTTCGGCTTTTGATAATGTAAAAGTAGTGGGCTTTAGTGGCTTACTCATGCAATTTGTACAAGACCAAAAAGCGCAAGTAGTAATACGCGGTCTTCGCGCGGCCTCTGATTTTGAATATGAATTTCAACTCGCAGGCATGAATCGCAAGCTTTTTCCTAAGCTAGAGACCCTGTTTTTAACGCCATCTGAGCAATATATGTTTGTGTCATCAAGCCTGGTGCGTGAAGTGGCTCAACTTGGCGGAGACGTAAATCAGTTTGTGTCTGCTACCGTAGCCAAAGCGATTCAAAATAAATTAACGGTAGAGTTGAGTTAATAGTATATGGCATTGATGATTACCGATGAGTGTATTAATTGTGACGTTTGTGAGCCAGCGTGCCCGAATAATGCAATTTTTCAGGGTGAAGAGATTTACGAAATTAACCCGGATTTATGCACAGAATGCGTAGGCCATTACGATAAACCGCAGTGTCAGCAAGTGTGCCCGATTGATTGCATTCCATTTGATCCGGAAGTGGTTGAAAGCAAAGAGCAGTTGCTGGTAAAGTATTATCAATTAACTGCGGTTAACAAGTAGTCAATCTAAGCGCGAGTAAACTCGCTATTACATCAATAAACCAGTAAAAGAGAAAAATCTATGCGCATGTTACACACCATGCTCCGCGTTGGTAACTTAGAGCGCTCTATTAAGTTTTATACAGAAATTCTAGGCATGAAGTTGTTGCGCCAGCATGACTTTCCAGACGGAAAATTCAGCCTGGCTTTCGTTGGGTATGGTGCAGAAAGCGACCATACCGTGCTGGAACTCACCTACAACTACGGTGTTGAAAGCTACGACATGGGCAAAGCTTATGGGCATATTGCGATTGAAGTTGACGATGCCTATCAAGCCTGTGAAGCTGTAAAAAACGCAGGTGGCAAAGTGGTGCGCGAGGCGGGCCCCATGATGCACGGTACTACGGTCATCGCTTTTGTAGAAGACCCCGATGGATACAAAGTGGAATTTATTCAGGCCGGCACTTATTAGTTTTTTGATTGCCAATGATTAGCGTACTAAAGGATTCTTGGTGTTTGTACTTACTGGAATGCAATAACGGTGCCTATTACGCAGGCATTACCAATAACTTAGAAGCCCGCTTTGCAGCTCACATGTCAGGCAAAGGCGCGCGCTACACCCGTGCTAATCCGCCTGTTAAAATTATGGCTTCAAAATCATACCCAGACCGCTCAGCAGCCAGTGTTGCAGAGGCGCAGCTAAAAAACTTACCTAGGCATAAAAAGTTGCAGTTTTTTGAGGGGAACTTAGTGCGCACTCTAGAGAGTAACCATGAATAAAGCTGAGTTAATGTCAGCAGTCAATGCCGCGCTGGATGGTAATTGGGATGCGTCACACAATATTGCGCAAATCTACAGTGACAATGCCGCTAACTGGCTACACGCTGTTTTACATAAAATAGAAGGTGATACATGGAATAGTCAATATTGGTATGCGCGCACGACAGGCCACACCTATGAAGACTTTACAGATGTGATGCAAGAGCTGATTGCGATTAAACACAGCTTGAAATAAAGCTTTTTATTACTAGATTCTGATAGTAATCAGCCGAGCTCTACGCTCGGCTGATTACGCTATGAATAAATATTGTAGGTCAAAAGGTTTGACTTTGGCTGGTGGCCGAGGCGGTTTTACTGTACTTTGGTTTACTGCACCTTGGGTGCTGCAGGCTCAGCGCCAATGACGCGGTTACGACCAGATTGCTTAGCTAAATAGAGCGCAGCGTCAGCGCGAGGTAAAATGCTGTCTGCATCCTCTCCTGTGACTCTCTCAGCCACGCCAGCGCTAAAGGTAATAAGTACGCGTTCATTGTTATGCAGAAAAAAGTTTTTGGTTAGCTCGCGTTGTAACCCTGAGATCACCTCTACTGCATCATCTTGTTTCGAGCCGGGTAATAGAATCACAAACTCTTCACCGCCGTAGCGTGCTAGCACGTCAGTACTGCGCAAAATATCTTTCACTACCTTTGCTAAGTGCGCGAGCGCTTTATCGCCTGTGGAGTGACCTAATGTGTCGTTAATTTTTTTGAAATGGTCAATGTCGAGCATGGCAAGTGATAGTGCTGTGTTATGTCGGTCAGCACGATCAAACTCTCTGGTTAAAGCCTCGTCCATGCCGCGCCTATTCAATGCGCCAGTTAAAAAGTCCTCGTGTGCCACTTCGCTAATGTAATCAAGTTTGACGGTGAGTTCAACAATTTGCTTTTCTGCAAATTCTACTTTTTTCTGCGTTTCTTGCAGGGCTTCATGATTTTGTTTAGCGTCTTCGTTCATTGCGCTGATGTCGACCACCAAGCTTTCGAGGATGGCGCTCAGTTCTGCAATGTTTTCAGTTGCGTTAATCTGGTCGTGGTAGGTTTGAATCTTGCTTTGATAGCTTCCAGTGCTGACGGTGATGTCCGCTAGGCGACTTACAAAGGTGCTGACCATGCTTCTTAGTGTTTCTTTTGCGGCAAGTAGTCCAGGCTTGATGTTAGATTGTTTGAAAATCAACTCTTTCAGGCTACTTTCAGCATTGTAAACAGCGTCGATGTTAAGGGGTTTGGAAATAATCTCTTGAACAATCGCTAATTGGCCGTGTAGCCATTTATCCTCAATTGTGAGTTCACCCATGCTAGAAACCAGTAGGCGCAGTATCTGTATAAGCGCTTCTTGCATGCGATGCTGAGAATCGTTTTGCATTTCAGCGCGTAACAATGTGGACTTTAACGCATCGTTCAGTTTTTCTACCTCTTCAATGGTTTCAGTCGCTTCCGCACGTTTGATTAGCGCTTGGATTCTGGCGAGCGCACTTGGTATTTCTGCAAATTGAGGAGCAACCACTAAATTGATAGTTCTAATCAACATGTCGCGCCAAGCTGTTGCAACTAATTTGTTGTCGTTGTTACTACTTGCTGAACTTGCCTCATGCGCTTTTACTGGCGGTGTTGATGGTACGGGGGCGGTGCTTGATATTGCAGACTGCTCAACGGCTGGCGTTTCGATGCCAGCTTGCCCGTCGCCCCATGAGGTGATGAGGGCCTGAATTTTTTGACCTAACTGGGCGGAGTCATTGCCAAAATGGAGAATTACATGATTAATACCATCTTTTTTGCGACTCAAGGTTAAACCGCTGTGGTTTACGTCTAACTGTTTTAACAGGTAGCGTAGCAGCGCGCCCCATTTGACGGTGTCCTCAGTGTTTGCATCCTGTTGAAACAGGGTGCGCAGTTGGGTTTCTAAATTAGATGCGTCCTGTCTCTCAACTAAAGTTGCAATTTTTTTCGCGATAGATGTGTATTGAGGGTTATTTTGCCCCTTCTCTTGCAGTACTTTTTCAAGAGATGTGTTGAGTATGGCTGACTGTTTGCTAGGTCGGATGCCAGAAATTTCATCGTAAACACGACGGTAATTTTCAGGCGTCGGTGGGCTTTGAATTTTTGAAAGCTTAATAAGCGTTTGACGCGCTAACTCTAGAGGTGTTAATTTTTGTTCCATATAACCTTATTGACCATGTACCCGTTTGGGTAATTGTTACACGACGTTATAATTAGAACAAGTAAGAATATCACAAGCGACTGTAATTACTTGAGTAGGCGCTTGATATAGGCAAAAAAAATGACCCGATTAAGGGCCATTTTTATTGGATTCTTTAAAGTACTAAACCTTCTGAATGTTAGAAGCTTGTTTACCTTTTGGTCCATCAGTTACGTCGAAAGTAACGCGATCGTTTTCTTTTAAGCTTTTGTAGCCACTATCAACGATTGCTGAGAAATGTGCGAATAAATCGTCACCACCTGCGTCAGGTGTAATGAAACCAAAACCTTTAGAATCATTAAACCATTTTACTAAACCTGTTGCCATATCTTATTCCATACTCTTAAAAAAGGGAGGCACCCTGAAAGTTCGGGTTTTTAAACACAATCAATCTTAAAAAGACTAAAAGATTAAAAATTCAAACGCCTAGAATGCTTTTTACGGGTAAATAATGCCTGTGTCAAGCATTATTTTAATTATTTTTATATGGTTTCTGTAGGGATAGGCTGTTTTTTTTAGTTTAATCATGCTGTTAGCTTGCATAATTGAGCTTGTAGGGCTATAGTTCGCTCCGCGTTTGGTAGTGCTTACGCTATTGTATATTTTTTCCACTATTCCTGCGCTTTTAATGTTGCTACAAACTCATTTAGGTTGTTGCTTCAACTGCGGGTCTTAAATGATGATTGGAGTAATAGCCTTGGCTAAAGAAGAATTGATTGAAATGAGCGGTGTTGTGATGGAAATTCTACCGGATTCGCGTTATCGCGTAACGTTAGATAACGGCCATTCACTTATTGCCTATACTGGCGGTAAAATGAAAAAGAACCACATTCGTATTTTGGCGGGTGATAAAGTGACCCTTGAGTTGTCGCCGTATGATGTAAACAACGGGCGTATCACTTTTAGACATATTGAAAATACTGGCTCGACTTATACGCCAAGAAAACGTACTTATTAATACACGTTGTTTATTTTAAAGATACGCTCAATTAAATAACTTTTTTAATTATAAGGTTATGTTAACAATGTTATTGGGTATCTATTTGTACCTTTTAATAAAAGCTGATATTGTGTAAGTCATGTTTTTAGCCCTTAATAAAAAGAGTTTATGGACTATTGTGATTTGGTTTGCAGTTTTGCAAACTTTTTCACCGTTTATTCATGGGCATTTTGAGGCTGATTCACCCGCTCAGGGTGTAGGCTTGCATATCCACATGCCTGCATTTGAGCAAACAATTACCTTAGCCAGCGATAAAGTACATGTACTGCAAAATGCAAGTAATACTATTCATACTGTAGGCATTGATAAAGCCCTCATTAAAAGTGTAGATCTGTTACCACCCCCTGTATTTTCTGTTTTGCTGGTTTTGTTTTTATTTGTGCTAGCCACAAAATTTATTAGTATTAGTGTTGCCCGACTTCCCTCTCTCTCTTTATATCTCCGCCCGCAATCTAAGCCGCGGGCCCCGCCTTTTTCCTGACTTAATCAAGTGTTAAAGTATTTGCGTTAGCGCAAGTGCTATTTTGATATTATTTCATTCGGCTATGCACCATTAACTTAAAAATGGCGTTAGCTTCAAAATGAAATCAGGAGAATTCATGCGACATTTCATCCAAATTTTTCTGTCGATCACGGTACTGCTATCGACAGCTCATATCGCATTGGCCGAGCCAGCCCAACATGACCTTGGTCACATTGATGAGCTTAGAATAAACCCAAATTTACAGCTAAGTGAAGTGCTAGAGAAAACATACGCTCGTCATCCAAGGCAGGCAGGAATAAAGTCCCTTGATTCAGTCGTATCTGCTAGAAAATTAGTCGCGAGTGCGATTTTGCCAACAGCGCCATCCGTTACACTATTTCATCAGAATGACACGTTGGGCAGTGGTCGTGGCGAGCGTGAGTGGCAGGCCGATCTTGAGTTGCCGATTTGGTTGCCCAAGCAGCGAGATAACCGGCTCAAGGTTGCTGATGCAAGCAAGTCTAGTGTATCTGCCAGCCGAGAAAGTTTTAAATTGCAGGTGGCAGGACAATTACGAGAAGCTTTGTGGGATATTGCCATGAATGACAACCTGCTTGAATTAGCAGACAATCAATTGACGCTTGCCAATCAATTGCAGATGGATGTTGAAAAGCGCCATCAGGCAGGAGAGATGGCTAAAACCGACGTGATGTTTGCGCAGCAGGAAACTTTGCGTGCCGAGAAAGAGAAATTACGCGCAGAGGCCGAGGTCATGCACGCGCGACATCGTTATTACCTGCTGACAGGGTTGCGTGAACTCCCAGCAAACTTTGAGGAGAAGCAATCCTTACTCGAAAATTACGATCAGTCGCCGATTTGGCTTGAGGCGCAGTCTAAAGTTGGTTTGGCTGATAGCGAAAGGGCGCTCGCGCAGGTTGAGAGTAGTGAAAACCTTCAGGTGTCTTTGAATATGCGCAGCATAAAAGGGGGGTTTGATAATCTACCAAATGAAAGTGTAGGTGTGAGATTGCGCATACCGTTTGGCAGTGAAGCACGTGCGGCGCCCTTAAAGGCCGCTGCTGAAGTGGGTTTTGGTAATGCCTTGAGTGAGCAGGAGTCACTCAAGCTGGCTTTAGAGGCTGCGATGCATGAGTCTGAGCATAATCTCAGTGTGAGTCGAGCGGAGCTAAAACTTGCCAGTAAGCAGTTTGATATTGCTAAAGAAAGTGCAAGGCTAGCGCAAAAATCATTTCAACTAGGTGAGTCTGATTTAGTCAGTTTGTTGCGCGTGCAGGCACAAACTTTTGGAGCGGAGCGTGCATTCGCTACACGTAAAATTCAATTGCAGTGGGATATTGCCCGCTACAACCAAACCGTAGGAGTACTTCCATGAATTATTTTTATAAGAATTACTTTGTATTGCTAAGTGCCGCTTTGGTTGCTTTAATCAATACCGCACAGGCGGCAGATGTGGTGATGACTGCAACGCAGCAACAGAGCCTAGGCGTTAGCGTCAGCACCATAGGTAAAAACACGGTGTTAAGTAGCCGTCGTTTTCCTGCAGAAATCGTCGTGCCGGTGGGGCAAGAGCGTGTAGTAAGCGCACCGCAGTCTGGTTTGTTAGATCAGCTCTATGTTGCAGCAGGGCAAAGTGTTAAAAAAGGGCAAGTGATTGCCCATTTAATCAGCCCGGATTTACTAAACTTGCAACGAGATTATTTGCAAGCGCAAACGCAAAAAAAGTTGGCAGCCAAAAGCTTATCTCGAGATGTTGAGCTATTAAAAGATGGCATTATTCCGCAGCGCCGTTATTTAGAAACCGAAAGCACGCATGAAGAAGCCAGCGCTGCATTAGCTCAGCGTAAGCAAGCTTTAAATTTAGTTGGCATGAGCGATGTTGCTATTCGCAAGTTAAGTCCCACTTCGGGCATGACAAGCGGCATTAGCATCATGGCGCCGATGGACGGTCAAGTATTAGCGCAAATGGTTACCAGCGGTCAGCGTGTGGACATGGCGATGCCCCTGTATAGAATTGCTAAATTAAACCCACTTTGGCTGGAGATCCGTGCGCCTCTTGAAGGTCTGCCGTTTGTGAAAGAAGGTATGCCAGTGCAAATTCCTAAATTGCAGGCAAGTGGTAAGTTGATTGCAGTCATCCGTAGTGTGAATAAAGCAGACCAAACCTTGCACTTGCGTGCAGAAATCACCACAGGTGCTGAAAAGCTATCGCCAGGACAGATTGTAGAGGCTGAAATTAGCCTTGGAGGGCAATCGCAACATTTTAGCGTGCCAAAATCTGCGCTGGCAAGGCAAGGTACTGCGGCTGTCGTGTTTGTACAAACAAAAGTTGGGTTTAGTCCGCTCACAGTAAAAGTAATTTCTGAGCAGGGCGATGAGGCGATTGTAGATGCAGCGTTTAAGGGCGATGAAAAAATTGCAGTGACAGGCATTGCGGCTATCAAAGGTGCCTGGTTAGGTTTGGGTGGCGAATGATGTTAGCTAAACTCATCCAATTTGCGCTCACGCAGCGCTTACTCATGCTGATTCTCACGCTAGGTTTGGCGGCGGCTGGCACGCTGGCTTATCAATCCTTACCGATTGATGCGTTTCCTGATGTTTCTTCAACGCAGGTAAAAATCATTATTAAAGCGCCTGGCATGACGCCAGAAGAAGTCGAAGCACGCATTACCGCACCGATTGAAGTTGAAATGCTGGGGATCCCACATCAGGTTGGCTTGCGTGCGGTGGCTAAGTATGCGCTCACTGACATTACGGTAGATTTTAAAGATGGCACTGATATTTACTGGGCACGGCAACAGGTGGCAGAGCGCTTGAATGCGGTATGGGGCAACTTACCCGCTGATATTTCAGGCGGTATGGCGCCATTAACCACGCCTTTGGGCGAAATGTTCATGTTTACGGTGGAAAGCGACACGCTGAGTTTGCAAGAAAAACGTAGCTTGCTCGACTGGGTAATTCGCCCACAATTGCGCACGGTGCCAGGGGTGGCCGATGTGAATGCGCTAGGTGGTTTAGTCCGCAGTTTTGAAATTGTGCCGGACAACGCACGCATGTATGCGCGTGGTGTGGCTATTGATAGACTGCAAAACGTGTTAGAAAACAATAATCGTAACGGTGGTGCTGGCAGGTTAAGTGATGGCGAAGGTTCATTGCTAGTGCGCGCTGAAGGCGGCTTTAAAACCATCGATGATGTTAAAAATACCATTGTGCGTAGCGAGCAAGGCATGTCTGTCAGAATTGCCGATGTTGCCGAGGTGCGAATAGGCTCACTGACGCGCTATGGGGCTGTAACCAGCAATGGCAAAGGTGAAGTAGTAGAAGGCTTGGTGTTAGGTTTACGCGGCGCCAATGCACAAAAGTTGGTCGAAGGCGTAAAAGCCAAGCTCGCTGAAATTGCGCCCAGCCTGCCCAAAGGCACTAACATTCATGTGTTTTATGATCGCGGTAATTTAGTGGAGCGTGCGATTAATACCGTCACTAAGGCCTTATTAGAAGCGGTCGTTTTGGTGTTGATATTGCTGGTATTGTTTTTAGGTAACTTTAGAGCGGCGCTAACTATCGCCTTTATATTGCCATTGTCTGCATTATTCACTTTTTTACTCATGCGTAATTTTGATATGTCAGCTAATTTAATGAGCCTGGGTGGCTTGACCATTGCCATTGGTATGCTGGTGGATGCAGCAGTGGTGGTGGTTGAGAACGTAGTTTCACATCTTGCAGACACTAAAAAAGCAGGTTCTCTGCCCCGAATGCATATTATCTATCGTGCCGTGCGTGAGGTCAGCGTGCCGGTTACAGCGGGTGTGTTAATTATTATTACCGTGTTTTTACCCTTACTTACGCTGCAAGGGCTTGAAGGCAAGCTGTTCACGCCTGTTGCGCTGACTATTATGTTTGCACTGGCGGGGTCGTTATTTTTATCACTGACTGTGATCCCTGTGCTGGCTTCATTTTTACTCAAAGAAGTGAGTCATGAAGAACCGTGGTTGGTGAGAAAAGCGTTAAGCGTGTACGAGCCAATCCTTAAATGGTCTTTAGATCATGCCAAAGTGATTGTAATTGGTGCCTTTGTGTTGTTAGTGATTACCGGCGTTGTTTATACGCAAATTGGTAAAATCTTTATGCCCACTATGGATGAAGGTGATCTCATCATTGGTGTGGAGAAATTGCCGTCGATCAATCTGCAACAAAGCTTACTCACAGATATGAACGTGCAACGTGCTATTTTAAGCCAGGTGCCTGAGGTGAAAGGCGTGTTTTCCAGAGTAGGCTCAGACGAACTCGGGCTAGATCCTATGGGCTTAAATCAAACCGATAACTTTTTGATTTTAAAGCCTACCAGTGAATGGCGCATGAAAACCAAAGAGGGACTCATCGACGAGTTACGCAAGGTGATGGCGCAAATGCCAGGTTTAGATTACAGCTTTACACAGCCCATTGACATGCGTGTGAATGAAATGATTTTAGGCGTACGTGGGGATTTAGCCATTAAGATATTTGGTCCTGATTTAAAGGCACTCGATGCTAAAGCGCAACAAATCATCAGTATTTTGGACTCGATTAAAGGAAGCCAAGACGTTTATACGCCGCAAAATAGTGGTGTTCAATATCTGCAAATTAAAATAGACCGTGTAGCTGCAGGAAGGCTAGGTTTAGATATTGCTGAAATTGAAAACATCTTACTGGCGCAGCTTGAAGGCAAGCAGATCGGCATCGTGCAAGAAGGCCAAAAACGTACGCCAGTACTGCTTCGAGGCAGTGCAGACTTGCGTGCTTCACCGTCAGATTTCGGTAACTTAATGCTCACCTTGGACAATGGCACCAACGTGCCACTTTCAGCTGTGGCCAAAATAGCGCGTGAAGAAGGCCCAGTAAAAGTGGATAGAGAGCGAGGCGTGCGTATGGTGGTGGTGACCGCGAATATCCGCGACCGCGATTTAGTCGGCTTTGTAGAAGAAACCCGGCAGCGCATCGATAGCGAAGTGAAGCTGGAAGAGGGCTACTCCATCAAGTTGGGTGGCCAGTTTGAAAATCAGCAACGTGCCGCAACGCGATTAGCTATTGTCGTACCTGTCGCTATCGGCTTGATTTTCTTATTATTATTTGCCACTTTTGGCTCAATCAAGCAAGCCTTACTAATCTTATCTAACATTCCATTTGCCATGATCGGCGGTGTGTTTGGTTTATGGATTTCAGGCGAGTATTTATCTGTGCCTGCTTCAGTTGGCTTTATTGCCTTGCTGGGGATTGCGGTGTTGAACGGCGTGGTGATGGTGAGTTACTTTAACCTGTTGGCAGCCCAAGGGATGGATCAGTTAAGTATTGTGATTGAAGGTGCAAAACGCCGACTAAGACCGGTGTTGATGACAGCAAGTATTGCTGCATTTGGTTTGGTGCCACTGTTATTTGCTACCGGCCCAGGCTCTGAGATTCAAAAGCCACTCGCGATTGTGGTGATTGGTGGATTGGTGACTTCAACCGCGCTTACCTTGGTATTGCTGCCCATTTTTTATCGACGATTTTTTAAGTAGGGGTGGAATATGACACAAGATACAACTTTGCAACACTCAGTACCGCAAGGTCTTTTAATTCTCATTGCACCACCTGATTTAGAAGAAACATTAATTGATATCCTGTTACAACAAACCGCAATTTCTGGCTTTACAAGCAGTCATGTCAGTGGCCATGGTGGCAGCCATGGAGAAAGCGCGGTAAAGCTGAGCATCATGGAGCAAGTGACGGGCAGGCAACAGCGCGTGCAATTTATGCTACATGCCGCGCTTATTGATTTGCAAAATCTAGCCGCGAGCCTTAAGACGCAGTTTAAAAGTACGGATATACACTATATATTGATGCCAATAGCAGAAATGCCAGCGTGATGTAGAAGTCAGATGAAAAACAAAAAGCCGCAGTAATGCGGTTTTTTGTTTGAGGTGCATCATGTTAGGTTGTTTTGCCAGATTTAAAAGTTTGTGCATATTTACCTTGCATAGCAAGACTGGGCAAGATAAAGTAATTTTAAAATTAATTGGTTAAATAGACCGGTTAAGTTTGATGCATGTCAAGTCATCTAATGGTACAGGTAGCCAGTCAGATGATGTGATAGTAAAATCGCCGTGCTTTTTTATAAATCAATAAGTTAAGTCTGATATGACCCAAAATTCCAGTGCTACCATTTTAATTGTTGATGACACGGCTGAAAACCTGCATGTACTCAGCGAGTTGTTGCGTCCGCAATATCGCGTGTTGGCGGCTACATCAGGGCCTCTGGCGCTACGTATTGCCAACAGTTTGCCTAAGCCAGATTTAATTCTGCTTGATGTGATGATGCCTGAAATGAATGGTTACGAGGTGTTGCGCGCCTTGCAAGATAACGATGCTACGCGGAATATCCCCGTTATTTTTGTAACAGCGCTCGCAGAATCATCAGATGAAGAGTTGGGCCTAAGGCTAGGTGCGGTTGATTATATTACCAAGCCGATTAAGCCGGTGGTGGCATTAGCACGTGTGCGCACTCAGTTAGAGGCAAAGCAGGCACGTGATTGGCTTCAAAACCAGAATGGTATGTTGGAGGCCGAAGTTTCCAAACGCATGGCGGAAAACGATCTTACGCAACAAGTCAGTATTCGCGCGCTGGCGCGTCTTGCTGAAATCCGTGACAATGAAACAGGTAACCATCTACGCCGCACTCAGGGCTATGTAAATTGCTTAGCCGTTAGCCTGAAGCAGTATCCGCGCTTTAGCGAAACGCTCACTGACCGTTATATTGATTTACTCTCACGCTCAGCGCCATTGCATGATATTGGCAAGGTGGGAGTTCCTGATTACATTTTACTTAAACCCGGTAAGCTTACGCCAGAAGAATGGGCGATTATGCAAACGCATGCAAAAATGGGTAGTGATGCGATTGAAAGTGCTGAAAAAGATCTTCAGGTACAAGTTCCATTTTTAAACATTGCCAAACAGATTGCGCATTGGCATCACGAAAAATGGGATGGCACCGGTTACCCAGATGGTTTGGCAGGGGATGCGATTCCTCTTTGTGCCCGCATTATGGCGTTGGCAGATGTATTTGATGCACTCACCTCGGTACGCGCCTATAAGGCGCTAATGCCTTACGCCGAAGCGCGTGACGTGATTCTGGCCGGTAGCGGCAAGCACTTTGACCCCGACTTAGTTGAAGCTTTTATTGCGAATTTTGATGACTTTTCTAAAATCGGTAGGCAGTTTTCAGACGCTGCCCAATAAGGCTTATTGGCACCAATGAATATCAATCTATTGAAAGTGTGGCTATGAGTCAACATCAGGCCTCAACACATGAGGCACTTGACCCAAGCCTAGCCGTCGCCCGCGAGCAACGCTTGGCTATTTTAAAGCCAGTATTAATTTACGTCGTATTTGCAAGTCTTTGGATACTCTTTTCTGATAAGTTAGTTGCACACCTGTTCAGCGACCTCGGACAAATAGCGCTTGCCAGCACTATTAAAGGCTGGCTATTTGTACTTGTGACTACGGGCTTGCTGTATTTATTGCTCGGCAGTTGGGCTGAAAAACTCAATTTGGCAACGCCTAAGCTTAGTGTGGAAAATACAAAGACACCTATTGTTCGGATTAGCTTTATTTTTATTGCGTTGATTTTAGTCGTGCCATTAATTGCGGTGTTATTTGTTCGCTTGCAAATGCCCGTGATTGAAAAAGAAGCCTATCAAAACTTAGAGGTCATTGCGCGACTTAAAGCAGAGCAAATTGAAGCTCGGTTGACAGAGCTGGATAGCGATGCTAAGGCATTAACTGCATCAGAAACGCTAAATAAAAGCTTACGTAAAGTGGTCCAGAGCGGGGCCAGCACGCAAGAGCAAAAGCTGATTTTAGAATGGTTTAAAATCTTCATTAAGGATGAATCTTATAACAGTATTTTGTTGCTGGATCAGCAAGCTAAACTACTGTTAGCTCAAGGTGAGTATTTAGATGTAACACCGGAAGTGCGTGCGCTAAATGCACTGGCGATACAGAGTAAACAAGTGCAACGTAGCCAATTATTTAAAGACCCAACTGGCAAAGTACATTTAGATTGGCTAGTGCCATTGGTGGTGGCTGATGCACAAGGTGAACATGCTGTAGCTTCCGTTTTATTGCGTACTATAGTCGATGAGTTTTTGTACCCGCTTATTCAAACTTGGCCTACCGCTAGCGCTAGCGCAGAAACGCTGTTAGTTCGCCGCGATGGTAATTCTGTGGTGTATTTGAATGAATTACGGCACCGTAAAAACACAGCTTTTACCCTGAAGTTCCCGCTTAATCATCCAACATTACCTGCAGCTATTGCAGTCAATGCAAATAAGTCAGGCCGTTTTTTGGGTAAAGATTATCGTGGCGTTGAGGTGTTTTCATCGTATCGCCCCATTGTCGGCACTGACTGGATGTTGGTGGCTGAAATAGACCGTGATGAAGTACTTACCTCTCTTTGGCGTACAGTGTACTGGATAAGTTTAATCGCTTTTGCCGCCCTCGCTAGTATTATGATGGCGCTGTGGTTATTGTGGCGTCAACAACAGCGTACGCAGCGGTTAACCTCGTTGGCTCAAAAAGCTCAGAGCAATCAGCTAGTGGCTGGGATTGCTGATAATTCTTCAGATGCGATATTTATTAAAGACCTTGCAGGGCGCTATTTACTGGTTAATCCCACGGCGGCGCTCGCGTTAGGTGGTAGCTCAGCATCTATTTTAGGTAAAACCGATGCTGAACTTCTCCCTCCAGCGCAAGCAGAAATGCTTAGAGCCCATGATCAACAAGCTTTAGAAAGCGGTGTATTAAATACTTATGAAGAAAACGTCACTACGCCTGAAGGGGTGCGCACGTATTCAGCCGCTAAAGGCGTAATACGGGATGAGCAAGGCAACGTGACTGCCTTGTTTGGTATCTCGCGTGATATGACTGAGCGTAAAGTAATGGAGGACACACTGCAAGAAAAGGCATTCCGCCTTAACGAGGCAGAACGCATTGCAAATTTGGGCAGCTGGTCGCTACATCATCAAACTGGTGGGTTGATATGGAGTGATCACATTTATCAATTGTTTGAAATAGACGCCAAACAATTTAAGGCGACTTACGCCGCATTTTTAAACGCGATTCATCCAGATGACCGTGATGCTGTGAATGCCGCCTATGCAAACTCGCTCAAAACGCAGACCCCATACCAGATCAGGCATCGCTTATTAATGGCAGATGGACGCATTAAGTGGGTAGAAGAACGTTGCGACACGAAGTTTGATACGGTAGGTAAGCCATTGGTTTCGCACGGCACCGTACAAGATATTACTGTGCATATTAAAGCTGAAGCTGAAATTGCAGCGGCGCGCGATTTACTGCTAAAAGTGATTGATACCGCGCCAATCCGGGTATTTTGGAAAGATAGCCACTTACGCTACCTTGGCTGTAATACATTATTTGCACAAGATGCAGGTTTGACACAACCAAAAGATTTAATCGGCAAAGATGACTTTCAAATGGCGTGGGTCGAACAAGCTGAGCTGTATCGTAGTGATGACCTTGAGGTGATGGCAGGTGGAATTGCTAAGTTAAATTATATCGAGCCACAAACTACTGAAAATGGCGATAGGATTTGGTTAAGCACATCTAAAGTGCCACTTAAAAATACCAATGGTGAAACTATCGGCTTGCTAGGAATTTATGCAGATATCACTGAACAAAAGCAAGCTGAAGATAAAATCAAGCTGCTGTCACAGCTATACGCATTGCTGAGTTACTGTAATCAAGCGATTGTGCGTAGTGATAATCAGCAGGATTTATTTCAGCGTATTTGTGATGCCGCAGTAAAGTTTGGTAGTTTGAAAATGGCGTGGATTGGCTTGGCCGATATTGAAAGCACTTTGATTCAGCCCGTCGCTATTTGTGGCGATGCGCATGGTTATTTACAGGACATTCAAATTTCAGTTGATGCTAATAGCCCATTTGGGCAAGGACCTACCGGCGTTTCTATTCGTGAAAATCACCCTGTTTTCGTGCAGGATTTTCTTCATGATCCACGCACATCCGCTTGGCGTGAGCGTGCTGAAAACTCTGGCTGGCATGCTTCAGCCTCATTGCCGTTGCGTTGCCATGGGCTAACGATAGGCGCGTTTACTTTGTATGCCGGTGAAATTAACGCCTTTGATGATGACGTGCAGAATTTGCTGATTGAAATGGCGAATGACATTAGTTTTGCGCTCGAAATTTTTGCGCGTGAAGAAGCGCGCCTCGATATGGAATTTGCATTGCAAAACTCTGAGGAGCGTTTGCAGTTGGTGTTGCGTGGCTCGCGTGATGCACCGTGGGACTGGAATCTTGAAAGTAATGATCTATATTACTCACCGCATTGGTGGGGTATGCTGGGCTACGAGATCAATGAGCTAGCTACGGGTGATCATTTATGGCAACAGATTGTGCATCCAGAAGACTTGGACAAAGTGAATCATGCCTTTGATACTGTCATCAAGGGCGGCTCCGACACTTATGAGCTTGAATTTAGAATGCAACACAAAAATGGGCATTATGTGCCTGTGCTTTCACGCGGTTTTATTCTGCGAGATGAGCATGGCGCGCCGCTACGGGTGTCTGGTACTAATACCGATTTAACCGAGCGTAAGCAAATAGAGACGGAGCGTGAAAAAGCCTTGACCTTATTGCAAAAAGTGACTAATCGTTTACCAGGTATGGTGTATCAGTATCGTCTGCGTCGTGATGGTTCTGCTTGTTTTCCTTATGCCAATGAAGGTATTCGAGAAGTCTATCGTGTTAAGCCAGAGGATGTGCTTGAAGATGCATCTTCGGTGTTGTCTATTATTCATCCCGATGATTTTGAAAATGTTGTTGCGTCCATTCAACAGTCGGCGCAAGACCTGACGCTATGGCGACATGAGTATCGAGTGAAGTACGAAGATGGATCGGTACGCTGGCTCTTGGGCAGCGCCTTGCCAGAAGCTGAGGCCGATGGTTCAGTGTTGTGGCATGGTTTTATCACTGATATTACAGCGCGCAAGGCAGATGAAGAGCAATTGCGTAAGTTTTCTCAGGCCGTTGAGCAAAGTCCAGAGAGTGTTGTGATTACTAACGTTGATGCTGAAATTGAATATGTCAATGCCGCTTTTGAGCACGCAACAGGCTACAGTCGTGACGAGGTCATCGGTAAAAATCCTAAAATTTTGCATTCAGGCAGAACCCCGCAAGCAACTTATACATCCATGTGGGCTGAACTAAGCCAAGGCCGGCCATGGAAGGGTGAATTTGTCAATTGCCGCAAAGATGGTGGCGAATACACCGAGTTTGCGATTATTACACCCTTACGTGAGGCCGATGGATCTATAAAAAAATACGTAGCGGTAAAAGAGGATATTACCGAGAAAAAACGTATCGGCATGGAATTAGATCAACATCGAAACCACTTGCAAGGCTTGGTGGATAGTCGCACGTTTGCGCTCAGTCAGGCGCGTGAGCAAGCCGATGCTGCCAATCAGGCTAAAAGTGCATTTTTAGCCAACATGAGCCATGAAATTCGCACCCCCATGAATGCGATTATTGGGCTGACGCATTTGTTACGTCGTGCGGGTGCAACACCGCACCAAACTGAGCGCTTAGATAAAATTGATAGTGCTGGACGGCATTTGTTAGCCATTATTAACGATATTCTTGATTTATCTAAAATTGAATCAGGTCGGTTGCAGTTGGAGCATACTGATTTTAATCTTTCTAACATCCTTGGAAACATTGAGTCAATGATTGGTGAAACTGCACGTAATAAAGGTCTGCGTCTTGAAATTGATCATGGTGATGTGCCGCAGTCGCTTCGTGGCGACCCTACTCGTTTGCGCCAAGCTTTGCTTAACTATGCCGCTAATGCAGTTAAGTTTACCGATAAAGGCTTGGTGATTTTACGCGCCAAATTGTTAGAAGATGGTGGGGATGACCTGCTGGTACGCTTTGAGGTGCAAGACACCGGTATTGGCATTAGCCCTGATAAAGTTGCAAAGTTATTTCAAGCCTTTGAGCAAGCAGATAGCAGTATTACACGTAAATATGGCGGCACCGGCTTAGGGCTTGCAATTACACGCCGGCTGGCGAATATGATGGGTGGCGAAGTTGGCGTTAATAGCAAACCGGAATCTGGCAGCACCTTTTGGTTTACGGCTAAATTGCAACGCGGCCAACAAATGCCGATTGCAAGCTTGAACACGGCTAGTGAGCGTGATGCTGAAACGTTGCTACGCTTACATCATCGCGGCGCAAAAGTGCTACTTGCCGATGATAGTGAAGTCAACCGTGAAGTTGCAGTAGAGATGTTGCAAAGTGCGGGTATTGATTTAGAAACAGTGGGCGATGGTGCAGAAGCGGTAGAAAAAGTGAAGGCGCACCACTATGATTTGATTTTAATGGATATGCACATGCCGAACATGAACGGCCTGGAAGCGACAAGTGTTATTCGTCAACTATCGGGTTATGAAGACACCCCTATTATTGCAATGACAGCCAATGCTTTTGATGAAGATCGGCTAGCCTGTTTTGATGCTGGCATGAGTGATTTTATTGCTAAGCCGGTAGCACCTAATCACCTTTATGCTACTTTGCTAAAGTGGTTGTCATCTATCAATAAGCTCAGCGTAGAGCAGCCGCCACTTGCAACGAGTATCAACATTGAAAAACCATTAGCGATCATAAAAGAAACGCAAGTGAAGGTCGTTACTAACAGCCATAGTCTGAACCTTCAAGAGGCTTTGGTGCAGTTAACAAATCTGCCAGGCATGGATGTGGCGCAAGGGCTGGAGGCACTACGCGGAAACACCGAGAAATATATCAGCTTACTGGCGAGCTTCATTGATACTCATGCTGATAGCGTGTCGCAGCTAAAGGAGTTTTTAGCTAAAGCTGAGCTTACTGCGGCACAACATTTGGCGCATGCAATAAAAGGTACGGCGGCAACTTTGGGTGCCACGGCCTTGGCAGCAGGTGCCGGTGAGTTGGAAAACTTATTGCGTTTGAGCCCAAGTGAGGCGCTGAACCAAGCCGCAGTGGCTAACCGTGTTGAAGCCATCAATCATGCGCTTATCACCATTGCCGCCACGTTGCCTGCAACCATATCGGCACCGATAGCCGCAGATGTTGAAATGCCAACGCTCAAAGTGTTAAAAACTTTGCTTGATGAGCTAGACATACTGCTGGAAAGAAGCGACACCGCCGCTATTGTATTTTTTGATAGCCACGCCGACGCCCTTCATGCGGCGTTGGGTGAGCCGTGCGTAGCTTTGGCACATGAACTTAAAAAGTTCTCATTTGAAGCCGCGCGAGAAATTCTGGAAAATATGATTGCTTCTATCGATACTGCTCCTGCCGAGGATGGTATTGATAGCGATACGCTGTTGTAGGTGTAGAATTAACGGTGCGCCCACAAAAACCTCGCACCATAGGTAGATCAAGCAATTTCATGGATAAAAAGTGGTTTTAGGTTAAAAAAATAATGACATTAAACATGAATGCGTCTATCTCCTTTGCCCGTAGTCTTTGGCTGGTGTTGGCCATGCTTGCAGTGCTTACTATTGCCTTTGCCATTTACGTTTGGGCAGAAAAGCAGATTGATCGCGCGAATGAGATGCGGCATCAATCCTTTTTATTAGTCAACGAACTTCGCCAATCTTCAGATGACTTGACCAACATGGCGCGCATTTACGTCGTCACAGGTGACCCGCACTACAAAACCTATTATCAGGATATTCTGGATATTCGGAATGGCAAAAAACCGCGCCCAAAACAATATCAGCAAGCATATTGGACTTTTGTGATCGCTGATGGCAAGCCGCAGCACGCTGATAACCAGCGAGCTGTGGCGCTACTGGACTTAATGCAGCGCGCAGGGTTTACGCAACAAGAGTTGAATCAACTGACAAAAGCCAAGCAGAATTCAGATGATTTAACCGCGATTGAGCTTGAGGCGATGCGGTTGGTGGCAGCATCGCATCCAGATGCGTCGCTAAACAAAGCGAGCGCACTCAATATGCTGCACGATAAAAAATACCATCAACTAAAAGCGGCGATCATGAGACCTATTGATAAGGTTTACACCATGATGGGTGAGCGTACGCTGAAGGCGGTGCAGGCCACCGAGATGATCGCATCAATCTTGCGCATTTTATTGATCATGTTTGCTCTGGGTTTGGTGTTAAGCCTAAGGCGCACCTACAACGCTTTAAAGACCACGCTGGGTGGCTCGGTTGATGAGGTACAGGCGCAGATTGCCAAAATAGGGTCGGAAGATTTAACCTCCGCTTTTGTAGTGGCTGACGCGATGCAAAACACTGTGCTGGGCTGGATAGCTAAAAAACAGGCCAAGCTTATTGAGGTTGAGCGTGAACGTAAGTTAAGCGAGGCTAAGCTGATAGAAAGAGAATCACACCTGCGTGCCATTATTGATAACGAGCCAGAATGCATCAAAATAGTAGATGCACAAGGGCGCCTGAAAGAGATGAACCCAGCCGGGCTTGCAATGATTGAAGCCGACGCATTAGCGCAGGTTGCAGGGCATGCAGTAGAAAATTTGATTGCACCAGAACATCGCGCAGCTTTTGCTAATATGCATAAAAGAGTACTGGCTGGCGAATCCATGCAGTTGGAATTCGAGGTGATTGGGCTTAAGGGGGGTCGTCGCTGGCTAGAAACGCATGCCGTCCCGATGCAAGAAGGGGGTGAAAATCTGCATTTGGCAGTGACTCGAGACGTGACGCTACGCAAGGCTGCTACTGAAAAGATAGAGAGCCTAGCCTTTTACGACCCTTTGACGCACTTACCTAATCGGCGCCTGCTGGTCGATAGGCTAAATCAGGCGCTGTCCTCCAGTACGCGCTTAGGTAAAGATGGTGCATTACTGTTTCTCGATCTTGATCACTTTAAAACGCTCAACGACACGGTAGGGCACGATACCGGCGATTTGCTATTGCAGCAGGTCGCCGAACGCCTGATTGCCAGTGTGCGCGAGGGCGATACGGTTGCACGTATTGGCGGTGATGAGTTCGTGGTGATGCTGGAAAACCTGAATGGGTCTGTGCTTGAAGTTGCCGCACAAGTTGAAGTGATTGGTCGAAAAATTCTTAATGCCCTTAATATGCCTTACCAACTGGCGGGGTATGAATATCAAAGCACCGCTAGTATTGGCGTGGCGCTTTTTAGCACCCATGACCAATCTCAAGAAGAAATGCTGAAACATGCGGATATCGCCATGTATCAGGCTAAAAAGTCTGGCCGCAATGCATTAAGATTCTTTGATCCCTTGATGCAAGAGGCGGTTAATACACGTGCAGAGATCGAGCGTGAGTTACGTAAAGCGCTTGAATTGCAACAGTTTGCTCTTTATTACCAAACGCAGGTGGATAGCGCAGGGCGCGTAGTGGGTGCCGAGGCCCTAATTCGCTGGCTACACCCAGAACGCGGCTTGGTATCACCATTCCAGTTTATTCCGTTAGCTGAAGAATCGCGGCTGATTGTTAAAATCGGGCATTGGGTGCTCGATACCGCATGCGCGCAACTTAAAGTGTGGCAACAAGATACGCGCACTCAACACCTGACATTGTCAATTAATGTTAGCGCTAAACAGTTCCATCAAGCTGATTTTGTAAGTCAAGTACAACAGGCCGCTCAGCGCCACAGCATTAACCCGACCTTGCTTAAATTGGAGTTAACAGAAAGTATTCTGCTAGAGCATGTCGCCGATACCGTTGCTATCATGAATGCACTAAAGGATATCGGTGTCCGTTTTGCATTAGATGATTTTGGTACGGGATATTCATCCTTACAATACCTCAAGCAATTGCCGTTGGATCAGCTCAAGATAGACCAATCATTTGTACGTGATATTGCCATGGATAGCAGTGACGAAGCCATTGTTCGTACTATTATCGTGATGGCGCATACGCTAAACTTGAATGTGATTGCCGAAGGGGTTGAGACCGAAGTGCAAAAAAGCCTGCTAATGGATAGCGGATGCAAATTTTATCAGGGTTATTTGTTCAGTCGGCCTGTGCCTATTGAGCAGTTTGAAGCGCTGTTAAAGCTGGGCGAGTCAGACTAAACTTTTTAGGTTGCAACCTATAGTTGAGTTGCGTAATCGAGGTTAGTGTTAGTAGGGGTGATTTTGCTATTTAAGCGCTGAGCAATCTGCTTGAATGCATTAGAAGCCGGCGTTAACGGAAAGGCATCAATCACCGGGCGACCAAGTTTTTCGGCCCTGCCAAGGTGGACGTCTGCTGGAATCGCGCCAAAAAATTCCAACTCAATTTGCATAAAGCGTTTTGCTACTTGCGCAATATTGTTAAATACGGCCTGCGCCTGCACTTCGCTCGCATCATCCACAATAATGCCAAATGAGCGCCTGCCTAGCTGGCTACAAATCCGCTTGATTAACGTATAGGCATCTTTGATAGACGCTGGCTCACGCGTAAGTTGAATTAAAATGTCGCTATTATTCAAGGTTTTTAAAGGCAATAGATCATCACTATTGAGTGTGGCATCTACCAGTACAATTTCATATTGCAACACTAATTGATCAAATAACTGGTTTAATACATCACCAACATCATTACTTAGCGGTGTGCTGATTTGATTTTTTGACAGCAGCTTAGCTACAACAAAGTCTTGCTTGTTATTTTTAATCGCTGCTGATAATGAGGCGGATCTGATGGCAACGTCTAATAGCGTGGGTATTTTTTCAGCTTCGTAACCAGACTCAGGTGATGTTTCTGAGGCGTGCATAATTAGCACATCATTGCCTTGAGCTCGGATAGAGGCTGCCAAGTTGATCATCATGCGCGACTGATCTTGTGTGGATGACGCTGAAATAATAGAAACCACACGCGGTTTTGGTGCAGTCATGATGCGGCGTAAACCAGCCGCTTGGTCATTCTTAAAATCAACCACGACTAATCTCTGTAGATAAGTTATTCACAGTTTGTTTGGTATTACCCATAATAAAGGGCAATTCCTCATTTTTAAACTGCAATGAGCGTCCATCAACCCCAATTTTTAATGCCTTTTGAATTAGGTAGTTTTTATTTGCGAGATGAATGTCTTCAGGCACGCGCTGACCATTAGCCAAGTAATAAAGCTTGAGCTTTCCTCTCACAATTACATCCAACACACCGCCAATAGTCACAGCTTCATCCAGTTTCGTGATGATAGCGCCATCTAGACCTTTGCCTTTGTACGCCCTAATTACATCGGTGAGCGTTTCACCCGTACTGGTGGCGTTTAGGCATAGCAGTTTTTTAATCGGAGCGCTAGTGTTCGACAACATAGCGATCTGCTCTGTTACCATGGTGTCGCGCTGGCTCACGCCAACGGTGTCGATTAAAATCGTGCGCTTGCTTTTGAGTTCGTTTAGGGCGATTTTAAGGTCTGCTTCATCTTTAACTGCATGCACCATTACGCCAAGAATTTTACCGTATATTCTGAGCTGTTCATGACCGCCGATACGATACGCATCCGTGGTAATCAGCCCTAGGCTTTCAGTGCCATGTTTCATCACATACCGAGCTGCAAGCTTGGCCGTTGTTGTGGTTTTACCAACACCAGTCGGGCCAATAAGTGCAAATATCCCGCCTTGGTCTAACATGCCGCTTTCATTTGAAATGCTATCTAGGTTTTTGCTCAAAATAGACTTAACCCAAGCTAAAGCCTTTGGTTCATCCAGGTTTGCCGGTAGCTTTTCAGATAGCATTCTAGACAGTGCTGCACTAAAGCCGGCAGACAATAATATGTTTAATAGCTGCGTTTTAGTTGGGTATTGCTGCTGTAAGTTGCTCCAGGCAATGGTCGTGAGCTGAGATTCAAAAACGTCACGCATACTGCGCATCTCATGCAGAATCTCAGTCATTTTCATGCTGGCATCTAACATAGAAGCCTGCATAAGGCTATCTGGCATGGTTGGTTGAATGCTGATAGGCGCTGGTTGCGCTACATGTATTTGCGGTACTGGTATTTCAGGATATGTCATTGTTGGCGCAAACGGCTGCGCTTGGTTACTATGAAATCCCTCAATCTTTTTATTGATAACGGAGATTATCGCAGACGGATTATCGTTGCCAAAACCCTCGGTGTGGCTACGATACGAAGCTTCCACCATAGCTGCATTGTCAACAATCGCATCCAGATCCTCTTCTTTAAGCGCGGTAATCTTGTTCCCACCCTCAACTATACGGTTGGATAAGATAATGGCATCCTCACCCAGCTCCAAGCGCACCTGCTTGAGGGCCTCACGAGAGTTAATGCCAAAAAATTGCTTGATATTCATACTAAATCTAACTTAAGTGATTTCTTCAGCAGATTGACTTGCTAAAAGAATAGAGGTGTGTAAATGCGCCTGCTGGCGCTCTTTTGAATAATTGGTCAGCATGCCAAGCACCGCGCTGTCATCAAAACGAAAGCGGGTAAGCATCATATTGGTACTGCTGAGCTTTACCACCTGAACGTTACTTAAGCTATCCAGCAAATCCGCAATTTCTTTACTCACACCCAGCAGGAACATTGCGGTCGCTTTATCTGCGCTAATCAGCTGCTTCGCCATCATCAAATAGTTGAGATTTGCATCTTTTATTTCAGACATCATATCTTTTACATTCATTTTACTTCCTAATTCATTGTTTCTATTAAAAAAACAGTGTTGCAATTGGGTTTGTGCAATGTAACGCTTAAAGCGTGATCAACCAATGGGTCGTTGTCTATTTGCGGTGTAAGAGTTTGTCTTACATCAATCTTGTGTGACGCTATCAACAATGAGCTGAAGGACTTTTACAGTGGCTCTGGGGTAGATTGCATTCGCATCTTTGCTTAATAGTGTGATGTGAATTGAAGTTAGATTAAATCATTAAAATCAAGTGGTTATTCTGTTTTTATTTACGCTCAACTGTTGGCGATTAGGGCAAACTCAGTATTTGTGAAAAATCCGCTAACATTTAGCGGCTGTTTTTATCAGATAGCGCGTTGTATCAACAGGCTGGCGGATCAAAGTGTACTTATCACTTTGCTATCAGATTGTTATAGGCATGATTAAACTCCTCTTTAAGTTGTGCAAAAAATTCAGCGGGTAAGTTATCGAATTTAGATTTTGCATACACAATCAATAAGCCGATACAAAAATTACCCACAATGTTTGCCTGCATTTCTAAAAGCTTTACTGATGCGCTTTCCTTGCCTTAATTTTAAAAACGGTAGGACTGATTATGATTAACTATTAAATGGTTGTGCGTATTGCCTAACTTATTGACTAAAAACATTTTTCAATGTAAATTTAAATTTCTATTAAAAATGCTGAAATACTAGATTTACCCGACGATGCCATTAGGCAGCATATAGATGCAAGGCAAACATTTATCACCTTGCAACAAGCTAAAACACGCATGCTTGCTTATCGAGGCAGTATGCTGTGGAGAGAAGTTAATGGCGTTGAATATCTAGTGAGAACAACGACCAAAGGCGCTCAAACTGGATTGGGTGCTAGGTCGGAACAAACAGAAGCTATCTATAAAAAATTTATGCAAGGTAAGCAGCAGCAAGAACAATCTTTTGCTAACTTAAAGGTTTCCCTTGAGCGTCACCAAAGACTCAATCGGGCGCTTAGGGTGGGTAGGACGCCAAATGTGATAATTGATGTTCTTAGTGAGATTGACCGCTCAGGCATGAGCGAGCATTTTACGGTGATTGGTACAAATGCGCTTTATGCCTACGAAACTGCCGCAAGCGCACGCGTTGAAGAAAAAGTGCTGGCTACCAATGATTTAGACCTGCTTTGGGATAATCGTAAAAAATTAAGTGTGGCCGTTGAAGGTAAATTAAGCATTGATGGCATGATTGGCTTACTTAGGAAAGTTGACTCATCGTTTACTATTAATCAAAGTCAGTTATATACGGCGGTTAACAGTGATGGCTACGAAGTAGATTTGATTAGAATAAAAGAGTGCGAATATAAAAGCCCTAATGCTAAAAACAATCCAATCAGACATAGCCAGAATGATGATGATTTTTGGGTGGCGCAAGCGCGTAATGCTGACTGGCTTTTAAGCGCTCCAAAATTCAAGGAAATGGTGGTTGGCACGAACGGGAAAATGGCTTATATGAACACGGTTGACCCACGTGCCTTTGTTTTATTTAAGTTATGGATGGCTAAGCAAAAAGACAGGGATTACGGTAAGAGACTAAGGGATGTTACTCAAGCTGAAGTTGTTACTCAAATCATCAATGAGAGATTGCCTCAGCTCGCATTTGAGGATATAAAAATATTTCCTACGTCAGTAACAGATATGCTTGTGGAAGATAAAAAACTACTGGGGGTCTAAATTAACTAGATTTATCGAGTGCGATTGTTAGCTTTTTGGTTAATTATTTCTTCTAAATCTTCGGTTAGATCTTTTAGCTCAGTCGCCAAGTCGGAGAGTATTTAGAGCATATAAGCTTCCGTAGCGTAGCGTCGGATCATCCTATGAGTATTAAATACAGAGGCATTTCTACCGATGCTACCCTTCATCAGGGCAATCCAGCCCGCACGGTCGGTATAATAGAGCGGTAGTACAATGTTTTCTAGCTTGCTGTAAAAGTCTTGCACGTCGTTGCTTTCATTCCCCACAATTGAATTGCCGACTGCCCAGCCCGTAACGCCTTCGATGCAGCCTTCTAGCCACCAGCCGTCAAGTACGCTCAGACTGGGTACGCCGTTGAAAGCTGCTTTCATGCCGCTGGTGCCAGAAGCTTCAAGTGGTCGTAACGGTGTATTTAGCCAGACATCTACACCTGACACCAGTTCAAGCGCAAGATTCATGTTATATCCGGGCATGTAAACTACCGAAATGTCATCTGATAGTTCACGTAGATGGTCATGTAAAATCTTGATCAGTTGTTTACCATTGGTATCATAAGGATGCGCCTTACCTGCCATCACCAGCTGGAAAGGTTGTTTTTTTGCGATACTACGCAAACGTTCAAGATCAGTAAAAATTAAGTCTGGGCGTTTATAGGCCGTCATGCGACGGGCGAAGCCGAATGTAGGTAGTGTTGGGTCGAGCGTTTTCCCAGTCGTTTCTTTCACGCGGTCTAGCAGTTGTTGCTTGGCGTTTTTATGTGCATCCCAGATTGCATTATCCGCAACCTGATCAATACGAACTAATTGTTCTGGTTCATGGCGCCATCCAGGCATGTGGTTATCGTAAAGCGTAGCAAAAAACTCACTTGTCCAAGTGTGAGGATGCACGCCATTTGTAATGGCATGTACATGGTAGCCGGGAAACATGCGCTGTGATACTTCAGCATGGCATTTGGCAACACCATTCACGTAGTCTGAAAGATTCAGTGCCAGACGCGTCATATTCAGGGTATCATCCCCCGCCAGTTTACGCACCTCTCGTAAATCCATAAATTCACCATCTGCAATGCGATTAACCATGGCATAGTCGAATTTGTCCTGCCCTGCTTCTACTGGTGTGTGTGTAGTGAAAATACACTTTGACCGGACCACTGGTAAGTCATACAGTGCTTCACCAGGCCGCAGATCACGCTGATGGTAAGAGTGTCGATGAAGCAGTTCCATTCCCAATAGTGCCGAATGCCCTTCATTCATGTGGTGCTTTGTAATTTCGAACCCCAATGCTTGTAGCATTCTTATGCCACCGACTCCTAAAACAATCTCTTGTTTGAGCCGGTACGCTGCATCATGACCATAGAGGAAATGGGTTATTTCTCGATCTTCAACGTTGTTTTCTGGCAGGTCAGTGTCTAACATGATTACCGGCACTTCAGCACCACCTAACCCTTTGATTGGATATAACCATGCGCCAATCCAAACCGTGCGGCGCTCGATTTGTACAGAAACTTTCGCACATACAGGTTTTGCATGGTCTGAGGGCTCCCAGGTTTGAGGTGCTTCAATCTGTCTGCCGATACTGTCAATTTTTTGATCAAAATATCCTGCGCGGCTGACCAGCGTTACCCCTACCATGTGTAATGCCAAATCAGCTGCGGAGCGCAGAGTGTCTCCAGCCAGAACCCCAAGTCCGCCTGCATAAGTTGGAATATCAGATGCCAAAGCAATCTCCATAGAGAAGTAAGCAATACGAGGTGATCTTGTGAATTCGTGTAACATAAACTTCCTAATGGATAATTAATTTTTTGTTTCTCAAAGAATCTAGTGGTTAGCGGTTTAGTAACGCACTTGATTGTTTGAACTGCATTACCAGTGTAAACGCCGCAACTTAGCGCTCTTTTTACTCTGATGTGCTTGCATTCGCTTAAGAATATCATCCAGCATCTGAATAGCCTCCAGGATATGTGGTCCTTTGTTTAGCATTACACACTCAGCACGTGCTCCCATTGCGGCATCACTAATCTCGGCGCGGCTTGGCTTGCCATTTTTAGCCAGACCTTCCAGCACTTGCGTTGCCCAGATTAAGGGTAGATGAGCAGCCTCGGCTAGCCACATAATTTCTTCCTGTAACTCTGCCAGTCTTTCATAGCCACATTCCACAGCTAAATCGCCACGTGCAACCATGACGCCTACATTCGGTGAACGTAACAAGGATAAAAGTAATTCGGGCAAGTGTTCGAAGGCAGCGCGGGTTTCAACTTTTAACACAACGCCTAATTGATCTGCATTTAAGTTTTTTAGATGGCGCTGCAATAATTCTATATCTGATGCACTATGGGAGAATGAAAGCCCCACCATGTCTGCATGGTGTACAACGAACTCCAGATTATAGATATCCAGATCAGTCAAGCCATGAAGATCAAGCTCACTATCTGGAAGGTTAATGCCCTTGTCGGATAATAATTTTTCACCACTATCGCGTGCTTGAGTAATTTCAATCAAAAGTTCATCAGTATCGGCGCTTCTGATAACGCCTCCGATACGACCGTCATCAAATAGGATGCGTTCACCAGGTTTGACCATGGTAAAAACTTCCGGCATGGAACAAGAAATACTGGCTGAGCGCAACAAGTGACCATTTTCGTCGTATTGTGCAGGGGATCCCGGGATTGGCTTGCTAGTTAGAACTAGGTTGTCACCGCGATATAGACGAATCAACGCTGGAGATTGTGGTAAGGTTCCAACTCTTCCTACGTCATGAGTTTGATTATTACCTAGTTTGCGGGCTATTTTCGATTTAGGTTTGCTTAAGTGTAACCTAGTGCCTGAACTGAGGTATGCGGTATGATTGCATTCGGCCCAAAAGCCTTTATTTACTTTTTCGGTTAATTGCAATTTTCGCTCAGCGCCTCTGGAGTCTATAAACTTTATCAGATCACCTTTCTTGGCTAGTGCCAACCAATCCCCTTTAATAGGGAGGCATGCATCAGCTGAAGCAGGGCAGGAACGATGATTTTTCTCGTGATGTAGCCATATTCGCGCAGGCGTTACTATCTGACCATGAATGTTGCGCAGGGGTCGCCACTTTAGTACTGCCGCACCGAGAGCGATGTTCCCTGTGCGTAATTTCGGGCCGCCAAGATCCATCAGTATTCTGCAGTGCCGCCCTGTTTCACGACGTGCATGTCTAAGTTTTTCAATAATGCGTAACCAAACTTCTTGGTCATCATGAGCGCAATTGATTCTTGCGCAATCCATTCCTGCTATCAACATATCTTTGATGAGCATATAGTCGTCAGCGGCATCAGCTGGCAAAGTGACCATAATCCGCGCCTGCCGTTCTGCAGGAAGCTTACCGAGCAGGTTTTTCGCGTTGTTTTGTAACAATGAAAAACCAGATGCTGGCCATTTGACCCTAGCGCTATTGCTATCAGACTGCATTTTAATGGCGTGCTGCAGTAGTGTGATGATGGCTTGCAGATTAGGTAATACATGAGATTCTGCACGCCCTAATGAGGAAAGTCCGACTGCTGCTAATTTTTCCTGAAGAGGGCGTATATCTAGGCGACGCAAGCCAAGGTAATGAATCAGATTGGTAGCACCTGTCTGGTGTTGTGCATTTACCAGTTGCAGGATGTTGGTGAATTCTTTTTCTGTCCTTATCAAGTTGTCACGCAATTCGATAAGTTCACCTAACAGCAGTGAATAGGCTGTTGTTTCTTCATCGGCAAATGCATGCTTCAATTTAAGCATGTCATGTTTTTTCATTTCGCTATATTTACAATTTAACTTTTAACTATTTAATTATGAACGCTTTTAGTGAAGAAAATATGACAGTCTTAAATCTCATGGTAAGTTAAAGTCATAAATATGTAACACATTAAAAAATTTGGCGCTCTATACTATATGTTGGTTAAAAATTAATTTTAAAAAAAGGAAGCTTGATGAAAATAAAATCAGCCAATAATGAATATCTGGAAAAAGTAGCAAAGTTAACTGAAGAGGAAGGTGAGCGCCTGTTGTCCAGAATGCGAGGCAAGCTAACGCGTAGATTTGAAGATGAAAAGCTTAGTCGGGTTGAGGCTATTGCAATTCAGCTTGAACTGGATGATGAGCAGTTAACGGAATGGCGTCAAAGAATGCACGAAATTAAAGCAAGAGATAAAAGCAAAAAGTAGACAATTTCTTCATAGAGTTTAGTGCCAGAATGGTTCTTTTAAAGTGAATGCATGCCAGGTTTTATCTACATGCGCTAAATTATGGGCTACATTACGGGCGTTCCATTTATTTAAAATGTGAGACGCTTTTTCTAGCGCAGGATCTATTTCATGACTGATGACTTTGCGCAGTAGTTTCTCGGTGATGGAAATATCGTTAAGCACACCTAGTTGGTCTTGTAATTTTGATAAGTTGTTTATAAATTCATGTGATTTTCTCGCAGGATAGAGGCTGGCGAAAAATTCTGCTGCATACCTCATTTTTTTAGCAGCGATACGGACAAGGTGGCGCTCTGCTGAGTCCATATAAACAAGGTTATCAGCCTGTCGTAGCAACAACTTGTGGTACTTCTTCAGGGTCGCTTTAGCGATATCCAGTATTTGATAGTTTTTTCTGTGTTTAATGTTCGCGCACCAACGTTCATTTTCCAGCCAGGCTAACAATGTTAATAAAAAACGGTGGTAACGTTGTGATGAAATGGCTGTTTTCACTTCTTTGCTTGCTTTAAGTTGTGCCGTTAAAGCTTTCTCCCTTAGCTTCAATAGTCCTGCATTATCCTCGCTTTTTTCAATAATGGCAGGCAGGGTTTGTGTGACGAATACATCAATATCGCGAGCCTTCCCTAACGTCTCATTAATCCACTTAAGTTCGGCTATTATCGCAACGCTTTTCTTGCTACAAACTATTTTTTTAAACATAGTAAATGCGGAGCGCATACGGCGTAATGCAACGCGCATTTGGTGCAAGCCCTCGATGTCTGCTGCATTCAATACAAGACCTTGATTGTGCTGCAGGTGATTGATGCATTCCGATATGATTTGTTTGAAGGCGCTATAACCATCGGTGTTTTTTGACAATATCGGCAACTGCGCTTTGATTGCGGACGGTGCATCAAAGCGGTAATAGGCGTAACCACGCTCGGCTTTGCTGGAGTTATTTATTGTTAATGGAATGATGGTTTGAAGTTCTAGCCCTATATCAAAAAGTCGGCCTATATTGCCGCTTTTCAGTTCCAGTGCAACTTCACAGATGAGCTCATGATATTCTCCTGCTTCCAATTTGCCGATATCAAGCGCCAATTCAACTTGGTCACCATTGTCAAAAGAAAGCTGCCATATGCTACGTTGTACTTCCGTCTTGAAAATTGGCCTCAGTGCGTCTCGTTGTTTTTTATCTGTGAATAACTTGATTAAATTTGGGTGAATAATTTTAGTGAAGTCTGGATGGCCAGTTAAGACAGGGCTTTCCCATTCTGTCCTTTTGTGTAGCCCTGCTAGAGGGTTGCCTACGGTCTTGATCAACTGAGTCCAGCAACCTGACATACGCCGAAGGCGTAGGCTAATTCCGGCATCCAATAGCTTAAGCTCAGGGGTGTCGAAATAGAAATTAACAAGTTTATTTGTGGAGGGTCTGCTTATACTGGCATTCATAATTGCAAGATGTTTGCGTAGGCGCGAGGCATCTTTGCAATTGATATTTAACTTGAGCTCAATTTCATCTTCCATTGTTGCGACCCCTATCAATCAGTATTCAGAGGATTTTCATTACCCTCTATGGGTATGGAACAATGTTAGCTAAAAGGTGGCTGTGGTGCAAATTATTTTAATCATTCAGGGCGTTGGTTGATTGGGCATTTAAAGATTAATTAATTATAAAGCTAAGTAAATAGTCCGTTAAGACTACAACAGTAAATTATTTAAATACAACTATTCAAGTATCTTGAATTGAATTTAAATAACTCAGAATTTACATTATGGCTATTATGATTACTGGGGGTGCCGGTTATATAGGATCCCATACTTGTTTGCAAATGATAGAGGCTGGATATGAAATCGTTGTTGTGGACAATCTGTCTAATAGTCGCATCGAATCACTTAATCGGATTGAGAAAATATCAGGGGTAAAGATTCCTTTCGTTCAAGCCGATATTCGCGACAAAGCGGCAATGAGAACTGTTTTTGAAAGATTTGATATATCGGCAGTCATACATTTTGCAGGCTTAAAGGCGGTAGGAGAATCTAACCAAAAGCCTCAGCTTTATTATGATAACAATGTCGTCGGTAGCCTAAACTTATTCGAGGTGATGAATGAATTTAATGTTAAAACAATTGTGTTTAGTTCATCTGCTACTGTATATGGTGATCCAGCTTCTGTTCCGATTAAAGAGCATTTCCCATTAACTGCAACTAATCCTTACGGCAGAACCAAGTTGGTGATTGAAGATATTCTGCGTGATTTACATGCAGCTGATAGCACGTGGCGTGTTGCTTTGTTACGTTATTTTAATCCTATCGGTGCGCATAGCAGTGGCTTGATTGGAGAGGATCCTAACGGGATACCAAATAATTTATTACCATACGTGTCTCAGGTTGCGGTTGGTCGATTACCTACACTGCGTGTGTTTGGCAATGACTATGCTACACATGATGGTACAGGTGTAAGAGATTACATCCATGTGGTTGATTTGGCTGATGGACATGTAGATGCTGTTGATTACCTGCTAAATAAAGAAGATTTCATTACCTTAAATCTAGGTACCGGCAAGGGATACAGTGTTCTTGATGTGGTACAGGCTTTTTCAAGAGCTAGTGATAAATCTATTCCATATGAGTTTTTACCAAGACGTCAGGGTGATGTAGCGATTAATTATGCTGATACTAAACTTGCTATGGAATTATTGGGTTGGAGTGCGAAAAGAAGTCTCGATGAAATGTGCCACGATACTTGGAAGTGGCAATCTAGTAACCCAAATGGCTATCAGATTGTTGATTAAGTTAATCTGAATATTCATTAGCGCGTAGCATTAAATAAATAAAAGGCTGAATCCAATGGATTCAGCCTTTTTAATTGCTATTGAATTACTTCTGTTTACGACGTCTTGTCATGAAGCCAATTAGACCTAAGCCTAACCCCATCATTGCAAATGTTTCGGGTTCGGGTACGGCCGCGATAGTGCCAGGGGAGCCGATTTCAAATGCACTATTTGCCGCAACAAAAGCGCCATTGGTACCGACCATACTTAATTGCGAAATCGCTCCTGACAAGCCAGCTGCATTGTCGAAAGTCTGAAAGGGCGAAACCGCATCCGAAGCGCCGAATGTCACATTGGCTTGTAGGACGCCGCTAGCGTTATAAATGTTAAGTGCATCGCCGCCCGCGCCCAATCCGATGCCAGAACCGCTGTAGTAACCGATAGCAAAGTTTGCTGGAACATTAGCGCCGAACCAGTTGCTGATGAAGGAAGCCGCCTTCGTAGCATTGCCCTCGACAAAGATCGCTGATTGACCAGCATTGATGCTGCTCAATCCCGAAAGAGCCACCGCAGCAGCAAATGAATTGGAATTATCGTCTACCTTCCAGCCGGAAATACTCACTGCGGAATTTCCAGTATTAGTGAGTTCGAACCAGTCGGCACTGATGGGCGAGTTACCGCTCGCCCAAGGGGCAACTTCGGTAATTTTGACATTCGCCTGTGCCTGGATGGCAACAGAGGCGAAAAGAATGGCTACAACGCCAACCAACGATTTTTTCATGGGACACTCCAGAGGATTAAAGTTTTAAGTAGATTGATTGATAGTAGGGAACGCCCTGATAACAATACAACATGGAGATTAGAGCGAGATTGTTGCATTAGCGTATGCAGCTAGTGGTCTGGTCGGACTATAGGTTACACAAGAAATGAAGACTCCCACCGCTAAACACCAAATACAGATGTTGTAGCGGGGGTTTCTAAGGTCAACGACCAGAGCGCAGGGGTGTTGCCACCCATACGGCTTACCGCGGTCTCACTTAGCGTAGATTGCGTTGCCGCAACCAGTT
>JAUSAG010000017.1 GCA_030652995.1 Methylotenera sp.
AACTGGTTGCGGCAACGCAATCTACGCTAAGTGAGACCGCGGTAAGCCGTATGGGTGGCAACACCCCTGCGCTCTGGTCGTTGACCTTAGAAACCCCCGCTACAACATCTGTATTTGGTGTTTAGCGGTGGGAGTCTTCATAGTAAACAATAACATGCGGCGCGCTGTAAGCGAGCTGTCACAAATTTAGGGCTTCAATCGTGAAAATACCTATATTTCGGCATTTAAACTGGCTCATTTTATGTTGTTCATTTTGCGCCCACGCCGTGACAGATTTTAAAATTATCACGCTACAGCATCGTTTTGCAGATGATATTTTGCCTATTATTCAATCCATCGCACCTGCAGGTGCCGCTGTAACAGGTATGCAAAATCATATTGTTGTGCGTGCCAGCCCCGAAAAATTGGCTGAAATTGAGCTAATCATTGCCACATTAGATGTCGCACAACAAAACTTAAAAATCACGGTTATCCATCAAAACCATATCGATACTTCGCTTAATGGCGTTGGTGTGAGCGGACGTAAAAGAATTGGCAACGTAGAAGTGCGTACCAACCGTTATCCAAGAAATGCGCCTGATGGTGCACAAATCAATATGGAAAATCGCCAATCCAATACACAAAGCAATAACAACCAATTCATCAACGTGCTAGATGGCCAACCTGCTTTTATTCGCGTCGGACAATCTGTACCATTTACGCAAGAATGGGTGACGTTTACACGCCGTTATGCGCACGTTGAGCGCACCACCGAATTTGTGGACATCACAACAGGGTTTTCCGTTCGCCCGCGTAGCATAGGTAATCAAGTTGAGCTAGAAATCACGCCTAGAATCGCCCAGCTCAATCAACAAGGCTTTATCGATTTTGAAGAACTGAGCACAACGGTGCGTGTCAATAAGGGCGAATGGTTTGATTTGGGGGGTACGATGCAGCAAAAAGATGAAGTTAGTCGCGCCATTTTGAGCAAACAAAGCCTAAGTCAGACGCAAAATAGTTCGCTATCCATTAAGGTAGATTAAAGCGAACTTTGGAAAAATGGGCTAATGTCGACGCAGTCAAGTAGGGTGGGTTCTTGAACCCGCACGTAAATAAACCATGAAACATTCTACCGCGTGGGGTTAAAACCCCACCTACCAACTAAACATGCAAAAGATAAATTTAGATAAAGCCTACCGCCTCCTAAACCACGGCCCTACCATTCTTGTTTCATCCAGCTTTAACGGTAAACAAAACATCATGGCGGTGGCGTGGAATATGCCGTTAGATTTTGACCCGCCAAAAATTTGTGTGGTGATTGATAAAAACACCTATACGCGCGAGTTGATTGAGGCTTCAGGCACATTTGCCATTAATGTACCGTGTGTGGCGCAGGTGAGTTTAGTCACCAAGTTAGGCTCAAGCTCTGGGCGTGAGCTTAATGGTACTGATAAATTTGCAGAAAACCAGCTAGAAACTTTTGCCGCCAAGCACATTGCCGCGCCTTTGCTTGCGGGCTGCGTGGCGTGGTTAGAGTGCAAAATTATCTCCGAGCCGCACAACCAAAATACTTTTGATTTATTTATTGCAGAAGTTGTCGCTGCTTATGCTGATGAACGTGTGTTCAGCGACGGGCGTTGGCACTTTGAAGGGCATGACCAAGAAGAGTATGATAAATTACGCACTATTCACCACGTAGCGGGTGGGGCGTTTTTTGCCACGGGCGTTGCAATTCAAGCCAATATTTAGCTTTTGCAAATCAATTGCTTAAACGCCTATAATAAACCATGTTTTACCTTAACCTTTTCAAGGCATTAAAAACGCATAACATTGATTACCTATTAGTCGGTGGCTTAGCGATGAACTTGCATGGTGTGCCGCGCATGACCATGGATGTGGATTTAGTGATTGCATTGGACTCTGGCAACATAGCCAAGTTAGTAAGTTTAGCAAAAGAACTTGGTCTTTACCCCAATGTGCCAGTGAAACTGGAAGACCTTGCAGATGCCAATAAGCGGGATGCATTATTGGCAGAAAAAAACTTGATTGCGCTATCGTTAATTAGCAACACGCCTGCTACGCCAACCGTGGACATTGTGATTCATCATCCGCTTGATTTTCAACTGGCATTTTCAAAGGCTGTGCAACGAGACATCTCTGGCACGCCCGTTATGTTGGCTTGTATTGAAGATATGATTGTGCTGAAAAAAGCCGCAGGGCGCGCGCAAGATTTGTCGGACATTACGCATTTAGAGCGCTTTTTACATGACGCTAACTAACAAGCAAGTTACACCTGAAACAGCTATAAATCAACCTAACGGCTTTAGTTATTATGTTAGCGATGAGCAGTTTGCGGCATTTGCCAAGCTATCAATGCTAGAGCGCTTGCAGTGGGTAGATGACGCCAGACTTTTTACGTTAATGACACAAACGCCTGAAACTAAAGCACGACAGGAGTTTCTACGTAAAGGTATACAGCGTTAAATATTTGGTAATGCAACAATAAAATTTTAAAAAGATTACTTGGTTAAACACTATGCGGCGCATCTTAATTATATTTGTAATCATTGCAGGCATCGGCACTACATTCTGGTGGTTTAATCGCCCACAGCCTATTACTGTTGCACTGGTTGAGGTTGAGCGTGGCAATGTTGAATCTAGCGTGGCAAACACACGTGCAGGCAGCGTGGAAGCATGCCTGCGTACGCGGCTGTCACCGATTAGCGGCGGGCGCATTGCTTATCTTGGTGTTAAAAAAGGTGATCACGTTAAAAAGGGGCAGGTGTTGCTGCGTTTATGGAACGATGATCAGCAGGCGCAAAGTAATCTGGCGCAAACACAGGTGGCAAGTAGCCAAAAGCGCATAACAGAAGTGTGCGCCATGGCTGATAACGCGGAACGTGAAGCTGGCCGCATGGCTAAGTTGCGTGAAAAAGGTTTTATTTCAGAAGGTGGTGAGGAAAAAGCACGTTACGAGGCTAAATCGCGCCGTGCAGCCTGCGAAGCCTCACGTGCGGATGTTGCCCAAGCGCAGGCGCGCGTAAAGGTGACTAAAGTGGAGCAAAATCGCACGGTATTGGTTGCGCCATTTGATGGCATTGTGGCGGATATTGTCGGCGAACTCGGTGAGTACACTACGCCATCACCCCCAGGTGTAGCTACGCCGCCAGCCATTGATTTGATTGATGATTCTTGCCTGTATATCGAGGCGCCAATGGATGAGGTGGATGCGCCAAAAATACGAGCAGGTCAATCAGCACGGGTTTCATTAGATGCGCTGCCTGGCAAGGTATTGCCTGGACACGTAAAACGTGTAGCGCCTTATGTGGTAGCGGTAGAAAAACAGGCGCGTACCGTTGATGTTGAAGTTTCACTCGATATTGCCGATGATAATAAGCAACTATTAGTGGGTTACAGCGCAGATGTGGAAATTGTGTTGGATAGCCATATTAACGTGTTGCGTATACCGACATCTACCCTGCTCGAAGGCAACAAAGTGCTACTTTATCAGCCCGCGACAGAAAAACTGGAAGAACGCGCAGTTAAGGCTGGAATTGCCAACTGGGAATACACCGAAGTATTGGATGGCCTAAAACAGGGTGACCGCATTGTGGGGTCCTTGGAGCGGGAAGGTGTAAAAGCCGGAGTGACGGTGATGCCGGAAAAAGCGTCTGAAACAAACGCGCAAACCAGCAAGGCAAAATAACGCTCTATGCCTGATGAAAGCCTCATACAGCTCAATGACATAAACCGCACTTTTACACTCGGCGATAGCCAGGTGTATGCTTTGCGTCATGTAGATTTAAATATCACGCGCGGCGAATATATCGCAGTCATGGGGCCGTCTGGTTCTGGGAAATCCACCTTGCTTAATTTGGTTGGATTGTTAGATCGTGCTGATAGCGGTACTTATAGGCTGGAAGGGCGCGATGTGACTACACTTAACCCGAATGAGCAGGCCCGGGTGCGTAGCGAACGCATTGGCTTTATATTTCAGAGTTTTCACCTGGTGCCGCGTCTTACTGCCGCTGCAAATATCGAGCTGCCGCTTACATTGGCTGGCATGCCCTCGGCTGAACGTGCAAAGCGCGTATCGCAGGCGCTTAAAGAGTATGGGTTAACCGATAGAGCGCATCATCGGCCTAATGAACTTTCTGGCGGGCAGAGGCAACGCGTTGCCATTGCCCGCGCTACCATACTGCGCCCAGCGGTGCTGCTGGCAGATGAACCTACCGGCAACCTAGACCGTGTTACAGGTGAAGAAGTGGTGCGGTTGCTAGAATCGCTGAATGCGCAGGGCATGACGCTGATTGTCGTGACGCATGATCATGCGCTTGGAGCGCGTGCGCGGCGCCAAATAAGAATGGAAGATGGCGGTGTTGTGAGTGATGTTACCAATCCACCAAATCAACCAAATCGACCAACTTAATTAATCAACTCAGAGAGTCGTCACGTTGAAAATCACCGATACATTCCGTTACGCAGGTGATGCCGCTACTGGGGCACCTTTACGCACGGGGTTGTTGATATTGGCGATGTCGATAGGCGTGGCCGCGGTGGTGATATTAACTGCGCTGGGCGATGGCGCGCGCCGCTATGTTGTAGGTGAGTTTTCTGCCATCGGCAGTAATCTGATTATCGTATTACCCGGCCGCTCAGAAACTCGCGGCTTTAACCCTGCCAACATCATAACCAGTACGCCGCGAGATTTAACGCTAGAAGATGCTAACGCTTTGCTGCGTTTGCCGCAGGTGCAACGTATTTCACCTATCCTGATTGCTACCACGGAAATCAATGCCGCTGGCAAATTGCGCGAGGCCATGCTGCTGGGTACCAATGAAGAGTTTATTCGCGTGCGCCAACTTAAAATGGGGTTGGGGCGCTTTCTTTCTAAAGATGAAGTAGGGCACGGCTCAGCCGAAGTGGTGCTGGGCGCGCTTATTCGGCGGGAAATTTTTGGCGCAGAAAGTCCATTGGGTAAAACGGTGCGGGTGGGCGATAGGCGCCTGCGTGTGGTGGGTGTGCTAAGCGAAGGCGGGCGCGGCATGGGCATGACGACCGACGAGTTGGTGATTGTGCCAGTGGCTACCGCGCAGGCAATGCTTAACAGTAATACGCTGTTTCGCATTTTGGTAGAAGCACGTAGCCGAGAGCAGATTACTGAGGTCAAAGCGCGCGTTCTGAAGCTAATTACGCAACGACACGAAGGTGAAGAAGACGTGACTGTGATTACGCAAGATGCCGTACTGCAAACCTTTGACAAGATTTTGAATGTACTCACGCTTGGTGTTGCCGGTATTGCTGCCATCAGTTTGGCCGTCGCGGGCATTCTCGTGATGAATGTCATGTTGGTATCAGTCACCCAACGTACAGGTGAGATCGGGCTGCTTAAAGCCTTAGGTGCCACCTCTGCAGCGGTGCGGCAGTTATTTATGGTGGAGGCGGTGTTGCTTTCGCTTTCTGGCGCCATCGTGGGCGTTGGTTTAGGCTACTTGGGTGCCGCTTTCTTACGTTATCTTTACCCAGCTTTTCCAGCCTATCCACCACTATGGGCGGTACTGGCAGGGTTGGGAACAGCATTGGTTTCTGGTTTGGTTTTTGGCGTTATGCCGGCACGCCGTGCCGCGCAACTAGACCCGATACAGGCCTTGTCAAAAAGATAGCCATGCTACTCGCCGACGCTACCCGCTTTGCCCTGCAAGCTATCACTTCACACCGCATGCGCAGTTTTTTAACGCTGCTCGGCATTGCCGTGGGTATTGCAGCGGTTATTTTATTGACTTCCATCGGCGAAGGCGTTCATCGTTTTGTATTGGCTGAATTCACGCAATTTGGCACTAATGTGATTGGTGTTGCGCCCGGCAAGGTCAAAACTGGCGGGCAACCACCGACTGGCATTCCCACCACTGCACGACTGCTAACGATGGAAGATGCCCAGGCGCTCAAGCAATTGCCACAGGTGACAGGCTCAACGCCAACAGTATGGGGCAACTCGGAAGTAGAAGGCAATGGTCGCCTGCGCCGCACCACTATTTATGGTGTGGATGCAGACTTTACCCGTGTATTTAGCTCCAAAGTGAGAATTGGCAGTTTTCTGCCGCGTGAAGGTGCTGGTAGTTCACGTGCGTTTGTGGTGTTGGGTAGCAAGTTGCGCAATGAGCTGTTTGGTACAACCAATCCATTAGGCGCACGCGTGCGCATAGGCGGGCTGCATTTCCGTGTGATTGGTGTCATGGCGCCAAAAGGCCAGTTTCTTGGTATTGATCTGGATGATACGGCATTTATCCCCGCCCAGCGTGCTTTAGAACTTTATAACCGCGAAGGCTTGATGGAGATTCACGTGATGTATGCCGAAGGAGCATCATCGGCCACGGTGGCTAAAGCTGTCAAAAAACAGCTCACACTCCGTCATGGACATGAAGACTTTACCGTCACCACGCAAGAAGACATGTTGAAAACGTTATCTAACATACTTAATATTTTAACCATGGCAGTAGGCGCGCTAGGCGGCATTTCACTGCTGGTAGGTGCGGTGGGTATTGTTACTATTATGACGATTTCAGTGACAGAACGCACTAATGAAATTGGCCTGTTGGTGGCGCTAGGTGCGCGCCGTAGCACGGTGCTTGGTTTGTTTTTGAGTGAGTCAATCATACTGGCCGCGCTGGGCGGAGTATTAGGGTTGCTGCTGGGTGTGGGCTTGGCGCAACTGATAAGTTTATTGATACCGACATTTCCTGTACATACGCCATGGAGCTTTGCCGTTGGCGCGCTACTGATGTCTGCAGTGATTGGTTTGCTGGCAGGGGTGTTGCCCGCAAGGAGTGCTGCTCATTTAGACCCGATTGAGGCGTTGCGTGCAGAATAAGTTATCATAATACCCATGAGTAAACATAAAAAACGTCATTTAAAAAAAATCGGCATGCCGCCTGGTTCGCTAGTGCATATAGGTGAAGTCAAGCTGGAAAAACCAATCATCAGTTTGATTGAATATGATGCGGTTGAGATGAGCGAGCGTGTGTTAACCAGTGTTGAGCTGGCATCATTTAGTCTCGAAGGTTATAAAAACACACATAAGAAAGTTTGGCTGAATATTCACGGTGTCAATGATGCCGCGCTGATTAAGTTAGTAGGTGATTTGTTTCATTTGCACCCATTGGTGCAGGAAGATATCCTTAATACCGAGCAGCGCCCAAAACTTGATGAGTTTGACGACTATCTGTTTATTGAGACACGTAGTTTTAATTATGAAAAAGACACCATGTCGGTGAGCTCTGAGCAAATCAGCTTAGTGCTTGGACGTGATTTCCTGTTGACGTTTCAAGAGCGTTCAACCGGTATTTTTGAGCCGGTGCGTCAACGTTTGCGAGGCATGCATGCACATATTTGCGAGCTAGGGGTCGATTATCTAGCTTATTCACTATTAGATAGTATTGTTGATCAATACTTTAAGGTGCTTGAGGATGTAGGCGATGAAAGTGAAGGGCTTGAAGAGGTGTTGTTGCATAAGCCAACTAATACTGAGTTGCATAGCATCCATCAGCTAAAACACGTGAGCATCGAGTTGCGTCGCGCTGTATGGCCGCTACGTGAGGTAATTAACAGTTTAACGCGTAATGATAATAACTTTTTCACCCCAGCTACTACACCGTATTTGCGCGACATTTACGATCATACGGTTAATTTTATCGAGTCGCTGGAGTCAATCCGCGATAGTTTAAGTGGCATGATGGATATTTACATGGCGAGCGTGAGTCAGCGAGTGAATTTAGAAGTGCGTGCATTAACAGTAGTTGCCATGCTGTTTATGCCAGCAACCTTAATAGCAGGTATTTTTGGTATGAATTTTCATGAAATGCCTTGGCAAGCTGACAAAGATGGTTTTTGGTGGGCAATGGGCTTGATGGTGGGGATTGCACTTGTGATGATTATGATTTTTTGGCGTAGGCAATGGCTAACTAGTAAAACTTAAAATGCCGCTATTCCGGCTAAAGTCAGAATAGCGGCTAAAGTTATCCCCATCTTACTTAATCAAAGCCGCGTATTTAGCCCGAATCTTAGCCGCTTTAGGGGCTGCCACCGCCAAACAATAAGGTTGATTAGGGTTGTTGGCAAAATAATACTGGTGATAATCTTCAGCTGGGTAAAACGCCTCTGCCCCATTGATTTGCGTCACGATTGGCGCGTTAAATACATTAGCTGCATTAAATTCGGCAATCATCTTTTTAACCGCATCACGCTGAACGTTATTTTGGCAGAATACAGCAGAGCGATATTGCGTTCCCACGTCGTTGCCCTGACGGTTGGGCGTGGTTGGGTCGTGTGACACCAAAAATATCTCCAGCAATGTCTCAAAGATAACTTTGTCTGCATCAAAAGTAATTTGAATTGCCTCGGCATGCCCCGTGTCACCATTGCAAATGGTTTTGTAGGTGGGGTTCTGCGTGTGGCCGCCAATGTAGCCAGACACTACTTTGCTCACACCTTTTAGCTGGCTAAATACAGGTTCAGTACACCAAAAACAGCCACCTGCAAAAATCGCAATGTGTTCGTTGCTCATTTTATTTTCCTTAAAAATTAGATTCTATCGTTAGTCAGTTATTTCGAGTAAACATTACAATTGCAGTATGCGTTTAAATGCACTTTATGTTGATTTTAATTCCTACTTTGCTTCAGTAGAGCAACAGTTGTTGCCAGAGTTGCGCGGCAAGCCGATTGGCGTGCTTGCTGTCATGGCAGAAACGACTTGCTGTATCGCGGCAAGTTATGAGGCGAAAGCTTTTGGTATTAAAACCGGCACCTTGGTCAGTGAGGCGCGAAAACTATGTCCGGACATGATTTTTGTGGAAGCGCGACCACCTATTTATGTAACATTTCATCACAAGCTCATAGAAATAGTTGAAAGCTGCACACATGTAGAAAAAGTGCTTTCTATTGACGAAATGGTATGCAAACTCACCGGAAGCCAGCAACTACCAGAAAATGCGCTGAAACTCGCCGCCAACATAAAACATAAAATCAACGCACAATTCGATTATATTCGTTGTTCAATTGGCATCGCCCCCAATACGTTTTTAGCCAAAGTGGCTTCTAATATGCAAAAGCCGGATGGCTGTGTATTGATCGCGCCGCATGAATTGCCACAACGACTGTTTGGGTTGAAGTTGCGCGACCTGAATGGTATCGGCAAGCAGATGGAAGCGCGCTTGAATCGCTATAAAATCACGACGGTTGAGCAGTTGTATGCGGCCAACCAGCAACAGTTACAAACAGCTTGGGGTAGTATTGAGGGAGGGCGCATGTATGACAAACTGCGCGGATTGGAACCTTATTACGTGAAAAATGCGCGTAGTAGTTTGGGGCACTCGCATGTGCTACCACCTGAGCAGCGCAATGAAACCGGCGCCAAGGCAGTGTTACATCGCTTGCTACAAAAAGCCTGCATGCGGATGCGTAGCTATGATTTACTTGTTTCAAGAATCAGCGTAAAGGTTAAATTTAGGAATATTCCTAGTTGGCAAATGGAAAGCGCGGTTTCGCCCACAGATAATACCTTGCGCTTAATTGAAGCGTTAGAAACCTTTATGCGGCATTATCCCCACGTTAAAGCTGAACCTTATGCGGTTGGGGTGTCTTTTTCATGCTTGGTAACGGCAGATGAGGTGGCGCGCGATTTATTCCAAATTGAGCCACTTAAAAACGAAAAGAAATTAAACAAAGCGATTGATACGCTAAATTTAAAGTTTGGCAAAAATACGATTTATTTTGGCGGTGCGCATGAGGCGTTAAAGGATGCACCTATGCGTATTGCTTTTACACATATTCCTGACATAGAGGTCGAGAGTGATAAGTAAGTTTGACGGTTCAATTATTTACTCATGAAAATCATGAGTTACACATTATTAACATTGTCAGGTAAGCCGAATTTAAAATTGCCGCGTTGACTGACCATAGCTGAACGACATGGCTTGATCAATTCTAGAAGTAATGGAGAAGAAAAATGCGAAGTTTCAAGATGCGTAATTTTAAGTTGAACGTTGTAAACGGCATGCGAGTGACTATGTTGGCTCCAGCACTTGTGGCAGCGGTATTTGCAACGCCAGCGATGGCAGATGGTCAATATGAGGACACTGCACGTGTGCTTTCAGTGACCCCGCAAACTGAACGTGTGAATATGCCGCGCCAGGAGTGCCGCACAGAATACCAGCAACAAAGTTATAGTAATGGTGGTGACCACTCAATCGCGGGTGCCGTGATTGGCGGCATTGCCGGCGGTTTGCTGGGGAATACCATTGGTCGCGGCAATGGTCGAATTGCCGCTGCGGCCGTGGGTGCCGGTGTTGGCGCCATTGCAGGTGACCGGATCGGTAGTAGTCGAAATAATGTAGTGACAACGCGTAGCGTGCCAGTGCAAAGTTGCTATCAGGTGGATAACTGGCAAACAGTGAATTCTGGCTATTTTGTCACTTATGAATATAACGGCAGAACCTACAACACGTTGACCAGCAACCATCCTGGCAATTATATTGATGTGAATGTGGCGGTCGCGCCCAATAGCCGTGTCGTGTCGCAAATCAGTTATATCGCGCCAGCCCGTTACGACAATGATAGATGGGACAATGGTCGCGGCAATGGCTATCGTGGCCATGATAAGCACCGCGATTGGGGTAATAGAGGGCATAAAGATAAGCGCCGTTATTATTAAGCAAAGATTTAGTTAAACCGTTATTGTTTAAGCAACAGAACCTGGCAGCCATGAAAATGCTGTCAGGTTTTTTATTGATTATTTTTTTATTAAATACGCCCTAGCATCTTGGCTTGCCAGTAAAATTGAAGTAACTCTCATTATAAAAAATCAATTGCGTGAAACTAACAGTAGATTGTGAATTAACCAGCCAGTTACCAGCCTTGCAACAGGCAAGCGCATTTGCTTATCTGTTGAGCAAAGCCAATATCACATGGCTGGATATGCCGTTAGAAGCCTTAGTGTGTAATCAATATGGATTAAAGCCAGCGCAAGACTACCCAATAGCGGCAATTGCCGCCAGTGCTGATGGTTTGCAAGTTGGCGATGCTTTTTGGTTGCGTGCTGACCCTGTGCATTTAACCATGCAGCGTGATAGTTTTAGCTTGAGTGAACCACTGCCCATACGGGTTGAACCTGAATGTGCCGAAAATATCGTTGCCAGCTTAAATCAGCATTTCGTTGCAGAAGGGTTAACTTTTTTTATTGGTAACTCCGGCGCTTGGTATTTGCGTTTAAATAAAGTGCCGCAAATTAAAACCAGCTTGCCAAGTATCGCTATAGGTAAAAATAGCTATCACTTTATGCCGCAAGGCGACATGTCAGCCAAGTGGCGCGCATATTTGAATGAAGCGCAAATGTTGTTGTTTACGCACCCGGCGAATGCGGCAAGAGAGCTCGCTGGCGCGATTTTCATCAACAGCCTTTGGTTCTCCGGTGGCGGCATCATGCCGCTGAGCGTAAAGCCGCAGCATGATGTTGATTTAATGGTGGCTAACAGTCCTTTTTATCTTGGCTTGGCGCAGTGGTCTAATTTGCCCAGTCAAGTAATGGCGCCACAGTTAGATGATGCAATAAAAGGTGTAGCGTCACTGCAGCATGTGCATTTGCAGATGACCGCTAAGCAATCGCTAGACGATGCTAGTTTTCAGGTATTATTGAATGCATTAAAAACCAAAAAAATTAAAGCACTTAATTTAAATTTAGGCTATTACGAAAAAACATTAGTGTTAACCATGACATCTTTAGATAATTACAAATTCTGGCGCAAGTTAAAACCTGTGATGCATTTTTTAGCATAAATTCTTAATCCAAATGACTTCAATCGTACAGCGTCAAGTTTCAGCAGAGGTGACCCAGATTTTGCAGTCTGCAGGACTGTCGCCGTTGATGTCGCGTTTGTTTGCAGCGCGAGGCGTGGTAGATGTGAGCCAGATGAGCGCTAATTTAAGCAGTTTGTTGCCACCGCAAAGTCTCACGCATAATCAAGCCATGGCTAAATTATTGGCAGATGCTATTGCCGCCAATCAAAAACTATTGGTGGTTGGTGATTACGATGCAGATGGCGCGACGGCGACTGCTGTCGCGGTTAAAGGTTTACGAGCGATGGGCGCCAATGTCGGGTTTTTAGTGCCTAATCGCTTTGAATACGGTTACGGTTTAACGCCGGAAATTGTAGCGTTAGCCGCTTTACAAAAGCCAGACGTCATCATTACTGTCGATAACGGCATTGCCAGCGTGGACGGCGTTTCCACGGCCAATGCGCTTGGTATACAAGTGCTGATTACCGACCATCACCTACCAGGGCAAGAAACACCGCAAGCTGCTTGCATTGTTAACCCGAATCAACATGGCTGCACTTTTGCCAGCAAGCATTTGGCAGGGGTAGGCGTCATGTTTTATTGCCTGCTTGCTTTGCGTGCCGAACTACGCGAGCGTGGCGCTTTCGTACAAAAAACCGAGCCAAATCTAACCGAGTTGTTGGATTTAGTCGCGCTGGGTACGGTGGCGGACTTGGTCAAGCTAGATGAAAATAACCGCATTCTGGTGGAGCAAGGATTGCGCAGAATTCGTGCAGGAGCTTGCAGCTATGGCGTTACCGCGCTACTTAAAATCGCCGCGCGCGCGCCTGCAACGGCCAGCGCGCAAGACTTAGGCTTTTATGTTGGGCCGCGGTTAAATGCGGCTGGCCGCCTTGAAGACATGACGTTAGGCATACAGTGCTTGCTGGCAGAAACAGAATCACAAGCGGAGCAAATTGCGCAGCAATTACATGATTTAAATGTGCAACGTCGCAGTATTGAAGCTGATATGCAAGACAGCGCCAATATCTCGCTTGAAGAGATTCAAATCGCGCATCAATACTCCATTAGCATGTATCAGCCTGATTGGCATCAAGGTGTCATCGGTATTTTAGCCTCTCGCATTAAAGAGCGTCATCATCGCCCTGTCATTGCCTTTGCCGATGCGGGTGATGGATTGCTTAAAGGTTCAGGACGTTCAATTGCTGGCCTGCACTTGCGAGATGCGCTGGATTTATTAAGTAAACATCAGCCGGATTTGATTGTTAAGTTTGGCGGTCACGCCATGGCTGCGGGTCTTACTATCAAGCTTGAAGACTTTGATCTGTTTAAGTTGAGTTTTGAAATCGTCGTCAAAAGCTTGATTACAGAAGCCGATTTAGAATCTCTATTAGAGGTTGACGGTAATCTCAGCGTAAATGATATGACGTTTCAAGCCGCTCAAATGTTAGAGAATCAAGTGTGGGGGCAGGGCTTTGCGCCGCCACTGTTTTATGATGCGTTTGAAGTCATCAGTCAGCGCATACTAGGTGAAAAACACTTAAAGCTCAGCTTAAAGCCAGTATCATCACAATCGTCACCAGTGATAGATGCTATTTATTTTAATCAAACTGATTTGTTGGGTAACCGCATTCAAGCGGCGTATCAATTGCAAACCAATAGCTATAATGGTGCACAGAAAGTGCAATTAAATTTACGTTATGTGGCTCACTAACATGGCTGCGATAGCAGGAGCTGTTTATTAACAACACGATAAAAACTGACCCTCATTTTCTGGTTGAAACTATGTTTCAACCAGCTTTGCCGCCACGTAAACCTGATGCTCATAAAGGGTCGTTCGGCAGCGTTGCTGTGATTGGTGGCGATGAAAGCATGGTGGGCGCGCTACTGTTGGCCGCTCGGGCAGCGTTGTTGAGCGGTGCAGGGCGCGTCTATGCTACAGCGTTAAGTAAGCGCGCGCCAGTTGTTGATGTGAATCATCCTGAAATAATGATGCGCTCATCAGCCGCACTCATGCAGCTAGATCAATTAAATTGCGTAGCAATAGGGCCAGGTTTAGGTCAGTCAAATGAGGCAATTGAATTGTTAGCGTATTGGTTGGCGCAGCAACTCCCACTATTGCTGGATGCGGATGCGTTGAATTTAATAGCCATACATCCGCACCTGCTCAACCAGGTTAAAAATAGGCAAGCAGCAACCGTCATTACGCCGCATGCCGGTGAGGCAGCTAGATTGCTTGCTAGTAGCGCGGAATATATTCAACAAAATCGTATCGATTGTGCACTGAAATTATCACAAAAGCTTCATGCTGTCTGCGTGCTAAAAGGTGCCGGCACAGTTTGTGCTCATTACGATGGCAGCTATTTTGTTAACACAACGGGTAACCCGGCATTGGCAACCGGTGGCACAGGCGATGTGCTGAGCGGTATTGTTGCCAGCTTAATCGCACAGGGCTTGGGTGCGACAGATGCTGCCAAGCTTGGGGTTTATGTGCATGGTGCTGCGGCTGATGCCTTGCTAAAAAAAGGTCTTGGCCCCGTTGGCGTGACCGCTTCCGAGGTGGCATTGGAAGTACGCAATGTTCTCAATCGGCTCAATAAGTCAAACTATTGTACTTAAAAAGCTAACATCTTGAATTGACTGCAATAGCGCATAAAAGCTAGAATAGCGCTGCTTTTGGACGCGTAGATAAACAAAGTTCATCAAACAAATTTATTGTAAATTTTAGGGTTCACATGCCGCGAAAATTAGTTGTAGCCAATTGGAAGATGCATGGTAACTTAGCCTCGAATCAACAGCTTTTAGAGGTATACATTCAAAAATTAACCCCGTTAAAAAATACCGATGTTGTAGTTTGCGTGCCTTACCCGTACTTGGCTCAAGCTCAGTCAATTTTACAAAAGACCTCTATTGCGTGGGGCGCACAAAATTTAAGTAAAGACTCTATGGGCGCTTTTACCGGTGAAGTGAGCGCGAGCATGTTAAAGGATTTCGGTGCAACTTATGTGATTATTGGGCACTCTGAACGTGCAACCGCTTATTGTGAGTCTGATGAGAATATTGCGACCAAATTCATGCAGGCTAAATCCCATGGATTAACACCAATCTTGTGTGTAGGTGAAACGCTAATAGAGCGTGAAGCGGGCGTGATGAAAATGGTAGTAGCCAAACAAATTGATACCGTGATAGGTATGTATGGCGCAGACGCTTTTGCCAATGCCGTAGTATCTTACGAGCCGATTTGGGCGATTGGATCAGGTTTGGCGGCAAGTGCTGAGCAAGCGCAAAGTATGCATGAGTTTATTCGTAGCAGAATAGCTAGTGCAGATAAAGAAGCCGTAGCAAGCTTGAAAATCCTCTATGGGGGGAGCGTAAACCCTCAAAATGCGGTACAATTATTCGCTATGCAAGATATTGATGGCGGGTTGATCGGCAAATGCTCGCTAAGTGCGAGTGAATTTGAAGGAATCTGCCGTGCGGCAACCTAAAAGTTGCTGCTTTTTTAGGTTGTAATCTCGCAAGACGAGACTTAACGTACTCCAGAAAATTTAAGTGAAGTGTAAAGCTAGCTGTAAAAGTTAAGCGTAAAAGGTTGAAAATGGAAAAATTAGTATTAGTAATTCATGTGTTGGCTGCACTCGGTGTGATTGGCTTGGTGCTTTTACAGCATGGTAAGGGCGCCGACATGGGTGCGTCATTTGGTAGTGGTGCGTCTGGCAGTCTGTTTGGGGTGTCTGGATCGTCAAACTTTATGAGTCATGCTACAGCATTTTTTGTATTGATTTTCTTTACAACCAGTTTAACGCTGGCCTATATGGCAAGTGACAAGGCGGGTGACGGTAGCGTGGTGAAGTCGCATGCTGCCCAATCAAGTCAAACGGTTGCTGATCCTGCAAAAGTAGAAGCGCCAGCAGCAGAGGTTGTGCCAAAATAGTTGATTGTGTTTGAGTTTCAGCTCAACAAAATGCCGTCGTGGTGGAATTGGTAGACACGCAACCTTGAGGTGGTTGTGACTAAGGTCGTGAGAGTTCGAGTCTCTCCGTCGGCACCAAGTTTGATGTAAGTTTTTGTATTTTATAGCATTTTTGTTTCAAGATGAACGTGCGTTAAGTGTTAGGTGGCTTGTGTTTGTCGCGGTAGCATAATAAAAGCATATTAAGAGTAGGTGTTGTTTTAAGTTTATTGAATGCTATTTACATATTTCAGTCTGGGGTTGGCCGGTGTTAGAAAACTATTTTCCAATATTATTGTTTATTCTCGTTGGGTTGGCTGTTGGCGTTGGTCCACTCGTTTTATCTAAATTGGTTTCCCCCAGTAAGCCTGATTTTGCAAAAAACTCCCCCTATGAGTGTGGTTTTGAAGCGTTTGAAGATGCTCGCATGAAGTTTGATGTGCGCTATTACTTAGTTGCTATTCTGTTTATTCTTTTTGATTTGGAAATTGCGTTTTTATTTCCATGGGCGGTGGTGTTGCAAGAAATTGGCCTGTTTGGTTTTCTTGCCATGATGGTGTTTTTGGGTGTACTGGTGATTGGCTTTATCTACGAATGGATGAAGGGTGCCTTAGAATGGGATTGATGGTAATGGGGTTAATTCAGTCATGAGTATTGAAGGTATTTTAGAAAAAGGTTTTGTGACGACCACGTTGGATACGGTGATTAACTACACCCGTACTGGCTCGCTATGGCCAATGACCTTTGGGCTTGCATGTTGTGCGGTTGAAATGATGCACGCGGGTGCTTCGCGCTATGACCTAGACCGTTTTGGTATCGTGTTTCGCCCAAGTCCTCGCCAATCGGATGTGATGATAGTCGCGGGCACTTTGGTGAATAAAATGGCACCTGCATTACGTAAAGTGTATGATCAGATGGCCGAGCCGCGTTGGGTGATCTCAATGGGGTCATGTGCGAATGGTGGTGGTTACTATCATTATTCTTATGCAGTGGTACGCGGTTGTGATCGCATTGTGCCGGTTGATGTCTATGTGCCAGGTTGCCCACCAACCGCCGAGGCATTGCTATACGGTATTATTCAGTTGCAAAATAAAATTAAACGTACTAATACAATAGCCCGGTAAGTTAAATATATGTCAGCTAAATTAGATCAGCTATCAGCAACTTTGCAGGCCGTGCTGGGCGAAAAAATCACCAAGCAGATTGTTGCATTTGGCGAGGTGACCGTTGAATGTAGGGCGCAAGATTATCTTACTGTATGTCAGTTGTTACGAGATGGCGCTGGCTTGAAATTTGAGCAGTTGATTGATCTGTGTGGCGTGGATTATCAAGCGTATGGTGAAAGTGGTTATGATGGTTTGCGGTATGCTGTGGTGAACCACTTTTTATCGGTGACATTAAATCAGCGTGTGCGCTTACGCGTGTTTGCAATTGATGAAGACTTTCCAGTTTTACCAACCTTGGTTGATTTGTGGCCAGTAGCGAATTGGTTTGAGCGTGAGGCCTTTGATTTATATGGCATCATGTTTGAAAATCACCCCGATTTACGCCGATTATTGACAGACTACGGCTTTGTAGGTCATCCTTTCCGTAAAGATTTCCCAATGATAGGTAACGTTGAAATGCGTTATGACCCAGAACAGCAGCGCGTGATTTATCAGCCAGTATCAATTGAGCTGCGTAATAATGTGCCGAGAGTTATCCGTAATGAAGGAGCTCACCATGGCTGAAATTAGAAACTACACCATGAACTTCGGCCCGCAACATCCTGCCGCGCATGGCGTTTTGCGCTTGGTGCTGGAGTTGGATGGTGAAGTTATTCAACGCGCTGACCCACACATTGGTCTGCTACATCGCGGTACTGAAAAACTAGCTGAAAATCGTACTTATCTACAATCTATCCCGTATATGGACCGTTTAGATTACGTTTCTATGATGTCTAACGAGCATGCTTACGTGATGGCGATTGAGAAAATGATGGGCATCGATGTGCCTGTCCGCGCGCAATATATCCGCGTGATGTTTGATGAAATTACGCGCGTGCTTAATCACTTGTTATGGCTAGGCGCACATGCGCTAGATGTAGGCGCGATGACAGTGTTTTTATACGCTTTCCGTGAGCGTGAAGATTTGTTTGATGTATATGAGGCGGTTTCTGGTGCGCGTATGCACGCGGCTTATTACCGTCCAGGCGGTGTTTATCGTGACTTGCCAAATAGTATGCCGCAATATGCGGTATCGCCACTGCGTAACGCTAAAACAGTTAAAGCGCAAAATGAAAATCGTCAAGGTTCATTGTTGGACTTCATTGAAGACTTTACTAGTCGCTTTCCTACTTATATTGACGAATATGAAACATTGCTGACTGATAACCGTATCTGGAAGCAGCGCACGGTTGGTATTGGTGTTGTTACCCCGGAGCGCGCATTGGCACTTGGTATGACGGGTCCGATGCTGCGTGGCTCAGGCATTGAGTGGGACTTGCGCAAAAAGCAGCCTTATGAGGTGTATGCTGATTTAGATTTTGATATTCCGGTCGGCGTAAATGGCGACTGCTACGACCGCTACTTGGTGCGTATGGAAGAGTTTAGGCAATCTAATCGCATCATCAAGCAATGTGTAGAGTGGTTGCGTAAAAATCCTGGCCCGGTGATTACAGCTGACAACAAAGTTGCGCCACCTGGACGTGAAAGCATGAAAACCAATATGGAAGACATGATTCACCACTTCAAGTTGTTTACCGAAGGCTTCCATGTGCCGGCTGGTGAGGCCTATGCTGCGGTAGAGCATCCAAAAGGTGAGTTTGGTATTTATATGGTTTCAGATGGCGCCAATAAACCTTACCGCCTTAAAATTCGTGCGCCGGGCTTCCCTCATCTGGCGGCATTAGATGAAATGACGAGGGGTCATATGATCGCTGATTTGGTGGCGATTATTGGTACACAAGACATCGTTTTCGGCGAAATCGACAGATAAATAGGTCTGAATAGATAAATAAAATGTTAAGTCCAGAAGCAATAACTAAAATAGATTACGAGCTGACTAAGTATCCGGCTGATCAGCGGCAGGCTGCTGTTATGGGTGCGCTACGTATCGTGCAAACCGAACGTGGCTGGCTTTCAAAAGAAAGTATCACAGAAGTCGCGCAGTATTTAGGTATGCCGGAAATTGCCGCAATGGAAGTGGCGACCTTTTATAACATGTACGACTTAAGCCCTGTAGGCAAGTACAAGGTGACGGTGTGTACTAACATTTCATGCATGCTACGCGGCTCTGATGAAGTTGTAAGTCACTTGCAACATAAGCTTGGTGTTGGTTTTAATGAAATCACACCGGATGGCAAGTTCTGCCTTAAAGAAGGTGAGTGCATGGGCTGTTGTGGTGGGGCGCCGTTGATGCATGTGAATAATACCGAAATGCATGAGTTTCTAACTATTGAAAAAATAGATGCAATTTTAGAGGGGCTTAAATAATGGGCGCTTCTACAAAATCAACGATTCAAAAACCAGTGGTGATGACGGATTTATCAGGTCAGACACTGGTAACGTTACGTACGTTAACTGAAAAAAATCCAGCGGCGTTAGATACTTACCTGAAGTTAGGTGGCTATGCTTCTTTGAAGCGCATTGTGACAGAAAAAGTTAAAGCAACCGACATTATCACTGAAGTGAAAAATTCTGGTTTGCGTGGTCGAGGCGGTGCAGGTTTTCCTACAGGTCTCAAATGGAGCTTCATGCCACGCTATTTTGATGGCGTTAAATATTTGGTTTGCAATACCGATGAAGGTGAGCCGGGCACATTTAAAGACCGTGACATTATTCGCTACAACCCGCATCAGTTAATTGAAGGTATGGCGATTGCTGCATATACGTTAGGTGCGCGTGTCGGGTATAACTATATTCATGGTGAAATCTGGCAAGATTATGAAACGTTCGAAGCGGCGCTTCATGAAGCAAGGGCGGCAGGTTATATAGGTGAGAATCTTTTTGGTACCAATTTCAGTTTTGATTTATATGCTGTGCATGGCTACGGCGCCTATATCTGTGGTGAAGAAACCGCGCTAATCGAATCAATTGAAGGTAAAAAAGGTCAGCCACGCTTTAAGCCGCCATTTCCAGCGAGTTATGGTGTGTTTGGCAAACCAACTAACGTGAACAATACCGAGAGTTACACGAGTATTCCTTGGATTATGCAAAATGGCGGACAGGCCTTTGCAGATTTAGGTGTACCAAATTCAGGTGGCAGCAAGCTGTTTTCTGTTTCTGGACATGTAGAAAAGCCAGGTAATTACGAAGTGAAAATGGGTACACCATTTACTGATTTGTTAGCCATGGCTGGCGGCATTTGGAAAGGGCGGCAGTTAAAAGCGGTCATTCCTGGCGGTCCTTCTACTGCTGTAATGCCGGCGTCAGCAATTCTTGGTGCTACGATGGATTACGAGGGTTTGAGTAAGGCTAGATCGAGCCTTGGTGCTGGTTCCATGATTGTGATGGATGATACAACCTGCATGGTAAAAACCCTGCATCGCTTAGCCTATTTCTTCTATGAAGAAAGTTGTGGGCAATGCACACCATGCCGTGAAGGGACCGGCTGGGTATATCGCGTGATTGACCGTATTGTAAAAGGTCAAGGCAAGATGGAAGATTTGGACTTATTGACAGACATTAGCAATAACATTGCCGGACGAACTATTTGTGCGCTAGGTGAGGCAGCTGCAACGCCAGTGTTGAGTTTTATCAAGCATTTCAGGCCAGAGTTTGAGTATTACATTCAGCATGGCAAATCAATGGTGGATGGCAAGTAAATGTTAAATATAGAAATAGACGGCAAATTAGTAGAAGTCGAACATGGCAGCACCATTATTGATGCGGCCGATAAAGTAGGCATTCCGATTCCGCGTTTTTGCTACCATCCAAAACTGTCTGTCGCAGCTAATTGCCGCATGTGTTTGGTGCAAGTTGAAAAATTTAATAAGCCATTACCAGCTTGTGCCACACCAGTAGCTGATGGCATGAAAATTTTCACACGCTCTAAATCAGCCATTGAAGCGCAGCAAAGTGTGATGGAATTTTTGCTAATCAACCACCCGTTGGATTGCCCGATCTGTGATCAAGGCGGTGAATGCGATTTACAGGATATCGCAGTAGCTTACGGTGTAAGCGGCTCTCGCTATACTGAAGAAAAGCGTGTGGTATTCAACAAAAATATCGGGCCTTTAATCAGCACTGATATGACACGCTGTATTCAATGTACGCGATGTGTGCGCTTCTTGAAAGAAGTTGGCGGCATGCAGGAATTGGGATTAGTTGGGCGTGGTGAGCATGCTGAAATCACTGCATATGTAGATAAAAGTGTGAATTCAGAGCTTTCTGGAAACATCATTGATCTATGCCCAGTTGGTGCATTAACGAGTAAGCCATTCAGATACTCAGCACGGAGCTGGGAATTAACACGTCGCCCAAGTATTGCGCCTCATGATAGCTTAGGCTCTCACATTGAAGTGCACGTCAAAGATAATAAAGTCATGCGTGTATTGCCTCTGACAAAAGAAAGCATCAACGAGTGCTGGCTGTCAGACCGTGATCGTTTCTCTTATGAAGGTTTAAATAGCCCTGATCGCCTAAAAGTGCCAATGATTAAACACAATGGCGAGTGGGTGGAAACTGATTGGAAAACCGCACTGGAGTTCGCGGCAGGGCAGTTAAAAGATATCACTAATGAATATGGCAGTGAATCATTGGGCGTTTTGGTTTCACCAAACAGCACGATGGAAGAGGGTTATTTAGCTAAAAAATTGGCCAATGGCTTGGGTTGTGGCAACGTAGATTATCGTTTGCGTCAAACTGACTTTAGGTTAGATGGTAAGCGTTTGGGAACGCCATGGATGGGTTGCAATATTCATGAGATTGAAGAGCTCGATCGCATTATCGTGATTGGTTCTAACTTGCGTAACGAGCATCCACTGCTGGCACAACGCTTCCGCAGAGCTGTGGCTAATGGCGCCGAACTGTCTGTTGTAAGCCCTTTAGATAACGACCCATTGATGGATATTGCACATAAAGTCATTGTGCGTCCTAACGACATGGTAAATGTGTTAGGGCAAATATTAAAAGCCATGTCCGGCTTGCAACGATTGTCACTCTGCCTGCCACCGACGCTCACAAAACTGTTGGACGACATTAAAGTGCGTCCAAATACACAGGCGATTGCTGAGAGTTTGGCAGGTCACGGTAAAGACTACGATTTAATCGCACCAAAAGTCGGTATTTTCTTAGGTAATATGGCACTAAGTGATCCGCGCTTTACTGAAATGTACAGCATGGCAGAAGCGATTGGCGGCATTACTGGTGCTAAAGGCGGTATCTTGCCTGCAGCTGCAAATAGTACCGGTATGCATATGATGGGCGTGATGCCATCAAGTGCCGGTATGCACGCACGTGCAATGCTTGAAGTGCCACGCAAGGCATATTTACTCTTAAATATCGAGCCAGAGCTTGATTGTCAACATGCGGCTTTAGCAAAGATTGCTATGGAAAAAGCGGAGTGTGTAGTAGCGCTTACTGCCTATAAATCTCAAGCTTTGGATAATGCGGATATCTTGTTGCCAATCGCACCATTTACTGAGACTTCTGGCACTTTCATGAGCATGGAAGGCCGCGTGCAAAGTTTTGCAGCTGCAGTTAAACCGCTTGGTGAATGTCGTCCGGCATGGAAGGTATTACGTGTATTGGCTAATACTTTGGGGCTTGATGGCTTTGATTATGAATCAAGCGAGCAAGTCAAAGATGCGATTTTTGCAGGTGAAAAACCTTCGGCGGTAGTATGGCGTAGTTTGAATAATAACTTGAGAGAGTTAGTGGAAATTCAAGTCAATATTAAACATGATGGCCTGCAGCGTATTGGTGAAGTTGCGCAATATCAAGCTGACCCAATTGTGCGCCGCTCACCGCCGCTACACAAAACTAAATACAACACCAAACCTATGGCGCGTATGTGTGGTAAGCAACTAGATGCGCTAGGCTTGATTGATGGCGACACGGTATTGGTAAAGCAAGATAAAGGCAGTGCAGTGTTGACTGTTCGCCTCGACGAGCATGTTGCTGTGGGTTGCGTACGTGTAGCTGCAGCACATGAAGATACTGTAGGCTTGGGTGATTTGATGGGTGAAATTACAGTTGAAAAGCTCACACCACAACAGTCTTCAATCGATAAAATAAATCTTACGGAAGCGCGTGCCTGATGGAATGGTTATCAAATCTATTTGGTAGTTATTGGCCAGCAGTGGAAATCACTGGTTGGACATTGATTAAAATTGTTGCCATTGTCGCACCACTAATGGGCGCTGTTGCATATTTAACCTTGGCAGAACGTAAAGTCATTGGCTATATGCAGGTACGTATTGGCCCTAACCGTGTTGGTTATTTTGGCTTATTGCAACCGTTGGCAGATGGTATCAAGTTGTTGTTTAAAGAAGTTATTTTACCTACGGCTTCAAATAAAGCATTGTTTCTATTAGGTCCAGTTTTGGCCATTGCGCCAGCCTTTGCCGCGTGGGCGGTGGTGCCATTTGATATGAACATGGTGCTGGCGGATATTGATGCAGGTTTGTTATACATTCTAGCGATGACCTCTGTCGCAGTTTATGGTGTGATCATCGCGGGTTGGGCCTCCAACTCTAAATATGCATTTTTAGGTGCAATGCGTTCAGCAGCACAAATTGTGTCCTATGAAATTGCCATGGGCTTTGCCTTGGTCGGCGTGCTGATGTGTGCAAATAGCTTGAACTTGGGTAAAATTGTGATGGGTCAGGCGGGCGGTTTTTGGCATTGGTATTTCTTGCCTCTGTTCCCGTTATTCATCGTTTACTTCATTAGTGCAGTCGCTGAAACCAACCGCGCGCCGTTTGACGTGGCGGAAGGTGAGTCTGAAATTGTAGCCGGCTTCCACGTTGAATACTCTGGCATGGCGTTTGCGGTGTTCTTTTTAGCTGAATATGCCAATATGATTTTAGTATCGATGCTGGCTGCTTTAATGTTCTTGGGCGGATGGCTATCACCTGTGCCATTTATTCCTGATAGTTTCTTATGGTTGCTGGCTAAAGTTGCTTTCTTACTGTTCTTCTTTTTATGGTTCAGGGCAACATTTCCACGCTACCGTTATGATCAAATCATGCGTCTAGGCTGGAAGGTATTTATCCCCATTACTATTGTCTGGATTGTGTTTGTAGGCGGTATGATGCAAACCCCTTGGGCGCACTTATTTCATTAGACTATTACGAATAGATTTTGTAAATTAAAAACATGATTAAATCGATTAAACAAACACTGGGCAGTTTGATGCTGTGGGAGTTGCTGAAAGGCATGGCGCTGACAGGCCGTTACTTTTTTGCGCCAAAAATTACAGTGCAATATCCTGAAGAAAGTACACCGCAATCAAACCGTTTTCGTGGTTTGCATGCCTTACGCCGTTATCCAAATGGTGAAGAACGTTGTATTGCATGTAAGCTCTGTGAGGCGGTGTGCCCAGCAATGGCGATTACTATTGAATCTGAACAGCGTGAGGACAACACACGTCGCACAACACGTTATGACATTGATTTAACCAAATGCATTTTCTGCGGCATGTGTGAAGAATCATGCCCGGTGGATTCCATTGTAGAAACACGCGTGTTTGATTATCACGGCGAAGTGCGCGGTGATTTGCTTTACACCAAAGAAATGTTGTTGGCTGTGGGCGATAAGCATGAAAAACAAATTGCGGCTGACCGTGAGCAAGACAAAGCATTTAGATAGCCAACTTTTAACAGATAACCATTTAAAAATATGACATTTTTTGGCTTACATTTTCAAGACATTGTTTTTTATACCTTGGCAATTATTTTGCTGATAGCAGCGCTGCGAGTGATCACCACGCGCAACCCAGTCTATGCCGCCTTGTATCTGGTGTTGGCATTTTTTACCGCAGCAGGTATCTGGTTGCTGTTACAGGCGGAGTTTTTAGCCATTGCCTTGGTGCTGGTGTATGTAGGTGCGGTTATGGTGCTGTTCTTATTTGTGGTGATGATGTTAGACATTAACCTGGATAAGCTCCGCGAAGGCTTTTGGAAAGCGCTCCCAGTGGCATTGCCGGTGGGTGGCTTGATGGCTGTAGAAATGGTGATGATTGTTGGTGTGCGTAATTTCGGTGCGGATAAAGTGTTAGCGCCTGCTGCAAAACCAGCAGATTACAGTAATACTGCAGAATTAGGCCGAGTGCTTTATACAGATTACTTATTGGCTTTTGAATTGGCATCAGTGGTGCTGTTAGTGGCGATTGTAGCAGCCATTGCATTGACCTTGCGTGAACGCCGTGAGAGTAAATCGATGGACCCGGCAAAACAAGTGTTGGTTAAAAAAGCTGACAGACTGCGCATTGTGAAGATGGATGCGGTGGTCGAGAATACAGAAGCGTCAGTAAGCGCTGAGGAGACAAAATAATGGTTGGGTTATCGCATTATCTGATTTTAGGGTCGCTGTTATTTGCGATTAGTGTGGTTGGTATTTTCTTAAACCGCAAAAACGTCATTATTTTATTGATGGCAATTGAGCTGATGTTGCTTGCGGTCAATCTTAATTTCATTGCTTTTTCTCATTATTTAAATGATATTGCCGGCCAAGTGTTTGTGTTTTTTATTTTAACAGTTGCGGCGGCTGAGTCTGCAATTGGTTTAGCGATCTTGGTAGTGTTGTTTAGAAACTTACGCACGATCAATGTTGACGATCTAGCTTCATTAAAAGGATAAGTAATTAGCATGACCATGCCGCAAATCTATTTGGCAATTCCCTTACTGCCTTTGTTCGCAGCCGTTATTGTTGGCTTATTTAGCAAACAATTGCCGCGTGCCGCCGCACACATTGTGACCATTGCGGGTGTTGCCGCCTCGTTTGGCTTATCTCTTTATGTGCTTAAAGATGCAATGACAAGTGCGCCTTATAATGAAACCGTGTATTCATGGTTAAAAAGCGGCAACTTTTCGTTTGAAATTGGCTTTTTGATTGATCGCCTTAGCGCCATGATGATGGTGGTAGTGACGTTTGTATCATTGATGGTGCATATTTATACCATCGGCTATATGCGCGACGATAAAGGTTACGCACGCTTCTTTAGCTATATTTCACTATTCACCTTCTCAATGCTGATGCTGGTGATGGCGAACAACTTTATGCAGTTGTTTTTTGGCTGGGAAGCCGTAGGTTTGGTTTCTTACCTGTTAATTGGCTTTTGGTACACACGCCCAACCGCGATTTACGCAAATTTAAAAGCATTTTTAGTCAACCGCGTGGGTGACTTTGGATTCTTGCTTGGTATCGGTTTGGTATTGTTCCACTTTGGCAGTCTAGATTACGCCGCTGTGTTTTCAGTGGCGCCACAGATGGCAGATACAAAAATCAACTTGATTGGTAACGCCTCATGGTCACTGATGACAGTCACATGTATCCTGTTATTTATAGGCGCGATGGGTAAGTCCGCACAGGTACCGCTACATGTGTGGTTGCCTGATTCTATGGAAGGCCCAACACCAATTTCAGCATTGATTCATGCGGCAACCATGGTAACAGCCGGTATTTTCATGGTGGCACGTATGTCACCACTGTTTGAGTTGTCATCAACTGCATTATCTTTCGTATTGATTATCGGTAGTATTACCGCGCTGTTTATGGGCTTTTTGGGCATTATTCAAAACGATATTAAACGCGTAGTCGCTTACTCAACACTGTCGCAATTAGGCTATATGACCGTGGCGCTTGGTGCTTCGGCCTATTCAGTTGCCATATTCCACTTGATGACGCATGCGTTTTTTAAAGCGTTGCTATTCTTGGGGGCGGGTGCGGTGATTATGGGGATGCATCATGATCAAGACATCCGTAATATGGGTAACCTTAAAAAATATATGCCTGTGACGTGGATTACCTCGCTTATCGGCTCGCTGGCACTAATTGGCACACCATTTTTTTCAGGCTTTTACTCAAAAGATAGCATTATTGAGGCGGCGAAGTTCTCAACCATTACTGGTAGTGGCTTTGCTTACTTTGCAGTGCTTGCTGGGGTGTTTGTCACGGCATTTTATAGTTTCCGCATGTATTTTCTGGTGTTCCATGGCAAAGAAAAATGGAGAGAGGTCAAGCATGATGCTCATCACGGCGTCGCCCACCACGATGAAGAGCACCACCATGGCTTGAGTCCATCGGATGATCCGCATGAGCCAGGCTGGGTGATTAAATTGCCATTGATTTTATTGGCTATACCTTCATTGTTGATTGGTTATTTTGCGATTGAACCGATGTTGTATGGTGATTTCTTTAAAGGGGTTATTTTTGTAGATGCAGGCACACATCCTGCAATGCATGAGCTTACCCATCATTGGCATACAGTATTCCACTCCGCCACTGGCATGGCGTTGCATGGCTTAATGACTCTGCCGTTTGCATTGGCGGCATCCGGTGTTGGGTTAGCCTGGTTTTTTTACATGAAGCGCCCGGATATTCCAGTGGCTATTCAAAAGCGTTTCGCTACTATTAACTACATTTTAGAAAATAAATATGGTTTTGATAGCTTCAATGAACGCGTATTTGCCGCAGGCTCACGCTTTATCGGCAATAAACTATGGCTGATTGGTGATGTTAAAATCATTGATGGCACTTTGGTTAATGGCACCGCAAATCTAATTGGCAAGCTCTCCGGGATTGTGCGTAAGTTGCAATCTGGCCTTATCTATCACTACGCATTTGCGATGATTATCGGCGTGTTTTTTATGCTGTCATTCTACTCGCTCAAATTTTAAGTAAAGTATAAAAAGAAAATGGTTGAATATTTTACCCAGCATATTTTAAGTTTTGCCATTTGGATGCCTATTTTTGCAGGCATCTTGGTATTGTTTACCGCAAATGATAACAAACCCAATGTAACGCGGTGGCTAGCCTTGGCTGGTAGTGTTGCCAGCTTTTTGGTGACAATTCCACTTTATACGCACTTTAATGTCGCTGACGGCGGCTTTCAGTTTCAAGAAGGCTTTCAGTGGATATTATCTTTCAATATAAACTATCACTTAGGTGCAGATGGGATTGCGGTACCACTGATATTACTGACGAGCTTTACCACCGTGATTGTTGTGATTGCCGCGTGGGAAGTTATTGAAAAACGCGTCGCGCAGTACATGGCATCATTCCTGATTATGAGCGGTTTGATGATAGGTGTGTTTAGTGCGCTAGATGCGATTTTATATTACGTATTTTGGGAGGCTATGTTAATCCCATTGTTTTTGATTATTGGTATCTGGGGCGGACCAAACCGCGTGTATGCCACGATTAAATTCTTTTTATATACACTGCTGGGCTCATTACTCATGCTGGTGGCGTTTATATATTTGTATCATCAAACAGGTAGCTTTGAAATTGTAGATTACTACAACTACCCTATGCCACTGAATGTTCAGGTGCTTATATTCTTGGCGTTTTTTGCAGCATTCGCAGTAAAAATCCCGATGTGGCCAGTACATACCTGGTTGCCGGATGCACACGTAGAAGCGCCAACAGGTGGTTCAGTAGTGTTAGCCGCGATTGCTTTGAAATTAGGCGGTTACAGCTTCTTACGTTTTGCCATGCCAATAGCACCTGATGCCGCGCATTATTTATCAGGCTTTATGATTACCCTGTCGCTGATTGCAATTGTATATATTGCGTTGGTGGCACTGGCTCAAAAGGACATGAAAAAGCTAATTGCTTATTCATCCATCTCCCACATGGGTTTTGTGACTTTAGGATTTTTTCTCTTTAATAATTTAGGTTTAGAAGGCGCGATCGTACAAATGGTGTCGCATGGCTTTATTTCAGCGGCCATGTTCCTGGCAGTTGGCGTGTTGTATGACCGCATGCATAGCCGCCAGATTGAATCTTATGGCGGTGTAGCCAATACCATGCCTGTGTTTGCAGCCTTTGCTGTCTTCTTTGCGATGGCAAATAGTGGCTTGCCCGGCACTTCTGGTTTTGTCGGTGAGTTCATGGTGATACTAGGCGCGATACAGGTGAATTTTTGGTACGCCTTCTTAGCCTCGCTCACACTTATTTTTGGTGCGGCCTATACGCTGTGGATGGTCAAGCGCGTATTTTATGGTGAAATAGCCAACCCTAGCGTTGCTGTGCTTAAGGATATCAACAAGCGTGAATTTTTCATTCTGGCAACGTTGGCATTATTAGTGTTGGCACTAGGTGTTTATCCGCAGCCGCTGACAGACGTAACTAATGCAACGGTCACCCAGCTCCTTTCACATTTAGCACAAAGCAAATTGCCGGCAGGTTTATAAGTTATGGAAAATATACGTTACGACCTCATTATGGCATTGCCTGAAATCGTTATTTTATCGATGGCGATGATCATTCTATTGGCAGATTTATTTTTAAAGCAAACTAGCCGTATTGCTATTTACGCCTTGGCGCAGCTTGCTTTACTGGTCGCTGCCTTTATAACTTTTAGCACACATACGCCAAGCATAGGTTATGGCTTTACTGGTGCCTTTGTTGATGACTCGCTGGCTGATGTGTTGAAACTTATGATTTACTTAGGCACATCGTTGATTTTTATTTATACGCGACAATATATCCAATTACGCAACATGTTCCGCGGTGAGTTTTATGCGCTAGTGCTGTTTTCAGTAGTTGGTATGATGATCATGGTGTCTGGCCAAAGCATGCTAACGCTGTATATAGGCCTAGAGTTATTATCACTTAGTTTGTATGCGTTGGTAGCGCTTGACCGTGACAATGCCCGAGCCACCGAAGCCGCAATGAAGTACTTTGTATTAGGTGCATTGGCCTCTGGTATGTTGCTGTACGGCATGAGTATGATTTATGGCATGACTGGTAGCTTGAATATCTCTGATATTAACAATGCATTGATGGGTGGCCAGAACATACATTCTGTATTGATCTTAGGTTTGGTATTTGTTGTGGCAGGTTTGGCATTCAAGCTTGGTGCGGTACCGTTCCAAATGTGGGTGCCTGATGTTTACGAAGGCTCGCCAACGGCCATGACGATGTTAATCAGCTCAGTGCCAAAGCTAGCAGCATTTGCATTTATCATACGCCTACTTGTGCAAGGATTGCCAACACTTGCGGTTGATTGGCAGCAAATGTTGATGATTATGGCGGTGCTGTCAATTATCATCGGCAATGTTACGGCTATTGCACAAACCAATTTAAAACGCATGCTGGCGTACTCCACTATTTCACACGTAGGTTTTGTGTTGTTTGGTTTAATGAGTGCAAGTATCAATGGTTATGCCTCCGCACTGTTTTATATAGCGAGCTACGTATTGATGACGCTTGCCGGCTTTGGCATTATTCTACTGTTGTCACGTAAAGGCTTTGAGGCTGAGCAGCTCGATGATCTAAAAGGCTTGAATCAACGTAGCCCGTGGGTGGCATTCTTAATGCTGATTGTAATGTTTAGCATGGCTGGCGTGCCGCCAACCTTAGGTTTTTACGCTAAATTTACTGTGTTGCAAGCGGCATTGCAAGCCGGTTATTTATGGTTGGTTGTATTCGCTGTGCTGATGGCAGTTATCGGCGCGTTTTACTATTTACGCGTCATTAAGCTCATGTATTTTGATGAGCCAATTGACAAGCATCCGATTCAAGCGCCGTTTGATATGCGCGTTACGTTAAGTGTGAATGCATGTGCGCTGCTGGTGTTAGGGTTAATGCCGCAAGGCTTGATGAGCTTGTGTGGTTATGCAATTTTTAAAAGCTTAAGCTAGGGCGCATTAATGACAAACTGGGCGTTACTAGGACTGATATTTTTTGCGGCAAATTTACCTTGGTTTTCAAATAAACTGTTTTATCTTATTCCGTTAAACAGTAGTCATCAGCTTGCCAAAAGCAAACACCTTGGCTGGTGTTTGCTTGAGTTGTTAGCTCTTTACTTTGCTGCCGGCGCTGTGGCATGGTATGCAGAACGTGCAACTTTTGGGCAGGTTTCACCTCAAGGCTGGGAGTTCTATGCCGTCACCGGATGCCTGTTCCTAGTGTTTGCTTTTCCGGGGTTTGTATATAAAGTATTGTGGAAAAGAGCTTTTTAATTCACAGTTACCTTAATTCACAGTCACCCTGAAACCTGTTTTTTCCAAAATAGCATAATACTTACTTTTCGCTGAATGCCATTCAATATTAAGCTTAACCAAGCTAGAGTACAATTTCAGACTAGTTTCTCATGGAAGTCCACTATAGATTTAGTCGAATGGATTTAATCAAATGGATTTAACCGAACACTGTATCAGCTCAAACACGATTACCGCCGATGGCGTATTCAGTGTTAAGCGTGACTTAGTACGTCTGCCAAACGGTAACACCAGCCATCGTGACTATGTAACGCATCCTGGTGCAGTGCTAATTGTGCCGATACTTTCTAATGGAAACGTAGTATTGGAGCGGCAATTCAGGTATCCGCTACACCAGGTATTTATTGAGCTACCAGCAGGTAAAATTGACGCCAATGAAGAGGTATTAACCACTGGTCAGCGTGAGCTACTAGAAGAAACTGGCTATACAGCAAAGGACTGGGTGAAGTTAGGTATTCAGCACCCATGTATTGGTTATTCTAACGAGGTAATTCATACATATTTAGCAACAGGGTTAATTGCTGGCGCGCATCAACGTGATGAAGATGAAATTTTAGAAACCTTTGAAGTTAGCCTGACCGATTGTTTAACCATGATTCAAAGTGGTGAAATTACCGATAGCAAAACCATTGTTGCGTTGTTTTTAGCTGAAAAGTATTTGCAATCGCATGGCTAGTAGCGTCGCCACTAAAATTTTAATCATAGGCTGTGGTGACCTAGGTACTGCTGTAGCGCAACAGCTGGTGCAATCAGGGGTTTATACTATTGGCGTTAGGCGTAGCGCCGTTGTCATTGATGGTGTTTTAATAATACAGGCCGATGTTACGCAACCTGACACTTTAGAATCGCTACGGGCTATTCAACCAGAAATAGTCGTTTACTGCGTTGCGGCCGAGGCGCAAATGGATGCTGCTTACAAAGCCGCTTATGTAGATGGTTTACGTCATGTCTTAGCTACCCAAATTAGCAATCCAAACTTGAAGCATGTATTTTTTGTATCAAGCACCCGTGTTTACGGTCAAAACACAGATACTTTACTTGATGAGTCGATACTTGCTACACCTGCAGATTTTGGTGGAGAGCGTTTGCTTGAGGCAGAATCGCTGTTGCAATCACTAGCTTGTCCTGCAACCACACTAAGATTATCCGGAATTTATGGGCCTAGACGATTACGTATGATCAATTTAGCGCAGTCGCCTGAACGTTGGCCGCATCAGAATAGCTGGAGTAACCGCATTCATCGAGATGATGCGGCTGCGTTCATCGTATTTTTAATCCAGCAGGTTTTGGCTGGAATTACACCGCAAGCTTGCTACGTCGTGACTGACTCTCAGCCTGTCACGCAGTATGAAGTATTAAACTGGATTGCTGCTAAATTGGGTGTAGCACCACAAACAATACCTGCGGCTGCAGAGGGTAAGCGATTGAGTAATCAGGCAATGTTGGCGACTGGCTTTCAATTGCAATACCCAACCTACCAAGCAGGCTATCAGGCTTTGCTGTTAAATGAACTTACTGTAAATGCAATATCATGAACTATGTTTTTAGAATAACCACGGTAACGCTAGCGCTGATTTTTATGCAATTTTTTAACTTGGCGGTGGCACAAGAGGCTTTTCCTGCTTGGCTCGAAGGTTTAAAGCTGTCTGCAGACGCTGTCGGCATTTCTCAAAAAACAAGTACAGCTACCATCAATCATGTCAAATTACTGCCAGATGTCATTGCGTTAGATCGTGCACAGCCAGAATTCATCAGCCCATTTCTAACCTATTACTATAAACGTGTTGATAAACAAAAAATTCAAAAAGGGCGCGAGTTGCTAGCAAAGCATGATGCATTGTTAACTCAGGTTGAAGCGCAGTATGGGGTTCCTAAAGCTATATTAGTGGCATTCTGGGGCATGGAAACACAATACGGCAGTTATCTGGGCAATGTTGATACATTATCTACGTTAGCAACATTGGCGTACGAAGGGCGTCGAGCTGAATTCTTCCGTAGCCAATTGCTTGATGCGATGCGCATGATTGATTTTGGGTATGCTAACGTGGATGAATTTAAAGGCTCCTGGGCTGGGGCTTTTGGCAATATGCAATTTATGCCAACGACGTTTATGTTATACGCAGTGGATGGTGACAATGATAACAATATTGACGTTTTAAACTCCCTGCCAGATGCGTTTGCGTCAGCGGCAAATTACTTATCACAAGTAGGCTGGCGTATGGGTGAGCCGACCATGATAGAAGTGAATTTGCCCGAAAATTTTCCATGGCAATATGCGCAATATACACTAAAGAAATCGACCGCAGAATGGGGGCGGTTAGGTGTGCGTGCAGTGCGGGAGGCGTCGGCTGTAGTTGGTATGCCGCTAGCTGAAGTGCTACCTAGCGTGAGCGGGCAAGCGTCTATTATTTTGCCCCAAGGCTGGTTAGGACCGGCTTTTATGGTGTTTGATAATTTTGATGTAATCATGGACTGGAATCGATCCGTCAATTACGCGCTATCTGTGGCGCAACTAGCTAAGCGGCTGAACCAAGAATCGCGCATTATAGGCGGGCGTCTTGCTGAGGTTAGCGCACTTAGTTTTGAGCAAATGTTTGAATTGCAGAACGCACTCAATCTACGTGGATTTGATGCAGGTACACCCGATGGTTTTCCTGGATTAAAAACACAAGCGGCACTGCGTGCTTACCAATTTTCAATGCAGTTACCTGCTGATGGCTATGCGAGTCCAAGTGTTTATGACAGAGTAATGTCGCAACCATAGACTGACAGATGTAGATTTTTAAGTGATTGCGTTTGCGCCCAATGCCACAATCAGCTAAAATCGCGTTCTATTTGAAACTGACAGCTTAGTTTACAGTTTTCATTCATCAATATAGGCGGTTAGCTCAGTTGGTTAGAGCGCTTGGTCGACATCCAAGAGGTCAGCAGTTCGAGTCTGCTACTGCCTACCAGATAAACAAAGGGTTAGATGCAGATTGCTTCTAGCCCTTTTTTACTGTCTAGGGACTTTTGGGGGACTTGTACCTTCCTTGCTTCCCTCGCAATCATCATCAAACTTCGATTCATGCGACTACTCTCATTAGAAATTTTATTGAGAGCGTCAGTATTTGTAAATAAAGTTAAACCAACCATCAAGACCGTGGCTATCGAGCCACACACTCCTCACGAGACTTACGCGATGAGCCTTAGGGCGTTGTGGCGCTATGCACCGTCGCTTCGCGACCCAGTCTCCACGCGGAAGTCTCGCGAGACCAATTTTTCATCTAAACCTTAGTTAAGAATTATTGTTGACTTCTGTACGTTACTTGCGTATATAATTACCCATGAAAGCTTTGTTTATAGAGTTGCCCGCATTTGAACGGTATAGACAAGATTATCTTGACGATCAAAGTTTCCGTGATTTTCAGAATCTATTAATGGAAAATCCAGAAGCTGGAGATGTTATTGAAGGCACTGGTGGACTGCGCAAAATTAGATTTGCAGATGCCAAACGCGGTAAAGGTAAACGTGGTGGGCTTCGAGTGATTTATTATTGGTGGTCTGCTGGGAAACAATTTTGGTTGTTCACCATCTATAACAAAGATGAAAAGGATGATTTAACACCTACCCAAAAAAAGATTTTGAAAGAGCTAATCAAACAGGAATTGGAAGTAAGGAGATTGACATGAAACGTAATTTATTTGATGAGTTAAAAGAAGGCTTTACTGCACTTCAGGATTTACGTGATGAAAAAATCACGTTGCGCACTCACTCTGTTGAAAACAAGCCTGCACCTGCAATTGCGCCTGAAGAACTGTTTAGCTTGCGCGAGAGTTTGCATTTATCACGAGGAGTATTTGCAAGATACTTACGTACGAATGTACGGACATTAGAAAACTGGGAACAAGGTCGTGCAAAACCAAACGCACAGGCGGCGGTTCTAATTCGCATGGTTGCACGTTATCCAGACACTGTGGAACGACTCTCAGCTATTTAAAAGAGACTGTCCTTCATTTTGATCTGACCAAAATCGTGGGGACTTACCCCATGTAAACAGTACAATACAGTGCATAAAGTGGGAAATGAGCGACTTTAATTATGTTAAAAATCAATAAGTTATATTTAATATCTTAATCGACATCCAAGAGGTCACTAGTTCGAATCTGGTACTGCCTACCAAATTTATCAATAAAATCATATGGTTGAAAAATTATATGATTTATTGATTCCCCTCTTTGCGAAAATCTCGCTTTTTTACCTGTTTATTACGCTTAAAACTGTACAAGTGCTATGGCGATTTAAAGAACCGTTTGATAGAACTATTAGTCGTCCAATATCTGCTGCCGCATAATGCTCTGGCATCGATTGAGTGGCAGGTCTTCCCGTAAATCTAGAAATTTTACAGCCAATCAGACTGGAAATATTAGGTGTGCAGATATGCATAGCAGCATCTACCGTCACATTATTACTTAAATGTAATAAATTATTATAATTATATAAGGGTAATAATTAAAGATTATTACATAAGTATAATATATTGCATTTATTATATTTATGTAATAACATGGCCATTATGAAAATTAAAATCACATCAGGCATACAAATTAAGACGCACCTCAAATCTTTGCGCAATTCAAAAGGCTGGACGCAGCAGATGCTGGCTGACAAGATGGGTTTATCTCAATCAAGAATAGTGCAAATTGAGAGCAATCCTGAACTGGTGAGTATTGACCAACTTATACATCTATTTAACATTTTGGGGGTATCCATGTCACTAGAAGTCCCAAGCACTGACAATTTAAGCCCACTTCAAACACTCCCACCTACTCCCAAATCAAAAAAACTCAGAGGCCAAAAAGTAAACACTTCGATAAATGAATCAAAAGTAGCAGCAAGTTTATCCTCAAACAAGTCTAATGTGAAATGGTGACGTTATGGCGCATCACTTAAACGTTTGGATGAATGGCTTGCTGGTAGGTGTTTGGTCTCAGAGCAACTCTGGTGTTAACACATTTCAATATCAACCTGATTGGGTGGCTTCAGAATTTGCAAGGCCATTATCAAACTCTATGCCAATCAATCCTTACGATGGCATTGTTAGAGGGGAGGAGGTTAAGAATTATTTTGATAACCTGTTACCAGACTCTATTGAAATCAGAAAGCGTATTCAATCGAATTTCAACACTAGGACATCTGATGCGATTGAATTATTAGAGGCTGTAGGCAGGGACTGTGTAGGTGCCATTCAATTACTTCCTTTAGACGAAGAGCCTACTGGTTACAATCAAATATCATCTCGCCCTCTCAGCGATGATGAAGTCTCGAAAATTCTTTTGGCTGCATCTACAGGGCGAGTCATGGGGCAGGAGTTTCACGAGGAAGAATTTAGAATTTCCATCGCAGGTGCACAGGAAAAAACGGCTTTATTAAATCTGAATGGCGCATGGCATCTGCCTTTAGGTGCGACACCTACGACACATATCCTAAAACTAGCGCTGGGTGTTGTTGGTGGAGAACATAAATTTGACATGACCACCTCCATAGAAAACGAGTGGTTATGTGCTCAGATATTAGCAAAACTAGGCTTCAAAATTGCCAGAACTGAAATCAGAGAATTTAATGGTACGAAAGCTTTAGTTGTTGAAAGGTTTGATCGAAAATGGGTCGAGAACAACGCTTGGATTGCGCGACTACCTCAGGAGGACTTCTGTCAGGTGTTTGGCTGTAATGCAGAAACCAAATATGAAGATAAAGGCGGTCCTGGTATTGAAAAAATAATGTCATACCTGACTGCAAGTGAAGTAGCAGATGAGGACCGAATCAATTTTATTAAAGCACAATTTGTATTCTGGCTGTTAGCAGGTACTGATGGTCATGCCAAAAACTTTTCAGTAGCGATAGAGCCTCAAGGGAAGTTTCGACTAACCCCACTCTATGATGTACTTTCTGCCTGGCCAATTACTGGAAATAAAACAAATAATTTGCAATATAAAAAAGCCAAATTAGCAATGGCAGTCAGAACAAAAAACGCGCACTACAAACTCGATGAAATTTATCCCAGACACTGGCAAGAATTTACCAAAAAATTAGGCGTACCTGATTCCTATGCGCAAATGCACGATATTGCGAATCAGATTATTTCTGTGATTGAAGGCATGTATGAAGAAGTGCCAAAAGGATTTCCTACCAAGTTAATTGATAGTATTTTAGATGGGGTAAGTAAACACGTTAAACGATTTAAAAGCTAACCATGCATCATGTTTTGTTCAGAATTTATGATCTTTGTTAAACCAGACTTATATTGTCATATTGAGCGCAGGCTAGATGATTTTTGTTTGAACGCTTTTTTTTCAAAACCTTAGATTGTCTCAAAACCTTGATTGTCGAAAGCCCGTTGATATTTGGTGCTAGTTAACGATAAGTATTATTTAACTACTGAAGACCTTTGCAAAAGATCTTTACTGGTGATTGGGTAGGAGGCTATTACCATTGCCCTTCTAAAGACACCATGAATCTACGCATCACATTGTCATCACTGGCTAATTGCCAATCATCAATGCCCTGCATAAATCTATTTTGTTTACGCGTATCTGCTTTCAATAAGTTACGCGCTGTAAAACGTATATTGTAAGTGGGCGATAGTTTATAACGCCAGTATGCGTCCACCATGGTAATCGATTCAGTAAAACCGCTTTGCTCATTAGGAATGTGAGTTTCACTTCTTCCTGAAATGACGGTGGTAATGCCGTAGGTGGAGTTTAATTTAGGCAAGCTTTGCTCTAAGCCCAAGTTCAGTATGTAACGAGGCGTGTCACGCGCCATGCGCGTCATACCTAACCGCTCATCATCCACGCGCCCATAAGGTAGAGTAAGGTGCGATTTTAACGTTGCACCTTTCCAACCAAAATTATCCATAGGTATTTTTGCGTCTAGTTCAATACCATAATGTAGAGCATCGCCCTCGTTGAAGGGTCTATCTACCCAGCGAACGCCTTCTTGCTGCACACGACGCTCAATAAAATCACTGGTAGCACGTACATAAATATTTGCACCAATCACGCCTGCGTCTTGTGGCAGATAATGCTCCACGACTGCTTCAAAGTTGACATTACGTTCAGGACTCAAATTAGCATTGCCGCGCCGATCAGCTTCTACAGGCGTATTAGGGCCCAAACTTCTAATAGTGGCATTGCTAATTTCATCCAATTTCGGCATTTTCATGCCGGCTCCTAGTGACGTACGCAGTACCCATCGATCACTTGGTTGCCATCGCACAGCAATAGATGGCAATACGCCCGTTCGCTTTCTCGAGATATCTTCTGCCGCTATTTCCATGTTTTCAACACGTATGCCTGTGGTAAGGGTAATAGTATCCTTTGGCGTCCAATCATCTTGTAGCCATAAAATACGATCACTCGAAGTAGCGCGATGATTACCAATACCTGCAAAGCCACCACCAAATAATTGCGCATCTTCACGCCTGACTTTTACAAACTCAACGCCCGAAGAGAGCAAATGCGTATCAAAAAACGATTGGTCAATGCGCAATGCAGTATTGAACTCCTTATTGGTTGTACGCGTGCTTTCTTCAAACCGGGTCAGCACATTGGTCGCATCACGTATATCACGCGTCGTATCCAAAGCACTTTTTCCGTTATTAAATGCCATGCGCCCAGATAGCTTGCCGTAATTTGTATATTTGACTCCTTCTGTCCTCAAACGCCACATGCGGTGTGTTCCCGATTCTTGCAAATCTCTGTTGCCAAGATTTGCAAAGCCGCCCCCGCCTCCGGGATTGATGTTGGGCATAACAATGGTTTGGCTTTTATTCTCACTTGGCCCGTAAAAAAGCATAGGCGATACAGTTAAGTTATCAAGTCCACTTTTCCAGGTAAAGCGAGGTGAAAACGTGTGATGTCCCATTTTTGAAACACCACGGGCTTCTTCTTCCTGCCAAAATTCATTAACGCCTGAAGCGCTGAATTGTCTGATTGCACTTGAGTTTATAGGTGAGTGACGCAGATTAGATGTAAACGGTAAACTCCAAGCAAAGTTGTCTGTGCCACCATTTTCAGTCCAAGAAAATTCTGCATTAGGCTCATCACCACGCTTACCTAAACCAAACTTAAATGCAGTTGATCGCTTAGCAATCACTTTTTTGGTGACTAAATTCACAGTTAATGCAGAGGCACCACCAAATTCAGCTGAAGATCCGCGTAAAATTTCAACACGCTCTAGTTGCTCTGCAGGTAAGCGATCTAGTAAGCCACCAGAACCTCCTACCTGCCGTTCACCATCAATTAAAATTTGTACTGCATCACGCGACATGCCGCGGGCGCGATTTACACCACCTTTTAATTCAACACCAGGGAGTCTGCTAAGCACTTCACCAATGGTGGATACACCGAGACTTTCAATCTCTTTGCGCTCAATAATCACTTTTTGTGTGGCGGCGTCGCGCCTTGTTGAGACATCATCTTGCTGGCCAGTCACTGTAATCGCCTTCAGTTCAATCTTTTCTTCGGCATGTACCATCATGCAATTGATCGATAGAAAAAAAATAACCAACTGCGGTCTTATATATTTGATATTCATTGTGATAGTGGACATGTTTTGTGGTTATCGCTTGATGTTTAACTTGTGTTGAATATTATTATATCCGCACGTTATGAAACCACATGCTCTTTAATAACACAAGCATAAGTATGCACAAGCTAAAATTGAAATGAAAGCTAGCAAAGCTGGGCGTATTAGCAAAAAAAATCCTCATTAATGCTAGACATTACAAGATGCGGCTTTAGTTCAGATTGATATTTGCGCATGCAAAGTACTAGCGTGGTTATTTTTTAGGTAACTTTCTTATTAGGGGTTCACGAAATAAGTCACTTATGTCATTCCGAACGTAGGGAGGAATCTTTTTAAATCAACCAGTTATATTTCTCGCTCTGCTCGAAATGACACTTGTTCCGTGAATCCTTAGGATGCTTTGAAGACGCTGAGTAGGAACCCTATGCGGGTTGAATAAGTGAATTAAATAAATAGCCTCAAGATTAGCACTACATTGAAACTCAATACTATGCTTTTATTTTCATGATCAAGTAAATGCAATTCTGACATGGTTCATATGCTTCATATGGTGGCTCATATATTGGTTCATATAAACCATAAATTGGTTGCTAAAATTCAGTTACGCTGATGCTTGTTTTTTAGTTTAATAAAAACAATTAGTTAGTAAGTTGGTGTGTGAAAAATAGGTCTGGCATTTAAATTGCTATATATCAAGAATGTAAAATTTTTAGACTTTTTTGTAATAAACATGAGGGGAAACTTAATGATAAAAAATATTAATCGTAAAAAAAGCGCGATTGCCGTCGCTTTAGCATGTTCTGTAATGGCTACATTTTCTTATGCTGAAGACTCAATCAAATTAGACAAAGTTGAAGTGAGAGGTATTTTGCCAGAGAGGCTAGAGTCAGTGCCCGGCTCTTTCAGCGTAGTTGATGAAAAAGAGTTGGAAGTGCGTCGCCCATTTTCCGTTCAAGAGGCATTGAATAATGTACCTGGGGTGCATGTGGTTGGTGAAGGTGCGCAGAGTCTAAACTTAAATATTGGTGTGCGTGGTTTAAATCCACGCCGTACCTCACGCACACTCTTGCTAGAAGATGGTATGCCTTTGTTCTTAGCGCCTTATGGTGACCCTTCAGCGCACTATGCAACTCCGTTAGAGCGTGTTCAACGTATTGAAGTGGTTAAAGGCTCTGGGCAAATATTATATGGCCCGCAAACCGTGGGTGGTATGATTAACTTTGTCACAAAACCTGTACCAAAAAATGGCTTTGAAGGTAGCGTTTCTGCAACAGCTGGTAATAATGACTTTAGAGGAATTCATCTTAACTTAGGCTATGGTGGTGAGCGCGGCGGCTTTATGGTCGATGCCTTAAATAGAAAAGGGGATGGCATACGTAAGGATCATGATTTTGAGGTAAATGACGTTACTGTTAAGGGGCAGCTGAATTTAACTGATACCCAATCTTTAGTAGCCAAAGTGGGTTGGTATGAAGAGAATTCGCACTATACAGAAGCTGGTTTAGATACGGCTAGATACAACGCCAACCCTAGTGCGAATCCTTTTGGCAAGAACGATACATTTGAGCACGAGCGTAAAAGCTTGCAACTTGTTCACAATTGGATGCTTACCGATAAAGCTAAGTTAACTACTCAGGCTTACTATGTAAATTCAGATAGAGCGTCATATCGCCAGACAGACGAGTCGCTTGATCAAATGACTCGTTCCCCTGATGGTGTAAATAATATTGCTACATGTCCAGGTGCATCAAGACGTGACTATGAAAATTTTTCTAATCTTTGTGGTAATAAGATGCGTCCTCGCGAGTATAATTATTGGGGAGTTGAGCCTCGTTTAGATTTTAGCCATGACTTATTTGGTATCAACAGTGATGCTGTATTGGGTTTCCGTTATCACGAGGAAGATATTAACCGTAAACGCTATAATGGTGCGACTCCTAGAGCTCGTGAAAATGATCCAGGTAGTGCGCTGCGTGATGACAGCGATATTAAAGTAGAGTCAACAGCGCTTTATGGTCAAAATACTTTCTTCTTAGGTGATTTTGCGTTAACGCCTGGCTTGAGGATGGAGCGTCTTAAGCAAACAAATAAACTCAACACGGTTAACTTTGTAAGCTCTGATTTGAAGGATTCAGACACTGATACTACGCTTTTACCTGGTTTTGGTGTTGCATGGAATGGCATTGCTAACACAACAGTATTTGCAGGTATTCATCGTGGTTTCGCACCTCCACGTCCAGATCGTGACTTGAATCCAACACGTGCTTTAGGCGCATCTCCTGAAAAAAGTACTAATACCGAACTTGGTTTTAGAACGAGCTATTTTAAAGGTATAACGTTTGAGTCTACATTATTTAATATTGATTTTGACAACTTGGTAGTTGGCCCTGTTAATGGTGAATTTTTAAATGCGGGTAAATCACAGAATACTGGTATTGAGATGGCTGGACGTGTAGATTTTGGCACTATTTACAATACGCCACACAATTTTTATCTGACAGCAAACTATACAAGTTTGTTTACGGCAAAATTCAAGAAAGATGCTGCAACAGATGGTATAGAGAGTGGCAATCGCTTGCCTTATGCGCCACGTGATTTGGCATCAGTAAACTTTGGCTATTCACATCCGATTGGTATTGATGCGCGTTTTGGTATTGATTATGTAAGTCAGCAATATTCTGATAATGAAAATTCAAGAGTTGAGACTGCTAATGGACAAGATGGAATTATTCCTTCATATACATTGTTAAACGCATCTGTTAATTTCAGACCTGTTGGTTCGAAAGCCAGTTATTTCTTAAGTGGTCATAATTTGGCTGACAAAGAGTACCTAACTAATCGTATTGACGGTATGTTCCTAGGACGTGGTCGTCAGGTGTTTGGTGGTATTCGTTACGACTTTTAACAAAAACTTGTTTACTTTGCAGTGATGTGAGGTAATCAAGTAGTAAGCTTAAACGAGCCTTATCTGCAAAGATAGGCTCGTTTTTATTTGCTTGCGGTATTTTTACGCATTACATATTTAACTAGTTTTATCTTAATAAATACAGTGCATGATAAATTGCAGACTTTTATCGTGCTGTGCGATAATTCTAACCTTTATACCTTATGTCATTCAAAAGCCGCTTGCGGCTTTTGTGTTTTAGAGAGAATTGTATGCCAGTCATTCGCCTGCCCGATGGGTCGCAACGTAGTTTTGATCAGCCAGTTACTGTTGCTGATGTCGCCATGAATATCGGCGCTGGTTTAGCTAAAGCCGCGCTTGCAGGTAAAGTGAATGATAAGCTAGTGGATACTAGTTATTTGATTGAGTCTGATAGTGATTTAGCGATTATCACGGATAAAAGCCCTGAAGGTTTAGATGTTATTCGTCACTCAACCGCACACTTATTGGCGTATGCGGTAAAAGAGTTGTTCCCTGATGCGCAAGTGACCATTGGGCCAGTGATTGAAAATGGTTTTTTCTATGACTTTTCTTATGTGCGCGCCTTCACCCCAGAAGATTTAACCTTCATTGAAAAAAAGATGGTGGAGTTGGCCAAAAAAGATGAGCCAGTAACAAGGCAGGTATTGCCGCGCGATGAAGCGATTGCTTACTTTAAAAGTATTGGCGAGGCTTATAAAGCCGAAATTATTGCTAGCATTCCAGCGGGTGAGGATGTTTCACTTTATACAGAGGGGCGTTTTACTGACCTTTGCCGTGGTCCGCATGTCCCCAATACCGGCAAGCTCAAAGCATTTAAACTGATGAAGTTGGCAGGTGCTTACTGGCGCGGTGATAGTAAAAATGAAATGCTGCAACGCATCTACGGCACTGCATGGCGCAATAAAGAAGAGTTAGATGCTTACCTGTTTCAGTTGGAAGAGGCTGAAAAACGCGATCACCGTAAATTGGGTCAGCAACTAGGTTTGTTTCACTTTCAAGATGAAGCGCCAGGTGCGGTGTTTTGGCACCCTAGAGGCTGGAAGCTCTTTCAAAGCTTAATTAGCTATATGCGTCAACGCCAAGAAGATGCGGGTTATGTGGAGGTGAATACACCCGATGTGATGGATCGCTCCCTTTGGGAAACGTCTGGACATTGGCAAAATTATCGCCAAAATATGTTTACCACCCAAACCGAAGATGAGCGCGTATTTGCCCTAAAACCGATGAACTGTCCAGGTGGCGTGTTGATGTTTGCGCAAGGGCTAAAAAGCTATCGCGATTTACCGCTACGCATGGCGGAGTTTGGTAAAGTGCACCGCTATGAGCCGTCTGGTGCATTGCATGGCCTGTTGCGCGTGCGCCATTTTACTCAAGATGATGCGCACGTATTTTGCACTGAAGCGCAGATGGGGCAAGAGTGTTGCGATGTAGTGAAGCTTATTTTGGATATTTATAAAGATTTTGGCTTTGATAATGTACGCATTAAGCTTTCAACCCGTCCAGAAAATCGCATTGGCTCGGATGAAACCTGGGATAAATTAGAGGGCGCTTTAGTAAACGCTTTAGAATCTTTGAGCATTGCCTATGAATTATTCCCTGGCGAAGGCGCGTTTTACGGCCCTAAACTTGAGTTTGTATTGCGCGACACCATTGGGCGCGATTGGCAATGTGGCACCTTGCAAGTGGATATGAATTTGCCTGAGCGTTTTGATATTTCTTACGTGGATGAAAATAGCACACGTCAACGTCCAGTGATGTTGCACCGCGCTTTGTTTGGCTCGCTTGAACGATTTACAGGTATTTTAATAGAGCATTACGCAGGTGCCATGCCGTTATGGTTAGCACCAGTGCAGGTGATGGTGCTAAATATTTCTGAAGGTCAGGCAGATTACGTAAGGGTAGTGGTTGAAACTTTGAAGAAAAGTGGCATCCGATGCGAATTTGACTTGAGAAATGAGAAGATTACCTATAAAATACGCGAACATAGTATGCAAAAATTACCTTACTTGCTGGTTGCAGGTGAGCGTGAAATGCAAACAGGACATGTAGCCGTGCGTACCAGAAAAGGTGAAGACCTAGGTTCTATGCCAATTGCAGAGCTAATTGCTCGCTTGAAGGCAGAAGTTGAAACTAAGGTTTAATCTACCCTAAACTTGATTTTAGGGATAAATCTGACGAAGCACGGCTTAACTATTTGGAGAATTTGATATAGCACAGGATAAAGAAACGCGAATCAACGGCGATATTACAGCGCCACAAGTTCGTTTGGTAGGCGTTGAGGGTGAACCTTTAGGTATCGTATCTTTGGCAGAAGCTTTTGCAAAAGCGGAGGAGTCTGATATTGATTTAGTGGAAATTGCACCTAATGCAGCTCCGCCTGTGTGCAGGTTGATGGATTACGGCAAGTTCAAATATGCTGAAAGTAAAAGACAGCACGAAGTTAAGCTTAAGCAAAAGCAAGTGGTGGTTAAAGAAATTAAATTTCGCCCAGGTACTGATGATGGTGATTACGCGATTAAAGTGCGTAACATTATTCGCTTCATACAAGAGGGTGATAAAGCGAAAATCACGTTACGTTTTAGAGGTCGTGAGATTACCCACCAAGAGTTTGGTTTAGCGTTACTTAGACGTGTAGAAGCAGATACAAAAGAGGTTGCAGTGGTTGAGCAGTTCCCTAAAATGGAAGGTCGCCAAATGGTGATGATTTTAGGCCCACACAAGAAAGTTAGCTAGCTGATTGAAGTCAGGTGGCGTGTAAGTTTAAGTGGTAAGTTTAAGTAGTAAGTTTAGTTGTAGTAGTGTGTAATCAGAAAAACTGATAAGCACCACTAAAACCAGCTTCGCTGGTAAGTGATTGCTAAAAATTCCGAGTGATACGGCTTAACGGCATGCCTAAGCACTCATAACTCAAGTTCAAGGAGAACAAAATGCCAAAAATGAAAACCAAGAGTGGTGCTAAAAAGCGCTTCAAATTCTTGGGTAATGGTAAAGTGAAACGTACGCATTCGCACTTACGCCATATCCTCACTAAAAAGACCACCAAGCAAAAGCGTAAATTACGCGGCACGGCGATCATCTCACCAACAGACGTCAAGCGCGTTCGCGCCATGATGCCAACAAGATAAGGAGACCGATATGCCTAGAGTAAAACGTGGTGTCATTGCTCGCGCTAGACACAAAAAAGTATTAAAAGCCGCTAAGGGTTACCGCGGTCGTCGTAAAAACGTTTACCGCGTTGCTAAGCAAGCGGTAATGAAAGCTGGTCAATATGCTTACCGTGACCGTCGTCAAAAGAAACGTCAATTCCGTACCTTGTGGATCGCGCGTATTAACGCAGGTGCACGTGAGTTGGGTTTAACTTACAGCCGCTTCATGAATGGCTTGAAAAAAGCTTCAATTGAAGTCGATCGTAAAGTATTGGCTGACTTAGCTGTATTTGATAAAGTAGCATTTGCAAAATTTGTAGAATTAGCAAAAGCTGGTTTAGCGGCTTAAGTATTAACGCAGGTATTTTCAAACTTATTGTTAAGTTTGAGTGAAAAAAGAGGCTTCGGCCTCTTTTTTTTACTGTAAAATTCAAAGTCTAAATTTTATATGTAAATCAATGCATTATAAGAGTGGTTCTGGTTAAAATCCCGGCGAAATAATAAGTATTGCAACAACAATTCATAAAGATAAAATTAACATGGCAGATTTAACGCATTTAATTGCAGAAGCAAAAGCTGACTTTGCAAGTAGCGCTTCGATGAACGACTTGGAAATTGCCAAGGCAAAGTACCTTGGTAAATCAGGCACACTTACGGATGCATTAAAAGGCTTAGGTAAGTTAAGTGCAGAAGAACGTCCCGTAGCAGGTGCAGCCATTAACGTGGTCAAGCAAGCCGTTGAGGCAGCCTTAACGGCAAGGCGTGAATCACTATTAAATGCAGAGCAGGCCAAACAATTGGCGCAAGAGTCAATCGATGTCACACTGCCAGCACGAGCGCAATCGCAAGGTGGTTTGCACCCGGTAACACTCACACTGAGGCGCGTGGAGGAGTTGTTTCACTCTATCGGCTTTGAAGTGGCCACTGGACCCGAAATTGAAACTGATTTTTACAACTTCACTGCACTGAATATCCCTGAAGATCATCCAGCACGCGCCATGCACGATACGTTTTATATTGATGAAGCTAACGTGTTAAGAACGCACACTTCACCAGTACAAATACGCTACATGGAAAATGCGCTAAAAACCAATAAAACACCCCCACTGAAAATTATTGCGCCTGGTCGCGTGTATCGTGTGGACTCAGATGCGACTCATTCACCAATGTTTCATCAAGTAGAAGGTTTGTGGGTGGATGAAGACGTTAGCTTTGCCAATTTGAAAGGCGTGGTTCAGGATTTTTTGCAAAAATTCTTTGAACGCGATGATTTAACCGTGCGTTTTAGACCTTCGTTCTTTCCGTTCACTGAGCCTTCAGCTGAGATGGACATGAGCTGGAACGGTGGCTGGTTAGAGATTGGTGGCTGCGGCATGGTGCATCCCGAGGTGTTCAAGCATGTGAATATCGATAGCGAAAAATATCGTGGCTTCGCTTTTGGTTTGGGCGTGGAGCGATTAACCATGTTGCGTTATGGAGTCAATGATTTGCGCCATTTCTTTAATAATGATTTACGCTTTTTAAGCCAGTTTAGATAGGGTTTCCCTTCGATAGGCTCAGGGAACGCCTTCGACAGGCTCAGTGAGCAACGCGCTGCGTTCCATTCCCTGAGCCTGTCGAAGGGCAATTCGTTCAACATTACAATTAAGGTCACAACAGCAATATGCAATTTTCTGAAAATTGGTTACGTAGTTTAGTCAATACTGACTTAGACAGTCCGGCGCTAAGTCACGCTTTAACAATGGCGGGGCTTGAGGTTGAAGACATGCAGCCTGTTGCTACTGCATTTAGCAAAGTGGTTGTGGCTAAAATTATCTCGGCCGAGAAACACCCGGATGCCGACCGCTTGCAAGTTTGTAAAGTGGATGTGGGCTTGCCCGAGCCGTTGCAAATTGTATGTGGTGCACCGAACGCACGTGCAGGTTTAGTTGCGCCTTGTGCCATGGTGGGTGCAGAGTTGCCTGGGTTTTCTATCAAACAAGCCAAAGTGCGCGGCATAGAGTCGTTCGGCATGATGTGTTCTTCTAAAGAGCTGGGTTTGAGTGCTGAAGCTACAGGATTATTAGAACTAGATAGCGATGCCTTAATAGGCCAAGATATTCGTCAATATTTGGATTTGGATGACCATCTTTTAACACTTAAGCTCACGCCAAATCGTAGTGATTGTTTAAGCCTCACAGGTATTGCGCGTGATGTAGCTGCGATTACAGGCGCTACTGCACGTTTTGAAGTGATTTTACCTGCGGCAGTAGAGCTCTCGCTACGTAAAGCTGTTGTGGTGACAGACCCGTTAGCTTGCCCACGCTATTGTGGCCGTTTAATCAGCGGCATTAACGCTCAAGCGAGTACGCCAGCATGGATGGTTAAACGTTTAGAACGTAGCGGCTTGCGTAGCATTAGTGCTGTCGTTGATATTACTAACTATGTGCTGTTAGCGCTGGGTCAGCCGATGCATGCGTTTGACGCAGCCAAATTGAGCGGTGATTTAAGCGTGCGCTTCGCTAACACCGGAGAGTCGCTCAGTTTGTTGAATGATCAAGCCATACAACTTAAAACCGATGATTTAGTCATTGCCGATGCACAGGGTGCAATTGCCTTGGCTGGCATTATGGGCGGCAAGCCAACAGCTGTGAGCGATGAAACAACCGATGTATTCTTGGAGAGTGCGTTCTTTGTACCGTCTGTCATCGCAGGCAAGGCACGTAGGCTCGGGTTGAGTACAGATTCATCTTACCGTTTTGAGCGCGGTGTCGATTTTGGTAATACACGCAATGCGATTGAATACGCTACAACGCTAATACAGCAAATTTGTGGTGGTAAAGCTGGGGATGTCACTGAAGTGATTGGCACATTGCCTGCGCGTCAACCGGTAAGGCTAAGACTGGCAAGATTAGCATCCGTATTGGGTATTGCATTTGAGCAGCCAAAAGTAGCACAACTGCTTACGCAGCTTGGTTTTTCGTTTAGTGTGGATGAAGACGTATTTACTGTCACGCCACCTAGTTATCGCTTTGATATTGCGATTGAAGAAGACTTAATTGAAGAAATTGCACGATTGCACGGCTATGATCATATTCCTGCAACGCCACCAGTTGTAACACTAAACATGCTGGAGGTGCCTGAGCAGCAGTTGCATTTGAATCAATTGCGTGATGGATTGGTATTTGCGGGCTATCAAGAGGTAGTGACTTACAGTTTTGTTGATGAAAGCTGGGAGCGTGATTTATTAGGTAACCGCGCACCGATTAAGCTTAAAAACCCAATTGCGAGCAACTTGAGCGTAATGCGTAGTAGCTTATGGGGCGGTTTGTTAGATACCTTAAGTTACAACCTGAATCGTAAGCAAGAGCGTGCTAGTTTGTTTGAAATCGGCGCGGTATATCATCAAGAGGCCGGTGTGTATCATGAGTCAACACGAATTTCTGGTTTAGCCTACGGTAGCGCAAAACCAGAGCAGTGGGCTGAGAGCAATAAAGAAGTCGATTTTTTTGATGTAAAAGCGCATGTAGAAGTCTTACTTGGTGCTACCCATATGGGTAGGCAGCTAGTTTACGAAAAAGCCGAGCATAGCGCACTGCACCCAGGCCAATCAGCGCGGATTTTACTTGATGGCAAAGACATTGGATGGTTAGGTAAGTTACATCCGAAATGGCAGCAACAATACGATTTTGCCAAGAGTACTTTTTTGTTTGAAATGGACGCGGATGCTTTGTTAAGTCGGCATTTACCCGCTTATCAAGAGGTTTCAAAACTGCTACCGGTACGTCGTGATTTGGCCATTGTTTTGGATGAAAATACTGCCGTAGAAACAGTATTAAGTGCCGTTAAAAAAGCCAACATACCACTGATAAAAGAGGTGGCTTTATTTGATTTATACCAAGGTAAAGGGGTCGCAGAAAGCAAAAAAAGCCTTGCATTATCAGTACTTATGCATGATACTCAAAAAACTTTGACTGATGTTGAAGCCGATACAGCCATTGCTAATCTGCTACAATTATTGCAAATCAATTTTGATGCGACGCTGAGAAATTAACTACTTAAAAAAAACCAGTACGGCATTTAATTTCGCTAAAATTTTAAGTTAAAAAATGTCTGTACATGATAAAAGCGATTAACAGCTTTAAATGAAATGGGAGTGTGTATGACTTTAACAAAAGCTGAACTTGCAGATTTACTCTATGAGCAAGTTGGGTTAAATAAACGTGAAGCCAAAGATATGGTGGAAGCATTCTTTGAAGAAGTGCGAATTGCGTTAGAGGCAGGCGATAGCGTTAAACTATCTGGTTTTGGTAATTTTGAATTACGTAAAAAGTCTGAGCGCCCAGGACGCAACCCTAAAACTGGTGAAGAAATACCCATTACCGCACGCCGGGTGGTTACTTTTCATGCCAGCCAAAAGCTAAAAAGTAAGGTAGATGCCAACTACGCGAGCTAAACATAATGCGCGTGTTGCATTTTTTTCTTAAAGCATTAGCAATAAAAGTGAGAAAGCCGTCAGTATGAATGAGCAGTTCGCCAAGGTGCAGTTGCCACCCATTCCAGCAAAGCGTTATTTTACGATAGGTGAAATGAGCGAGCTTTGCGGGGTTAAGGCGCACGTGCTCAGATACTGGGAGCAAGAGTTTACACAGCTCAAACCAGTTAAACGTCGCGGTAACCGTCGCTATTATCAGCACCATGAAGTCTTGCTGATTCGTCGTATTCGAGAGTTATTGTACGAGGAAGGCTTTACTATCAGTGGCGCGAGGAATCGCTTAGATCATCCAGAATCTCATGACTCAAAAGTTGAAAAGTTGGCAATAGCCAGCGGTATGAATGATTCAGAAGCACAGCTGAAACCAACCCCAACCCAAGCTAAATTAACATTATCAACCGTTGAAACTGGTGCCTTTGATTTTGCGGCAGTTAAAACAGAGTTGCGTCAAATTTTAAATTTATTGCACCCAAATTTATAGTCTTCGTGGTTTTTATTTACTGCGCAATTTATAGGTCATAAGTTTTTGCGCTATAATGCACGCCTGTTGCAAGCATTTATTGTAACAACGGTTCGGGGCATAGCGCAGCCTGGTAGCGTACATGCCTGGGGGGCATGGGGTCGCAAGTTCGAATCTTGCTGTCCCGACCATAAAAACGTTGTAAACAATCAAGTCGGCCATGTGCTGGCTTTTTTGTTTTTCGCCCTTACTAACCCCGCCAAGTTTAATAAACATCCTCAAAGCGTGGAATTGAGCTAATTATCACGATGATTTATGGGCTTTATCTTTGAATAGATGATGTATATTGCTACCTTTGCTGATTTAATTAGTTAAACCCAGATTTTTCAATAGGTAGATTTACCGTCCTATGCGAATGCTAGCGATCGATTTTTGGTCATTTTTGTAGCTTAATCGTTGTCCATAGCTCGCTATGAACTTCTCGTAAGCCACAAAACAGTCTCAATATCTCCTCAGCATCGTTTCGCGTCCTAATGGATAATACGGGTTGTAAAGTTAACGCTTAATAGGATTTTTATGGAACACGCCACGCATACGCATGATGAAGAGCAGTACATTGTGCATAACCCTAAAGAGGTCATGCAAATTTTAACTAATTTGGTGAAGCAAAAAGCGATGCTTAAAGTTTCATTCAATCAGGGGCTGGATGAGTATCTCACCACTGTGATTGCAATTGATACAAAAAATCACGCAGTGCATCTGGATATTGGCCGCGATGATGACTTTAACCTTAGATTATTGGCAAGCCGGCGAGTACTTTTTGTTAAAGATGAAGGCATTAGAATTAAATGGACGAGTACACACGTCACTGAGGTCACGTTGAAAGATGGTAAGGCCATTAGGATTGCGCTGCCTCAAGATTTAATTCGACTACAGCGCCGTGAATTTTTTCGCTTTACTACACCGATTGTTAACCCTGTACCATGCGTTATCCCTAAACCAAATGAAGCCAATCCTGAAGAGGTGGGTACACTTGATTTTACTTTGCTTGATGTCAGTTTGGGTGGGGTTGGTGTCTTGGTGGCAGGTGAGTTAGACGTGGCGCTGGTGATTGGTGCAACTTTTAATCACTGCAAAATCAGTTTTCCAGAAGTTGGTATGACTGATGTTACGCTACAAGTAAAAAACATCACAGAATTGCCCGCAAAAGACGGTGCATTAAAGCATCGAGTCGGCTTTCAGTACATTACACCATCACGCGGCAATGAAGGGCTCATTAATCGCTATGCCTTTATTTTAGAGCGCCAGGCGATAGCGCTGGTTAATGGGGCTGGATAATCCAGCCTTTCTAAGTGTGAAAGGCTGGATTATCCTGCAAAAAGCAAGTAGCCCACGAAATGGTGTAAGCAGGCATTTCAACACTTCGTGGATAGTAAGCCTAAAGGTTAGATTCCCAATGACTCAGCCCAAGCTAAAGCGGCAATGTGGCATTTATTCACCTTGTTAGCATCGTATTGTAGTAACTCCGCAAGCTCTAATATGCGTTTGCTGTCGGCGCTTTCACAGGCTTCGGTAAGCTGTAAGAATGGGCCGTAAATGCCTTCACGTGTAAGTAGTGCTTCAGCGACGGTTTCAGGTAGTTGAATTTTTTCTAGAATATCTTCCATAGGCATTTTTAAAATTGCATCAAGCAGTGAAAATACGCCGACAATAAATAAATTATCGCGATCATGTTTCTCAAAATAACTTTCACCTAACAACTCTGTGAGGCGCCCACGGGTGATGGAGGTTTTCATCAAGGCCGATGGCGTTGAGTTTTCGCCCGCCGTGACCATTAGCAGCGTGAGCCAGCGATATAGTTGCTTGGTGCCCAAAATGGTAAGGGCATGTTTAATTGATTGAATTTCACATGAGAGGCCAAAGCCGACGGAGTTAATGTAACGCAGTAGTTTAAATGACAGAGCGGCGTCACGCTTAAAGCCAGTTTCGATTTTGGCATTATCTTCATCTTGGCTCACCATGTTGAGTAAGTTTAATACACTGTCGAACGATGGGTTGATAACTTTTGCGGTAAAGGTTTCGGGGTGTGCAAAGAAATAGCCTTGAAAGCGTTGAAAGCCAATTTTTTTATAATTCTCAAATTGCTCATGGGTTTCAATTTTTTCAGCAACAAATTTGATTGAAGGTGAGTAGTATTGATGAAATACTTTCTCAGCTTCAGTAACGGTAATGCTCAGTGTGTCAATTTTAATGTAATCAGCATATTCAATCAGTGGCTGTAATCCGGCGTGCGATTGTGGATTATCTAGCGCAATTTTAAAGCCTAGCTCACGTAATGCTTGGCAGCGTTCAACTATTAAGTCAGTGGCGACTACCCCTTTTAACACTTCAAGCACAGTGCGCTGAGGCGGCATGAGCTCTAAAAATTCACTCATCAGCATGGATTCATTGACGTTGATGAATGCAAATTTGTCGCCTAATAGCCATTGCGCATCCATGTCACCTAATGTGTTTGTCAGCACATTTGAACATGCTTTAATATCATCCTCGAATACTGCGCTTAGTGCCTCCGCGCTGTGTCTAAATAAAAGCTCATAGCCGATAATATGTTCTTTAACATCTAGGATAGGCTGGCGCCCAATAAATACTTGATCTTCCATTTTTCTAGCTCTCAGAGTTTTAGTGTCGATTGGGTTGGTCTGGCGATTTTTAGCTGAAACTAAAACAAATTAAATAATTAAACGTAGCATTTATAGAGTGACTTATTATTACGTTAATTATCGCATTGCTTCGAGATATTTTACCTTAGAGTTGCGTGATGAGTTGCATTTCTCAAGTGTTAAAAACAAAATTCCCATCATAGAGTAGTTGTTGAGTTCATCAACATCATTTATATTGTCTTAAATGACTTAACGAAGAGTAAATTGCGATGAAAATAACGACTATCCCTACACAGCCATTTAATGATCAAAAGCCTGGTACCTCTGGCTTACGCAAAAAAGTAAAAGTGTTTCAGCAGCCGCATTATTTAGAAAATTTTGTTCAGAGTTTTTTTGATACGCTGACCGTGCCAGCAGGCGCTACATTAGTGGTTGGTGGCGATGGGCGCTATTACAATCGTCACGCGATTCAAACGCTTATTCAAATGGCGGCAGCTAATGGGTTTGTGCGGGTTGTTGTGGGGCAAGCGGGTATTTTATCTACACCTGCGGCTTCACATATTATTCGCAAATATCAAACATTTGGTGGCATGGTACTTTCTGCAAGCCATAACCAAGGCGGTATCGATGGTGATTTTGGCATTAAATACAACATTGGCAATGGTGGTCCAGCGCCAGAAAAAGTCACCGATGAAGTGTTTGCGAAAAGCAAAGTCATTACACGGTATAAAATTGCCGATTTACCTGTGGTCAATATTGATATTTTAGGTGAGGTAGTTTTTGCGGGTGTGGATGCAGGTGAAGTCTTTACTGTGCAAGTGATTGATGCGGTGCAAGATTACGCTGATTTAATGCAAAGCCTGTTTGACTTTTCAGCCATTAAGCAATTGCTGGCCAGCGGATTTGAAATGAAATTTGACGCCATGTATGCGGTAACAGGACCTTATGCCAAAGAGATTTTAGTGCATCGATTGGGCGCCCCCATTGATTGTTTAATGAATTGTGAGCCATCCGAAGATTTTGGCGGTGGTCACCCAGACCCTAATTTAACCTATGCTGAAGATTTAGTAAAAATCATGTTTGCAGGTGAAAACGCACTTGATTTTGGCGCGGCCTCAGACGGTGATGGTGACCGTAATATGATTTTGGGTCAAAACTTCTTTGTAACGCCTTCGGATAGTTTGGCTGTATTGGCAGCCAATGCTACACTAGTGCCGGCTTACGCAAGTGGCATAGCAGGTGTGGCGCGCTCCATGCCCACCAGTGGTGCGGTAGATAGGGTAGCCGCCAAGCTTAATATCCCCTGTTATGAGACACCAACAGGCTGGAAATTTTTTGGAAATCTGATGGATGCTGGCAAGGTGACGCTATGTGGCGAAGAAAGCTTTGGCACTAGCTCTAACCATGTGCGGGAGAAGGATGGCCTTTGGGCTGTGTTGTTCTGGCTGAATATTATTGCGGTTAAAAAAATAGGTGTAGAGGCGATTTTAAAAGCACATTGGCTGGAATTCGGGCGCAACGTGTATTCGCGCCATGACTATGAGTCGATTCCGACCGATGCCGCCAATGACGTGATAGCGCATATTAAATCGCAGTTTACCAGTTTGCCGAATCAAAGCTTTGGCAGTTACACCGTTAAAGTTTGTGATGATTTTAGCTACCATGATTCGATTGATGGCTCGGTCAGCAATAATCAAGGGATTCGTATTTTATTTACTGATGGTTCGCGTATCGTATTCAGGCTTTCTGGCACCGGCACAGAGGGGGCGACTTTGCGTATTTATTTGGAGGCATTTGAGGCTGATAGCGCGAAGCATCACTTGGACGCGCAAGTGGCATTAGCTGAAATGATACAAATTGCATTGCAGATTTCTCAGTTGGTTGAAAGAACAGGGCGCGTTACACCTACGGTGATTACTTAATGGCACCTCTATTTATTCAACTTTCGTCGCCTGACTTCTTTGCTCAAAAAAAATTACTCATTACATATCAGACAGATGCCGTGTCATAATTTTTCGTTTTCGTTTTCGTTTTCGTTTTCGCCTTGTCTTGCTTATCGCACCAATCTTGTAGCTTTAGCTGCTTAGATTGGTGGGGATGCCATTTACGGGTAGAAATTAGAATAAATATAGATGCCCTTAATTTTCAATTTGTTTGATGGTCATTTCGCCCTTATAAAGCCGCACATCCATCCGACCCAAAAATGACATGCCAAGTAATACGTCTCCATCTAATCCCGGAGCAATCATGGCGGCAACATTGTTGGCACTAACGCCGCCTATTTGCACTGACTCCAAGCGCACCATATAACCGATGCTATTGCCATTTGCTGTGTTGGTGCGTATGGCATTGATGCTTTTTAGTTTGAGTTTATCAGCAACGTTTTGCGATATTGCCACACCCGTTGCGCCCGTATCAACTAACACGTTGACTTTTTGACCGTTAATCAAGGCTTCACTTCGGTAGTGGCCATCTAAACCACGTTTTAATACAACTGCACTGCCATCGCCCAAGCGGTTTAATTTGTTGGGGTTTTGGATGTTATCAGCCAGGTAGTAAATTAACCCTGCCAGCGCAAGCCAAACCAAGATGGAAAAAAAAGTGTTTTTAGGCATGTTTAATCACTTCGGGATGAATTTCCCCTAGCTTGTGAAGAGGCGCTTTATTCCGACTCGTCTATCCAGGCGAGTTGTATTGCCTCTAAAATCCGTTCACCGCATTTTTCAGAGACGTCATCAAAACCTTCTAAATCGAGTACCCACTGCATTAGATCGGTAAAGCGGATGGATTTTGGATCAATCTCTGGGTGCTTATCATATAACGCTTCAGCGATAGCTTGGCTTTCGGTCCATTTCATATTAAGCGTGTCCTTATTTTTTAAGGATTTTATTATAGCCTTGTAGTTTAAAATGATGCAAAAAAATGAAACACGTAGGGCTGGCCAGCGTGAAGTATCAGACAAAAAAACCCGCAACTCTTTTGAGGAGATTGCGGGTAAGAGAGCACAATTGGAGATATGCTTAGTAAACTATATGCAAATTGAGTGCCAATTAAATAACTCATATTATTCAATGGGTTGATATTTTTAGGTGAACGTTGCTGCTTTGAAATCAACCAGATTGGTTAATTTCAGCCACCAATTTGTACTTAGGGTTGAGGTTAAGGTGCTTTTTAGGCAAAAACATATTGGCATGTCGTGCCTTAACCTTGCTGAATTGACGTGGTAAAATGCATGCTATTCTTTTTATTTAAATATCTGGAAAACTAAACATCATGTCACAAGCGCCATCAAACACTGCTCCATTTAACTACGCAAATACCCTAAACCAAGCTGATCCAGCCTTATGGGGCATGATAGAGCAAGAAGTTGTGCGTCAGCATGAGCATATTGAATTGATTGCTTCTGAAAACTACACCAGCCCTGCGGTGATGCAGGCACAGGGTTCTCAGTTGACTAATAAATACGCTGAAGGCTACCCAGGCAAACGTTTTTATGGCGGTTGCGAGTTTGTCGATCAAGTGGAGCACTTGGCGATTGACCGCTTAAAAGCGCTTTATGGCGCAGAGTATGCTAACGTGCAGCCGCATTCAGGTTCACAGGCAAATCAAGCGGTTTATTTTTCTATTCTAAAGCCTGGTGACACCGTAATGGGTATGAACTTAGGTCACGGTGGGCATTTAACGCATGGTTCCCCAGCCAACCTTTCAGGAAAATTATTTAATATCGTGCCTTACGGTTTGAATGACAAGGAAGAGATTGATTACGATGAAATGGAGCGCATTGCCGTTGAATGTAAGCCTAAGTTGTTAATTGGTGGGGCATCTGCATACGCGTTACGTTTTGATTGGGCGCGCATGGCGGAAATTGCGAAAAAAGTAGGCGCATATTTTATGGTGGACATGGCGCATTATTCAGGTTTGATTGCGGCCGGCGTTTACCCAAACCCAGTGCCGCATGCAGACTTTGTAACATCAACCACGCATAAAACTTTACGCGGCCCACGTGGCGGCATTATTCTGGCCAAAGCTGAGTTCGAGAAATCAATCAATTCAAATGTGTTTCCAAGTCTGCAAGGTGGCCCATTGATGCATGTAATAGCTGCAAAAGCGACTGCGTTTTTAGAGGCGTCACAACCATCGTTTAAAACCTATCAGGAACAAGTGATTAAAAATGCACAGGCAATGGCTGAAACATTGACTGCTCGTGGTTTACGTATTATTTCTGGCCGTACTGAATCACACATGTTTTTGGTGGATTTACGTCCTAAAGGGTTAACTGGTAAAGCGGCAGATGCGGCGCTTGGTTTGGCGCATATCACGGTCAATAAAAACTCAATCCCGAATGATCCTGAGAGCCCGTTTGTGACTTCAGGTATTCGTATCGGTGCGCCGGCCATCACGACACGCGGCTTTAAAGAAGAGGAAGCAAAGTTGGTTGCGAATCTGATTGCCGATGTGCTGGATAATCCAGCCGATGAGGCGGTGATTGCAGCAACTAAGGCTAAAGTACATGCGTTGACGGCGCACTTCCCGGTTTATCAAGGCTAACCATGAAATGCCCTTTTTGCGGTGTTGATGACACTCAGGTGATTGACTCAAGAGTCAATGATGAAGGGGACTCTATTCGTCGGCGCCGTAAGTGTGGGGCATGTGATAAGCGCTTTACCACTTATGAAACGGCTGAACTGCATTTGCCGCAGGTGGTAAAGCAAAATGGTACGCGTGAGGAGTTTAAACGTGAAAAATTGCGACTTTCATTCACGCGGGCTTTGCATAAACGTCCGGTGCCTACAGAGTATGTAGATAATGCGTTAAATCATATTACACAAAAAATATTGAGTTTAGGTGAGCGCGAAGTTCCTGCGCGCGATTTAGGCGAGATGGTGATGCATGAGCTTAAAATGATGGATAAAGTCGCTTATATTCGCTTTGCCTCGGTGTACCGAAGCTTCTCTGATGTTGATGACTTTAGCGATGTGATTCGTGATTTGGATTTGCCTGCGCAAGCTAAACGCCGCAGTACTGACGATGATAAAGGGTAGCTAATAATGAAGCTAATCAACTGGGCATCGATTGTGTTTGCTGTTTTTACTTTGATTCTGACCATTGCATTTTTTAGTTGGTGGATGATGAAAGACCGCATTGTTTTTGGCAATGAGCAGTTTGACCAAGTCAAATGGATGCAAGCTGTTTCTACCATCAATCATGCGTGTAAGCGTGGTGATATGGCGTATGATCTGCAGCAGAATATTTTAGCAAAAGGTACGCCAAGAGAGGCGGTGCATGTGCTTTTAGGTCGTCCAAGTTATGAGGACGATGCCAGCGTAGAGTATGATTTAGGCCAATGTATGCATGTTTATCATGGCTTGCTTATATTCTTTGATAAAAATAGCCGTTTAATTTCAAGTCGTATTTCTTCGCATTAAATTGCTCATCATTTACCGGTGATTACCGTGTACACAAACATTCAACACACCTACATGACACTTGCCCTACGCTTGGCAGGGCAGGGCTTGTATTCCACTAGTCCAAATCCACGTGTAGGTTGTGTTATCGTTAAAAATAATCAAATTGTGGGGCAAGGTGCGCACCTGAAAGCTGGTGAACCGCATGCCGAGGTGTTTGCATTGCTGCAAGCTGGCGCTCAGGCAAAAGACGCGGATATTTATGTAACCTTAGAGCCGTGCAGCCACTTTGGTAAAACACCGCCTTGTGTACAGGCTGTGATTGCAGCTAAGCCTCAGCGCGTGATTATTGCCATGCAAGATCCGAATCCGCTGGTGGCAGGACGTAGTATTGCGGCACTACGTGCCCAGGGTATTGAGGTCATCGTGGGGGTGATGGAGCAGGAAGCGCTGATACTAAATCCTGGTTTTGTTTCACGCATGGCGCGTGGTTTGCCGTATGTGCGAAGCAAAATTGCGGCCAGTCTGGATGGGCGTACCGCACTCCAAAACGGTCAAAGCCAATGGATTACAGGTGAGCCCGCACGGTTGGATGTACAGCATTGGCGCGCACAGTCTTGCGCTATTGTGACAGGCATAGGCACGGTGTTAGCGGATGACCCGAGTATGACCGTGCGCTTACCTGACGCCCCTCGCCAACCACTACGTGTGATAGTGGATAGCAGCTTGCAAACGCCAGTCGACTGTAAAATGCTAGATGCAGCGATGCTTAAACATAGCCCGGTGTTAATCGCTTATGCACAAGATGATCATCATCAAGCTCAAACCCTATTTGCCGCCGGCGCTGCGCTAATTCAGTTAGCTGATGCCAATCATCGTGTTGATTTGAGTGCTTTATTTAAACACTTGGCACAATGTGGTATTAACGAAATATTAGTTGAGGCTGGCCAAGGTTTGAATGGTGCGCTATTGCATGCCAATTTTATTGATGAATTTATCTTCTACTATGCACCAAAGCTGATGGGTGCGGATGCGCAAGCGATGTTTGCAATCCCGGAAATCACTGCAATGCAACAGGTAACAGAGTTGCAGATTTTAGATGTTCGTCAAATAGGCCGTGATATTCGCTTACGTGCGAAGCCAGTAAAACCAAGGACTAACTAACCTTAGAGAAAACAATGACGCACAAAATTTACGAAACAAAGCATTTTATTGTTCTATACGTTAAATCATTCATACGATTTCATTCGTTCTAAATAAATGCTTTTAAATGAATGCGTTGAATCTATTCATATATTTAGCCATACTTGCCAGCTTGCTGGTTTTAGTATGGGTTATCAGCTTTTTCTGATTGGTATTTTTCGTGGACAAGCTTTTTTTGAATGTAATTAGCGATTAAAAATGCTCATTGATACTCATTGTCATCTTGATGCGGCTGAGTTTGATGCAGATCGTGACTATGTTGCTAGGCAAGCGCTTCAGCATGGCGTGTCGCGCATTGTTGTGCCCGCTGTGGCGCGTAATAACTTTGATGCCGTCATTGCATTATGTAGTCAACATAAACATTGCGCCTATGCGCTTGGTGTTCATCCTATGTTTGTGGATAGCGCATCCATAGATGATATTGAAACACTTAAAGTTTATGTGCAAAACAATCATCCGGTAGCGATTGGTGAAGTCGGTTTGGATTATTTTGTGACTAATCCTAAAACGCACCCTGAAAATGCTACACGCCAGACTTACTTTTTTACTGAGCAGCTAAAAATTGCGCGGCAATTCGAGTTGCCGGTGATTTTGCATGTACGGCATGCGGTAGATGATATATTAAAATATTTGCGTCGTCATGAGGTGGTGGGCGGTATTGCGCATGCGTTTAATGGTAGTTTTCAGCAGGCCGAGCAGTTTATTGCGTTAGGATTTAAACTTGGGTTTGGCGGCGCGATGACGTATACGCGCGCATTAAAAATTAGGGAACTTGCAACTAAGTTACCATTAGAGACTTTAGTTTTAGAAACAGATGCGCCAGACATGCCACCTGAATGGGTGGGTGTAAAAGGTAGAAATAGCCCCTTGGAACTACTAAGAATTGCACAGGTTTTGGCGGATTTAAGGCAGGTAAATGTGTCGCAAGTGCTTGATATTACTAGCACCAATGCATTAAAAGTTTTACCAAAATTAGCCGACTTATGCACACCAGTTAATGCGTTACGTTAAGTCACTTAAAAAAACCTTAATAATCAAGGGGTGTTTTGTAACTAATTGATTATAATAGATTTAATAATAGATTAAAAATTAAGCGATTTAAAAAAACCCTTATAAATTGGTAGGTTACATTTTAGAGTCACAGTTATTCACAAAGTTATCCACAGATAATGTGGAGAGTATTTTTAACATTCAGGAACTTTTTAAAAGTCAACTTTTTTAATTTTTAATTTTGTTAAAAATATATGGTTTTTTTATTGGGTTAACTTAATTTTCATGCTAGTAAATCATCAGCAATATCGCACTATTTGGCCTAGCCCTGTTTTTGGGCAAGGTTTCAGCGCCGAGCTTAGAACGGTTGAGGTTATCGATCAAACAAAATTGCCACATGTGTTTGAGATTGCAAAAATTGGCAACCTGCAACAAATGATTGCCGCGATTAAAACCATGCAAGTGCGCGGAGCACCGCTCATAGGTGCTGCCGCAGCTTATGGTGTTGCTTTGGCTACGCAGCAGGATAGTGGCGATGAGTATTTGCAATTGGCAGGAAAGCTACTGGTTAAAAGCCGCCCTACTGCTGTGAATTTGAGGTGGTCAGTGCAACGCATGCTTAGTATGTTATTACCGCTACCCGTTGCGGATAGGGTGCGGGCGGCGTGGGCGGAGGCGGCGTTAATTTGCGATGAGGATATATTGTTAAATCAGGCGATTGGCGCACATGGCTTAGATTTAATTCGCGCGCTGTATCTTAAAAAATCTAGCACTATTCACATTCTTACTCATTGCAATGCGGGTTGGCTAGCTACGGTGGATTTTGGTACGGCGCTTGCTCCGATCTATGCAGCCCATGATGCGGGGATAGATGTGCATGTATGGGTAGGTGAAACCCGCCCCCGCAATCAAGGTGCAAGCCTTACTGCATGGGAGTTGGGTCAGCACGGCGTGCCACATACGGTTATTAGCGATAATGCTGGCGGGCATTTAATGCAGCAAGGCCAAGTTGATATGGTCATTGTGGGTGCCGACCGCGTGACGTCGACAGGGGATGTGTGCAATAAAATTGGCACTTATTTAAAAGCATTGGCGGCTTTTGATAGTTCGCAGTCAGGATATCAGGTTCCGTTTTATGCCGCAGTGCCATCGCCCACGATAGATTGGGCTATTGAAGATGGAATGCAGCACATTGAGATTGAAGAGCGCGATGGTGATGAGTTGGCGTGGATTAGTGGCCGGCTTGCTGACGGCACAATGGCAACAGTCAATATTTTGCCGCATGGCACAAAGGTGGCCAACCCAGCCTTTGATGTAACCCCTGCAAGGCTGGTCACTGGCATAATTACTGAGCAGGGCGTTTTTGCGCCTAATCAATTAAAAACCATGAAGAGATAAACCAATGCCGCAATCATTAAAAAACGCGCGCGAGCAACTTTTAAACATTGTCCGGCAACTCAATTGCTTAGGGTTAAGCCGCGGCACTTCGGGCAATGTCAGTGTGCGAGTGAGCAATGAGCTAGGGCAGTCGGGCTTCTTGATTACACCTTCTGGCGTAGCGATGGAAAACATGACGCCCGTTGATATGGTGTGGATGGATTTTGCAGGCAATGCAGAAGGTGGCAAGCAGCCATCGAGTGAATGGCGGTTTCATCTAGACATTCTGCAGCAGAAGCTAGAAGTCAATGGCGTTATCCACACGCATAGTATGTTTGCAACAACGCTGAGTACATTGCGGCTTGATATTCCGGCATTTCATTACATGATCGCTTTGGCAGGCGGAGATAGCATCCGTTGTGCGCCTTATGCGTTATTTGGCAGTCAGCAACTGTCTGATCATGCGTTATTGGCGCTACAAGACCGCAAGGCTTGCTTGTTAGCCAACCATGGCATGATAGCAATCGGCGAAACTTTGGAAAAAGCGCTCAACATCACACAAGAGGTTGAAACCTTATGCGAGCAATATCTACATGCATTACAAGTTGGGAAGCCGTTTATCTTAAGTCAGCAGGAAATGCTGGAGGTGCAAGAAAAATTTAAGGGATATGGCGCGTGGAAAAGTAGCACTATGGTGAAAAGTAATTCTTAATTATCATGCGAGAAAATAAACCCGCTTTCATGAGTTTTCGTTTGTAGGCGCATGGGCTTTAAAGTAAAATAGTCTCCCGTCTGCAATAATAAATTAAGTGCGCGTCCCATGACCAAATATGTATTCGTAACCGGCGGTGTTGTTTCCTCTCTTGGTAAAGGGATTGCGGCCGCCAGCCTTGGCGCTATTTTAGAATCACGTGGTATTAAAGTCACCATGCTGAAACTAGACCCCTATATCAACGTTGACCCTGGCACCATGAGCCCATTTCAGCACGGCGAGGTGTTTGTCACTGATGATGGTGCAGAAACCGACCTTGATTTGGGTCATTATGAGCGTTTTATCAGCCAGCGCATGGGTAAGCGTAATAATTTCACTGCTGGCCAAATTTATGAAACCGTGATTAAAAAAGAGCGTCGCGGGGAGTATTTAGGTAAAACCGTACAGGTTATTCCACATATTACCGATGAAATCAAAGCGCACGTAAAACGTGGCGCTGAAGGTGCCGATGTTGCCATTGTTGAAGTAGGCGGTACCGTGGGTGATATTGAGTCGCTACCGTTTCTTGAGGCGATTCGTCAGATGGGTTTTGAAGAGGGCAGAAACAATGCCTGTTATATTCATTTAACCCTCTTACCTTGGATTCCAACTGCGGGTGAACTCAAAACCAAGCCTACGCAGCACTCTGTAAAAGAGTTGCGAAGTATTGGTATTCAGCCCGACATCCTGCTGTGCCGTGCCGACCGCGATATTCCTGAAGAAGAACGTAGGAAAATTGCCTTATTCACCAATGTAGCGCCAGAGGCAGTGATTAGCGCGATTGATGCTGACTCTATTTATAAAATTCCTGGCTTGTTGCATGATCAGCATTTGGATGTGATTGTCTGTAAAAAATTAGAGATCGAAGCGAAGCCCGCTGATTTACACGAGTGGGAAAAAATTGCTACTGCATTAGCAAACCCGAAACATTTAGTGAATATTGCATTTGTAGGTAAATACGTCGATTTAACAGAGTCATATAAATCACTGACTGAAGCCCTTATTCATGCCGGCATTCATACTGAATCCAAAGTCAAAATTCACTATATAGACTCAGAAGATATTGAGAAAAATGGTACTGATACGCTGGCTGGTATGGATGCAATTTTAGTTCCAGGCGGCTTTGGCGTGCGTGGTACTGAAGGAAAAATTGCTGCCATTCAATATGCGCGTGAAAATAAAATACCTTACTTAGGTATTTGTTTAGGTATGCAATTAGCGGTGATTGAGTTTGCACGCCATGTTGCAGGTTTAACAGATGCTAACAGTACAGAATTTAACCCAGATGCAACACATAAACTTATCGGTTTAATTGATGAGTGGCAAGATGCCTCAGGCAACATTGAAAAGCGTGATGAAAATTCAGACCTAGGTGGCACTATGCGTTTAGGCGCACAAGCTTGCCCAGTTGTGCCAAACACTTTGGCTGCTGGCATTTATGGCGCGCAAGTGAATGAGCGTCATCGTCACCGCTATGAGGTGAATAATCATTATGTTGAGCAACTGAAAGCTGCGGGTTTAGTGGTTGCTGCCAGAACGCCAACTGAAGACTTGTGCGAGATGATCGAATTGCCGCAGAACGTTCACCCTTGGTTTGTGGCATGTCAATTTCACCCAGAGTTCACCTCTAACCCACGGGCAGGGCACCCATTGTTTACTGCTTATGTGAAAGCGGCATTAGCGAACAAAAAAGCTTAATCAATAGGTATCTGCGGCAAAATTAAATAAGGTTTTGAATATGAAATTATGTAACTTTGATGTAGGTCTTGAGCATCCTTTATTTTTGATTGCAGGGCCGTGCGTGATTGAATCAAAACAGATGGCGATTGATACTGCTGGTCAGTTGAAAGAAATTGCTGCTGCACTCAACATTCCATTTATTTATAAGTCTTCATACGATAAAGCTAACCGTAGTTCAAATAGTACATTCCGCGGTTTTGGTATGGAAGAGGGGTTGAGGATTTTAGATGATGTCCGGACCCAAATCGGCGTGCCAATTTTGACTGACGTACACACTGAAGAACAAGTGCCACATGTGGCCGCAGTGGTTGATGTGTTGCAAACGCCAGCATTTTTATGTCGCCAAACTGACTTTATTACTGCCTGTGCAAAATCTGGTAAACCCGTGAATATCAAAAAAGGCCAATTTATGGCGCCAGGGGATATGCGCAATGTAGTACAAAAAGCACGTGAAGCAAACGGCAATCAAGACACCATTATGGTGTGCGAACGCGGCGTTTCATTTGGTTATAACACGCTGGTGTCAGATATGCGCGGTCTTGCAATCATGCGTGAAACCAATTGCCCTGTAGTGTTTGATGCAACGCACTCTGTGCAGCAACCGGGTGGTCAGGGTGATAAGAGCGGTGGTCAGCGCGAGCATGTGCCAGTGTTGGCGCGTGCAGCGGTAGCCAGTGGCATTGCGGGGATCTTTATGGAAACGCATCCAGATCCGTCTAAGGCATTGTCAGATGGTCCGAACGCATGGCCGCTTCATAAAATGAGAGATTTGTTAGAGGTGTTGGTCGATTTAGATAGATTAGTGAAAAAAGCAGGTTTTATTGAAAGTACGTTGTAAAAAAATAATTTAGCCGCAGCTAAATGTAGCTAAAAATAATTTAGAACTAATAATTTAGAGCTTAGGAGAAAATAATGAGCGCAATTGTAGATATTATCGCCCGCGAAATTTTAGATTCACGCGGAAATCCAACGGTCGAAGTAGATGTGCTCCTTGAAAGTGGCGTAATTGGTCGTGCGGCAGTGCCATCAGGCGCATCCACAGGTGCAAAAGAAGCCATGGAATTACGTGATGGCGACAAAGGCCGCTATTTAGGCAAAGGCGTGCTACAAGCGGTAGAAAATGTAAATACAGAAATCACTGAAGCCATTATCGGCTTAGATGCTGAAGAGCAAAGCTTTATTGACAAAACTTTAATTGAGCTTGATGGCACAGAAAACAAAGACCGCTTAGGTGCCAATGCGATACTAGGCGTTTCTATGGCGTGTGCACGTGCTGCTGCTGAAGAGTCAGGTTTGCCCCTTTATCGCTATTTAGGTGGTTCAGGTGCAATGCAATTGCCAACCCCGATGATGAACATCATCAACGGTGGCGCACATGCTGACAACTCTGTCGATATGCAGGAGTTTATGATTATTCCGGCAGGCTTGCCGTCATTCCGCGAAGCGATTCGTTGTGGCGCTGAAGTGTTTCATGCCTTAAAGAAAACATTACACAAAAAAGGCTTGGCAACGACAGTCGGTGACGAGGGTGGTTTTGCGCCGAATTTACCTTCTAATGAATCTGCGATTCAATATATCTTGGAAGCAATTTCAGACGCAGGTTATGAACCAGGCCGTGATGTTTATCTAGGTTTAGATTGTGCAAGTACCGAGTTCTATAAAGACGGCCGTTATCATTTAGAGTCAGAAGGTTTAGCGCTGACTTCTGCACAATTTACCGACTACTTGGCCACTTGGTGTGATAAATATCCAATCATCAGCATTGAAGATGGTATGGGTGAGTTTGACTGGGACGGCTGGGATATTTTGACTAAACGCCTAGGTAAAACCACGCAGTTGGTAGGTGATGACTTATTTGTAACCAATACCAAAATCCTGCGTGAAGGCATTAAACGTGGTGTCGCTAACTCAGTGTTAATCAAAGTGAACCAAATTGGCACCTTGACTGAGACATTCCAAACCATTGAAATGGCTAAGCGTGCGGGTTATACCTCAGTGGTATCACATCGCTCAGGTGAAACTGAAGACAGCACCATTGCTGACATTGCTGTGGCTACTAACGCATTACAAATTAAAACAGGTTCACTCTGCCGTTCAGAGCGTATTGCAAAATACAACCAATTATTGCGTATTGAAGAAGAGTTGGGTGACGCAACTAGCTATGCAGGTAAAGACGCGTTCTATCAGCTATTTAGATAATTTCGGCATGCATTCAAACCGATACGTTGTTGCGTTAGTTTGTTGTGCGAATAGCGCTGACTTTGCTCATGCGTCTAGTTTTGCTTTGAATGCAACCGAAATGTGTTGATAGAAATTCAAGTTGAAAGCCCTCACGCTTATTTTTGTAATTCTTATTGCCTTGCTACAGTATCCATTGTGGTTAGGCAAAGGTAGCTGGCTACGCGTGTGGGATTTAAACCGACAACTTTCTGTGCAGCAAGTGAAAAATACAGGCTTAAAAGCGCGTAACGATACACTAGATGCTGAAGTACGCGATTTAAAGAGTGGACGCGCTGCTATTGAGGAGCTTGCTCGCAGTGAGTTGGGCATGATTAAGCAAGATGAAGTGTTTTATCAGGTCATCGACCAGCCCTTGCCGTTACCGCAATTTATAAATCCGACCGCTGTTGATGCGGTCGCGGCTAAATCAAACGAAAAAAAGACACCTTAATACCTTTTTCATCATCCCCGCTTCGTCTAGCTATATCATCTCAGTCTGGGGATGAAAGACGGGGAAGAGAAAATACAGAAACGGCCATAGCAAGAGGTGAGTTGTTTGGCAACGATAATAGCTCAGCCCATCAAGCGCCAGAACTTGAACCTTAGTAGGACACGCTAAAGCTATTGAAATAGCGTACGGCTAAAATGAGCCGGTGCTATACAACCTGAACAAGTAATACGCGCCGACTGCCATCATGATGTACATCGGGATATCGCCGCTCTTTTTGGTTTCAGATTTGTTGGAGGAGCTAATCCAGCGGTTTAGCAACCAAATTATAAAAATAATCACTGGAATAAGCATCATGGTGGTGGTTGATTCGAATAGCTTACCCAGTAGTTTTGATAGCCAGCCGTTATCACGAAACATTTCCATGGCAATGCCAATAATGCCGATAAGCATTAAGCCCATACGCGCGACAGCGATTAAAACGCTGAATTTGCTTTCAGCTTTAATATCCTTATTCTTGAGATATTTGTTCGGGTCAACATTGGCCATACTTAAATTCCTTCACTTGGGATTTAACTTAATTTGAGGCTAAAAATTTACTAGGATCAACAGATTTCCCCTGTTGCCGAATTTCAAAATGTAGCTTGACTGTATTACTATCGGTGTTACCCATTTCGGCTATTTTTTGTCCACGAGTAACAGCTTGGCCTTCTTTAACCACAATCAAGCTGTTATGTGCATAAACCGATAAATAGGTCGCGTTGTGTTTTATGATGACTAATTTTCCATAGCCACGTAAATCTGAGCCGCTGTAAATAACTTTGCCTGCCGCTGCTGCGTTAATGCTTTGCCCCATTGAGCCCGCGATATCTATACCTTTATTACCCGCATCATTAAAGTTGGCGATTACTTTACCTTTTGTTGGCCAAATCCAATCACCACTGGTCGTAGGTTCAGCATTAGCTTCAACCTTAGGCTCTGTGATCACTTTTGGCCTTGTTTCGCTAGCCTTTTCAGTTATATTTGGGGTGGGTGGTGCCACTGGTTTGGTGGCCGTCGTCACCTTTACGCTGTCTGGTTTTACCATGGGCAATGGCTTTTTAAAAGCCTCATCACTGTAAGGTTCACGTATAGCTTTAGGCTCACTGAGGGCAAGCACTTGTGGTGGTTGCGTGGTTGTTGAGGAGCTAGAGTCGTTGCCGATGGCGTAGGTTGTGACACCGTTAGTTTGCTCTTGTACTACGTTGTTTTCAACATTGGTTGATTTGTCTTTTAACGTGTTGAATTTAAGTGTTTGGCCAATCTTTATAATGTAGGGCGCTTTAATGTCATTAAGTTGCGCAATTTCCTTATAGTCGTAACCATATTCAAGACCGAGGCTAAATAAAGTATCACCTTTTTTTACAGTATAAGTGTCAGGGCGCCAATCACCAGTGACTTTGCCCATGAGTGATTTTGAGGCTGTATTTTGCTTAGTAGCGGGTAGGCGGTCGATGACTGGCGCTGGAGTGGTGCTACAGGCAAGTAACGCCCATGAAAGCAACAAAATTAAACCATTACGCAATATTGCCATCCTTAACTGGTCCCTCCAAGTAAGGGTACAAACTTCACCGGTTCTAATTTTGTTTGGCGATACTCAGTTTGAGAGATATGTTCTACTAGATATAACACTTGTTCATCAGTGCCTACAGGGATCACCAAACGCCCGCCAATGGCTAATTGATCTAGTAAATCCTGCGGAATATGGCTGGCAGCAGCGGTGACCATGATGGCGTCAAACGGGGCTAATTGCGGCAACCCCATATTGCCATCTGCATGGTCTAATTTGACGTTGACGCATTTGAGCTCGCGCAGATGTCCGCGTGCTTTCATCACCAGCGGGCGAATGCGTTCTACCGAATAAACCTCTTTGGCTATTTTAGATAGCACTGCAGTTTGATAGCCACAGCCAGTGCCTATTTCGAGTATTTTTTGTAAAGGTTGGCCGTTACGCAACAGCTCAGACATACGTGCCACAATATAAGGCTGGGAGATAGTTTGACCAAAACCGATAGGCAATGAAACATCTTCATAGGCGCGAATGGACAAGGCCTCATCTACAAAAATATGGCGTGGAATCGCTGAGATGGCAGAAAGTACCACTTCATCTTTAATACCTTGTTCGCGTAAGCGTGTGAGCATTCGCTCGCGGGTGCGAAGGGAGGTCATGCCGATGCCGGCTTGCGAAGATCTAATCAGTGCCACTATTTACTCAACCAGTCTTTAATGTCGTTAAGTTGCGTGTGGCTGGTTAAATCTACTTGTATGGGTGAAATTGACACTTTGTTGTTAGTCACGGCATGAAAATCAGTGCCTTCACCGCCATCGTTAGGTTGCCCGGCGGCACCTACCCAATATACAATTTCATTGCGTGGTGTTTTAAGCTGAACCACAGGTTCTGCTTTATGGCGCTTACCTAAACGTGTTACAACGCGGCCTTGCAACTCATTGTAGGCAATATCCGGCACATTGACATTGAGCAGTGTGGCAGATTTAAACCCGTTTTTTTGATAGTGTTTGATGAGTTCAACAGCTACCCTTGCTGCGGTTTCAAAATGTGTGGAATTATGTTGTGACATTGAAACGGCGATCGACGGAATCCCTAGTAGATAGCCCTCCATCGCTGCAGCCACGGTTCCTGAGTAAATGGTGTCATCGCCCATATTGGCGCCATCGTTAATGCCGCTGATCACCATGTCAGGCATGGTATCCATGAGTCCTGTCAGCGCTATATGCACGCAGTCAGTTGGCGTTCCATTGACGTAAAAAAAGCCGTTTGCGGCTTTTTTTACGCTGAGTGGCCGATCAAGCGTGAGCGAGTTGCTGGCACCGCTACGGTTTCTTTCAGGTGCCACCACAGTAATATCGGCAATTTGAGCAATATGTTCTGCAAGGATGTTAAGACCTGGCGCGAAATAGCCATCGTCATTTGAGAGCAGTATTTTCATACGTTACTTACTAAGCGTGATTCTAAGAGTGTTTTCATGGCTAAATTATAGTAGAAGTGTGATGGTTTGGCTTGGTCGATATATAAAAACTTATGGTTTGGCGCCAGTCAAGCGCGCATAAAATATGGCGCAGCCAAAAAACAGTACAGAAAGTACGATTTCAACGCCAGCAAGCTGCGCTGAGATGCCGCCATCAGACCAGGCTCGCACCACGCCTTCGGTAAAGTATAGCAGTATAAACATGCTTGCCCATTGGTAGGTGTAACGTTTACCACGCAAAATGCCAAATAATGGCAGCAACAGCGGTACTGCTTTTAACATGAGTAGCGAGCCGCCGGGTTTTAGCGGCGCTAAAATAGTTTCCCACGCAACAGCTAGCAATATGAGGGCGATTAAACTAAAAGATGCGCCCAGTTGGAGATTATTAATTAGATTATTTCTATGCATAGCGACCTTATATTTTTGCTAATTGTGACATGCGTACCAGTGCTACGCGGGCAGATTGGGCGTCGTGAATGGGATGATCGAAATTAAAGCGTAAGATTTTTACCTCAGCGCCATGATTGACATTAACGTCAAAGCCATCGCTATCTAACCCTAACATTTGCACCTGTGTTGCTTCTATTTGGTGAAAGTGTTGGCAATAGGCAATTAAGCTGTGTACATGGTCAGCGTTCATGTGATCAATAATAGCTGTTTCTTGAGCCGCTAGTAGTGAATCAACAGTGGGGTTAAATAAATCGTCTGACGACAGCCAGCTCATATTGCCAAAGCCACCAATATAGCGTGCATGAGTGAGGTTAATCCGATAAAAAGCAAAGTCATGCATATCAAAATAACTGGCGGCTTGTGGCAGGTAGCGTAAATAACGGGCGCGTAAATCCGCGTCGTCTTTTTCAATCTTGAAGGCTGACCCGAGTAACGTGAGCCGCGCATTGGCTTGCAAGTCTTCAGTGCCTGCAAATGCCAGTAACGAAACTTTTGGGTTGAGCATGATATTTTTAGTGTGCTCTGCAATGCTGCTAATCAGTATCACGGGCTGGCAATCATGCCCTAATACAAACGGCGCCACCGAGCCAAATGGGTAGCCATCAAATTTTACAGAATGTGTAGAAAGTATGCCGCTATGTGTGCTGCGCAGAAACTGTTTGGCTTCTGGGGCTAAATTTGCCATGTTAGAGGCTCCTGGATAATTTTAAGGCGGTTTCAGCGAGTCGCTTACCTAGCGCGATACAGAGTTTTCTTTCATCATCGGTGATAGGCTTGTCATCCATGGAGCCGCCAACATGGCTTGCGCCGTAAGGTGTGCCGCCAGAAGAAGTTGCAGATAACGCAGGTTCTGAATACGGCAAGCCAACGATCATCATGCCATGGTGCATTAAAGGCAGCATCATGGTGAGTAGCGTCGTTTCATTGCCGCCATGCATAGAGCCGGTTGAGGTAAATACTGCGGCAGGTTTGCCGATGAGCGCGCCTTTGAGCCATAAACCGGTGGTGCCATCTAAAAAATACTTCATCGGCGCCGCCATATTGCCAAAGCGGGTAGGGCTGCCAAGAGCCATGCCTATGCATTGTTCTAAATCTTGCAGCTCAACATAGGGGTCACCACTGGTAGGAATATCTGGCTCGGTGGCTTCACAGTTGGCAGACACTTTAGGTACGGTACGAATACGCGCTTTTGCATTAGCCACACTTTCAACACCGCGTGCAATCAGTTGCGCCATGCTACGTACTGCACCACCTTGGCTGTAATAGAGAATTAGGATTTCGCTCATTTTTTAACATTCTTCACAAAAACTTTATGTCCAGCTTTACTGATGTCAAAGTAGTGCATTGCTTCAATTAGCAAACTTAGACGTTCATAACCATAATTTCTGGAATCAAAATCAGGCGCCTGCTTGGAAATATAATTACCTAAACCACTCAAATCGGCCATACCAGATTCATCAGCAATAACATCAATCGCTTTTCGTATTAGATTCATTAGTGCAGTATCTTGTTTTAATTCTTGTTCGGTATATTTTTTTGGAACCTTGGCAGTTACTTTGTTATCAATAACTGGTTTTTTTGCTCCAGCTTTTAATTCAACTGATTTCTTTTCAATAATTATTGCAGGTTGGTTGCCGTCGGGTAGATTGTCGCTGGATATTAACAAGTTCTCCGTATAAATAAATCGGTCGCAAGCCGTAACGAAAGGGCGAGGTGTTTTTTTCTCGCCAAATCCATATACGCGCTTGCCAGATTCACGAATTCTTGATGCTAGTCTAGTGAAGTCGCTATCACTTGAAATGATACAAAAACCATCAAATGTATCAGTGTAGAGTAAATCCATAGCATCAATAATCATTGCGCTATCAGTAGCATTTTTTCCTGTGGTGTAACGGAACTGCTGGATTGGTTGAATAGAGTGTTCTAGTAGTACAGTTTTCCATTGACCTAAATTTGGTGTTGTCCAGTCTCCATAAATACGTTTTACACTTGCAACCCCAAATTTTACTACCTCGGCGAGCAGGCCTTCAATGATGTTTGCTCTTGCATTATCCGCATCAATTAGCACGGCAAGTCTAGGATTACTCTTATCTGTATTCATGGATAGTTACCTTTTGCTAGGCATTATTTGAAGCTAAAAGTATACAGCACATCCACCGCACTATCGGTGCCAGCTTCGGCGCGTATCGACCAGTTTGGGGTAATATTGAAAGTGAGGCGGGCAACATCCAGCAAGCCGCTAACACTTTTTGCATAACTCAAATAAAGTTGCGAGGTGATTTTTTTACCAAAGGTCAATGATGCACTTTCAGCATCACCACCGGCAAAGCTGAATTCATCCAAGCCTGCGGCGCGTGCAAGTTGGGTTTGTAGTGGCACAGATTGGCCTTGTGATAGCAATACGCCAGCGGCTAATGACAGCATGCCGTAATCGTTTTTACCTGTTTGATCCATGCCGTGACCGAGCACTAACCATGATAGTTTTTCAGTGTCAGCGACATTGGGGTCAGAAACCAGTTTAGTGACAGGCGCAAACGCACTGCCGGTAATTTCAACCCCTGCATTCACGGGTTTGCTGTTGCGCATAGCTCGAATATTAAGCCCTGGATTATCCATCGGGCCATTAAAGTTAAGAATACCGCGTTCAATGTTCAGCACTTGCCCATAGGCCATGTACGTACCTTTTTTCACTTGAATGCTACCTTCAGTGTGCGGGCGATATTGCGTTAAGCCAGTTAATGTCAGTGCGCCAATGAGTTCAGCATCCAGACCGCGTCCACGCAGGCTGAAGTCTTGGCCTAAGTCGATACGCAGGCCGTTTAAAAGAATGGCTAATGATGGGGTTTTAGTGCTGGCTATCTGCCCCAGTATCACCACATCGTCATCAAGCGTTGGCGCATCTTCTTGTGAAAGTTCTATTAAGCCTTTGTTGACGGCGAATTGACCAAAAATAGAGAACATGCCGTCTGCCAGTATGGTTTTCCCCGTTCCGCTTAAAGTGAGTAAGCGGTCAGTGCGGGATAATAATGTGAAGTTATCCGCATGCCAGTCAAGGTCAATTTTAGGTTTGCCGTTATCTATCAATAAAACTCCATTGGTATTCAGGCTGCCTGCACCACCTTGCCATGACGCTTGTTTAATCTGTAATTGATCATTTTTAAATTCCGCCAATAAACTACCTTTAGTTAAATTAATGCCTTCTGAAGGCAGGCTGAATTGTAGGTTTTGCCCCATGACATTGCCGCTTAAATCGGGTTTGCCTAAAGTGCCATTAGCCGCAACAGATAAAGAAAGTTGACCATCTAGATCAGCACTCATCATGCTGGTGGGCATGGGTAGCCAAGCCAGTGTGTTAAATTGCGCTGACCCATTTAAGCTAAGCGGGGCGCTTGCCAGCAGTGCGAAACCTGTTTCAGTTTTAGTGAGGGTGGTTGCTAATGTTGCATTGAGGTTGCCAAGGTTTTCCCCAGCAAGTTTAGCGAGTAGTTGGGCATTGTTGTTGATGATATTGAGTTCTATTTTTGCTTCGGTTAAGCCCAACGGGGATGATGTGCCATTAGCAGTCGTTAACGTGAAATCGCCTGTGTCGCGCCATAGGCTAAAGCTGCCGTTCAGTGTGTGGTTTGCACTAAGATCCCATTTGCCTGAAAACACTGGGCTGCCATGGAGCGTATTTGGCAGATTGAATAAACCTGCCGGTAAGTCGTCTAAGGTGAGTTGGCTGAGTTCACCTTTACTGACTAATTTTCCATTACCCACTTGCAGTAGCTCAACAGAAGCTTGACCTTTAGCTAGCTGTATTACAGCTTGCGCTAGCGTTACGTTGCTGCCGGTGATATGCAAGTGGGCGGGTGCAGTGAGTGTGGCAGGGGCATTACCTGTAAGCTTAAGCCGTTGTAAAAACCCGTGCCAACTGTGGTCAGCTGATAAGCCGCCTTGCAAAGTGCTATCAAACTGCACGTCTGGACTCATTGCTGTGATTGAAATTTGATGGTTGGAGCGCGTACCTGCTAGATTAACTTGTCCATTCAGTACTGGGTGCTGTCCATAATGAATGGCGCTGGCTTTGAACTCACCTGAAACCTTGCCGCTAGCGCCGTTTTCGATATTGACTTGACCTTCAAATTGATCAATTTTTAAATCGCGGCTGAGTGTCAGGTTTTTTGCGAGCAAATTGACTTGTAGTGCAAGATGATCAAATACACCTTTAATTGAGCCGCTGGCATGTGCCTCACCTGCATAGGTTTGATTAAAGGCAGCGAGGTTAGGCAACGTTGCCTGCCAGTCAAGGCGGCTATCGGCTTTACCTAGGCTGCCGTTGGCTTGGATGCTGTTAGTGGCTAGCCCTAGCTGGAAGTCTAACTGCTGAATTTGCATACCATCAATTTTTGTGTCTGCGATCAGCAGGTTACCTGAGCCAGTGAGCGCCTGATTTTGCCATTGGCTATCGCGCAGAGAAAACTGCAAGCTGGTGCTAGGCGAGGGCAGAAGTTTGCCTTGTAAATCAAGATCAATATTAAGCTGTGCGGTTGGGTAACCGGTAAGTTGTGCAGGATAAAATAGCTCAGGATGCACTTCAGTGATACGCGCATTGACAGTGATCGGGTAATCGTTTGCGAGGCTTAGTTGGCCGTGGGCTACAATGTGTGCGGCGGACTGAATCGCGCCGATATCTTGCAAAATCGCCAGTTTGTCATTTTGCGTAGCCAGCCAAGCGTTGCTTTCAAAAGCAAGTGTATTAAAATTGCCAGACAACAACACTTTGACATCGTAAGGCAGGTCTGCATTTAATTGCTTGAGTGTTGCGGCGCCTGTGAGTGCGAAGGGTTTTGATGTATTAACGTTTAGGTTAGCGCTTGCATCGCCCCAAGGGGTGTTGGCGCGGTTCAGCTTAAGGCGTAGCGTTTTGGCATCACCTTCAAAATTAAATTGTACGTTAGTGAGTGTTTGTCGATCATCTGCACTAATAATAACGATCTCAGCAATTTCAGCTTGCTCGATGCTGATAGGAAACGGCAAGCTGATACGATTAGGCGACGGCGAGTTGCTGCCGTTATCGCGCATGGTAATGATGAGTCGTTTTGCTTTTAATTGTGCCACTTGTAACTTGCCATCACCGGCTGCAGAAAGCTGCCAACGTGCGCTAAGTTTTTCCAACTTGAGGTGAATGTTTTCTAAATCATAACTAAACGTATCCAAGCTGGAACTCACATTCAGCGTCATTTCACTGTGTGCGGGTGTGAACAACACCAGTGCCACACTCAGCAGAATGAAATTAAAGGTGCGTCGTAACATCAGCCTATGCATTAAAAAGCTACCCCGATATTAAAGTGCATGCGGTATTCGTCAGTTTCTTGACCATAGGCGATATCTGCCCCAATTGGCCCTGCTGGGCTTTTCCAGCGCGCGCCTAGCCCATAGCCATATACGGGTTTTAGGTCTTGTAAGGTATTGGCAGCGTTGCCGAAATCTACAAACATTGCCGCCCCCCATTGCGGCGTGAGCCATTGCACTACTTCCACGCTACCAGTGGTGAGATAACGTCCGCCTACGATGGCGTCACCTTCAGCCACGCCTAAACTTTGAAAGCCGTAGCCACGCACCGATTGGTCACCCCCCGCACGAAATAAAAAGGCTACCGGCGCACTATTTTTACCATTGACCATGCCAATTTCTGCGCGTGCGATGAGCTGCGTGCTGGTCGTGATTGGGTAATACCCTTGTGCTTTTATGTAGCTTTGCAAAAAGTTGCCATTCGCAAGTGATGCCAGTGGCGCGCCTGCAAATTGCACATTCAATAAATAGCCGCGCGTTGGATTAAGATCATGATCAATTCGCCTGAGCGTGATGCCATACGCCAATGTCGCTGCGTAATTGCTGGATGATTCTGCGCCATCTAGCTTGACTTGCTCCGTGAGCAAGTTGGCGCCTACATATTGCTCGCGTTTGCGTGAACCCCAAGCACGTTTAATGCCAGCCTGGGTTGAAGTGACCGACTGCCCTTCAATTGAGGTGTGGTTTACGTTGGCATTAATGCTGTCGCGGTAGCCCTGTTTGGTCAGTGGTAAGCGCACCTCGCCCGCCAAAGTCTGGACTTTTTGTTCTAATTTAAGGCTACTCGTCATTCTTAGGCCGAGATTAAATAAATTAAGATCATCAAAGGTAAGTTGGGTGCGTGCACCCGTATTAGTGCTATAGCCCGCACCTACGCCCATTTTAATTGCTTGATTTTCATCTACCACCACTTTAATCGGCGCGTTGACCACAGGCGAGCCATCGGCGTTGGCAGTTTTGGTATCTGCTATGACCTCCACGCTACGAAAATAACGGCTTTCTTGCAAGCGTGATTGAAATGTCAGTAATTGAGATTGACTGTAAACGCTACCAGTCTTAATGGGGTTGAGGTTTTCTATAATGCTATCCGGGTAGCGCTTCAAGCCTTCAATACTCAGCTTGCCAAAATGTAAGGCACTGCCACTATCAATTTCTACTATCAGCGCTACAGTATTTGATTCAATATTAACGGTTGCACTACTTTTGCTGATGGAGGCGTTTGGGTAGCGCAGAATCAACAAAGCCGTCAACAGATTGCGTTTGGCCTGACTCCAGTTTTCCTGCCGAAATTGCATGCCGGATTTTAATAGCCAATCATCTCGCAGTTTTTGAATATCAGGCAGATCTTTACTAGATTGCTGCATGATGTCGCCAGTAAACGTAAGCGCCACCTGTTGAATTAAAACTGGCGTGCCTGGCTCAACTGCGAATGTTGCGATTGATACGTTATTTTGCGTAGTGAGCAAAGGTGTGATGATGGGTGAAAAAAAGCCTTCAGTTGCTAACAAGTCTTTAATGTTTTGTGGGGCAGAATGCGCTAAACGCTGCCATTCGGCTGGCGTCATGCGCGGGTTGTCACGTAACTTGATCATCTCTAAATGCTTTTGCAGCAGTGATTTTAGTGGGGCAGGCGCCTCAATCTCAACCTGATAGCGTTGTTTCGGGAGGTCATTCGCGCATGCCATTACCCCCCACAACAGCAGTGTTATACAGACCAAAAGGCGATAGGTCATGATGAGTGCGCCTTTAGTGGTCTAGTTGAACCCACATGGGCGGAAAATTTAAATGGTTGTTGCAAGCTCCGTCGCTTTACCAATATAAGTGGCTGGCGTCATCTCAAGCAACAGCTGCTTAGCCTCGTTAGGAATATTTAACGTACTGATAAATGCATGTAGCGAGGCTTTATTGATGCCGCCTTTTCCACGCGTCAATTCTTTAAGTTGCTCGTAAGGGTTCTCAATACCATAGCGGCGCATCACAGTTTGAATTGGCTCGGCGAGGACTTCCCAGCTGTTATCTAAATCCAGCGCCAGTTTTTCCGGATTGACTTCCAGCTTGTTCAAACCACGTAAGCAAGAGTCGTAACCTAGTAAGGTATAACCAAAGGCTACGCCCATATTACGCAACACCGTTGAGTCGGTTAAATCGCGCTGCCAGCGTGAAATAGGTAATTTTTCAGCCATGTGACGTAATACTGCATTAGCTAACCCTAAGTTACCTTCTGAGTTTTCAAAATCAATCGGGTTGACTTTGTGCGGCATGGTGGAAGAGCCTACTTCGCCATCTTTAAGTTTTTGCTTAAAGTAGCCCACTGAAATATAACCCCAAATGTCGCGGTTAATATCAATCAGAATTGTGTTGATGCGCGCAAGTGTATCGTACAGTTCTGCCATGTAATCGTGCGGCTCAATCTGTATCGTCATCGGGTTGTAAGTTAAGCCTAATGACTCTACAAAGCGCTTGGCAAAGCTTTCCCAGTCAACGTTTGGGTAGGCTGACAAATGCGCATTAAAGTTACCCACGGCGCCATTAATTTTGCCGAGAATTTCGTTATTAGCCAGTTGCTTTTGTTGGCGTTGCAAGCGATACACCACGTTGGCTAGTTCTTTACCCATGGTGGTGGGCGAAGCAGTTTGGCCGTGCGTGCGTGAAAGCATGGGCTGATCTGCCAATTGGTGCGCCAGATCAGTCAGACGTGCGATTAGACTATTTAAGAATGGCAACATTACGCTATCGCGTGCTGTTTTTAACATCAGACCGTGTGATAAATTATTGATGTCTTCACTGGTGCAGGCAAAGTGAATAAATTCACTGGCCTTTTTGACCTCCGGGTTGCCGTCAAACTTTTCTTTCAACCAGTATTCAAGTGCTTTTACATCATGGTTAGTGCGCGCTTCAATGGCTTTTACTTGTGAGGCATCATCTTCACTAAAATTTGCAATGGCAGCATCTAATTCTTGAATGGTTTCTGTGCTAAACGCTGTGATTTCAGCTAATTCTGTTTCGCTAGCGAGTGCTTTTAGCCATTCAACTTCTACCCATGCGCGGTGCTTAATGAGTGCATATTCGCTAAAGTAAGGGCGCAGAGCATCAAGTTTAGATTGGTAGCGACCATCAAGGGGAGATAGTGCGTTAAGCGTGGTAAGCGACATCGTGCGAGCTTTCAAAACAGCGGTTTAGTAAACAGCTATTTTACCTTAATTTGTGATAAATACGCTTAGCAAGTTTGCAAGGCTCAGTCTCCCAATCAATTTAAAATGCTTAATTTGCTATACTAGGATTGCTCATAATTCTGTATGCTTACAATAATTGTCAGGCACTATCATTGCCTGATATACAAGAAATTGAAATAATTTTGGATGGATTATGGCTATGGAACAAAAAAACACGCCGATTGAAACCGCTCGTCAAACACTAATGCAATTAATGCAGCGTAAGTTGTCGCCTACACCAGATAATTATCGTAGTGTTTATGATGAAATTATGGGCATTAAGTCTATTGATGAATCCGTTGAATTAGCCAAAACCCTTGAAAAAGTATTACTTGAAGCAGGTAAGCAAAAGCCCAAGTATGTTGTGGCAGCGCAAGCGATAGCGCCATTGATTGAGAAAGGTGACTGGAGTAAACTGGAAGATCAATTACGCAAGTTGTTTCCTTTAGGCTCAGGCAATGCTGACGTTGGTGAGGCGAATTGGTCGGTATTGATCCGCAGCTTACTTAAACAGTTAGAGATGAGTCATAAGGGCGTGACATTGAGTCGCAAAAAAGAGGGGTTGAGCAAAGTGCTCACTAACTTTGCGAAGGACCCTGATGTGCTGGCGCAAAAGATTCAAGCACTGATTAACTCTTGGGGCACGGGAAGCGCTACTGAAACGGCTGGCACATCTTCATTGCCTGCTGATGGCGGTGGCGCTACCCAAGTCACTGCAAATGCGCTTACATCTGTTCAATGGCGCGAGATGCTACTGAGAACATTTGAGCTGGTGCTGATTCCTCATTTGCAGGCAGTCTCAGAGCATCAACAAAAAGCGATTAGCTTATTAACGATGATGCGGCAAGCGAATGGCGAGCAAGCCCTTGCTAAATGTGCAAATGACTTAAAGCCCATTTTATTGGCGCTGGAGATGGAGCGCGACCATCAGGCGCGGATTCATGAGGCATTAACTCAACTTTTACGTTTGCTCGTTGCTAGTATGGGGTCATTGGTGATTGAGGACCAGTGGCTTTATGCGCAAACCATCGTTATCAACGATATTATTTCAAAGCCGCTTAATATCAACACGCTTTATGATGCGGAGAGTAGTTTAAAGGAGCTAACTTATAAGCAGTCTCAGCTTAAACCTGCATTAACAGAGGCTAAAGATACACTGAAGAAAATGGTGACTACTTTTGTCGATAGACTAGTGGAGATGACAGAAAGCACCAGTGACTATCACGACAAAATTGAAGGTTATCAACAAAAAATTGCCTCTACAGAAGACATGGGCGAGTTAAATGTATTACTCAATAGCATATTAGAAGATACACGCGCCATTGGTTTGAGTGTGCAACGCACGCGCGATGAGTTTACCTTGAGCCAAAAGCATGCAATGGACGCAGAAAAAAGAATACAAGAGTTGACGGCAGAACTTGATTATATTGGTGAAGTGGCTCATCAAGATTACTTAACAGGCGCACTCAATCGACGTGGAATGGATGAGGCTATTGAGCGCGAATTTAACCGCGCTGATCGACACAATACGGCGCTGTGCGTTGCGATGCTTGATATTGACCATTTTAAAAAGCTAAATGATACACTAGGCCACGCCACGGGCGATCAGGCATTAACACATTTGGTTAAGGTGCTAAAAGACGTATTGCGCCCGACAGATGTGTTAGCGCGCTATGGCGGTGAAGAGTTTATTATTATTTTACCGGCAACCCCGCAAGATGAAGCAATTAAAGCGGTGACACGTGTGCAACGCGAACTTACTAAAAATTTCTTTATGCATAAAAATGAGCGTGTACTCATTACATTTAGCGCCGGTGTGGCGGAGCGTGCGACGGGTGAATCTGCAGAACACTTGATACCCCGTGCTGATGTCGCACTGTACATTGCTAAAAACAGCGGACGTAATCAGGTGATAGGTGCAGAACTGCTACCTGAGCCGGATGGCACTGCTGTTGAGTCATAATTTTTGGCTGTATGAGTGATGTAATAATATCGTTAGTTAAATCCGTGACGTACGGCTGGGGCCAGCTGTTTTAATTCATCATCATCATACAAGCGACCTCGAGTGATAAATGCCATGCCTGTGCCGCAATCTAGTGAAAATGAGCCGCTAGAACCCACAACGGCATCTAGGATGGTGTGTGTATTTTGTGCAAATGTAAAATGGCTATCGCCCATATAAAACATGGCGCCAGCAACCTCACCTAACTTTACATCCGATGGGCTGGGTTTGAATTCATTGGCAGGCATACATAAAGGGCCACTGCCTTCACAACATCCGCCAGATTGAAAGAAAATAATCGGACCAAATTTTGTGGTGAGTTGTTGTATCAACGCTATCGCGGCAGGGGTGGCAGAAACGCGTTCAACCATAATTTAATCTCCAAAAAAAGAGGCGGGATTAGCCGCCTCTTAAATTTAGCACAAAGTTAGCGGACAATGCGTAAGTTAGAAAAAGCCTAACTTTTTAGGGCTATAGCTCACTAACAAGTTTTTAGTTTGTTGGTAATGATCCAACATCATTTTA
>JAUSAG010000023.1 GCA_030652995.1 Methylotenera sp.
TGAAGCACAACGCATGATAGCGGCTGGAATAGTCGTTACTGCTAATGGAGGCACTGTCAGTCGTGGTGCTGGACGTAAGTCTAGTATTGCGCGCGTGCCGTTGAAGTTAGAAGCTCCGTCGTTTACGGCGGGGTAGTTCACACTATGTATTCTAGCCAATTTTAAAAATACTGTTCCAAAGCAACTTCACTACCTCTACATGGTGTGCAATAGGCGCAAGCTCAACGCCCAGTTTGGTTGCTCCTTGCAGCTTAAGCATGTGTTGTCGATGGCGATACTCTCGATAAGCCACACTTACTTGCGTGGCCAAATTGGCATCAATAATTTCAAGGGATCCAAGCAGTTTCAATAAGCCAATATTGCCAATGTTACCAGTTAAGCATGGGTTGTTTTTTGCATGTAACAACACTAAATACTGTACTAAAAACTCAACATCAATAATGCCGCCGACACCATGCTTAATGTCAAACAGCGTGCCTTTTGAGTGTTGCGCCTCACGCATTTTTTCGCGCATGGAAAGCACCTCGGCTTTTAGCTTTTCAGCATCGCGCGGTTGCGTCATTACCTCCACACGAATGTCGTCAAACGCTTTACCTATACGGCTATCACCCGCTACAAACCTTGCGCGCGTAATGGCTTGGTGTTCCCACACCCAAGCTTTATTGAGTTGGTACTCTCTAAAAGCGGCAACGCTACTCACCAACAAACCGCTGTTGCCATCGGGGCGTAATTGCAAGTCGGTTTCATACAGCAAGCCGGCAGAGGTTAAACTGTTAAACCAGTTATTGATGCGCTGCGCAAAGCGCGCATACACTTCACCTGCCTCGGGGACGTCATCATCATGTAGAAAAATAATATCTAAATCAGAGGCATAGCCCAACTCTTTCCCACCTAATTTACCGTAGCCTATCACCGCAAACTTAGGCTTATCAAGGTGTTTGCCACGTACATTTGGCCAGATAAATTCTAGCGCCACACTTAGTATTAAATCAGCAAGATCACTTAAATAGTCTGAGATGGTTTCCAGCAATAGTTCACCATTGATATCCTGTGCAGCAAAACGAAAGATATTGGCATGTTTAAAATGACGCATCACATCCATCTGCCGTTCAACATCTCCTGCAATTTCGGATAGTCGCCCAATTAATTCCAATCGCATGGCGACAAAATCAGGCGCAGCATACAAAGTGCGTGTATCTAAAAGCTCATCTAATAAAATAGGATGCTGCGCTAAATAATTTGCCAGCCATGGACTGCTACTGCACAACTTGACCAACAACTGCATCGCCTGCGGATGCTCTGCCAGCAACGCTAAATAGCTTGCGCGACGACAGATGTTTTCTAGTAAATCCGTCACCCGTGTCAATGTAGTGTCAGCATTCTGCATTTTGGCTGATTGAGAAATCACATGCGGCATCACCGCATCAAAGCGATGACGACTCAACTCAGGCAATTGCAAATAGCGGTTACTTTGATGCAACGTATCCAAGCGGCGCAAGGTTTCATGAGCATCAGTAAAACCGAGTGCCTGCAAGCCGCTGATAGCATCAACTTCAGCGAGCGCACCGTCCCAAATAGCCTTTTCTGATGCTAGCGCATCCTCACCTGCATCGGCCTCATCAAAAGTCGCATCAAAATGCCGCTGTACTTGCGCTCGATAAGCATCTAACTTGGCTATAAATTCTGGCCAACTGACAAAATTCATCGCTTTAGCAATACGTAACTTTGCCTCTTCTGTCCTTGGCAACTCTTGCGTTTGCGCATCATCAACATACATGAGGCGATGCTCTAAATTGCGCAAAAATTCATAAGCCTCACTCAGCTCAGAAACGGTTTTTTCAGGTAACAAGCCTTTGTTTTTTAACAAAGTTAAAACAGAAAGCGTTGGCTTGATTTGTAAGCTAACGTCCTGCCCACCCCGAATCAGCTGAAACACCTGTGCAATAAATTCTATCTCACGAATTCCGCCGCGTCCCAATTTGATATTGTCATGCATGCCTTTGCTATTAACGTCGCGCTGAATTTGAATTTTTAAATCACGCATGCTTTCCAGTGCGCCAAAATCAAGGTATTTACGAAACACAAAAGGCCTGAGCAACCGTGAAACCTCACTGCCACCAGTAATCTCACGCCCTTTTATCCATGCGTAACGCTCCCACTCTCGCCCATTGTTTTGATAATAGTATTCCAGCGTATCCAAATTACACACCAGTACACCTTCAGAGCCAAACGGTCGCAAGCGCATATCAACACGAAACACAAACCCGTCTTCAGTAATTTCATCGATAGCAGCAATCAGTTTTTTGGCTAACCTTGTAAAAAAATCTTGATTACTAATTGACTTGTCACCCTGGGTTTCGCCCTCTGCTTCATAAGCAAAAATCAAATCAATATCAGATGAAACATTAAGCTCACAGCCCCCTAACTTGCCCATGCCAATCACGATTAAATTTTGCTGGCAACCTTTAGTATCTACAGGTTGACCACACTTATTGACCAGCCAAGTATTCAAGTAACTAATAGCCACAGTAATGGCACACTCTGCTAGTTGCGATGTGGTTTGTACCACCTCATGCAAATCTGCCAGACCATTTAAATCCCTAATAATCACGCGCGCCATTACGTAGCTACGCAAAACTCGTAATGCTTGCTTTAAGCTAAATTCATCGACAATATTCTGCTGTGATAAAAAGCGTTGCATATCGCCAAGTTGATATGGCTGATGCAGGTTTTGCAATAAATTCTGTAATAAAGCCGCGTCTTTTCGCAACAATCTTGCCATGAACGGGCTACAAGCAATAGCATGAAGCACGTAAGCTTCATCACTAGAAGGGGGGCGGTTTTCAGATAACAAATTATCGAGTGTGAGCATAAGAATTTTCAGGTAATATTACATCGTTACAAATGTGTAACAACTTAATTTTTAGTATTTATCTATCAGCGTTTTTTTCAGGCGCTTATTTAGGTAACCTTGTGTCAAATTATAAACGCGCCACAGGGATTTAAGGGGATTTTTAAGCATGTCAATCGAGTCACTTCTTCATGAAAACCGCGTTTTTGAGCCAAGTAGCAATTTTGTTAAATCGGCTAATGTATCTGGCATGACTGCGTACAATGCACTTTGTGCAGAAGCCGCTACCGATTACGAAGGCTTTTGGGCAAAATTAGCACGTGAATTATTAGTTTGGCACAAACCTTTTACCAAAACCCTTAATGAAGAAAACGCCCCATTCTACAAATGGTTTGAAGATGGCGAACTCAATGTTTCTGCCAACTGTTTAGATAAACACTTAAACACTATTCCTAATAAAGTCGCCATCATTTTTGAAGCTGACGATGGCAGTAGCAAAAGTGTCACCTACAAAGAACTCTACCATCAAGTTTGCCAGTTCGCGAATGGCTTAAAAAAGCTTAACCTTAAACTGGGTGACCGCGTCATTATCTATTTACCCATGGGCATTGAAGCCGTTGTTGCAATGCAAGCTTGCGCACGTCTCGGCTTAATTCACTCAGTCGTATTTGGCGGTTTTTCTGCCAAAAGCTTATGTGAACGTATAATTGATGCAGGTGCCAAAGCCGTCATCACGTCAGACGGTCAGTTCCGTGGCGGTAGAACCATGCCACTCAAGGCTGCAGTGGATGAAGGCATCACCCAAGCAAAAACTGAATTTGGCTATGATGCCATTCAAAATGTTGTGGTATTGAAAAAAACAGGGCTAGAAACCGCATGGAACAGCACCGACATCTGGTGGCATGATCTGATTGCAGACGTAGCCGATACGTGTGAGCCTGTAATCGTGAATGCAGAACACCCGCTATTCTTACTTTACACCAGCGGCTCTACAGGTAAACCAAAAGGTGTACAGCACAGCTCCGCAGGTTATCTGCTCCATGCCATGAACACCATGCGCTGGACGTTCGATATAAAAGCGGACGATGTATTTTGGTGTACTGCAGACGTGGGCTGGATCACAGGCCATACCTACGTGGCATATGGCCCGCTTGCCATGGGCGCAACCCAAGTAGTGTTTGAAGGCATTCCTACTTACCCTGATGCAGGGCGCTTCTGGCAAATGATAGAAAAACACAAAGTGTCTATTTTCTACACTGCGCCAACGGCAATTCGGTCACTGATTAAAGCGTCTGAAACGCACCCTGAAGTACACCCTAGAAACTACAACTTATCTAGCCTACGTTTATTGGGCTCTGTGGGTGAACCGATTAACCCAGAAGCATGGATGTGGTACTTTGAACAAGTCGGTGGCAGCCACTGCCCAATTACAGATACTTTCTGGCAAACTGAAACCGGCGGCCACGTGATTACCCCGCTACCGGGAGCTACGGCATTAGTGCCAGGCTCATGCACGTTGCCTTTTCCAGGTATTGACATCGACGTTGTGGACGAAACTGGCAAGGACGTACCTTGGGGCACTGGCGGCTTGCTAGTGATTAAAAAACCGTGGCCGGCCATGATACGCACCATTTACAACGACCCAGAACGCTACAAAACCAGCTACTACCCGGCAGACCTAGGCGGAAAAATTTACCTAGCAGGTGATGGTGCAATACGCGACGCCGTGACCGGCAACTTCACTATCATGGGTCGTATTGATGATGTACTCAATGTGTCTGGGCACCGTTTAGGCACCATGGAAATTGAATCTGCATTAGTTTCTAATCACCTAGTGGCAGAGGCAGCTGTGGTTGGCAAACCGCATGATGTAAAAGGTGAATCTGTAGTCGCCTATGTAGTGCTTAAAGGCGCACGTCCATCGGGAGATGAAGCCAAAAAAATCGTGGCAGAACTTCGCGACTGGGTAGGTAAAGAGATTGGCCCGATTGCCAAGCCGGATGAAATTCGCTTTGGTGACAACTTACCAAAAACCCGTTCAGGCAAAATCATGCGCAGGCTGTTACGTACATTGGCTAAAGGTGAAGAGATTACTTCAGATATTTCTACGCTAGATAACCCGGCAATTTTGGAGCAGTTGAAAGAAGTGGTTAAATAATTTAGCGCAAACGGGGTCTATAATAAAATTGCGTCTGACCCTCATAGCACTTGTTTTTATTTTTATTTTTATTTTAAAAATATGAAAGATTACTCGGCAATATACTTACGTATTGATAACAATTTCCTAAATTTCTTAAAGGCTTCATTGAGTGAGTGATATTCGTCGAAAAAAAACTCAGGTATCAGAATTAGATGTTGGTATGTATGTATGTGAGCTTGACAGACCATGGCTAGAAACGCCTTTTATGCTTGAAGGCTTACTACTTGAAGACAATGAGCAAATTGATATTATTGAAAGTTTATGTGAATTCGTCTATGTTGATAATACAGTATCTGTTGGCATTCACTATAAAACGGCGCCAAATGAATCAGTAGCGATTAAGCATGATGGTGCGATTAACCATATTAATGTCAATGCAACTTTTAATCAAAAATCTAAAGGTGATACTACTAAAAAAAATAACATCACAGCTTCAAATCCAAAATTTTCTTTTCTTGACATACTAAAAGAAATCAAAGCTAGCAATCAAAGTTCGCTAGCTACAAGCGCAAATAATACGGGTGACAATATCATGTTTAATGTGCAGTACATAAGCAATAGTATTGATTCTGCAAGCCTTCCATCAATTAAAACTGACGATAATCCAACATTGGTTTCACAAATTAAAGCTGACTTTTCAAATTTATTTTCCGGATTAACTAGATTTGGTAGTAAACATAAGAAGCTTAAATCAACAATTGATAAAGTAGCGTTAAAAGTGAGTTCAACCAAGAATGTTGGTGTGGATAATGGCGATGCAATCACTATTTTTGATGAATCGAAGCCAATAGAAGATGAAATCGCGAAAATTTACCCGGTATACGAAAAGTCACAAATTGCCACACGTGAAATGTTTGAAGCGCTTGCACTTGATCAAAAAATTGATTTAACTAATATTCATGCGGCCTTAGATGGCATGGTCGAAAGTATTGAGCGTAATCCCGATGCACTGATATGGTTAGCCAAACTAAAACAAACGGATGACTATACTTACAATCATGCGCTGAATGTATCCATTACACTCATGGCACTTGCAAGCTTTATGTCTTTGTCAAAAAAACAAGTGAAAGATTTAGGCTTGGCTGGTTTGTTGCAAGATATCGGTAAAGGAAAAATACCATCCGAACTTTTACATAAGCAAGAAGAAATAACGGCCGAAGAATTTGAAATTCTTAAAAAGCATGTGGATTTTGCGCTCGAGTTACTAGAAATTACTGAGGATATTTCTAGCACAGTCATTTTAACGGTATCGCAACATCATGAGCGCATTGACGGTAGTGGATATCCCCATCATCTTACTGGCAAACAAATTAGCTTAGCAGGCCAGATGGCTGGCTTAGTAGACAGTTACTGTGCACTGACTACGAGTAAAGTTTATGCGGAAGCTGTTTACAATCAAATTGCATTAGAAGAACTCTATACGCTTCGTGGTGTTAAATTTAATAGCGCTTTAATTGATCAACTCGTGCAGTTTTTAGGAATGTATCCTGTCAGCTCGCTTGTTGAACTTAATTCTGGAGAGATTGGTGTCGTGATTCAGCAAAACACCGTACGCCGCCTACTTCCAAGAGTCATGATATTGCTTAATCCTGATAAAACAAAAAATGAATACCCTGCCGTTATCAACTTAATCAACGCTCCACCTACGCCTTCAGGTGACCCTTACATAATAGTAAGAGGATTGCCACCAAACAGTTATGGTTTAAGCCCAAGTAATTATTATGGCTAGTACTTCGGAACATACATCAGAACAAGCGGCCAATATTTTAGCGCTGAATCAAGGCTTTACAATAGAGCTAGATTCTAATTTATTACTGCAGATCATGAGCAGTTATGACTTAAAGGCTTCTGATGTCATTGGTGACTATTCATTTAATTTGCGGTTATATAACCAACTGATTAAAACACCCCCATTTAACCAAGGAGGAGTCTCTTTAGAAAACGCATCTCAAATTATTAGCCATTGGCCAGAAAAGCTGAGTTGGTTACAACTTAATCAACAAATTAACAATTTTCTGTTGGCATGGCTTAAAGATTATAAATTAGGTGCCAAATTAGATGTCGCTTTTTTATTAGTGCGTAGTTTAGACATAGACTCCACAAAAAAATCGTATTTTCATAGTTTACTGATACACCTATTAGCACGCGTGACAAACCAGTTTGATTTATTCAAAGCAAGTTACGTACAGCATTTCAATTTAGAATCCGGCCTACCAAATCAAGAGCTATTAATGCAATTTCTAAAACAGCGATTAAATACTGTGGATGGGATAGCCGCTCCCAATCAGGTGAATTTAGGTCTAATACTGATAAATCTGAATGTTAACTTTGATGAGGCATCACAACTCATCTCTGCGTCCTCTCATTTAATGTCGGCCGCAACTCAAACAATTCAACAACATCTGAATGATGATGCCACGTTATTCAACATTAGCGCTACTGAATTCGCCATCATCATTGATCCTTTAAGCTCTCCAACCCAAATCAGCCTTATCGTGTCAACACTCATACATGCATTTGAATTTGCATTACCTATGAAAAATATCACATTGATAATAAAGCCCTACTTTAGTGGCATTAGCACTTTCAACGTCCAAACAAATGCCATCACAATATATGAGCATGCTAAATTAGCCCTGCATCATGCCATTATTAAAAATGAGCGAGTTAAGATTTACGACAAATATATTTCATCATCATCCATGAACAGTCATTTACTTGACGAAGCCATTATTGAGGCATTTCATCAAAACGAATTAACCGTCTATTTGCAACCGATAATTAGTATTGCAGATGAAGTATGTAATAGCGCAGAAATATTGTTGCGCTGGCCAAGTCAAGAATGGCAATTTATTTCTCCAGTTCGACTTGTAGAAACTATCTATAAAAAAGGCTTTGGTAAGGTATTTATTCGCTGGCTCATTAATAATGCTTGCCAGCGATGTGCAGAATTAATGAATGTTTACCAACGCAACATTTCCCTCACGCTAAATTTAAGCGGCACTGATTTATTAGATGAAGATTTAGCAGAATTACTCACCCAATCAATCGCACTATGGGGAATATCTGCTGGAAATTTAGTAATTGAAGTTACCGAATACGACATCCTCGTTGATGAAGTAAAAGTCGCTCAAGTCATTGATAAAATAGTGCTATTAGGATGTAAATTAGCACTAGATGACTTTGGAACAGGCTATTCATCGATGGCGCGTCTGCGCAATATGCCAATTAATTTAGTTAAAATTGATCAATCTTTCGTCAAAAATATCGCCACTTCACAACAAGATAAGGCAATTGTGCTATCAATAGTGAAACTGGCTCATAGCCTTGGCAAAGAAGTTGTGGCGGAGGGTGCTGAAGATTTGGCTTGCGTTAATATTCTTAAAGAAATGAAATGCGAAAAAATACAAGGCTACTACTACGCAAAACCAATGTCATTCGATGAGTTCGTCTCTTGGCTAAGTTTATTTGACGGTAATAGACAAGTGTAAGCTAACTAATAAAATAATTGGGGTCAGTGTAAAATTAGATTCACCCATTATTTTCCTTGCGCCAACCGAGTGGTCGCCCCCTTTTGCCCTTGGTGAACAAATGGGGTTATGAACAAATAGACAAATCAGACAAATGGGGTCAAACACTCATGTCACTCGGTTAAGCAATCTTTGAGCAATTATTAAGTCGCGTGCCTCTTGTCGTGGCATCATTAATAGCGGAAGCTTTTTGGGTCGCCGCTTCTTCGCGCGACGCTCAATTCAGCCAAGTCTCTTCGGTAACTTTAGCGTTGCAATACAGGCTGTGATAGTCGCAATCATGGTGTGTACTTGACCGTTGGATGCGTGACGAAGCTGATCGGTGAATGCAGTCAACACACGCTTGGCACCAATAAAGCTCAAACTGCGTGGCAATACGTCTGCAAAAAATGTCGCCTTCGCCATTGCCCAACGCACCAGATTATAGGCCAGAAAATAAACTGCAATGTCCTTGTCCACCATCGGTTTCGATTTGCAGCGCAATACGTCCATCTCCAGAGTATTGTTATGATTTCTTACTACCGCACTGGTAAGGGTACAATAACTATTAGCATCCATGGCATGCAGGTAAGAAATCTTAACAAAATTTTACAATTGACCAAGTAGCAATGGTTTCAATATAGCCAAAACCGTCAAGTGATCGCTCAGATACTTTTCGTGGAGCACAAGCATCCTGATCAACGTTATTCAGATTCAATAAAAAAGCCCTGTCAGTTTCCTGATAGGGCTTTTATTGACTTCACCGACATAAAATATCAACACCTTTACGTAACGGCTGGTGTGAATAGGTGTTTTTTCAATCTAGTGCGGAAATGTAATATTTTTTCAGCTATTTTCTACTTCTTAAATTTGCTGCAATACGCATTCTTAACGCATTTAATTTAATAAATCCACCAGCATCTTTTTGATCATAAGCGCCTTTGTCATCTTCAAAGGTTGCAATAGAAGAATCAAACAAAGAATCTGTTTTACTGTCACGCCCAGTCACAATCACGTTGCCTTTGTAAAGTTTTACACGCACCCAGCCATTTACAGAAGTCTGAGTATGGTCTATCAACGTCTGCAAGGCTATGCGCTCTGGACTCCACCAGTAACCGTTGTAAATCATGCTGGCGTAACGTGGCATCAAGTCATCCTTTAAATGCGCAACTTCGCGGTCTAATGTAATTGACTCAATCGCACGGTGCGCTTTAAGCATAATTGTGCCGCCTGGCGTTTCATAGCAGCCACGAGATTTCATGCCTACATAGCGGTTTTCAACCAAATCCAAGCGGCCGACACCGTGCTTACCGCCAATTGCATTCAAATGTGCCAACAATTCATGCGGCTTCATGGTTTCACCATTCAAGCTCACTGGGTCCCCATTCACATATTCAATATCTAAATACTCAGCGGCATCAGGTGCTTTTTCCGGGCTCACACTCCAACGCCACATTGATTCTTCAGCCTCTGCGGCGGGGTCTTCCAAGTGACGACCTTCGTATGAAATATGCAGCAAGTTAGCGTCCATGCTGTATGGGCTACCGCCTTGTTTGTGCTTCATATCCACAGGAATACCATGCGTTTCAGCATAAGTCATCAGCTTTTCACGGCTTAACAAATCCCATTCGCGCCATGGCGCGATAATGTGAATGTTGGGGTTAAGTGCATAAGCACCTAACTCAAAACGCACCTGGTCATTACCTTTACCCGTTGCACCATGCGAAATCGCATCGGCATTGGTTTTAGCCGCAACCTCAATGAGGCGTTTTGCAATCAGGGGGCGGGCGATTGAAGTGCCTAGTAAGTATTCGCCCTCGTAAACGGTATTCGCACGAAACATGGGAAAAACAAAATCGCGCACGAATTCTTCGCGCACGTCATCAATGTAAATGTCTGATTCTTTCACTCCTGCCGCCAATGCTTTTGCACGCGCAGGCTCTAACTCTTCACCTTGACCTAAATCTGCGGTGTAGGTCACAACTTCGCATTGGTACTCATCTTGCAACCACTTTAAAATGACTGAAGTATCCAAACCGCCAGAATAGGCTAAGACTACTTTTTTAATGCTTTTCTTAGTGTGACTCATTGCTTCAATTTTTCCTCAATTAAACTTTACCTAATAACAAATATTCCATCAGTGCTTTTTGGGTATGCAGACGATTCTCCGCCTCATCCCACACCACACTTTGTGCGCCGTCAATCACATCGGCCGCGACTTCCTCACCCCGATGCGCTGGTAAACAATGCATGAACAAGGCATTTTTTGCAGCCACGCGCATCATATCGCTATCAACCTGCCAATCGGCAAAGTCACGCATGCGCTCTTCATTTTCTGCTTCAAAACCCATGCTAGTCCACACATCGGTCGTTACTAAATCAGCGTCTCTTGCTGCATCCATCGGATCTGCAAATACTTCAAAGTGATCATTACCATATAAATTGGCACGTTCAGGCTCAACTTCATAGCCTGGTGGTGTTGATACATGCACGTTAAAATCCAGCACTTCTGCAGCTTGCAGCCATGTGTTACATACGTTATTGCTGTCGCCTATCCAAGCAACTGTTTTGCCTTGAATAGAGCCGCGGTGTTCAATAAAAGTAAAAATATCGGCCAATGTTTGGCATGGGTGGTATTCATTGGTTAATCCGTTGATCACAGGCACGCGAGAGTTAGCCGCAAAGCGTTCGATAATCTCCTGCTCATAAGTACGAATCATCACGATATCGCTCATGCGTGAAATCACCTGCGCGGCATCTTCTACCGGCTCACCACGTCCAAGCTGTGAATCGCGCGTGTTCAAATAGATGGCTGAACCACCTAATTGCTGCATGCCAGCTTCAAACGAAAGCCGTGTACGAGTGCTGGCTTTTTCAAAAATCATCACCAACGTGCGGTCTTGTAACGGCCAGTATTGTTGATAAGCCTTGAACTGGCTCTTAATCCAGCGCGTGCGCTCAAATACATGCTCGAGCTCATCACGGTTTAGATCATTAAATTGTAAAAAATGTTTTATTGCCATCATAGTTTGGTAGCTCAGCTTTTATTGAAACTGACTACAGTTAAATAGTTGTAAATAATTAATTGGTATTTATTTCGTTAGAAATGTTTTAATCAACGCCGCTAACCGTTGCACCAGCTCTGTTGCCTCAGCCTCGCTCATCACCAACGGTGGTAATAAGCGCACCACATTATCTGCGGTTACGTTAATCAGTAGTTTAGCCGCTAATGCCATACTTACTAACTCACCGCATGGTCGATCTAGCTCAATGCCTATCATCAAACCAGCATTGCGCACCATCACTACGCCTTGAGTGTCTTTAAATTGAGCATTAAAGCCTTCGCGGATTAGATTGCCGATTTTTTCAGCATTCTCACGCAAACCTTCATCTTCGATAATATTAAGCGTTGCCAGCCCAGCCGCAGTGGCTAATGGGTTGCCGCCAAACGTTGAGCCATGCTTACCATAGGTAAATACCTCGGCCGCCTTGCCACTTGCCACACAAGCACCGATTGGCACGCCCGAGCCCAAGCCCTTTGCAAGCGTCATTACATCAGGTTTGATTGGTGTGTGTTGAAACGAAAACCAAGTTCCGGTACGAGCGATGCCTGTTTGTACTTCGTCTAACATTAACAACCAGCCGTGCGCATCGCAAATTTGGCGCAAGGCTTCTAAGTATCCACCTGCATCTTTAGGAATGTTAATACCGCCTTCGCCTTGCACTGGCTCAACCAGTATCGCAACGATGTTTGGATGATGTAACGCCATTTGCTTCACGGCATCGACATCATCGTAAGGCACCCGAATAAAACCACTCACCAGGGGCTCAAAACCAGCTTGCACCTTACTATTACCCGTGGCCGAAAGTGTGGCTAAAGTACGTCCATGAAACGATTGCTCCATCACAATAATTTCAGGGGCTTCTACCCCTTTATTGTGTCCATAAAGCCGCGCAATTTTAATCGCCGCCTCATTCGCCTCACAGCCTGAGTTGCAGAAAAACACTTTATCCATGCCTGAAATTTCGCACAACTTATCTGCCAATGCAGACTGCTCGGCAATTTGATAAATGTTGGACACATGAATGAGCTTAGCGGCTTGCTCGCCAATCGCTTTTACCAACTTTGGGTGCGCATGCCCCAAACCGTTTACAGCTACGCCTGCAAGCGCATCTAAATACTTTTCACCTGCAATATCCCATAGCCAAACGCCCTCACCTTTAGTAAAGGTCACTGGCTGACGGTTATAGGTATTCATTAAATGGTCTGACATTTTCATCTACTCAATACTTGTTTTTTGTTTGTGCTTAAATAATAGAAATGCGTTACGGCCATAATGGAATGTCCTGCAACCCCTGTGAGAGTAGCTGAAAACCTCAATATTGGCAAGTTTTACCGCACCAAAGCCATCAAGAATTTTGTAATAATTACTTGATAAAAATAACAATTTAGGCAAAAATCGCCATCCTTGTAATTTTAATTGCCGATCATTTTTTATGGCATCTTTAACTTTGACGTCCCAACAAGCTGCTTTAATGCCACAACCAGAAACTAGCACGCCATTACCTGTCGCATGGTATGTTGACCCCCGCATTTACGGGCTAGAACAACAACATATATTTTTAAATGCACCACAATACTTTGGCCACGAACTGATGGTACCCAACGTAGGCGATTACCATGTTCTAGATTGGATGCATGGGGCTACAAGCTTGATTCATCAGCCAGATGGTATCAATGCTATCAGCAATGTGTGTCGCCATCGCCAAGCGATTATGCTTAAAGGTCGCGGACACGCTAAAAATATCGTTTGCCCACTGCATCGCTGGACTTACAATTTAGAAGGCAAGCTCTTGGGCGCACCACACTTTGACCAAAACCCTTGCCTGCACCTAGATAATAAACTATTAAAAAACTGGCAGGGTTTGCTATTTGACGGTAAGCGCGACATTGCTAAAGATTTAGCCACACTTGGTTGCAAACAAGATTTTGATTTTACTAACTACCAGCTAGACCGTGTAGCAATTGAAGAATACAACTTCAACTGGAAAACCTTTATTGAAGTGTATTTAGAAGACTACCACGTGGGCCCATTCCACCCAGGACTTAATCAATTTGTAAATTGCGATCATCTTAATTGGGAGTTTGGCGCAAATTACAGCGTTCAAACCGTAGGCTTTAAGCAGTCGCTCAACAAACCCGGCTCACCTGTTTACCAGCAATGGCAACAGCAAGTGGCGCTTTATCATGGTAAAAAATTACCTAAACACGGTGCTATCTGGATGGTGTATTACCCGTTCTTGATGATTGAATGGTATCCACAGGTGCTGGTGGTATCGCACATCATCCCACGTGGCGTAAATGCCTGCACCAATGTGGTTGAATTTTATTACCCGGAAGACATTACCTTATTTGAGCGAGAATACGTAAATGCGCAACAAGCCGCTTATGAAGAAACCGCAGTAGAAGACACTGAAATTTGCCAACGCATGCACAACGGTCGTCGCGCCTTATTCGCACAAAACATTGATGAGCGTGGCCCCTACCAGCACCCGATGGAAACAGGCATGGAACATTTTCATCAATGGGTTCGCCATCAACTGCAACAATATATTGCCCAAACTGGAGTAATTTTCTGACTAAGCTTCATCAATGAAACGCCACAACTTTAGCTTGCCTAATCTTGGCAGCCTATGGATGCTGGTCGCCGCCCTTGGCTTTGCCATCATGGGCACACTGGTTAAAATTGGCGCACAAAAATTCAGCAGTGCTGAGTTAGTGTTTTATCGTTCATTATTTGGCTTAATGGTTATCTGGATTTATATCTATACGCAAAAACTATCCTTAGCCACACCCGTCATCTACAAACAAATGTCACGTGCAGTGGTAGGCTTTACATCACTGATTTTGTTTTTTTACGCAATCGCACATTTACCTTTGGCCACCGCCATTACGCTCAATTACACCTCACCGTTATTTTTGGCGCTGTTTACACCATTTTTACTGCATGAAAAACCTAAAAAAACATTACTCATCGGTCTTGTTATCGGCTTTATAGGCATTAGTTTGTTACTTAAACCTAGCTTTAGCCAAAAAGATTGGCTGGCAGCCTCACTAGGCTTACTCTCAGGCATAGGCGCAGCACTCGCTTATATACATGTAAAGCAATTAGGCCAAGCCAACGAACCTGATTGGCGCACCGTGTTTTATTTCACGCTGATTTCCACCATTGGCGCAGGATTATGGATGCTATTTGCACCCCAAGGCGCCCTCTCCAGCATTTTTGGCGCTACCCACTTTAATACTTTTCACCCCCTTGGTTGGCAAGATTTTCTTTTGCTACTTGGGTTAGGCTTGTCTGCCACCATTGCTCAACTCGCCATGACACGCGCCTATCGCACCGGTGACACCATGGTGGTCGCAAGCTTAGCTTATGTAACGGTATTATTAGCCAGCTTGTTTGGCGTACTATGGTGGCACGAGCACCTAAGCTTGGACGCCTGGATTGCCATTGCTTTGATTATTTTAAGCGGGATAATCGGCATCTGCTCGACACAAAAATAAAGCGATTGGACTCTAGAAGTATTGCCATCAAAAAATTTACTAGACAGCCGAAGCCTAGCGCAGTAATCTAAGCCTTCCGCGTTAAAAGCATATTCATCAATCAACATGCCTCCTGCGATAAAACAGTTAGCCATAAAATGTTGTACTTTGACACTTGCGACACTGGCGCTATGCGGCTGCCTTGGTGGCTCTATTGCACAACAAATAGCAAGGTCATTACTGATACAAGGCGCAGACCAAGCTACTGCCGCCGCCATGGATGCGCATGAGCGCAATGTAAAACTAGCCGCTCAAAGCACGCCGCTCAAAGACACTGCCGCACCAGACGATTACCAAATGGCTTTATTACGTTATGGATTTGAGACTATTCAGCCGCAAGTTGAACCTTTACCACAAACACCATCTGAAATTGAAACACCAATTCAATATATGCAAGAAAGCAAATTAGTGAGTGTGGAAGTTTGGAACCTACTCATTGGCGATGAAAAACAAAGTGTATTTGAAAAGGCTAGATTACAAGGTTCGACCAACATCCCGCCGCATCAAGAATGGCCCCAATGGCAAATTGCGGTAGGTGCCGCTGAAAACAACGCTCCCAACAACAAACAACAGCCCATCACATTTTTAGTGCCACCCAACGTTGGCAAAATGAGTAGCGGCACAAAAGCAATGGTCGAGCTCTCAAGTGCAGGAGAGCTAAACATTGCGCGCTACGCGTTGAATTAGCTTTATGTAAAATCAAGCCAGTCATAGTGAGGCTTGTTTGTTAGCAACTACTCGCGCTTGCCATGTTGCAAAATTTAACGTTTAATCCTTTTTAGAATTCAATTCTGATCCGGCTCCATTTGGACTAGTCAAGAAGTTAGTCTATCTAAAATCAACAATAAGTCATTGCAAGACCTAATCCCAAGTTGTGTGATTACTTAAATAAACATACACTATTCTTTAAATAATACAAAAAAAATTTGAATACCTACATGGCTAGACGACCTAAGAAGCAATCATTAATAGAGATAGCACTAAACGGGAGTTGGGTAGTTGCAACAACGTTTGCAATAGCTCTTTTAATTATTGTTTTTTTTGCAGTACCCTCTATTACAAACCCAATTCTTAAATCAATTGCACTTGCTTTAAAACCTATTGGATTATTCCTTGCGGTCATTTTTGGACTAATGGCACTAGTAAAGTTTATTCTACACAATCAGACTGAAAGCCAATCTAAACCTAGTTGGAATACGCCTCCTAACACATCTCTTTCAGTTTTTAAAACAGCTTCTAACGATCCTATCGTAGGTTCGCTTGGTAACTCTCAATCACTACCAATCCTACAACCACAAACCGTCTGGACATTACAACTTATTCAAGAAATTGAATGGAAGAAATTCGAAGATCTTTCCACAGCCTACTATCACGAAAAAGGTATTAAGGCCGAGGCAACCCCACTAGGTGCAGATGGTGGCATTGATATAAAGCTATATCAGGATAATTCAGGCAATCCAACTTCAATCGTGCAATGTAAAGCATGGGCTAACAAACAAGTTGGTGTAAAAGAAATTCGTGAGTTTCTAGGGGTGATGACGCATCATAAAATCGTTAAAGGTTTTTACATGACATCCGGCGACTACTCTGTTGATGCTAAAGATACAGCTACGTCAAACAAAATCTCACTGATCAATGGTGAGATGCTGTTAGCTCTGATCAAGCGACTACCAGAATCATCGCAACAAAAACTTCTGCTGCTAGCAACAGAAGGATGTTACACAACGCCGACATGTTCAGCATGTGGCGTAAAAATGGTGAAACGGAACGGGAAGCGTGGAGAATTCTGGGGATGTAAAAACTTTCCTCGATGCAGGCATATGCTTCAATCTAAAAGGGCAAGTCGATAACTCAGAGAAATTTGTCAACTCCAACTAACTCTGTTACAAATCCTCGGATGTCTAGCAAGCCTCAATAGAATGAAATGAAATTGAGGCTTGGTCACTAAAACAGTTAATTTCGCTATATTCCATCTAAGTTTTTAGCTACGCTTGCCATGCGGTTATGCCAAACACATTTAATTTCAGGTAATATCATGCTGTACTCCTCCTTTTTTAACCTTGAAACCACTCTATGAAAAATACTCTGTTGTGCTTACTAACGCTGGCATTGACTTCATGCATGGGCGTTCCTGATAACGTTAAAACTATTGAAAGTTTTGATGCTAACCAATACTTGGGCACTTGGTATGAAATTGCGCGGCTTGACCACAGCTTTGAGCGAAATTTAGACAAAGTGACCGCCACTTATAGTCTGCGTGATGATGGTGGCATTAAGGTCATCAATCGGGGGTTTAATACCAAAACCAATCAATGGAAAGAGGCCGAAGGTAAAGCGTATTTTGTAGATCCAGCCAATGCTGATGGCTCGCGCACAGGTAAGCTCAAAGTTTCTTTCTTTGGACCATTTTATGGTGCTTACAACATTATGACACTCGACAAACCTTACTATAACTATGTGATGCTTTGCGGCCCTGATAAATCTTACTTTTGGATATTATCGCGCACGCCGCAACTCTCTTACCCAATTAAGCAGCACTTGATTGCGCAAGCCAAAGAGCTCGGGTTCGAGACTGATAAATTGATATACCCACAACAGTCTGGGGAAGTGATAGATTACGAAGCAGGTCGCCACGTCAGACATTAGGCTATTTGATTATAGTAAGTTGGTAGCCTGCTTGTTTTAGGCTGGCAATAAGCCCATTTTTACCCGCTAAATGTGAAGCGCCTACCGCAACAAATAGGTTTTTATTTTTTGCAGCATCAAGCACGCGCGCTACCATCACCGCATTACGTTGGTCCAGTAATTGGCTACGCATACGTGCCCACAAAGGCGGCGGCAACATTTTAGCCATCATTTTGCTATTGAGTGCGGTTAGTTTTTCACTGTCGCCCGTTAAATAAACCTGAATCAGCCGTTCATAATCACGTTCTTTAGTTTGATCGCTACGTTTTAATACGGCCCGTAAAAAGATGAGTTGCTCATCAATACTCAAGTTATCCATTACCGAAAAATGTTCTGCTGCAGTTTCAATGCTGATGACTTCTTTGCCAAAATCCTCTGCTAATCTCATCAGTAAGTTGTCTTGGGCAAAAGGAGTGATGGGCCTGGCGGCATCAAACACAACAGCTAATAACCAAGGCTTAGTGCGCAGGGCAACATCTCGAGGCATCACATGAAACTCAGCTAAAGCATCAACTTTATCCAGCTCACTTTGCGTGAGTATTGTTTGTAGATTTGCGTCCGACATCATTAACACACTGGCGTCTTTGGGTGCGTCGACTTCCATCATAAACGAATCAACAGACTTCAAAGACGCTATCAACGCAGGTGAGAAATCAGTTACGCGATTATCGTCAGTGTGTATAGTGCCAAACAGGTAGATTGTATTGTTGGTAGGCGATTCTGCTTTCCAGAATAAACCCGGTGCTGCAAAAACAGCCGAACTAAAAGCAGCCAGAAAACAATAGCTGATTAACTTTTGACAAAGTCTTTGCGCATCAAAAAACATCGCTTGCCCTTAAGAGTATTTGCGTTTACTTTCTGACACACGTCTTGGTCGAACCGTTCGTTCTAATTGTTCGCCACGCACCGTGGTGATTGGTTTATTTGATAATGGCTGCCAAGCAGGGATCAAACATTGCTTGCCACTGCCTATTAAGTCTTCACGCCCCATTTTTTTTAACGCTTCACGTAGTATCGGCCAATTGTTTGGATCATGAAAGCGAATAAACGCCTTATGCAACTTACGCACATTGCCTGCTTTAGGGATGGGCACATCGTCAGAATCTGCCGTGACTTTTCGCAACGGATTTTTACCTGAGTGATACATCGCGGTCGCCATCGCCATCGGCGTAGGCGTAAAGGTTTGCACTTGGTCTAATTTAAAATCGTATTTTTTGAGCCATAGTGCTAAATTCAGCATGTCTTCATCAGTCGTGCCAGGGTGCGCCGCAATAAAATATGGAATCAAATACTGTTTTTTACCAGCCTCAGCGCTAAACTTTTCAAACATCGCTTTAAACTCATCATAAGCGCCCATGCTCGGCTTCATCATTTTGCTGAGTACGTTTTCTTCCGAGTGTTCCGGTGCAATTTTGAGATAGCCGCCCACGTGATGTTGCACCAGCTCTTTTACATATTCTGGCGACTTTACCGCAAGGTCATAACGCACACCGCTGCCGATTAAAATCTTTTTCACGCCTTTAATGGCACGTGCTTTACGGTACAACTGGATCAAAGCACTGTGGTCTGTGTTTAAGTTTTCACAAATCCCCGGGTACACGCAACTCATTTTTCGACAGGAGTTTTCTATCGCCTCGCTCTTACAGGCGATGCGGTACATATTAGCGGTTGGGCCGCCAAGGTCAGAAATCACACCAGTGAAGCCTTCGACTTTGTCGCGAATTTCTTCAACTTCTTTTAAAATACTGGCTTCACTGCGGCTTTGAATAATGCGGCCTTCATGCTCGGTAATGCTACAGAATGTACAACCGCCAAAGCAACCACGCATAATATTGACACTAAAACGGATCATCTCCCACGCAGGTATTTTTGCGTCTTTATAAGCGGGGTGAGGCTTACGCGCATACGGCATATCATACACATAATCCATTTCTTTGGTGGTCAGTGGAATCGGCGGCGGATTTAACCACACTTCGCGGTCGCCATGCTTTTGTACTAAAGCGCGTGCGTTGCCAGGGTTAGCTTCTAAATGTAAAACCCGCGAAGCGTGCGCATACAACACAGGGTCTTGTGCTACGGCTTCATAATCAGGCAAGCGCACCACCTGCTTGGCTCTGTCAGCTTTAGGCTTACGTACAATTTCAATCGCTTTTGTGCCTTCAGGCAATGCGGCTTTTGGTTGATTATCATCAGTCGCGCAACTTGCATCGGCTTTGCCCATTTTCATTTCATACGGGTCAACAGGCTTATCCACCACACCAGGGCGGTCTAGCTTGGTGCTTTCAATTTCACTCCAGCCTTCTGGAATTTTCTTGCGTAAAAACGCGGTGCCGCGAATATCTTGAATACTGGCGACATTTTCACCTTTAGCGAGTCGATGACTTAATTCAATCAAAGCGCGCTCTGCATTGCCGTAAAGCAAAATATCCGCTTTAGAATCCACCAAAATACTGCGGCGAACTTTGTCCGACCAGTAATCATAATGCGCAATGCGACGTAAACTGGCCTCGATACTGCCAATCACCAATGGCACATCTGAATACGCTTCACGGCAGCGTTGACTGTATACCAGCACTGCGCGGTCTGGGCGTTTATTTGCCGCTGCATCTGGCGTATAAGCATCATCAGAACGGATTTTTCTATCAGCGGTGTAGCGATTGACCATGCTATCCATATTGCCAGCGGTGACACCAAAATAAAGGTTAGGCTTACCCAACACCTTAAAAGCACTCGCATTTTGCCAATCAGGCTGTGCAATAATTCCTACCCTAAAGCCTTGTGCCTCTAGTAATCTCCCCACCAGCGCCATGCCAAAGCTAGGGTGATCAATATAGGCATCACCTGAGATCAAGATGATGTCGCAACTATCCCAGCCAAGCGCATCCATCTCGGCACGCGACATCGGCAGAATTGGCGCAGGCCCAAACCGCTTCGCCCAATACGGGCGATAGCTTTGGATAGGCTTTGCTAACATGGTTGAGTATTGTTCCAAGGTGTTCGCTACAAATCGATAAAAGTGTGCGCATTTTACGCGCTAATTATATGATTAAGAAGCTTTTTTTACTAAAATATCTGCGAAAGTGACCCTGTTTATAACAAGGCTATGCCAAACAACTTCATGATCAAAGCAAAGCCCCAGAAGGAAAATATGGTAAATATCACACAAACCAACAGTGTGATAACAAACCCAAATTTAGGTAGTAAATAGGGGGAAAGTAAAAACATGGGTAAGGTCGGCAACACATACCAAAAGGTATAATAGGCGTGGTTGCCAATTTTATCGAGCGGTTGCTGATGAAGACTCCCACCGCTAAACACCAAATACAGATGTTGTAGCGGGGGTTTCTAAGGTCAACGACCAGAGCGCATGAGTGTTGCCACCCATACGGCTTACCGCGGTCTCACTTAGCGTAGATTGCGTTGCCGCAACCA
>JAUSAG010000025.1 GCA_030652995.1 Methylotenera sp.
CCTGAGAGCCATCCGGCTTTTTTACGGCCATTGCTTTGCAAGTCAACTGCAATTGATCATCGTCGTAATACAACAACATTTAAATGGTGCTCAGTTCAATCAGTTAAAAACTGATTGAACTGAGTTGTTCAGGTTCGACTAAATAACTTGACGCTACTTTAGTACAAAGGCCTCTGACCGACTACCTTCTATTAGTCATTAAAAAATCAACTTCACGGCTTGTGTCACCGTAGCCCGCTTGCGTAAGCAATGCGCGTTCTATATAACGGCTTACCTGCTGACGTAGCGACTTTATGCTACCTCCATCGATAAAACATTTCGGAAACTTAAAACTTAGCCATGCGTATAAGCTTAAATTATGGCTAAGTAACTCTGCTTGTTCTAAATGTTTTGGGTTTTGCGACGCTAGCCAAACGGGGGCCATCGGCAGGTAACGCATAGTGGATTGTGCGACACTTTGCAGGCACATTAAATAGTAATCTTTTTCAAAAGCAACATTGAGTGAAATTGGCGCACAAACAAAGATAAACTTGTCTTTTAACGACATGTTCGGCGCATGTTCATCTACTAGCTGTGCTTGTGTAATTTGGGTATTAAGTGATGATTGTTCAAAAAGGTCATGGTGAAAGCTGGTTCTTTCTTGATGGTAACTTAGTACTTCTGCAATTTTTCGCGTATGCAAGTGCTTGGCAATGTCACTAATTTGCATAAAGTTGATGCTAATCGGAAGTTTGGCTAAATCTGCGGTGTCATCTGTCGCCAGCATGTGCTCAATATGAATAAGTTCGTCGTTTTCAAGCACATTCACATAACCGGTGTCGTAAATGCCATACCTGCCTGCACGCCCTGCAATTTGTCGCACTTCTGTCATGTTGAGTAAGCGTGAAGCTACACCGTCAAACTTATGAATGTTTGAAAATATCACCCGCCGAATCGGCAAATTTAAGCCCATGCCAATCGCGTCAGTGGCCACCAGAATATCTGCCTGGCCAGAATTAAAGCGCTCAGATTCTGTGCGGCGAACTTCAGGTGATAATGCCCCGTAAATACTAGCGACCGTGAAGCCCCATTGCCTGAATCGCGCACTAAACGTCAGTACATCTTTACGGCTAAACGCAATGACGGCATCACCTTGTTGCAGTTTAGATTTTAGATTTTGGCGGCTGTAATGTTTGCCACACAGGCTTTCGTGTTCTAACACCAAAGGCGTTTTGCGTGCTAGTTGAGTGATCTCAAAAGTTTCATTCAAGGCCTTAATGGCGGCTATGCATGGCGCTGTTACAGCATTTGAACCACAGATAAACACTTGTAATGCAGGTACGCCAACTAATGCTGCAGTCCATGCCACACCTCGGTCAGGGTCTTGCAGCATTTGAATCTCATCAATAATCGCCACTTCAACTGGTTGACTGGGGTTCATCATTTCAATAGTAGATGCTGTGTGTTGCGCGCCTTCCATCAACGTGCGCTCTTCACCTGTAATAAGGTTACATGGCACACCTGCAGTCACTAGTCGATCACGAATTTCCATGGCGAGGAGACGTAATGGAGCAAGATAAACGCCTGATTTGGCTTTTTCTAAACGCAGTAGCGCTTGGTAGGTTTTACCTGAGTTGGTGGGGCCAAGATAAAAGTGATGATGGCGTTTAAGGTTGCGGGCGAGGCTAAAGTTATCCGTATAAGCGGTTGGCGTTGGATTTTTTTGGAAGTGTTTCATACTTTCAGGAATTTAGCTTAAAACAGGTAAAATACCAACATACAATAATACAAGTGATTTAATTTTTAATGCGCATTCAACGTTTACCAGACCAGTTAATCAGCCAAATTGCCGCAGGCGAGGTGGTAGAGCGCCCTGCATCTGCTCTCAAAGAATTGCTGGAAAATAGCCTGGATGCTGGTAGTACTGATATTCAAGTGTCGTTGCTACAAGGCGGTATCAAGCAATTACGCGTGGTAGATAACGGTGTAGGTGTAGCAAAAGAAGATTTGGCGCTAGCACTTACGCGGCACGCGACCAGTAAGATTGCGAGTTTAGAGGATTTAGAATCTGTCGCCAGTCTGGGTTTTCGTGGCGAAGCCTTGGCAAGTATTGCTTCAATTTCGCGCACGCAGTTACTGAGTCGCCAAGTCGAGTCTAAGCATGCTTGGCGCATAATCTCTGAGGGGAGTGAAATTTATCCGACCGAACCTGGCGCGTTAGATGCAGGTACCATTATTGAAGTGACTGATTTATATTTCAACACCCCGGCGCGCCGTAAGTTTTTAAAAACTGAAGCCACTGAGTTTGGGCATTGCGAAAAGGCTTATGAGTGTATAGCACTGTCGCGTCCTGATGTGGCTTTTATGTTGCAACACAATGGTAAAGTGCTGAGCCGCTTCGCTATTAGTAACCCTAGCAAAAGATTTAGCGAAGTATTGGGTGCAGAGTTTGCCGCTGAAAGTGTTGAGATAGATGAATCTGCAGCGGGTTTACGTTTGTGGGGTATGGCGGCTAAACCTACGTTTAGTCGCCATAGTCGTGATACACAATATGTGTATGTTAACGGCCGCTTTGTCCGTGACAAACTGATTGCCCATGCCATTCGCCAAGCCTACCAAGATGTGTTGCATCACGACCGCCATCCTGCGTTTGTATTGTTTATTGAGCTAGACCCTAACTTGGTAGATGTGAATGTACACCCAAGTAAAACCGAAGTCAGGTTTAGAGACGGGCAAGCGATTCATCGTTTTATTTTTCACTCATTACACAAAGCGTTAGCAACGCCAACAGGTGTTTCTAATGCAGTCACAGCAGGTCAGGCGGGGCGCAATCCGTTTGATGCGCCTCAATCTTTTACGCACTATCCAACGTATCAATCACAAATCAATTTACAAGCCAGTGAACCCAATAATTTTTATCAAACTTTATTTGGGAGCACGCAAAACAGTGCGCTGAGTAATTTACAGGCAGAAAATGGTTTTAATACATATACGCATCAACCCTCAGTTGAAGCCCACTCCGTAGAAACCGAATACCCGCTTGGTTTTGCAGTTGCACAATTACACGGTATCTATGTGTTAGCGCAAAACGCGCAAGGTATGGTCGTAATCGATATGCATGCCGCGCATGAGCGCATTATGTACGAGCGGCTGAAAAATGCGCTGGACACTAAAAGTGTAGCCATGCAGCCTTTGTTACTGCCCATTAGCTTCAATGCCGATAAAATAGAAGTGGCGACAGTACAGGAGGCATTAGCCAGTAATGACACCAGCTTGCAACAACTAGGGTTTGATATTGCGGTACTCTCACCCACAACGCTTGCCGTACGCGCGGTACCGACTATGCTACAAAATGCCGATGCGGTGACTTTGGCGCGCGATGTGTTGAGAGACTTGCGTGAGTATGGCGCTACACGCGCACTCACGGAGCGCAGAAACGAACTGTTAGGCACCATGGCTTGTCATGCGGCTGTGCGTGCTAATCGCAGCTTAGCCATCCCTGAAATGAATGCTTTGCTACGAGACATGGAGGCTACAGAGCGTTCAGGACAGTGTAACCACGGTCGCCCGACTTGGTTTCAGGTGAGTATGGCTGACTTGGATAAGATGTTTATGCGGGGTAAATAGGATTGGAAAACACTTGGCTTATGTTGCTCTAAATTTTTACTGATATACCATTATTGGTGGCGATTATTTAGATGTGAATTTTTTCTTCTACATTAGTTACAAGGGTAGCCGTTAACAGCAATACTTTTACTTGGCTTAACTTTGGTTAATCCAGTTTTTTAACCAGCGCCAAACAAGGCTATCTGGTATTTCTACCCCATCAATCATGTAGGTCAGTATTTTTGTATTATTGAGCAAGGTGGGTAGTACAGATTTGGCAGAGGGGCGACCGCAAAATAGAATACAGTCTCCTTCCATCAGTTTGGTGGAGGTGTCGGGTGCCAGTAGCCGCTGATCGTTGCGAGACAGCATTAGCGGCACTAAACTTAACCGTTGTTCGCGATTTATTGGGTCTTGAGTGAGGTTTTCAAGGGAGACTGATGTGCCACTATTTAATAACTCGGTCACCGCAGGCGCATTTTTTTTGTTAATGGTTACCGCCCAAGTTTCAGGGACACTTTCACCCACGATTGAAACCAATTGACTGATCAGCTGGTTAGCCCATGCGTTGGTTTGATTGCGTACCAGCTCTAAAAACTGGGCCAGTAAGGGCGATATCATGTGGGCTAAACACTCATGGGCAATAATATCGGTGGGCTGCATGGTAATATCGGCGTTAAACCGCTCAAACAATTCATTGTTTTGGCGTTTGTTTTTTCGGATTACGACAAATAATTTTGGATTAAGCTCAAAAGCGGTCATCACGATTGATAAATTATTAATGTCATTATCAGTGCCGGCAACAATGCCAACGGCATTAACAATGTCGGCCTCAAGCAAGGTTTTAGCTTCAGTGCCGCTACCTATAATGCAGTTATCGCAACCGGTTAGCTCTGGTGCGGCTTCTACAATGGTGGTGCTGATGTGTTCACGCTCTAAATTTTTAACCACGGATTTGCCAAATCGGCCATAACCACACACGATCCATCTGCCTAATGGCGGATATTCTGGTGGAGGTAGCTTGTCGCCAGGCGTGTCTGTGAGCCACTCATGGAGAATATAAATGCCAAGCGCATGCACGCGCATCGCTAATTGGTCACCAAATAAGGTGTAGGGGTTGATAATATGGTCAGTACCGAACGAGGCCATGTTGGCAGTAATATCATCGCGTTCAGCACGTGCCAGCACGGGCAAGCTTGGGTTCATGAGTTTGACTGCCACGGCCACGGCTAGGTTAACTTCATCGTTGTCAGTCAAGGTGACTACACCGCAACATAGCGGATGATACACGCCCGCCCTGATCAAGTTTTCTGGGAGTTTTGCATCTGCACAAAGGTTATAAATAATATTGTGTGTGTTGCCTAGCTCAAGGTTGTTGATGCGATCTTGTAGCGATTCGATCACTACTACACGAATATCTTTTTCATCGAGGGCTTTGGCTAACAAGCTCGCAGACTCGCCATAACTGCACAGGATATAAAATGGTTCTTGTAATGATCGTACGTTATTTGTGAAGCGCTCGGTCACCATGGCTAGACGTAGGCCGGGATCTTGTAGTAAGGTAATGATTCTACCGATAGCGTAAACCCATGGAATTACCGTGAAGTAGATGGAAAAAGTCATCCATAGCCGTTGTGCTTGGCTAAACGGGTAGGGGATTTCACCAAAGCCGATGGTGGTTGCGGTGTAGCTGATGACATAAAATGCTTCAAAGATACTCATCTGCCAAGGCTGGCCTGCATCGTTAATACCCGGCATCAGTGAAAGACCAATGACAGATATTGCAAAGCTGACGATAAGCAGTATCAGTGGTCGCCGCAAGCGACGTAAGATCAGAAACAGAACGCTATTCATGCGGGGTAATTATAGTGGAAGTAACCTCGCACGCGATTACCGGCGTTGGCTAATAGTTTCTGAGATGAGTAAAATGACGGATACAAAATTTGCCATGAGCGCACCACCAGAAAGTGACACAATATAGACAGTTAGACTTGATTCATCCATTTTTCCACTTAAAGCCGCCCATAAAATTGCGGCTGCAATGAGTTGTAAGTCGGCTGCTAAACTAGTGGAGAGTAAAATGGCACCGACATGGGTGCGGTCACCAAACTTCAATACAGTAGCAATTAGACTAACGATAATAGCTGCGTATAATTCGTAAACATGGTGATGGGTTGGGTTGTCGATTTCCCCAATAAAAAACCCGAAGTTTAATGTCATTGCCAATACGATAAAAAAACCAAAAACAACTTTTTCTAAATTCATGGGTTAAGTCCACCTGGAAATTGATTGCTGAAATTCATAAGCATACTGTAATAGCATAATAATCACTCACAACACGCTATTATACAAGACCAACGATCCCCTTATTGGGAAAAGTAAGCGAATTTCATGGTCTTTTACCATCGCTCTGCTGGCATTTAATAAAATGCGGGCTTATTTGACATCTTAAACGAGTTTAAAACGAATCTAAAAATGAATTTAAAAACATTACCCCCTGCCATTTTTTTGATGGGCCCCACAGCTAGTGGAAAAACTGGTGCGGCTGTCGCGCTTATTTCAAAGTTGCCAGTTGAACTCATTAGCGTTGATTCTGCGCTAGTATATCGTGATATGAATATTGGCACAGCTAAGCCAGATCATGAAACTTTGGCAAAAGCGCCACATCATTTGATTGATATTATTGCGCCAACCGAAGCGTATTCTGCTGCTAATTTTAGAAACGATGCCTTGTGTTTAATGGCCGATATCACGTCACGTGGCAAAGTGCCACTATTAGTAGGTGGTACCATGTTGTACTTTAAAGCATTGCAAGATGGGTTGAGTCATCTGCCTGAAGCAAACGCGCAAGTGCGTGAAGAAATTGAACAAGAGGCAGCACAACTTGGCTGGCCAGCCATGCACGCAAAACTTGCAATAATAGACCCTGATAGTGCTGCGCGTTTACAGCCCAATGATGTGCAACGGATAGAGCGTTCTTTGGAAGTCTATCGATTGACAGGTCAATCAATAACAGCATTGCATCTAGCATCTGGCGGTGATGCTTTACCTTATCGATTGCTTAAAATTGCCTTGGTGCCTAAAGACCGTAAAACGCTGCATGAGCGCATTGCGCAAAGATTCGACCAAATGCTGGCGGGTGGATTTTTAGATGAAGTAAAGGCATTGGTAGCAATGTACCCTATACTTACAGCGGATAGCACGTCGATGCGTTGCGTGGGTTATCGCCAAGCTTTAGCGTATCTTGCAGGTGAATATGATGAAGCACATTTACGCGATCGTGGTATTTTTGCCACTCGCCAATTAGCAAAACGTCAGCTAACATGGTTGCGTGGTATGGATGATTTGGACAAAGTGGATTGTTTGGACCCGGCAATGCATGCGTTGGTGCTGGATAAAATAGCGCAGTTTATTAAAGAATAAAAGGGATTCGCATGAAAAACTTTATCAAAGAAAATCTGGTGTTGGTGATTGGTCTAACGCTACCACTGTTGTTGATTGTACTGTTCTTTGTTGCGACAGTGATTCCAAAGTTAATGGGTACACCGCCACAATATGAAATGCTGTTTACAACCAATTATTATGACTATCAAAATCCACCTGATTTTTTGCTCGAATTTGTAGTTAAAAATCAGCAACTCACAATTAAAACACATAAAAATGAGAGTAAAGATAGAAATTACACCTCAAAAAAGTTGATGGCTTACGATGGAAAAACAGAAACAGTACGTGAGATTACGGTTGATATCGCTAAAACTGCAGATGCAACTACAGGTAATGCCGTTGTTTTAGAAGAAACAAAAAATATGGCCATAGACACATCTAGTATTTCACCCGATGGCTATACTTTAGATGGACCGAGTTATGGAGGTAGTGGCTTGGTAGGTGGGTTTTTTGGGGGCGGTTATCGTAATAGCGGGTTCAGGCTCAAAAAAGGCAGTGTCGGTTATCAAGTCCCCAACACCCAGCAAAACACTTACTACAATCAAATGCAGTTTATTGGTTGGGTGATTAAAAAATAGGAGAAAGCCATGTCGCTTAAAGAAGATGCCTTGCAGGACATTGTCTCACTCGCTCGACATAATCAAATCACATTAGAGGAAATTGCACAGGCATTTAATTCGCCTAAAATTCAGAGTGGCAAAGCGTCTTCCAGCGTGCTGTCCAAGTTATTTGGCTATATCGGCGGTATTTTTGTTTTTGCAGGTATTGGCGTTTTTATCTCTATGTATTGGGACGACTTTGGCTCAGCGGCCCGCGTAATAGTTACGCTTGGTACTGGGTTAGTCGCGTTTATCATGGGCTTGGTGTGTTTGGCAGATAAAAAATATGAACGGGCCGCAACGCCACTATTCTTAATTTCTTCGTTTTTGCAACCAACAGGGATTCTAGTCATGTTGCAGGAGTATTCTTCCGGCGGTGATGTGCGCCACGGAATGCTTTTTATGGCCGTTTATATGCTGATACAGCAGGGTGCTACCTTTTGGGCAAAAGGGCGCACGGTATTGGCTCTAAGTGCAATCTTGTTTGGCAGTATCTTTTTTGCCAATTTGTTTGATATTTTGGGTGTGAATGAAAAACTCATTGGCATCATCATTGGCACTTCTTTGTTATGTATTGCCTACGCACTTAATCAATCAAAGCATCTTGCGATTGCATCTTTTTGGTATTTCATTGGCGCTGTGACGCTGTTATGGTCAATATTTGAGTTAGTTGAAAAATCGCCACTTGAGCCAGTATATCTTGGTGCGTCAGCATTGATCATCTTTTTAAGTACTAATGTACGAAGCCGAACTTTGCTGTTGGTTGGCACGCTTTCCATGCTGTTTTACATTGGCTATTACACGGCACAGCATTTTGCAAATACAGTTGGCTGGCCGATTGCGCTAGTTATGATTGGCATTGCCTTAATCGCAGTGAGTTCACTTGCTGTGAGATTGGATAATAAATACATAAAATCAGTCAGTTAGCATTAAACCCAGATTTTTCATTAGGCGATTTTTCATCTACTTGAATGTTAACTTGCCCATAAAATTTGCACAAAAAATCCATCAAACTGTGCGGCGTTGCCATTCCAAGTCCTAATGGAAAATCTGGGTTAAACCGTTAAACTCACGCAGAAAATTTAACGGTGCAACTAAAAGTGGTCGCGTATACGATGAGCGGCTTCAATGCACTCGTCGTAAGATGCAACAAGTGCCATGCGAATAAAGTTTTTACCTGGGTTTACACCATGTGCCTCTCGCGCTAAAAAACTACCCGGCAGTACGGTAATATTCAAATCTCGGTAAAGTTGAATGGCAAACTCGGTATCAGAGGTTTGATCGTCTTTTATTTTTGCCCATAGATAAAACGCAGCATCTGGAGCTTTTACTTCTAAAACGTCTTTGAGTAAGGGTGTGACATCGTTAAATTTTTGTGCATACAGTGTACGATTCTCAATTACATGCGTTTCATCATCCCATGCCGCAACCGAGGCTGCTTGTACGGCTGGGTTCATCGCACAGCCATGGTAAGTACGATAAAGCGTAAAAGCTTCAATAATTTTCTCATCACCGGCGACAAAGCCTGAGCGCATGCCTGGCACGTTAGAGCGTTTAGAAAGTGAACTGAATACAATCAGGTTTTTGTAACTTCGAGCTAGTAAATGGGCTGCTTGCAGTGCACCTAAAGGTGGATTGGCTTCATCAAAATAAATTTCCGAATAGCATTCATCAGCAGCGATGACAAAGCCATAAAGGTCTGATAATTCAAAGATGGTTTTCCATTGCGCTAAACTCATGACTTTGCCCGATGGGTTGCCGGGGCTGCAAACATAAACCAGTTGTGTGCACTTTAATATATCAACAGGCACGCTTGAAAAGTCCATCACGTGGTTTTGATTTTGATCTTGATGCGGTAAGGTATTTATAAAGTAAGGGGTCGCGCCAGCTAAAAATGCGGCACCTTCATAAATTTGATAAAACGGGTTGGGTGAAATCACCACAGGATTAGGTTGGGTTTTATCAATAATGGCTTGGGCCAGCGCGAAGAGTGCCTCACGACTGCCGTTGACTGGCAAGATCGCTGTTTCAGCATTGAGCGCAGGGATATTATAGCGACGTGAAATCCAATGTGAAATTGTAGTTCTCAGCTCAATTGAGCCTACAGTCGTGGGATAATTGGCCAAGCCAGATAAATGACTTACCAGTGCGTTTTTAATTAAGTCTGGCGTGGCGTGCTTGGGTTCACCAATCGATAAGTTAATCGCTGTAAACTCAGGGTTAGGTGTAATGCCTTTAAATAAGTCACGCAGGCGTTGAAACGGGTAAGGCTGTAATAAATTTAAATTTGGATTCATAGCCAACATTATAGTGAGCGAGCATTACATTGAATAGACATAATAAAAACTCTTTCGCAATATTTGGCCTGCTTTTTGGTGCTTTTTGTTGGGGCATCGTTTGGTATCCGTACCGCATCATGGCAGAAGCTGGGGTATCCGGCGTTGTTTCCACCTTTTATACTTATGCTATTGTCATGCTGATTGCGGTGCTTATCTTTGCCAAACACTGGCGGGAAATTTTTAAATTACCGACGAGTATCATTTGGCTGAGCCTAGCCGCAGGGTGGACTAACCTTAGCTATATACTTGCCATTATTGACGGTGAAGTAGTGCGCGTGATGTTGCTATTTTATTTGTCGCCGATATGGACCCTGGTACTTGCACACTTTTGGTTAAAAGAGAAAACCCCAGCAACGGGTTACATCGCGATTGCGACTTCGTTGTTAGGTGCATTGATCATGTTCCATGATCCGCAGCTTAGTAGCTTGCCCATGCCGAGAAACACTGCGGAATGGCTTGCGCTTTCATCAGGGGTGGGCTTTTCTTTAACCAATGTGATTACAAGAAAATCCAATCATTTAAGTTTGCTGGCTAAGTCATTTGCAGTATGGGCCGGAGTGCTAGTGGTTGCGGTGATGTTTGTTTTATTGTTTCAAATGCCTTTTTCTACACCTAGTGCCTTTAGTTTAACAAACTGGCTGGTGATGGTGTTGATTGCGCTGTTGCTGATGGCAGCTACCTTGTTTGTACAATTTGGCGTCACTCAGATTGAGGCTACACGCGCATCTGTATTATTTTTATTCGAGTTAGTGGTGGCCGCAGTAGCTGCTTATTATCTTGCAAATGAAACAATGTCACTCAATGAGTGGGTCGGTGGCGGGTTGATTGTGGTTGCAGCTATATTTGCCGCTAGCAACCACAAGGCTGTTGGTTAGGCGCCGAAGGCGCTGTTACGCGCGCCTTCTGCGGCAAAGCGGATTTTTAGCGATAAGTCATTACGTGAGTCCGCATAGGCTAATGCGTTTTCTTCATCAATTTTGCCGTTTGCAAATAGCTTGAATAAAGACTGGTCAAAGGTATGCATGCCAATATCGGTATTTTCACCCATGATTTCTTTGATTTCGCTCATTTTTTGTTTTTGTATCAGCTCCGCCATATAAGGCGTATTTATCATCACCTCGGTAGCTGCAACACGTTTGCTAAGTGTGCCTGGAACTAAACGTTGAGAAACGATGGATACCAGGTTCATCGACATGCCGAGTAACAAACCAGTACGACCATCTTCCGGGAAAAATGAAATAACGCGTTCGAGCGCTTGGTTTGCATTGTTGGCATGCAAAGTGGCTAAACATAAATGGCCTGTTTCAGCATAGGCAAGTGCGTTTTTCATGCCATCCATATCACGCACCTCACCAATCAAAATCACATCAGGTGCTTGGCGCATGGCATTTTTGAGACCGTTTTCAAATGATAAGGTGTCAATGCCTACTTCACGCTGATCTACAACGGATTTTTTATGCGGATGGATAAATTCAATCGGATCTTCAAGTGTGAGAATATGACCGTTAGTGGTTTCATTACGATAATCAATCATTGAGGCCAAGGTAGTTGTTTTGCCAGAACCTGTTGCACCAACCACCAAAATCAGACCGCGTTTACGTGTGATTAGATCTCTAAGAATTGCGGGCAACCCCAAATTATCCAGTGACGGAATGTCAGTTTTAATGTGCCGAACCACCATGCCAACTTCACCACGTTGCCTGAAAACATTGACCCGAAAACGCCCAATATCTTTTTTACTAATAGCGAAGTTGCATTCCAGTGTTAATTCAAACTCCTTGATTTGATCTGCCGTCATGAGCGAATAGGCAATTTCTTTAATCATTCCTGGCACCATCACTTGGCTATTGATAGGCGTGGTGTCGCCTTCAACTTCAATATGGATAGTGGCTCCCGAGCTAAAGAATAGGTCTGAGCCACCTTTATCTAACATGAATTTTAAAACAGGGGTAATGTCGATTGCGGCCATGACAGGTTTGTTCCTAGAGGATTATTCTCAAAAGTATATTTATTTTTAGCATGACTTTAGCATGCTCGCCCTTTGGTTTTATGTTGGCTTGATTATCCTGCCACCCAATACGGTTATGTGCTCAAGTTAAATCAACCCTGCAAAAATGTTATCGCGGATTACATTCATATCACCCAAACCATTCACAAACACATGTTTTGGTGCGCCTTCTAAACCGCTGTTTGCCCAATCTACATAGTATTTAACCAATGGTTTAGTTTGACTGTGATAGACCTCAAGGCGTTTTTTCACCGTTTCTTCATGGTCATCGATACGTTGCACCAGGTCTTCACCCGTTATATCGTCTTTACCCGCGACTTTTGGCGGGTTGAATTTAACATGGTAGGTACGGCCACTGGCTGGGTGTGAGCGGCGGCCACTCATGCGCTCTACGATCGCTTCATCCGGCACGTCGATTTCAACCACGTAGTCAATGCCAACGCCAGCATGCTTCATGGCCTCAGCTTGTGGAATAGTGCGTGGAAAGCCATCGAATAAAAAGCCGTTAGCGCAATCTGCCTCTTTAATACGCTCACTCACCAGACCGATAATGACTGCGTCCGGCACTAAGCCACCGCTATCCATGAAGGCTTTGGCTTCCAAGCCTAATGGCGTGCCAGCCTTAACCGCTGCACGTAGCATATCTCCAGTTGAGATTTGTGGAATATCAAATTTTTCACGTAAGTGAGTGGCTTGTGTGCCTTTGCCAGCACCTGGTGCGCCTAACAGAATAATTCGCAAGATATTTTCCTAACTTTGATGGATTGGAGTTTATTTTGGTGATAATTATATCAGCTCAAACCCGCCTGTGAGATTCATATCTCAACCTTTTCAACTATATATGGATAATCTCGAAAACAATGACAGGGCATGTCGGTTTTTGTAGGAGCGCAATTTATTGCGCGAAATAGCGAGTGTTATTCGCGCAATCAGAGAAAACTGATAACCAATACTTGTCTGCAAAGCGGGCTTAGTCGTACTTATCACTTTGTTCTGAGTGGTGCTTATCCGTTTTTCTGGTTGGAGGACTTTGGTAACAAAACGTATCTTAATTTACGAGATCAGCCATAAGTAAGGCGGGTATTTGAAGCGGCGCTTTACAGCTCAATATCTTCTAAATTTTTACCTGATAATGCACGGCTAACACTTGCATTCATACGTTCGGCTGCGAACGCTTCAGTGACGTGGTTGAGCGCATCTACCGCATTGTGTATGGCTGTGGCATCTTCAGTGGCGGTGAGTAATTGCAGGCGTTGTATACCTGATTCAATCAAATGCTTTTCTGCATCGCTGATTAAATTGCCATCAACGTTTAATGCTACGGTTACTGAGCTGATGATTGCACCTGCACTGACGCGTGCTTCAGCCAGCATGCGCGCTGTTTTGTCTATTTCTGCGTTGTTAAATGAAGCTTTGAGCATAGTGGTGATTTCATCTTCGCTTAAACCATAAGAAGGTTTAACGGCAATATGCGACGCTATGCCAGTGCTTTGTTCACGTGCAGAAACCGAGAGCAGGCCATCTGCATCTACTGTAAAAGTAACACGGATACGTGTAGCACCTGCCGCCATCGGTGGAATGCCTCGTAGCTCAAAGCGTGCAAGCGAGCGGCAATCGCTCACTAACTCACGCTCACCTTGTACCACGTGAATGCTCATAGCGGTTTGGCCATCTTTATACGTGGTAAATTCCTGCGCGCGCGCAATCGGTAAGGTGCTGTTACGATGGATGACTTTTTCTACCAAGCCACCCATGGTCTCCAGACCTAAAGATAGCGGGGTGACATCAAGTAGTAATAAGTCATCATCATTTTTGTTACCCGCTAAAATATTTGCTTGAATAGCTGCGCCTAGGGCAACGACTTTGTCTGGGTCTAAATTGGTGAGTGGCTCCTGCTTAAAGTAATCTTGTACCGCATGCCTAAGATGCGGCATGCGGGTGGCACCGCCTACTAGCACGACGCCGTCAATAGCTTCAATGCTAAGGTTAGCATCGCGCATCGCTTTACGTGTGGGGGTCAAGGTTTTTGTTACCAGATGCTGTGTAATTTCTACCAATTGCGGCGCGGTGAGAGCAATATCGATTAGCGTGTTGTTGCTCAAACGACAAACGATTTGTGCCTCAAAATTATCGGTGAGCCATTCTTTAGCCTGGCGTGCTTTGGTGAGTAACAGCCGCGTATCTTCTTCACTCAGTGGTGTGAAGTCGCTATTACTTTCGCGCACTTTGTCTAATACCCAGCAGTATATACGGTGGTCAAAATCGTCGCCGCCCAAGGTTGAATCACCATTGGTGGCGAGGACTTCAAACACGCCTTTGGATAAACGTAGAATGGACACGTCGAACGTGCCGCCACCTAGGTCGTAAATCACAAATGTGCCTTCAGCGGCGTTATCCAAGCCATAAGCCACGGCCGCAGCGGTAGGTTCGTTGAGTAGGCGCAATACATTGATACCAGCGATGCGTGCGGCATCTTTAGTGGCTTGGCGTTGCGCATCATCAAAGTAGGCAGGGACGGTAATCACCGCACCAACTAGTTCGCCGCCTAGCGATTTTTCAGCGCGTGCTTTGAGTGTTTTAAGAATTTCAGCTGAAATTTCTACCGGAGTTTTTAAACCGGCACGTGTTTGAATTTGCAATGTACGTGTGGCTTCGGCATCTTTACCATCAACAAAGCGATAAGGGATATGCGCTTTATCGGTAATGTCATTTAGGCTGCGACCCATAAAGCGTTTGACTGAAACAATGGTATTAACGGGGTCAGCGCTTTGCTGAGCCTGCGCTTCGTGACCGACAATCACGTCGCCATTGGGCATATAACGTACTACAGAAGGTAATAATGAATGGCCATGATCATCTTGCAGCACAGTACTCATACCACTACGCACGGTAGCAACTAGTGAGTTAGTGGTGCCTAAATCGATGCCCACAGCTAACCGGTGCTGGTGAGGTGCGGCACTCATGCCAGGTTCAGAGATTTGGAGAAGTGCCATATTTAATGATAGATATTAGTCGTTAGTTGGTTATTAATGGCTTATTCTAGTTGTTCAATAGCCTGGTGAATATCTGCACATACTTTATCTATAAAAATAAGTTTGCGTGCGGTATCTGTTGCAGATGAATAATCTCTTTTTGCATCAAACAAATTAGCTAAGTCAGCTTGTATTGATTTTGACTCAACTTGTAATTCAGTCAATAGTTGTTCTAAAGCTGGAATATTTTTGGCAGCTTTTGCATCCTCTAACTGTTCGCGCCACTCCATCTGCTGCATTAAAAAATCCATGGGCATGGCGGTGTTGGTGTCAGCAATGGCGTTAATACCTTGAAGCTCCAGCAAGTATTTTGCTCGCGTTGCCGGGTTTTTTAGCGTGCTGTAAGCTTCGTTCGCTGTCGTAGCCATTTGCATCGACTGCAGTCTTTTGTCAGCCGTAGCGGAAACAAATCGATCAGGGTGGCTCGCCGATTGAATTTTACGAAAATTCAGTTCTAGCGACTGAGTGTCAATTTGAAATTGTTCAGGGAAGCCGAAAAGCTGAAAGTAGTTGGTTTGAGCGTTTTGCATGCTAAGTTGAAATTAAACTGTAAAGCTCTCGCCACAGCCGCACTCATCTTTAACGTTAGGGTTGTTAAATTTAAAGCCTTCGTTCAAGCCTTCTTTCGTAAAGTCCAGCTCAGTGCCATCGATATAAACTAGGCTTTTTGGGTCAATAATCACTTTTACGCCATGGCTTTCAAATGCGACATCTTCAGGGTGCATTTCATCAACAAATTCAAGCGTGTAAGCCATACCAGAGCAGCCTGTTGTTTTAACGCCCAGACGTAAGCCGAGGCCTTTGCCACGGTTGGCTAGGAATTTTTCAACGCGATCTGCCGCGGTTTGTGTAAGTGTGATTGCCATGTTTTACTTTTTGTAACTATATATAAAGTGATATTTGTAGGAGTGATCTTTAGATCAAGAAAACAATGCCACGTATAATGAGCATTACTTTCGCGGTTTAAAGATCGCTCCTACACGTAAGTTAAGCCTCTACTTTTGCAGCTTGTTTAGCTTTAATATCTGCCACTGCCGCTTTAATCGCATCCTCAGCTAACACTGAGCAGTGAATTTTAACAGGTGGCAAAGCTAGTTCTTCAGCGATTTCAGAATTTTTAATCGCATAAGCTTCATCAATGGTTCTGCCTTTGAGCCATTCTGTGACTAATGAGCTAGAGGCTATTGCAGAACCGCAGCCGTAAGTTTTAAATTTGGCGTCTTCAATAATACCGCTGTCATTGACTTTAATCATTAATTTCATTACATCACCACATGCAGGCGCGCCGACCATGCCGGTTCCTACATTTGGGTCATTTTTATCTAATGTACCCACGTTACGCGGGTTTTCGTAGTGATCTAAAACTTTATCTGAATATGCCATTTCACTCTCCTAATATGAACTAAAACGCATCGTAAACTCATCGTTGGCATCACCTTGCCGTACTAAACGTACTGTCTTCGGTTCGCCGCCTTGATTTTACTTCGCCTTTTAATTCATTAAATCCTATAAAAATTCTTAAGAAATTTCTAGTGCGCTGCCCACTGCACTTTGCTTAGATCAATTCCATCTTTAAACATCTCCCATAATGGGGATAGCTCACGTAATTTATCAATTTTGCTTTTCATCAAATTGATGGTGTACTCTACATCTTCATCGGTGGTAAAGCGGCCAATTGAAAAGCGAATTGAGCTGTGCGCCAATTCATCAGAACGACCTAATGCACGCAACACATAGCTAGGCTCAAGGCTGGCTGATGTGCAAGCTGAGCCACTTGATACTGCAATGCCTTTTACTGCCATAATCAGAGATTCACCTTCAACATAATTGAAGCTGATGTTTAAATTATGCGGCACACGGTGCTCTAAATCACCGTTAACATAAACTTCTTCAATCGATTGCAGACCATTTAACAACTTGTCGCGCAGACGGCGGATACGTACATTTTCTTCGTCCATTTCTTCTCGCGCAATTCTAAAGGCCTCACCCATCCCCACGATTTGGTGAGTGGCTAGCGTGCCCGAGCGCATACCGCGCTCATGACCGCCACCGTGCATTTGCGCCTCGATGCGGATGCGTGGTTTACGCCGAACGTACAATGCACCGATGCCTTTAGGGCCGTAGGTTTTGTGTGCACTAAAGCTCATTAAATCAACTGGTAATTTTTCTAAATCAATATGTACTTTGCCGGTGGCTTGTGCAGCATCAACATGAAAAATCACACCGTTTTCACGGCAAATGTTACCAATGGCTTCAATATCCTGAATCACGCCAATTTCATTATTCACCAACATGACTGACGCCAACACGGTATCAGGGCGAATTGCCGCTTTGAATTTTTCTAAATCAACCAAGCCATTCGGTTCCGGATCCAAGTAGGTTGCGGTAAAGCCTTGACGCTCAAGCTCGCGCACGGGGTCAATCACAGCCTTATGCTCCGTGGTGATGGTGATAATGTGTTTGCCTTTGCCACTGTAAAAGTTGGCTGCGCCTTTAATGGCGAGATTGTTAGATTCAGTCGCACCTGATGTCCATACGATTTCACGTGGATCAGCACCTACTAATTTTGCCACTTCTTCACGTGCATTTTCAACTGCTTTTTCTGCAGTCCAGCCATAAGGGTGGCTACGTGAGGCTGGATTGCCAAAATTCTCCGTCAGATATGGAATCATTTTTGCAGCGACACGTTGATCCACAGGCGTGGTGGCGGAGTAATCCAAATAAATCGGATGAAGACCGTCTTCAAAATCTTTCACTACCGGCATTTCTATTGATGCTGACATCTGTTAATTATCCTTAACTTAATATTGTGTAATACTTTTTGTACATACCTGCATGGCAGTTTTATGCCGCAATGGAGGTTAAATGCTTTAGTCTTAAAATTTCATGCGCTAAAGTGGCTAGTAAATCAGCTACTTGTTGTTTGGTGTTATGTGTGCCAAAGCTTACACGCACAGCACCGCGCGCTAAATCTGGCGGGACACCCATCGCTAACAAGACATGGCTAGGTTCAGTGCTGTCGCTAGAGCAGGCTGAGCCGCTGGCAACTGAAAACCCTTTGCGATCTAATGCCATAACCAATGTTTCACCCTCAATACCTTCAATAGCGAAAAAACTGGTATTGGGTAAACGCGCTACTTGTTTGCTGAAAATAGTGACGTTTAGCAACTTTAATCCTTGTTCAAACTGCTCGCGCAACGCTTGTGTGTGGCTGGAAAAATTGCGTAGGTTCGCTATCGCCAACTCACATGCCATGCCGAACCCTACAATCGCTGCGACATTTTCAGTGCCGCTACGTAAACCTTTTTCTTGTCCACCGCCATGCAGTAAAGGTTGTATATCAATGCGCTTATCTAAAATTAGCGCCGCGGCACCCTGCGGGCCATGAATTTTATGGCTTGAAATTGTCATAGCGTGTACGTTTAAATCAGTAAAGCTGAGCGGCAATTTACCTAAGCCTTGCACGGCGTCTGTATGCATGTAAGCGCCTGCATTGCGTGCCATTTCAGCGATTGCGGCTATATCTTGTATTGCGCCGGTTTCATTATTGGCTAACATGACAGAAACTAAGCTTGTTGGCTGAGTTAGCGCCAGGTTTACTTGCTCTATATTCACGATGCCATGGTGATTAACCGTAATTTCATGCGCTGTATAGCCGGTTCGTTTTAAGGTAGTCGCTGGGCGTGAAACGCATGGGTGCTCAATTGCGCTGTATAAAATCTGCATAGTAGGCTTGCTTGCGGCAATGCCCTTTACTGCAAAGTTATTCGCCTCTGTGCCTGTTGCGGTAAATACCACCTGTGAGGCATAGGCACCGCAGGCCTCAGCCACTTGAGCTCTTGCATGCTCTATTGCATCACGCGCAGATCGTCCAAAAATATGACGACTGGTTGGGTTGCCACTTTGTGCGTGCATCCAAAGTAACATTGCATCTAACACGCGGTTATCCAGCGCGGTAGTTGCATTATGATCAAAGTAGATGCTAGACATGGTATTAATCTGAATTTAAGCGGCTATTTCAGCGGTAAAGGCCGAAGCCTTATCATTAGCAATATTGCACGCGCGTGGTGTAATTGATATTTTTTGACCACTTGTTTGCGATGCTACCATGTCGGCAAGTGTTATTCCTGCCAAATACTCTAAAATTTTGGTATTAAGTGCTGACCATAAATCGTGCGTCATGCAACGACCTTCGTCTCGACAGTTTTCGTGACCGCCACACTGTGTTGCGTCTATTTGTTCATCTACAGCGTTGATTATTTCCGCAACTGAAATATCAGCATAACTTTTGGCCAAATTGTAACCACCACCTGGACCACGCATACTTTTCACCAAACCCTGGCGACGTAATTTGCTAAACAACTGCTCCAAATAAGACAGTGAAATGTCTTGACGCTCGCTAATACCTGCAAGTGTAACTGGCTTGATGTTGGAAGCGTCTTTTGCTTCGTTAATAGCGAGGTCTAGCATTGCTGTGACAGCAAATCGACCTTTAGTGGTTAAGCGCATGATGTTTGACTCTTAATTTAGGTTCATCAGGTAAGATCGAATTCTACAATACCCTACAAATTTAGTCAACTATTATGCGCTTTAGTTCAGCAAGTTTATTTACCTGCTTTTCTGATTTAATTTTTTGTGGTTTTTGATAGGTGTGGCTGTACATCGAAAGCCTCACCAACTTCTGCATCAGTTTCAATATCCATATTTAATCTGGTTAATTGTGCTTGTAAATCCTTCAGGGCTAAATCTTGTTTTGCGGCATGGTCTAATAACGAATGTATTGCCTTGATCATCGGATCGTTTTCATCATTGCCTACAGCGTAGGCAGCAAAGCCAATTTTTTGTGCAGTCGCTTCGCGCTGTTTGGATTTTTCTTCTTCTAAAATACGCGCAGGAATACCCACCGCAGTGGCGTTAGCCGGCACGTCTTTTACCACTACGGCATTAGAGCCGATTTTAGCATTTTCGCCGATAGTAATCGGGCCCAGCACCTTGGCACCTGCACCAATCACCACGCCTGCTTCAAGCGTAGGGTGGCGTTTACCTTTATTCCATGAAGTGCCGCCCAGTGTTACACCATGATACAAAGTGCAATCATCACCAATAACGGCTGTTTCACCAATCACCACGCCCATACCGTGATCTATAAACACGCGGCGACCAATGGTGGCCCCTGGGTGAATTTCAATGCCAGTCAACCAGCGTCCAATATGAGAGAGAAATCGACCAAGCCAGAAGAAATTAGCTTTCCAAAGCAAATGGCTTAAACGATGCATTAATAGTGCATGCACGCCAGGGTAGGTGGTTAAAATCTCAATATGCGTGCGCGCAGCAGGGTCACGCTCGAATACGATGGATATGTCTTCTTTGATATGGTCAAACATGTGTTTTTGGATGGTTTTGAGTTAACGTAATTATGCCACAAAAGGGTAATGCTTGACTGTTTCAGTATGGATATGTCGACAGTTTAAGTGTGAAGCAAACCGAGTATTAGCAACTGCTTGCTTGGCAGTCATTGTTATTGGTTAACTCTAATTTGGTATTGATCTGGTTGGCAGCCTCTTTATCTAATTCATTAAGTAAAGCAACTACTTTGATTGCTTCATTTTTATTGCCTGTGTCAGTTGCGATTAAACCTAAATAAAGTAATGCATTAGTATGGCGTTTATTTTGAGCAAAGAGCTGACCGAAATGATTGGCGGCGCTATTCGTTTCTTTAAGGTTATATTCGGCAATCGCTAAGTAGTTCAAAGCCTCGCTAGCCTCTGGCTCATGCTCAATCCATTCATTGGCGAGTTTTTTTAATGTCACCCAGTCTTCAGTTTGATATGGTTGAATCACACGCATGAAATATGGACGTTTTTCTTCAGGAGCATCCCAAAAAGGTAATTCGCCTTTAGTGTTAATGGAAATCGCTGGTTGTTTTAACAGGTTTTTAATCCACTCAACTGGCATGTTGTAGTAAAACGCGTTTCGCCCAGGACTTTTTAGTGTGATGATACCTACAAGTTTGCCATCATCGCTAAACATGGCGCCGCCACTGGCCCCTAATCTAAAATCGTTGGTGGTGCGGATGATAACGCTGTCATCCATCGGGTAAAGCGCCTTAACTGCGCCATAGGTGGTGAGTGGCCTAGGGGCGTTGTTGGGAAAACTGATGGTGAAAACGGATTGCTCGTATTGCAAGCTGGCACTTTCACCTAGCGTTGCAATGGTGGTGTTTAAGCCATCAAAGCCGACAATGCATAGGTCGTGTTCCCAGTCTGCCTTTAGGCTAACGGCACGGTGACTTTCGCCAAATTTAATCACATTGATGGCATGCGCGTTTGCAACGACATGACAATTAGTGACGACTTGGTCTTGAGCTACGACCACCCCAGACCCAACACCATAATGCCCGTTGGGCAATATTACCCGAATTTTAACCACGCTGGATTTAAGCGCATACACCATCCCATCTGGCGGTAGGGCAAACGCAAAATTACCAATAAGAATCAGGCAAAAACCAAATAGAAATTTGCGCATGACCGTACCCTCAAAATCATGGTTGATGATCTTTCTTAGAAGCTGTATCTACATAAAAGTTCTTTGATAGTACAGATTAACTAGCGATAGTTTAATATTTCGTGTGCTTTTTAGGCGCTAACGATAAAGTCAAAATACCTCTTAGCAAGTTCACCTCTTCTTTCTCAAGCTTTGCACGGGCATAGATGCGGCGAATACGTTCACTGAGTTTTTTTGGCGCATCAGGATTGAGGTAGCCAATTTTAATTAGTGTATCTTCTAGGTGCGTGTAAAAACCTTCCAAAGCTTCATTGGTGGCAAGTTCAGGCTGGTTGGGGTGTGCTTCCAGCTTACCTTCCAGCACGGCCATGCGAATTTCATAGCTCATGACTTGTACGGCTGCGGCGAGGTTAAGCGAGGTATATTCTGGGTTAGCGGGAATCATCGCCAGTAGTTGGCAGCAATCCAGTTCAGCATTGGAAAGCCCGCTCATTTCTGTGCCAAACACTAAGGCGATGGGTTGCTTGACTGCAATGCTGACCGCGCGCGAAGCTGCATCACGTACATTCACGAGTTCATGTGAAATTTGTCTTTTGCGCGCGCTCATGCCAATCGCTAATGCACAGTCAGTGAGGGCTTCGCTTAAGGTTTCACAAACGATGGCGTTTTCTAGTAAGTCTGCCGCACCAGTGGAGAGCGCTGTGGCATGCGCATCTGGGAAAATATTTGGTTTGACCAAATATAAATGCTGTAAGCCCATGGTTTTCATGGCGCGGGCGGCCGAGCCGATGTTGCCGGGGTGACTGGTTTGGCATAACACGACACGGATGTTGTTGAAAATATGTTGATTATTCAATGAGGTGGCCTAATGAGTTTGATGGTTTTTAAATACTTAACCAAAATTGATGAAACATGTTGGTTAATTTGGAGTTAAGGTTAATAAAAGTTAAAATAGCATTTTATCAGCTCTTTAAGAAAATTTAGTTATGCATCCAATGCTATCCATTGCTACCAAAGCCGCGCGTAAAGCTGGCGCTATTATTAACCGCGCATCGCAAGATGTAGGCTCACTTACGGTTCAATCCAAAAGTTATAATGACTTTGTGAGTGATGTTGATCGCGCCGCCGAGCAAGCAATTATTGATATTCTTAAAGATGCTTACCCAGATCATGGCTTTTTAGGTGAAGAAAGCGGTGAAAGCAATCAGGATGCCGATAATATTTGGATTATTGACCCATTGGATGGCACTACTAATTTCTTGCATAGTTTTCCTCAGTACTGTATTTCAATTGCATTACAACAAAAAGGTGTGCTGACACAGGCCGTGATTTATGACCCAGTGCGTAATGATTTATTTACGGCAACAAAAGGGCGTGGTGCATTTTTGAATGACAAGCGTATCCGTGTAACTAGCCGTAGTAAATTGCAAGACTCTTTAATTGCCACTGGTTTTCCATTTCGTGATTTTACACATCTTGATACCTACCTTGATATGTTGAAAGACATGATTAAAAAAACGGTAGGCATTCGCCGTCCAGGTTCAGCTGCCTTAGATCTAGCTTATGTGGCTGCGGGTTGGACCGACGGTTTTTTTGAAATTAACTTATCTGCATGGGATATTGCTGCAGGTGGCTTATTGGTGCAAGAGGCTGGTGGTATTGTTGGCGATTTTGAGGGCAACGAAAGCTGGCTGAAAACAGGCAACATCGTTGCTGGCAACCCAAAAATATTCGCACAAATGGTGCAAGTGTTAAGCCCGCATTTAACCGAAGCACTTAAAACGCCAAAATAACTTAACTGCCTCAGCTTAAACATCCCATCTTAGGTATTTTTTAAATTAAACAGCGCCTGCTAATTTGTAGCAGGCGCTGTTCTTCGCTATCAAAATCTACACCAAAACATACACCACTAAAGCTAGAGATAATTTTTTAAACTTCATCTAAAGCGGTTAGACTGTTTTCAACCATTGAGACACATTCTAATTTATGAAAAAGACTGTTACTGAAAACGCAAACATGATTGCGCAGGTTTTTGCGCAATATAGCCAGGATCAGCGTGCGCCACAGTTAATCTCTGATTTAATCGCACAAATCAGACCGCCCAAGCCAGACCAAACAGAAATCGCTGTCAAAGCTATTCATGCGCTTTGTTATGTGCTAAATACCGATGTTGGAAAAGCCAGATTGCTGAGAGAGGCAATTTTGCAGCTGTTAAGCGAATACAAGCCTATTTCGTTGTTTGTCATCGCACGTCACTCAGTATTTACCGGTTTTTTTGTTGAAATGCGCAGGCGAATCGCGCATAAAATTTTGCCTGAGGCGGTTGATACTTCTTATTTGATTGATTTATTTGCCTTGTTTTTTACTAAGACTACTGATGAGTTATGGGTAAGTGCAGTGTCTGACGACGTCTGGGCAGAGCTTATTGCAGCAATCCGTTTTGGGGTTGCAGGGGCTGACGTCACAAATGTGTGCCAGCACAATTTATTAGCAGCGGCGCAGGTGTTATCGTACCGTATTGCAGCACTGGGGCTGGAGCCTGAATTACTGCGTAACCATCCTGAGCTTGAGCAACACAGCTCACCTTTTATTATGCAGCAAGCAGAATTGGCTGAGTTCTTAACCGCACAGAGCAGTGTTGACGTTGAAGCGGACATTAAACATATTGTAGTGATGCTTGATCAGTGCAACGAAATTGTCGCCAAAATTCGTCGCAATAGCGCGCAAGTTGGCACCAGTATTCAACTGACACAATTGCTGCAACGTATGTTGCAACAGATTGCTCGCCTAGAAACTTTGCTGAATATTCTCGATAGCTTACAACAAGGAGTCGCCCCTCACACTGAAATTGTACAGCTGTTTAAAGCCTTAGTTTATAGCGAGTGCCACAAAAACGATTTGCATGAACACTGGCAAGAAAATATTGAAATAATGGCATTGCGTGTGACTGAAAATGCAAGTCGCACCGGTGGGCATTACATTACTGAAAACCGTGGCGAATACTTTGCATTGATGCGTTCTGCACTTGGTGCAGGCGTGATCATAGGGGTTATGGCCATGATTAAAATAATGCTGGGAAATCAACAATTAGCACCATTAACTGAAGCTATTGTGTTTAGTTTAAATTATGGGTTGGGATTTATTTTAATCCATATTTTGCACTTTACGGTAGCTACTAAACAACCCGCAATGACGGCGGCAACGATTGCAGCCAGCATAGATGCTGCTGATGCAAAAAGTAAGGAAATGGACAACTTGGTGGCGATGATCGCCAAGGCGATGCGTAGCCAGTTTGTGGCGATTTTTGGTAATGTGTTGCTGGCTATTCCTACAGCGATGTTAATTGCATGGACGACACTTCACTTCACAGGCCAACATTTTATTACCGATCAAAAAGCACATATTTTATTGACAGATATTGACCCAATTCATAGTGGAGCCTTGTTTTATGCGGCAATTGCTGGTGTGTGTTTGTTTCTGTCGGGTTTAATCGCGGGCTACCATGATAACTTGGCGGTGTATAACAAAATCCCGCAACGCCTGCGCGCGGTTAAATGGTTACAAAAATTATTAGGGATTTCGCGTTTAGATCGAGTTGCCACTTATGTTGAAAACAACCTAGGTGCGCTGGCAGGGAACTTTTATTTTGGCTGCCTGTTAGGCGCAATGAGTGCCATCGGTATATTGTTCGGTTTGGCGTTTGATATTCGGCATGTGGCATTTTCATCAGCATTTTTAGGGTTTGCATTAGTCGGTTTGGACTTTATGCTGAGTTGGCAAGCGATCGCATTTGCTTTGCTAGGCGTGGCGCTCATCGGTTTTGTTAATCTTGCTGTCAGTTTTGGTTTGGCGTTATACGTGGCGATGAAATCACGCAAAGTCAAGTTTAAGCAATGGCGTTTTCTCATGAAAAACTTAGCCAGCAGACTCAACCAACACCCGGCTGAATTTGTGATGCCGCCTAAAAAACCAGATTAATCAATAAGCTTATTTGCCATTGTAATCATAGAAATTCATGTGGTTGTGTAATAACCGGTATGCTTCTTTAGCAAATAGAAAAAATTGCATATTAGTTGTGGTTAGCTGTCACAGCCTTTCGCTTCCAAAGGTCTAAGTATTGATTGGATTTATTAAGTAAGTATTTATTCATCTCTTCATACTCGGTTGCTGGAGGCAAGGCTATACCCTTAGAAATTGCCGAATAGCCTAACCCTAATTTACCGCCATGTACTTTAAAACCGATAAATTCTAATATGGTTGGAAACATATCAAAAGGCAAAACATCTTCACGGTTTTTGCTAATTGGATCGTTAGAAATAAATCGGTTAAAAATATGGCGCTCTTTTATTGTTTTTAGTTTTTCATATACAGGGTTTTCCATGGCAAGGTGATCACCCAATATCACTACACTGGTGTCTTTTAAATATCCACTTTTTGTGATGAACTCTACAAGTTCAGATACCTGATTTGCAGAGCATTCGACGATACCTTCAAAATCCTTGACGCCACGTGCTTTACAATATTTTGAAAAATGGCCATCTGGACCATGAGTATCAATAGTCGTGAAGGTTAGGTTAAAGGGTTGCTGTTTTGCATGTAATTTAATCAGTTTTTCTTTAACGACTTTTAATAAATCATCGTCATACAAACCCCAGTAATTCATATCTGTCGATTTTAAATTGCCTTTTAACTCTTCGCGTCCATAGATTTCATCGTAATGATGGTCTTGAAAGAACATGCCCTTGCCGGCAAAGGCGAGGGCATCGCCACCTATATACACGCTGTGATAACCGGCATCATGCAATATGTCACCCAAGCAAACCGCATTAGGTAAAAAGGCTTTAATTTTTTCGCCTTGATCATTACCATCATACAAACTTACGCTTTTGAGCGGCAAAGCACATTGTGTTGCAGTAATGCCTGCAATTGTCCACCAGCTCCCAGGTGCTGTTTTGTAGTTGGCAAAACTCGAGCCTTTTAAATGATCTAAACGCGCTAGTAAATTTTTACCGAATAGGTCAGGATCTTTGTAGGAATCTTCCAAGCTTTCAACATAAATAAGTACAAGGTTTTTAGGATTTACCTGACTAATTTCGACTTCTACAGGTGTAACATAATGTTCGGCAAAATAGTCCTTGCCAAAATGGTGCTGAATAAAAACAGTGAGTGAAAATTGCATTCCGAAATAGATGCCAGCAATGACGAGGGTGTATAAAGGCGCCCGATGTCCAATAAACCAATAAAAAACTTTTAGGAAGTGAATGTTGGCACGACGGGCTGGCCTCGTTAGCCAATGCGAAGAACCGTGAGTTAGAAACAATGCAATTGAATATTCAATCAGCACCAAGAGTATTGAAGTAAGTAAAGGAAGTGCAATGCACCAGCTCAAAAAACTTTTGATAATTGCGGCATCCGTATCAACCAAGCCTTGTACGCCAAATTGAGCATGATAAAGAATCTGTTCGAGCGAAGGCTCTCCAAAATTGTCTGCAATCCAATAAGCAATCGAAATTAAAAACAATGCAGCAAGATAGGTGAAGAATCTAACGAACCCTCGCACTACATGTCGATGGTGATGATGAAGTTGTTGAATATGACTCAGCATGCTTAATCTATCCGTAACATTTTATTTGAAGCTTGCATATCATCAACTTTTATTGGGATGTTGTGAAATAAACTGACAGGCTACCGCGCTAGCATAAGGCAAGCACTGTAGGGACAACATCGCTACCCATAGTTGGGCGTCGATATTATTAAATCCCCGTGTAGACAGCATAAAAAAACTACATAAAGTGAGCGCTACCAAAAGTGTGACTTCTTCAACAATTGGATTGAAAATCTCTAATTTTTTGCTTATATTTTTGCCTTTAGCCGTGACTTTAAATACACCGTCTTTTTTAATAATCCCCATAATTACGCCTCTGGCAATAGCATGAGATAAGCCAAGACTGGCAAGAGATGCGCCAAAAATATCAGTCCAACTACAGTTCATAGTTTTTCTATATAAAATAGGGCCAAGTGCGGCCTTAATGACTAAGAAACACAAAATTGGCACGATCATAATAGTGACTGGCAAGCTAAATGCTGTTGGAAAGGCCAACATCGCTATGGTCCAGCCAATAGAACCTATTGTGAAAAAAAGCTGCAAGGCATCACCCAGCCAGCCAAACCAGCCAGTTAAGAAGTGATAGCGTTGGCCAAAAGTTAGCGTGGAATCCCCTAGTAATTTGGGTAGGTGATGCTTGAGAATTTGCATGGCACCAAATGCCCAGCGGAAACGTTGTGTTTTAAGCGCCTTGAAGTCTGAGGGCGTTAATCCGCGACCAAAAGTATCATCGATGTACCTAAGTTCATAACCAGCCTCAAGTAAACGTAGGCCTAGCTCGGTATCTTCACAAATACACCATTCCGACCATTTTCCGTTATCAACCAGCGCTTGATGGCGCACTAATGTCATGGTGCCGTGCTGGATTAAAGCATTGCGCTCATGGCGGTGGTGCATGCCGATGCGGAAAAATCCTTCAAATTCCCAGTTACTCATGCGGCGAAAGAAGTTGTTTTCCCATTCTCTATGGGCCTGTGGCGCCTGTACGACAGCAACTTTTGGCTCAGAAAAGTGTGGTACCAAGTCAGAAAGCCAGTCTGTGGTGACTTCATAGTCGGCGTCTACCACGCCAACAACTTGCGTTTTTGGATTAGTTTGTTCAAGCGCAAAATTCAAGGCCCCAGCTTTAAAGCCTGGCCATTGCGGTAAATGGAAAAACTGAAAATTATCAGGCATCTTCGCCATATAGACTTCCAATGGCTTCCATTTGGCTTCATCTTTCGTATTGTTATCGACCACAATCACTTCAAAATTGGTGTAATTAAGGTTAGCCAAACTTTCAATGGTGGTAATGACCATTTCCGGAGGCTCGTTGTAACAAGCCAAATGGATGGAAACGAATAGTTCTTGATCTGTAGGTAAAGGTTTCGCACGTTTGTAAGCGCGCTTCCAGCCACCCTTAAACATCACCTCGCTAAACTCTACACCATAGATCATCAATACCGCAGAGGTGAGTCCCATGCCAATAATTAAAGCGATTAGCACGATAAAGTCGCGCATGGTGTAGTAGTAGTCGCCAGGTAAATTCCAAGCGACGACCAATGTGGTGATGCAGGCTTGCAATAATATAGCCATTGAGAAACGCCCACCTAAGCCCCATTGCCTAAAACGATAACCAATGAATAAAATAGGCAAAAAAGCTAGTAATGTTGCCCACAAAGCCTTTTCTTCCCAGCGACTGTCTTTCGACACAGTGCCGTGTAATGAATACTTTTCATGACGATCGGCAGAAAACATTCCCCAGTAAGGCCCGGCCCAACCTTCAATTTTTTGCTTCCAAGGTTGGTCAAATGCTTCCATTAGATAATAGTCGTAGTTCTTGTACGCAGTTTTTGCTAAAAACTCTCTTACAAAGCGTGCTTGATTAACATCTGATGCGACTGCGGCGCCTAATGTTGGGCCATGGCTAGGCCAGCCGATTTCAGTAATGACGATTTTCTTGCGTGGGAATGTTTCCATCAGTTCTGTATAGCGTTCGAGTGAATAATCAACGGCTTTTTCGACTGGCACGCCTTCGTGATATGGAAGTAAATGCACCGCGATATAATCGACATGCTTGACCAAGTCTGGATTTTTGATCCAGACATGCCAAGGTTCTGCAGTCGAAATTGGCAATTTTGTGCTATTGCGCACTTCATCTAGATAGCTAAAAAGCGCTGCTGGTGTGAGATCTTTTCTAAGCAACACTTCGTTACCCACAATGGCACGTTCAATATGTGGGTAGTTTTTAATTTTAGCCTGTAGTGCATCGACTTCACGGCGATTGGTGTTCAAGTCACTATCCAGCCATGCGCCAGCGGTTACGTAAAAGCCGAGGTTAGAAGCAAGGGCAGTAACTTCGCTATTTTCCAGGGCACCGTAAATGCGAATCCGGTTGGTAAGCGGTTTTAGTATTTTAAGATCATGCTCCAACTCAGCGGTGCTTGGATATTCTTTTTCAAGAGGACTTTGGTGTTCTTGAAAGCCACTATAGGCAAACCCATGTACGATTGTTGGCGCATTCATGACGGGTAATGAGCGATTGAAAATGCTCCATATACCAAAATGAATTAAACCAATGATGGCCGCAAATATGAATGGGCTGATAAAGCGTTTGAGTGGGGAAATCATAAAAATTAGCGAGTATTTCCTGAAATAACTAATGAGTCGAGTCTTGGCGCTTAGGCCAAGTGCCAACAGCAATTAGTATGCTGATGGCTAACCAAAGCGTTGCGAGAAAGTTACTAGGTTCTAAGTAAAGACAGTATGCAGCAGATACAATCAATATCACATGCAGTAAATAGTAAAGTTGTAACTTTGGCCTGATGTTGTGCTTAAGTAGATATAAACCTAGCGAGAGTTGTATCACGGGCAGTGCATATAAACTGATTGAAAAATCACGGTAGCGACCGTCTACAATTAACAGTATGCTTAATGTAATTGCAGCCAGCAGTAATATTGTCAAACAAGTTTGAAACAAGCGTAGGTTATTTGCATTAGCTTTGCTCACAGTCCAAATGATGCTGATGATAGCAATCCAGCCAGTCACCGCTACGCCACCTAACGCTAACCACTCATCTCTATCTTGACACGCAGTTAATAAATATTCAGTTTGCAATAAAGCACTGATTCCAAACAAGGCGCCTAAGCTTGCCACTCCAATTAAAGCTGATTTTCGGCGTTCATTTAGGTAAATACTTAAGCCTAAAAATAACAGCGCACCCAAGCCTCCAAAGAGCAATGGTCGTAATCCATCTGTGCGTGCTTTAATGTCGCCATTAAATACAAACTTGGGTGAAAGGTTGGTATTGTAGATTCCCCAGTAACCGCCGACCGTGCCTTCTAGGCCACGTTTCCAAGGTTGGTCTATGGCTTCAATGAGATTATAGTTCCAGTTTTTGTCATGGGCGAGCTGGATGAATCCGCGCAAATAAATGGCCTGATTGATGGTGCCTGGTTTCGATTCCTGGCGTGGCCTGCCAACCGATGGCCAACCAGTCTCGCCAATCAAAATCGGTTTTTTAAAAGTATCTTTGAGCAAGTTCATCACATTATTGGTGTGGTCTAAAGCATGCTTTATCGATTGCGGGTTGTCTTCCCAGTAGGGGAGAATATGTACGGTTACAAAATCTACAGAATCTTCCAACGCAGGATGTTTACGCCAAAACTCCCAAACATCGGCGTAAGTAACAGGCACTTGGGTCGCTTGCTTTGCCTTTGTTAAGTAAGCTTTCATTGCCGCTTCGGTCTGCTCTCCCCGCAGTAACACTTCATTGCCGACAATGAGTGCTTTGATGGTCTTGGGGTGTTTGTTTGCGACTGCAATGGCTAAATCAAGCTCTTTATCATTAAGGGCTTTTACCCAGCCTATCCATGCGCCCAAGTAAACTTGCATGCCTAGCTTAGACGCCGCTTCTGGAACGTAATCCAAGCCTTGGCCTACAGAATAAATGCGCACACAATTGAATTGCTTAGAGAGCAGTGTTAAATCTTGGTCAATTTGCGCAGGTTCAATAAACGTATTGGGATTGAGCGGTGTTTGGCCCTGATGGTAGTAAGGCGAGTATGACACGCACTGAAGTTTGCCATCGCCAGGTAGTTGAGGTTCAATAACTGCGGTAGCTTGATTTTGCTGCCAAAGCCAAACGCTAAGCAGTGTAAGTAATGCAATATTAAATAGAGTGAAATACCATGTTGGTTTAGGGCTAGAGATGGTCATAAATTTCTGAAGGTGAAGCTCAAGCCTATAAAGGGTAAATCATGCAATCGCCTATGATAATATAGGCGCTAAACAAAACAAAATTTAACGCAAATATAAGGCATAAAAATATCAGGATATTTACTTTGCTGACGGGGCTCACGTTACAATAGCACCTTAAAAAATCATTGAGCAACCCGCATGAAAAAACTGTTTTTACTTCTCTTGGTAATTGCCAATGCGGCGTTGATTAACTTTGTAGAAGCAAAACCTATTTTTACAGGTGCTGATTATAGCGGTGTTTATGCTTGCAAAGGCAGCAACAGCAAAGTTGGTGACTATGAAGTAGAGGCAACCTTAAAGCTTAACCGGTCAATAAGCCAAGGTGCTTACGGCGTGTATGATTTTAACACGGAGACAGAAAATTCTCTGGTGTATAGAGGGCAAGCCATTGCTAACGGCTATAAGCTTGCACTGACATTTAATTTGATAGATGGTCTTAGGGCTGAATTTAGCACTGGGATTGCTGACGTTAAAAGAATATCGCCAACCCGCTGGGCTTACACTAATCATTACTATGAGCCAAATGGCAGGGGCGGTGATTACGGTACTGAGTATTGCGTGATGAAAAAGCCAGCCAAAGCAGCTAAGAAGGCAAAAAGCGTTGCAGTTAAAAAGGCTGTTGATACGGAATGATAAGTGTTGAATGCTAGTGTGGTTTACGTGTGAGTTTAACCGTTTGCAGAAGTGAGTAGAAGTTGTTGCTATTGAGTGCCAAAAATTCATTCATCCGAGCTGCGTAAATCGGATCGTTCATTTCACTTTCTGGCTTCTCAATGGCGGGATGACACATTAAAGCCGGCGTATCGATGCTGCTATCGGCGGCTGATATCCAAGTGGCAAGCAGTTTTTCATAATCTTTACTATCACCAGCAAAGTTATAAACCCCGAGTAAATTCCCGCTACAATTAAACCCCATGGTTTTGGCTTTACGTTCTAAAGTATTGGCACCAAGTAGCTTAATGATTTTACCTTTAAAGCCATTGTTAGCTGGCGGTTTTGCAATACGTATCCAAGGTAATTTATTACTGTATCGTTGCTTTAGTATATCAAGTAAAGCATCACGAATTTGCGGTAATTGATGCACATGTTGATGCCCATCCATATAATCCGGTGCTGTGCCGAGCGCATCTTCAAAACGGTCTAGTTGCGCATGAATATTTAGCCGTATCGCTTTGGTGGGTAAACTTCTAAGTAAACTGCGTGCTATCAATACCGGGTGGGCATAAGTATTGCCAAACTGGGTGAAGTCAAGGTGTAAACCAATATCCGCTTTGCTTCTTATTTCTGGCGTGAGTGATTTTGCCGCTTCTGCCCAGCGTGGGCTAAGCACCATGCATGAAGCCGCACTGATTCTATTTTGCTGAATCAGCTGAATAATCCCCGCATCAATCGCAGGGCTTTGTGCGTAATCATCAGCACATACAATAAGAGATTTCATAGCACGCCCTTAAATGCCCAATAGCGGCTTAATAAATAAGTAGATACAGCAATGACGACCATGACAAAGCCGAGCACCAGCCAAAAAGGCAGTTGCGTGAATCGTAATGCCCCAATGACCAAAGACTGATTGGCAATAAAGCCTGCTACCGCGACTGCTAGAAAACGTGGAAAAGCCTGTTTATGCGTAGCGCTTTGACTGGAAAAGCTTAATTTTCTGTGTCCAAAATAGCTAACGGGAAAAGCCGTTAGAAACCCGATGATATTGGCTTGAGTAGGAGGTAGCAGATAGCTCCATTCAAGCCCAACTGCAATCATGTAATGCACGGCAGCAGCAATAATGCCGATGACAGTAAACCATGAGATTGATTGAGTGTGGGTTTGGCGCATTAAGCGTTTTTATTACTTATTTTAGGCTTGGCTACTTCCGCCACAATGTAAGGTGGGCGGCCTTTCACTTCATCGTAAATACGTGCTAAATACTCACCTAAGATACCAATGAACAAGAGTTGTACACCAGCAAAAAACATCATGCCAGCAACAATGGTTGGCCAGCCTGGAACGGATTCATTAAAAAACAAATGATCTATCACTACGTACATGCCATAAATAAATGCAAAAAATGCGAGTGACGCACCAACAGCACTCGCTAAACGTAGTGGCATGACAGAAAAACTTGTAACGCCTGTCCAGGCAAGTTGCATGAGTTTTAGTTTAGAGAATGTACTTTCACCGTGTGTGCGTGGCAGAGGGGTAAAGGGAATGCCAATAGAGTTATAACCTACCCAGGCGTAAATCCCTTTCATGAAACGGTTGTGTTCTGGCAGAGAAAGCAGGGCGTTTACCACTTGTCTATCCATCAGGCGAAAATCGCCTGCATCTCTTGGAATGTGAATTTGACCGCCCAAACTGATGGCGCGGTAAAAAATGTGAGAGCCCCAGCGTTTAAAGTGTGATTCCGATTCGCGGTCTTGACGCACGGCATAGACCATATCGTAGCCTTCGCGCCATTTTTGCAGCATTGTTTCCAGTAACGTAGAGCAGTGCTGCCCATCTGCATCCATACAAATTACAATGTCACCGTTCGCATGTTCCAAGCCTGCGGTAATCGCATATTCTTTGCCGAAATTACGGGAAAATTTTACTAAGGTTGTACGTAAGTCAGCCGATAGGCCGCGTACCACATGCGCGGTTTGGTCGTGGCTGCCATCATCAATCACTACAATATCCCAATGTGGGCTAAGCTGCGCTAAGTGCTCAGCAATGTTATTTACCGTAGTGACGATGGTTGCTTCTTCATTGAAGGCGGGTACGATTACCGTAAGGTGAGGTTGTGTATTGTCTCGCAAAGTAACCTTATTTTCAGTCATATTTTTAATCTCGTGGTGCTGCATGTGGGCGGCGATCTTCGCCTGTCAAATCTCGGCGATCTTTAACGATAGCTAGTGGTGCATTCAAGCGCTCGACCGTCCCAATAACTTTGCCTTTAAGCACTTTATCGCAATTCATGTTGGTACTCGACATGTAAAAATCAGCAGTGACCCAATCCTCAGTGATATTGAATCGTTTGTCTAAATAGGCGCTACCTTGAAAAGCTTCAGCGCAAACCGCTACAGAATAGACTTGATTGTGCTTATTTGGCAATTTCGTTTCTTCGGCATCAATATAATTTTTCAATAGTTTTGTTGCATCTATTAGACTGCTCGACCAATAGTCACCTTCCCAATCATGGATAGCTTCCTTGAAGTTTTCACCTGCAAAATGATTGTAGTATAGGTACTGATACGGGTGAAGCACATACAGTGTGTAGATGGTGTTTGAAGTTAATAGTATGCAGCATGCGATAAAGCTTAAACGCAATTCTTTATAGGGCATCAGTATATCGAATGCTTTGGATAAACCAATGCCAGCGGCAATCGCAAGTGCTGGGAGAATAAAGGTGAAGTGTCTGACACCGTTGTAAAGCGCTGGCCTATCATAAAGCACAAATAGTAATGGGGTTAAAAGTGCAATCGCAACACTTATTTCAGGCAAGCTATTTGCTAACTTGATGTCTTTTATTTTGATGATAAGCATTAGTGCAACACTTAACAGACCTAGCAAAAATATTTCAGGTAGTCGAATAGATAAGTAATTAAACAAATAAGTGCGAGGTACGTCACCAATACTGACAAATTCACCGTCAACCATTGTATTCATATCGAATGCAAAATGAGAAAACGATTTTGCGGCAATGAGAATATGGTCGCTACCCATGACAGCCCAAGGCCAGAAAATAGCCATTAAGCAGAAAGCAATCGCTCCAGCAGGCAATAAACTTAAAATACTTTGCCAGCAATAGTCTAATTTATTCTTTAAAGTTCTGGCATTCAACCACGCTGCTATCAAGACTAAAAAAATGATATAGATCACCGCAAATGCACCACCAATTCTTAAGCCTAATGCAAAGCCAATAGCTGCACCTAATTTGAGCGCCAAATGAAGGGGGATGCGAGGTAAGTGTCTACAAATAATGATCGTGTAATAGAGTGCCCAGGCCATGCATGCGCCAAACGACACATCTTTTGTATGCGTAAACATAGCGCCAGACCATGCCCCCGTTATTGCGAGCAGCAACAACGCTAAAAAAGCTGCGCGCTCACCAGAAAGTTCAAGTGTGCTTTTGTAAACAGCGATCATTCCAGCGAAGCCAAAAGCGGCTGAAAGTAGATGTCGAATATCCCAAACCCAAAGCGGCAGTATTTTCTCTAAAAAGGCTGCGATTAAATCGAAAAAGCCACCATAGAGATAAAGGTTTTTGTACATGAATGCTGATTGGTCGGTAAAGCCTGAGCTGTAAAACTTTAACAGTAGCTGACCATAGACGTGTTGAACTTGCTCATCGTTGCTAATGCCATATTGTTTAAACGTTAGTAAAATAAAAATGACTAATGCCGCAAATAGCGCGTAAGAAAGCTTTTTGTATAAATTTAATGTCATAGGTGTCTGTTTTATGCACATAAGTGGCAGGATTATACAGACATGTCGTTTTTTTATTACAGCAAAGATGTATGCTGAAAATCAGAGGCGTTTATAGTAGCTGGCTTGAAAATGTAGGTTGTTGTGAGGCTGCCATTGTGAAGCCTGATTTTAGGTTGGGGATGCTGAGCAACATGGTTTACTAAGTGCGTGTAAGTAAATTGTGGAAGCTGCCACCGGTAACACTGGCGATGCACAGGGCACGGCAATTTATTCGGTCTGATTGCTTGTAATAAACAATTTTTTAATATCTTCCTCTAAGGTCATGCGGTTGCCTATCTGCCCGCAAACCAACTCACACAGTTCATATACGCTAGGGTCTGCAATTCTGTAATAGACATTAGTCCCACGCGACTCTCGTTTAACTAAATTATATTGCGCGAGCAGTGTCAGGTGCTTGGAGATGTTGGCTTGCGTGCCGCCTGATAGTTGCGTTAACTGGCTGACATTTTTTTCGCCATCTTGCAGTGCGTTTAGCACTTTAAGCCGCATCGGCTCTGCGAGGGCTTTGAAATATTTAGCCACGTATTCTAGTGCTTGTTCATTGAGTGCGCTCATTTTACTTTCCATCGTGATATGCAATGACTTAATACTAATGCTCATTAGTACAAGCGATATTATACATAAAATTATTATTTGACTATATAACTATACAGTTATATAGTGCCATTAAAGTTAATAAGCATCAACACGTTATTGGAGGAAAATCGCTTGGTTAAATTATTGATAAGTGTGCTGACGTTGGTTGCAACATTTTTAAATGTTGCTTGGGCAGAAGGTTTGGATACGTTTAGTGTAAAACAGTCCGATCAAGCGCAAACAGTAACCGTTGAAGGTTCAGTAGAAGCCGTCAAATACAGTCTGATTGCTCCGCAAGTTTCAGGCAGCCTCACCGTATTGTCAGTTAAAGCTGGCGATCACGTCAGGGCTGGGCAGTTGCTGGCACGTATTGACACGCGGATTGCTAGTCAGCAAATGATGAATAATCAAGCACAAGTTGCGGCGGCCAAAGCACAGTTAACGGCGGCGCGGCAAGAGTATGAGCGTAAAAAACGTTTACATGAAAAGCAATATATTAGTCAGGCTGCACTGGAGCGCGCGGAATCAGATTACAAAACCGCACAGGCGCAAACCAATGCACAATTAGCGCAGACTGGTGTGGCAAATGTGCAAACTGGCTTGCATACTATCAATGCACCTTATGACGGGGTGATTGCCGAAGTGATGACTGAGCTTGGCGATATGGCGATGCCAGGTAAGCCTTTGCTATCTATTTATAATCCGCAAGCACTGCGTGTCGTCGCCAACGTACCTCAAAGCCAAGTGGCGGGAATTAAAAATGGGATGGTAGTAAAAGTGCTTATTCCTTCAGCGATAGAAACCGAGCGACATTTGGTGGGGACTCAGGTAACCATATTGCCGACAGCGGATATTGTGAGTAACAAAGTTAAGGTGTGGGTAACGTTGCCGCAAAATCTTGCTAGTGTAAGCCCCGGCATGTTTGCGCGCGCCATGCTGCCAGTCAATGATGCAAGTGCTAGGGTTCAAATACTGGTGCCAATAGCTGCCGTGATTAAACGCAGTGAATTGATGGCGGTGTACGTGGTTGATAAGCAAGGTCGCCCACAGTTAAGGCAAGTGCGCCTAGGCCGTCAGCAAGGCGAGAATATTGAAGTTTTTGCTGGGTTACAGGTTGGCGAGCTTGTCGCGCTAAACCCAATCGCAGCGGCGAACTTCAAGTAACCATATTTTAAGCAGAAAGCACCGTGATTACAACTAATACAGAGAATTTAGGCGTTTCCGGACGCATTGCCAGATACTTTCAATCGGCACAAATCACACCGTTGATTGCGCTGGTAGCATTGTTGCTTGGCATGTTTGCAGTACTGGTCACCCCGCGTGAGGAGGAGCCGCAGATCAATGTCACCATGGCGAATGTGTTGATTCCATTTCCTGGGGCATCAGCCAAAAATGTAGAGCAAATGGTCTCTATTCCTGCTGAGCAGGTGTTATCGCAAATTGCAGATGTGGAGCACGTAACTTCGGTTTCTCGCCCAGGTATTGCGGTGATTACTGTGCAGTTCCAGGTCGGCGTGCCTCGCACTGAGGCATTGGTGCGCCTTTACAATACTATTCAGTCTAATCAGGATTGGTTGCCAAAAAACCTTGGTGTTGGCGACCCAATCATTAAACCTAAAGGTATTGATGATGTGCCTATTTTAGCGGCTACTTTATACGCTAAAAATAATCAGGACGGTGCTTACGAGCTTGAGCGTGTGGCACATGCGCTGGAGGCTGAAATCAAGCACGTGAAAGGTACGCGTGAAGTGGTGACGCTTGGCGGGCCGGGCCGGGCGGTAAATATTGACATAGACCCTGTGCGCATGGCGGCATCCAACATCACTATCGCAGATATGCGAAGTGCATTGCAATCAGCTAACCTTGGTGCTCCGCTAGGTGAAGTGACGAATGCCAACCAGTCGATTGCAGTCGAAGTTGGAAGGTATTTTGCTGATGCTAAAGATATTGCCGAGCTGGTTGTCGGCATACATAATGGCCACCCGGTATATCTTGGTGAAGTTGCCAAAATTAACGATGGGCCGCCGCCTGCCGAGCGTTATGTTTGGTATGGCGAAGCTAATAAAAAATTGACGAATAGCATTGCTGAATATCCTGCTGTTACCATCAGCGTGACCAAAAAACCTGGTCAAAATGCAGTGGCGGTAGCTGATGCCGTTATCAAGCAGATTGATCGCCTGAAAAATGTGCTGATTCCAGCGGGTATAGAAGTGAAAATCACCAGAAACTATGGCGAAACCGCCAATGACAAAGCGCAAAAACTCATACAAAAGCTGATTTTTGCGACCTCTGCCGTTATTGCGTTAGTATTTTTAGCGCTAGGTCGCCGTGAAGCAGCAATCGTTGGCGTAGCGGTTATCCTGACGCTCACCGCTACGCTATTTGCTTCGTGGGCATGGGGGTTTACACTTAACCGCGTTTCATTATTTGCGCTGATTTTCTCGATCGGCATTTTGGTCGATGATGCCATTGTGGTGGTTGAGAATATTCATCGGCACATGAAGCTTAAGCCATCGGCAACACTGACGGAGATTATTCCAGTTGCGGTAGATGAAGTTGGCGGGCCGACGATTTTAGCCACGCTGGCAGTGATAGCCGCGCTATTGCCTATGGCTTTTGTGACTGGCTTAATGGGCCCTTATATGAGCCCGATTCCGATCAACGCCAGCATGGGTATGCTGATTTCACTGGCGGTGGCTTTCATTATTACGCCCTGGTTATCTCGTATATGGCTGCGCCATGCACACCATGAAGATGCGTTGACTAGAAAGATTGCACCTGTTTTTACACGCATGTTCAATCCATTTCTAAGTGACGCTAGCGGCAAAAAGAATCGGCGTAAATTGTGGTTGGTGGTACTTGGGTTGATTATCCTGTCGCTAGCATTGCCAGTTACCAAACTGGTGGTGTTAAAGATGCTGCCATTTGATAACAAATCCGAGTTTCAGGTAGTGGTGGACATGCCGGCGGGTACGCCGCCAGAAACTACAGCTAGCGTACTGCATGCCATGACCGCTTATCTGGCTACCGTGCCAGAAGTGACTAATTATCAAGCTTATGTAGGGCTTTCAGCGCCTATTAATTTTAACGGCTTGGTGCGTCAGTACTACTTGAGAGGTGGCGGTGAGGTTGGCGATATTCAGGTGAATTTAGTCGATAAGCATCATCGTAGCGAACAGAGCCACGCCATTGCCGGCCGTGTTAGACCAGAACTGCAAAAGATTGCCCAAGCAATGGGTGCCAAAGTAAAAGTGGTTGAAGTGCCACCTGGACCACCAGTTATTTCACCGATTGTGGCTGAAATTTATGGGCCAATTGATGCTGACAGGCTAAAGTTGGCGAGACAAGTGCAACAGGTGTTTGATAGTACTGACGGCATTGTAGATACCGATAACAGCGGCATCGCTGATGCTAAAAAAATCGAGTTAGTGGTAGATAAGAAAAAAGCAGCTTTATTGGGCGTCTCACAAGCGGCAATCGTTAGTACCTTACGTACTGGCTTGGCTGGGGAAGACGTTACCTATTTGCATGATGCCACTAAATATCCGGCCGGAACACGTTTGCGTTTGCCCGTATCCGCACAAGGTGATATAGAGGATTTACTCAAGCTTTCAGTATCAACCTCCAGTGGTAAGCTGGTGCCAATACGCGAACTGGTGTCTATTGAAAACACCTTGCGCGAGCAGCCTATTTTTCACAAGGATTTACTGCCTGTGAATTATGTAGTGGCCGATATGGCAGGTAAGCTGGATAGTCCGCTGTACGGCATGTTTGACATGCGTGACGCTGTAAGTAAAATTCAGGTGCCTAGTGGCGGCAAGCTTGGTGAGTCATTTATCAGCCAACCAGAAGATAATCAGCGTGGCTATGCCCTTAAATGGGATGGCGAATGGCAGGTGACGTATGAAACTTTCCGTGACATGGGTGCCGCTTATGCTGTTGGCTTGATATTGATTTATTTACTTGTGGTGGCGCAGTTCGGCTCCTATTTAACGCCGCTGATTATCATGGCGCCCATTCCGCTGACTATTATTGGTGTAATGCCTGGTCACGCGTTGCTGGGCGCGCAATACACAGCTACCTCTATGATAGGCATGATTGCGTTGGCAGGGATTATCGTCAGAAACTCTATTCTACTGGTTGATTTTATCAATCTGGAAGTCGCATCAGGCAAGCCGTTTAAAGAGGCGGTGATCAACTCTGCCATCACGCGCGCGCAACCTATTGTACTTACAGCGCTATCGGCCATGCTGGGTGCGTTTTTTATTTTGGATGACCCAATATTCAATGGTTTAGCTATCTCGTTGATATTTGGTATTTTTGTCTCAACTTTGCTGACACTGATTGTGATTCCGTTGCTGTACTTTGTCGCATACAAACATAAATTTAATTAACAACATTTAGGAGAGTTACACATGACTTCATGGAAATTGGTTCGAATTATTGCAGGCTTATTGATTTTATTATCGCTTGCGTTGGGTATGTCGGAAAGCCCGTTATTTGTGAGTCAATACTGGTTGTACTTTACCGCTTTTATTGGGGTGAATCTGTTTCAAAGCGGTTTGACTAACTGGTGTTTGATGGAAAATATTTTGCGCAAGCTGGGTGTACGCGCAGGCTGTTAAGGGATTCTCTAATCATGGTGATGAAAAAAACTGCCCAAGCTTCAGTACTGCTTCTGTCACTCATTGCCAGCCAGGCACAAGCTTTTGATCTACTAGAAGCGTGGCAAGCTGCGCGCGTTTACGATCCGCAATTTGCCTCAGCTCGCGCCAGTGCTGAAGCTGGCCGCACCAAAAGCTTACAGGCACTGGCACTAAAAAGCCCGCAAGTGACGCTTAATACAGGCATGGCGGGGGTGAGTAGTGATAATAAAATCAGTAATGCGCAATTTTCAAATGCACAATTCGCTGGAGGTGGTGCGGGTGCAAGTGGCACCACAGATTTTCGCACCAGAACCGATGCCGGACTGAATCTGAATCTGAATCTGCGCGCTGAGTATCCGCTTTATGATGCCGCACGCAATGGCTCTGCTACGCAACTCAACAAGCAGGCGCAACTGGCTGAAGTACAGTTGACATTAGATGAGCAGCAACTCATGCAACGCGTGGCACAAACCTACTTTGACACGCTATTAGCAGCAGACACATTGACAACGCTTAAGGCGCAGCAGGCTGCGGTTGCCGAGGCGCTAGCGAGCGCCAAAGCGCGCTTCAAAGAAGGTGACGTGGCCATTATTGACACGCATGAAACGCAAGCGCGTTACGATTTACTCGCCTCACAGGTGCTTGAGGCCGAAAGCAATCTACAGCTTGCCCGCGCGGCTTTGGCTGATATGACGGGTAATCACGATGCCACATTGGTGCAACTGCCGCAGAAAACCAAGCTGGCAAGTGTCATCAGTGGTGATTTGCAGGGTTGGCTGGCACGTGCGCAAAGTGGCCATCCGCTGGTGCATGCACAGCAGTTGCAGCAAGAAATTGCCCACACAGAGAGCGGTAAATTCCAAGCTAAATATTCCCCCGTGCTTAATTTAGTGGCGCTTGCAGGCGGAGAGCGTTTGCAGGGCTTGGGCGGCAGTGATGCCGATATTAGCAATCGTCAGCTGAGTCTTGGTGTGCAGCTGACTATTCCTCTGTATAGCGGCGGTATGCGCGATGCACGTTACCAAGAAGCGCTTGCGCTAGAAGAAAAATCCCGTAATCAAAGTGAATTTGTGCGCCAGCAGGCGGTGCGCGAGGCAAGGTCTGCTTGGCTGGCAGTCACTACAGGGAAGGGGCAGGTGACTGCACTGGAACAGGCTGAACATTCCGCCGAAATTAAACTTGATTCCACCCGTGTCGGTCGCGATGTGGGTGACCGCACCACGCTGGATGTGCTGAATTCTGAGCAGGCGCTTTACAACACACGTCTTGCACTTTACCGCAGCCGTTATCAGGTATTGTTGGCATTGCTTAACCTTTCAGCGGCAGTGGGTGAGTTAGGTGAACCTAGATTGCAGGAAATCAATCAGTTACTTATAGCTAAATAAACATTACAAAAGGATAGAAAAAAATGCCCAATCAAAACTTTTTTAAAAGCGTTTCAATGGTGGCGATTTCAGCTGGGTTGTTGTTAGCAGGCTGCCAGCCTTCAAATATTTCTTCAATGACGCCTAATGCGGCGGCAAAAATGTTCTCTGAGCAAAAGGCTATTATTGTAGATGTGCGTGAAGATAGTGAATGGAAAGAGGGCCATATCGCTGGTGCGATACACATTCCGCTGGCACAAGTTGAAAGCAGACTCAGAGAGCTTGCACAATATAAAAACAGCAATGTGGTCGTGCAATGCCGTAGCGGTAAGCGTTCGGCAAAGGCGGCTAGCACCCTTCAAGCAGCAGGTTTTACCAAAGTATATAACTTAACTGGCGGTATTATTGCTTGGGATAAAGACGGCTTGGCAACGACTAAATTTAACTTATAGGAGCATTAAATGAACAACATTATTTTAAAGACAGCTTTGGTATTGGTAGTGCTAACTGTTCCAGCCTGCGCCACTAAAGTCAGCAATGAAGCCACAACAGCAAAATATCTGGAGGAAAGCCGTAACACTGCGCTGGAGTTTAGAAAAAAACTAGGTGGGGTGCAAAAAGCGCAGCTTGAAAGCGTAGGTGCTGAGAATGCTATTCCTGTATGCAAAGTCATTGCCCCTGCAATGGCAGCGGAATACTCCCAAAATGGTCAAATACTCAAGCGAGTGTCGTTAAAAGCGCGCAATAAGGCGCTGGGGACGCCTGATACTTGGGAAAAAGAAGTGTTAGAGGGTTTTGATAAGGCGCAACTTGCTGGCAAGCCTGTAGATGTCATGGAAGCTTCTACAGTGAGTAAAGAAGCGGATGGGCGTTGGTTTCGCTATGTGAAAGCGATTCCTACCCAGCCACAATGTTTGCAATGCCACGGCAAGCCCAATGAAATATCAGCGGGTATGAAAGCACTATTGGCAAGGGAATACCCTGAAGATATGGCGACTGGTTATAGTGTAGGAGAAATTCGCGGCGCCATTTCAATCAAACGCAAGGTCAACTAAATATTAGATGGTTACAGTAGAAAAATTAAATTTCAATAATTTAGTATTTTTAACTAGGGGATTAGAACATGGCGCATATCGTAATAATGGGTGCAGGCATCGGTGGAATGCCGACTGCCTACGAACTAAAAACCAAGATTGGCAGTAATCATCAGATTACCGTGGTCAATGCGGTTGATTATTTTCAGTTTGTGCCTTCTAACCCATGGCTTGCAGTGGGCTGGCGCAAGCGTGAAAAAATCACCTTTCCGATACGGCCGTATCTTGAAAAAAAAGGCATTAATTTCGTTGCACAGCCGGTGACTAAGATTGATGCAGAACAGAATGCTCTGCAACTTGCCAATGGCGATTATCTTAATTACGATTATTTAGTCATCACCACAGGACCAAAATTATCTTTTGAAGAAGTGCCTGGTTCTGGTCCAGATGGTGGCCATACGCATTCAATCTGCTCAGTAGATCATGCAGAAAAAACCTGGGAGGCTTATCAGGAGTTCTTAAAAGATCCAGGCCCAGTGATTATCGGCGCCATGCCGGGTGCAAGCTGTTTTGGTCCTGCTTATGAGTTTACCTTTATCATGAACACGGACCTGCGCAAGAAAAAAATTCGTAACAAAGTACCTATCACCTATGTCACCAGCGAGCCTTATATTGGGCACTTAGGTTTAGGTGGCGTGGGTGACTCTAAGGGCATGCTGGAGTCAGAGTATCGCAACATTGATGTTAAATGGATTACCAATGCTAAGGTGACAAAAGTCGAAGCGGGCAAAATGTTTGTGACTGAGTATGATTTGCACGGCAGTGTGGTGAAAGAACATGAGTTGCCATTTAAATTCTCTATGATGCTACCTGCATTTAAAGGCGTCGACCCAGTGGCAGCCGTTGAAGGGCTATGCAACCCAAGAGGTTTCGTGTTGATAGATGAGCATCAGCGCAGCAAAAAGTACCGCAATATATTTGCCGCAGGCGTGTGTGTGGCTATTCCGCCTGTAGAAGTTACGCCAGTGCCAACCGGCGTCCCTAAAACTGGCTACATGATTGAATCGATGGTGACAGCGATTGTGCATAATATTGCCGCTGATCTTGCTGGACAAGTGGCCGATGCAAAGGGCACTTGGAACGCCATTTGTATTGCTGACATGGGGAGTACTGGTGCAGTTTTTATTGCATTGCCACAGATTCCGCCGCGGAATGTGAATTGGATCAAAAAAGGTAAATTGGTACATTTAGCAAAGATCGCCTTTGAGAAATACTTCATCTACAAAATGAAGAAGGGTAGCTCTGAGCCTATTTATGAAAAGTATGTTCTCAAGGCCATAGGGATTGAAAAACTAGATTAGTCTCTTCCATGCGTGTTTGATAGGTTCAAGTGGGTTAAAATATACCCACATAAGAACCTGCGAACCATCGAATGACCACCAAGAAAAATAGCCATACCACTGAAAATCAGCCGGTGGATATTGATAATCACACCCCAATGATGCGCCAGTATTTAGGGCTTAAGGCACAACATCCTGACATGTTGCTGTTTTACCGCATGGGTGATTTTTACGAGCTGTTTTTTGAGGATGCTGAAAAAGCATCTAAGTTGCTAGGGATCACCTTAACGCATCGCGGTAGCAGTAATGGTCAGCCGATTAAAATGGCAGGTGTACCTTATCATGCGGCTGAAGGATATTTAGCTAAGTTAACCAAGCTGGGCGAGGCGGTAGCTATTTGTGAGCAAGTGGGCGACCCTGCCACTAGTAAAGGCCCTGTGGCGCGTGAAGTCGCGCGTATCTTAACGCCAGGCACCTTAACTGATGCCGCATTGCTGGATGAATCCCGCGATTATCAATTATTAAGTATTTTTCAAGCTGATGGTTTGATTGGTCTTGCGCGCTTGAATTTAGCCTCGGGCAGTTTTATTTTAAGTGAAATTGCGGTGGGGTTGTTAGGTCAGGAGCTTGAGCGCATAGCCCCTAGCGAGATATTATTAGCTGACGATTTTACCCATGCGGCTTTGAGTTTGAACAAGGTTGCAAAACAGCGTTTAAGCCCATGGCAGTTTGATTTTGACAGCGCATTTAATACGCTGACTAAGCAATTTAATACTTATGATCTTAATGGTTTTGGTTGTGCCAATCTAAAACCCTCGATCTGTGCGGCTGGTGCCTTGCTTGATTACGTCAAACATACACAACGCTCCACCTTGCCCCATATCAATGCCATTAGTGTAGAAGCGACCAGTGCTTATCTGCAGTTAGACGCGGCTACACGTCGCAATTTAGAAATTGATATGACCTTGCGCGGTGAGCCCAGTCCTACGCTATATTCGCTGCTCAATACCACGCAAACGGCAATGGGCGCACGCTTGTTGCGGCATTGGCTGCATGAACCCTTGCAAGATCGAAATTTGAGCATGAAGCGACATGAGGCGATTGCTGATTTGATGCAAAGTGACCAATTTCACAATCATCGGTTTTCAGGATTGCGGCAGTCGTTAAAATCGATAGGAGATATTGAGCGTATTACCGCGCGTATCGCTTTAAAAACTGCGCGGCCACGTGATTTATCAGGTTTGGCAATGAGTTTGCAGCAATTGCCTTTATTACAAGTTCAACTTCAAAATCTGCCAGCAAGTTTGCTGCAAACGCTAGGGGCGCATTTGACTGCACCAGCGGCACTTATTGTATTGCTCACCAATGCCATTAAGCCAGAGCCCAGTGTAGTGCTGCGTGAAGGCGGTGTCATTGCAAATGGCTACGACGCCGAGTTAGATGAGCTACGCGCCATACAAACCAACCACGGTGATTTTTTGTTGCAATTTGAAGCGGCTGAAAAAGTGCGTACCGGCATTGCCAACCTAAAAGTAGAATACAACAGTGTGCATGGTTTTTATATTGAAATGAGCCGCACCCAGGCTGAAAACGCGCCTGCCGAATATAGGCGTCGTCAAACACTCAAAAATGTTGAGCGCTTTATTACCCCAGAACTCAAAACATTTGAAGACAAAGTGCTAAGTGCAAACGACCGTGCCTTAGCGCGTGAAAAAATGCTGTACGAACAAGTATTAACGCAATTGGGCCAATACATTGTATCCTTGAAAACCAATGCCGGCGCGGTGGCGAGCTTGGATGTGTTATGTTGTTTTGCTGAACGCGCCCTTAACTTGAATTATGTTGCGCCACAGTTTATTACCGAGGCGGGCATTGAAATTTTAGATGGTCGTCATCCAGTGGTTGAGCAGATTTCCATGCAGTCTTCCGGGCAGCCGTTTATTGCCAATGACGTTACGCTCAACCCTTATCGCCAATTGTTGCTAATTACAGGTCCGAATATGGGTGGTAAGTCTACCTTTATGCGGCAAACAGCTTTGATTGTTTTGCTCGCGCATTGCGGTTGTTACGTGCCTTCTACTTCAGCTAAAATCGGCGAAATTGACCGTATCATGACGCGAATAGGCGCCTCTGATGATTTGGCTGGCGGGCGTTCTACGTTTATGGTGGAAATGACCGAAACCGCTAACATTTTGCACAACGCCACGGATAAAAGCCTGGTGCTGCTAGATGAAATTGGCCGAGGCACTTCTACGTTTGATGGCCTAAGTTTGGCGTGGGCAGTGGCTAAGCAGTTGTTGGAAAAAAACAGGGCTTACACCTTGTTTGCCACCCACTATTTTGAATTAACGCGCATTGTGGATGAGTTTAAATATGCAGCCAATGTGCATTTAGATGCAGTTGAACACGGCAATAGCATCGTATTTATGCATAAAGTGGAAGAGGGTGCAGCTAATCAGAGCTATGGCTTGCAAGTGGCGCAATTAGCAGGCATACCCAAATCGGTGATCACCGCAGCAAAAAGAAAATTAGCACAATTAGAGCTTAATCAAGTGACTAATCACGATGCTAAATCAGTGCCGCAGGTTGATATGTTTATGCACCATGAACAAGAAGCCGAGGTGCAATCGCATCCGGCTTTAAGTGAGTTAGAGTCATTACAAGTGGATGACTTAACGCCTAGGCAGGCGTTAGATTTGTTATATAAGCTAAAAAATTTAACGCAATAAAAAGCACCGCTATTGCGGTGCTTTTTGCTTGGCACTAAGACTAAACAATCAGCTTGTTTGACGTTTTAGTGGTGATGGCCACCCGCGCCATGTACGTGCTGATGAGTGACTTCTTCTTTATTTGCCGTACGTACATCGGTAATGGTGGCAGTAAATACAACACGTTCACCCGCCCAAGGATGATTGCCATCTACAATCACTTTGCCGTCTGCGATTTCTGTCACGGAATATAAAATCACTTCACCGGTTTCATCTTCGCCTTCAAATTGCATGCCTACTTTGAGCTCATCTGCTGGAAAAGCGCTGGCTGGCTCAATTTGCACCAACTCTTCATCGTATTCACCAAAGGCATCGGTAGGTTGTAAATCTACAATCACGACATCGCCAATGTTTTTACCGTGCATCGCTTCTTCAACTTTAGGGAAAATATTGTCATAACCGCCATGTAAGTAAGCGACTGGTTCGTTGCTTGATTCAAGCACGTTGCCATCGGCATCTTTTAATTCATAAGTCATGGTGACAACAGTGTTCATGGTAATTTGCATGGTTAAATCCTTGAAATGGGGCTATATAAAAAATTAAGGCTAGAATTTTAATCTATTTTTTGAAAATGCTTAAATGCTGAGTGGATTTATTTTGTGTATTTGCTTAATTGATTAAGTGTGGATGCGACCCATTTTGGGGGTGCCATCGCTTTAATTGATCCTAGAGACACTAAATTTAACATTGCTACTAGGTGGCTTTTCAAATGCATAAGCCCGTATCCTTGGTACGGGCTTATGCATTCACTTTCGTAGATTGTCTAGTGTTTAAATTTTAACGACCTCTGCCACCGCTTCGGTGCGTGCTGTTTGGGTTGGTGTTGCTTCTGCCCGCACTGCCATGATTGGTGTTTTGACGATTTGGCTGATGGCGGTTAGGGCTCGGCGGCGTAAATAAAGCAGGTTGCGGCATAGCTTGATGCCGAGCCGCTTCAGATAAAAGTTTGCTTGGTGCGTTTTGCGCATTGCCTTGAGCGTTACGTGGTTGTTGATTGCCAGGCTTGTGTGATGGCCTTCCTTCTGTGTTTAATGTTGAAGGATTCCGCGTTGGCTGTTTATCGCGACCTTGATTCCGCGCCGTTTTTTGACCCACGCCGTTTTCTGTGTTGTTTGATGAGCCTTGTGGCTTTTGTTGTCCACGCGGTGGGCGACCATGTGGTTGCCTTGGCGCGCGCGGTGCCTCAGGTTCAGGATTCGCGTTGGGCGTAAAACCTTCAGCGATCACTTTTGGAATCTCACGTTTAATGAGTTTTTCAATATCTTTCAGTAGTTTGAGCTCTTCACGGTCAACGAGTGATACTGCAGCACCGCTGCTGCCCGCACGGCCAGTACGACCAATACGATGCACGTAATCTTCTGGCACATTGGGCAGCTCAAAGTTCACCACTTGTGGTAATTGGTCAATATCCAAACCACGCGCAGCAATGTCAGTTGCCACTAACACGCGCATGCTGCCATCTTTAAATTGTGCCAGAGCTTTGGTGCGCGCGCCTTGGCTCTTATTGCCATGAATCGCAGCGGCTTGAATATCATCTTTAATCAGTTTTTCAGCCAAGCGGTTTGCACCGTGTTTGGTTCGCGTAAATACCAATACTTGCTTCCAGTCGTGGTGTTTAATTAAATGGCTCATTAAATCGCGCTTGTGTGCTTGAGGCACCATGTGCACGGTTTGTTCAACCAACTCAGAGGCGGTGTTGCGACGCGCTACCTCAACAAAGCCTGGGTTATGCAACAAACCATCGGCCAAGGCTTTAATTTCGTCAGAGAAGGTGGCTGAAAACAATAAGTTTTGGCGTTGCTTTGGCAGCATTGCCAATATTTTTTTAATGTCACGAATAAAGCCCATATCCAGCATACGGTCAGCTTCATCCAGTACCAGAATTTCAACGCCTGACAAATCAACATTCTTTTGATTCGCGTGATCCAGCAAGCGGCCAGGGGTGGCGACTAAAATATCCAGTGGCTTTTTTAAACGCGCAATTTGCGGGTTAGCATTAACACCACCAAAAATTACGGTAGAAGTTAACGGCAGATATTTGCCGTAAGTTTTTACGGATTCTTCAATTTGCGCGGCAAGTTCTCGCGTGGGTGTGAGCATGAGGCAGCGCGGGCGGCCCTTAGCAACTTCGCTCAAAGGTTTTTGGTTGAGTATATGCAAAATAGGCAAAGTAAAACCAGCGGTTTTACCCGTGCCGGTTTGCGCGCCAGCCAGTAAATCACCACCGCTTAATACTTGCGGAATAGCTTTGGCTTGGATTGGGGTTGGTGAAGTATAGCCCGCGTCAGCAATGGCGCGCAAAATAGATTCAGATAAGCCTAACTCGTTAAAGTTAAGTGATGTTGTTGTTTCAATAGTCAAAGTAATGCTCCAGCTTGAGTTTAAGCCGACCTATTACTTGTTTATGAAGCAACACCAATCGAGGTAGGCAATTTTAATAATCATTCATTAAGTGATTTTAGAAATCAGAAAGATTAAGGTAAAGAGACCGCTACGCAGATTGGTTGGCGCAGGGGTTTTGATATTTCGTGTTCGGCATTATACGGTAGATTGAAATTAAAGCTAGTTTTGTATCTTTAGCGAGTGAATCTCGATGCAAAGGTATTCAGCAAGCTAAAAAAGATGCCATATAAGCGAATAGAAGCGAGCTTGTCAGCTTTTCTGCCGATAAGTACTTCTCTAACCCCCCCCCATGTCTAAAGACAGTGGGTTCTAAGGGCGAACCCGCTGGGGTCTCCTGGCTCTCGTCTTGCGACTACAGCATCCAGGCCATGACCAGCGGCAAACCCTCTATCACAAACGACCTGCTCTAACGGTGTTGCCACCGTGATTTTGCCCGAAGGCTCTATCTTCGCAGGTTCGGAACGCAGCCACCCCGTTTGCAGCAGCACAGGTTTCTGAGCCGCCCACATCGTTTCGATATGGGATGGGTGGTGCGTATTACTCATTACGCAGCGTGCGAGGAATGCGGAGTACACATCCCGTTGCACTACTCCCGACCCATCACCCAGCACATGCCACCGCTAACTGAGCGGCTTCTTTGTGCAAACTTCGGTGGTGTGATCGCACTGCGACATTTTCAGCGACCAGGTGTGCAAGTCGATCAACTTGCCGCCAGCACTTTCAGCCTTGCGACGCAATTGTTCAACAAACATTCCTGGCGCGCTGACTTTCACGCTCTTGCCGTAATTCTTTTGGAAGGCGATATAAGACAGGGTTTCAGACTGGATAACATTTCCCAGTCCAAGAATCTGGTTTGCAAGCTCGCCATGGGCGCGTTTGCGCTCCGCAGCTAGTTTGCGTTCTACTTTTGCATATTCGGTACAAATTTCTGTATAGAGTTTGGACGGTGTGAACTTCTGGCCTTTTTTCCACGTCCCGTTAGCATTAAAGCAGTGTGGGTTTGTGGCACGTTTAGACCTATCCATGGCGCGTTGCAGGCGGCGCGTTTCTTTCCATGGCTGAACCACGGTATCGCAGAATTTCACCAGCGAAGCGGAATTGTTACCGACTACGGCAATGGTGCTCGAGCCAATATCCAGCCCAACTATTTCACCACATGATTGCTCGTGCTTTATTGGGGCAATACCCGCCTGCATAAGTTGCATGAACCAGCGGCGTTCGCCGTTCACATTACGCCACAACACGCGGCAATACTTCGTCTTATTGGTTAATGCTTGGTGCAAGTATGGATCTTGGGGTTTAGACGGCAACAAAGCCGGAAGCGTGAGATTGCCAAACTCGATACAACTAACTTCTGGTTTCCAGATGATGTTAGCCGCGTTGGTAGTCGCCTCAAGCGAGTGCAATGGGCGGTTATTGCCTTTAAACCGTGGGCGTCCGCGTTTGCCAAAGGCGTATTGCTGCATGGCCGCGAACACCTGCTCAGCGATACGTTGGGTCACATTAGAGCCAAGCTGGTCTTTCCAGCCTGCTTCGTTTTTGCAATGACGAGCAAAGGTAATAATGGCGGCAGGCGTGAACCCGGCTTCTTTCGATAGCCGCTGAAATTCGCTGCCGCGTAATTTCTTATCGGAGATGGTTCGGGTGTATTGCCAGTCTTTCGACTGCTTCAGCAAACCGTGGCGGCGCAGTGCTTCGCCTAAAGTTGCGTTATACAAACGCCTCCCGGCTTCCATGCGACCAATCATCGTCCTGTCTTCACCGGGTTTTTACAACCAAGGGAATAGTGAGAACGAAAGTAGGCGTAACGGTACGTTTCATTTTGCGAGATTTCCGACTGCTTGCTGCACCAAGAATTGTGCGTTAGCGAAAGCCGTCTGGCGCGTGCCAAACGCTACCGTATCCAGCAAACCACTTTTCGCCTTGTCCATGCGTTCCTGATATTTTCTGCCCACACGGACATCCGCTTCGGCAAATGCCTCGTCATCACTGGCATCTTCTTTTAGCATACGAAATGCGATTTCCTGCCAAAGCAATGCTGTTTTTGCCTTAAATTCTGCGCGGCAATCTAGTTCGTGCTCAGACCGCTCGACCAACTCACGATAGCTGTATTTACCCACAAGGGCAGCACGTTCCGCTTGGCGAATTCGATGTGCAGAACGCTTCGCATTGTTTTGTGCGGTTCGTTCCTTGCGTTGCACTAGGTAAAGAGCTAATTGCTCAGAAGCCCATGTTTGCGCGGTTTCTTGGCAATCGAACCCAACACGCTCACATTCCACTACTGAACCTTTGGAAGTTTTGCGGCGAACAACACGAGCAACCCAAGAGCCATCTGCATTATGGATAGTGAAAGCACTATATTTTTTCTCATTGCTCATTTGTGTTTTTGCTGCTCTATATATTGTTTAACCACCTCAAGCGGTGCGCCGCCTATCGTCGATACAAAATAACTATTCGTCCACAAAGTCGGAAGACGGGATTTAATCCACTTAAACTCTTCTCGAATCAACCTCGATGACCGGCCCTTCATTAGTTTAATCAGTTTGTGTATTCCGAACTGAGGATCAACCTCTACCAGAAGATGCACATGGTCTGGCATTACCTCAAGCTCCAATATCTCGGCATTACATTCGGCAGCTACGGCTTGTATAATTTCTTTCAGCCGAACATCAACACCTTTTACCAGAACCGAACGCCGATACTTTGGACACCATATAACCTGGTACTTGCAGGAGTAAACTACGTTCAGGTTGCGCTTGTATTTTATGGTGTAATCGCTCATGTAGTAATTATACAGATATGAGATATATAACACGATGCAAATCTAAATCAAAAACAACTTCCCGCTTTCCTCCCCATGGCTAAAACGAGGGAATTCTCGCGGAGATTGGTTGAAGTCACTTATAAAGCTACCTTATAGCACCTTTAGTGATGGTCGAGGTGATGACCATGTCCGCGGTCAAGCAGGCTGTAATAGTTTGAAGGCTCAAGTATGGTGGGAATAGGCTCTAGCTCGGCATCAGGGTGATCTTTGCTGTAATGCAAGCCGCGACTTTCTTTGCGTTCCATGGCACTTTTAACGATAAGTTCAGCGACTTGCAGTAAGTTGCGTAGCTCAATTAAGTCATTGCTGATTCTGAAGTTACTGTAAAACTCGTGCACTTCATCACGCAACATGTGAATGCGGCGTAGCGCGCGACTCAGGCGCTTATCGGTGCGCACAATGCCCACGTAGTTCCACATAAACCGGCGCAGTTCATCCCAGGTATGCGTGATAAGCACTTCTTCATCAGCATCTGTCACGCGGCTTTCATCCCAGTAGGGGAGCGTAGGTGTTGCTGTGACTGGTTGGCTTAAAATATCCGTGGCCGCTGCTTGGCCAAACACTAAACATTCGAGCAGGGAGTTACTTGCAAGGCGATTAGCGCCATGCAAACCCGTACAAGCAGTTTCACCAATTGCGTAAAGGTTGTTAATGTCGGTACGGCCTTTATCGTCCGTCATCACGCCACCGCAGGTGTAATGTGCGGCAGGCACTACGGGAATTGGCGTTTTGCTGATATCAATGCCTAGCTCCAAACAGCGGCGATAAATGTTAGGAAAGTGTTCTTGAATAAATGCCAAAGACTTGTGTGAAATGTCCAAGTAAACGCAATCTAGGCCGCGCTTTTTCATCTCAAAGTCAATGGCGCGTGCAACTACGTCGCGCGATGCTAACTCTTCTCGGGGGTCGTGTTCATGCATAAATCTGGTGCCGTCTGGCAACTTTAATAAGCCGCCTTCGCCCCGTACAATTTCAGAAATTAAAAAAGATTTAGCGTGTGGGTGAAACAAGCAAGTGGGATGAAATTGAATAAATTCCATATTAGCAACGCGGCAACCCGCGCGCCATGCCATGGCAATGCCGTCACCAGTGCTAATGTCCGGGTTGGTGGTGTAGAGATACACCTTGCCCGCACCGCCGGTGGCTAATACGGTGTTTTGCGCACCGATGGTAATGACTTTTCCGGTGCCGTTATTCAGCACGTAAGCGCCCAAGCATGCGTTGTCGTTAGAAAGCTGGGAGTGAATGTCTTTGACTTTGCGCGTGGTAATTAAGTCCACAGCGATGTGCTCTTCGAGCAAGGTGATGTTCGGGTGCTGACGTACTTTTTCAGCGAGTGTAGTTTGTACCGCATGGCCAGTGGCATCGGCTGCGTGGATAACGCGTCGCTGGCTGTGGCCGCCTTCACGCGTTAAATGGTAGGCACTATTGTCGTGCTCACGCGTAAAGCTTACGCCTTGTTCAATCAGCCACTCTATGGTTTCTTTGCCGTGCTCAACCACCATTTGAGTTACAGCGCTGTCGCACAGGCCAGCGCCAGCAATTAAGGTGTCTTGAATGTGCGCTTCAATGGAGTCGTTGTCATTGAGCACTGCGGCGATACCACCTTGCGCCCAGTTGCTGGCAGTGTCGTTAATTTTGCGCTTACTAACTAAGCATATTTTTTTATCCGTAGCCGTCCGTAGCGCAAGTGACAAGCCTGCTAGCCCACTACCGATAATAAGAACGTCATATTGCTGCATGATTCGGGTCTGTAGGTAAATGATTGTAGAGAGTCAATGCTAATGAACTTATAAGAGTGTATCGCGGTCATTGTAAAAGGCAATAGCAATTGCTTAACAAACCTGATTTAACACATAAATACTATATTCGTGGTAATAGTAAGGGGATGAAAATGATGATACGACCCAGTAAAATGCAAGAATTGACGCAATTTAGCTTCATTCAACCTGCGGCTCAAGGTTATACTTATGCTAGCGATAAGCAGATAAGTAAAACTCAACTTGAGATTTTAGTACATGAGCCTACTAGGCCTACAGGAAATTTAACCGCAGTGACCACTACACCCACACATGGTAATCGTGAGATAGATCATGAGCTCGTATTGCGCGCACAGCGTGGTGATAAACGAGCTTTTGGTTTATTGGTGGACAAGTATCAGCGCAAACTGTGGCGATTGTTATCACGTATGATTCGTGATCAATCCGAGATAGAAGACGTGGTGCAAGAATCTTTTATTAAGGCCTACCGCGCGTTGCCAAACTTTCGTGGTGATAGCGCGTTTTATACTTGGTTATATCGTATTGGTATCAATACGGCCAAAAATCACTTGGTTTCATTAGGACGCAGACCTACGGTCAGCACCGATATTGAAATCGACGATGCAGAAAACTTTGATAGTGGTGATGAGTTGCGCACAACAGAAACGCCAGAATCCAGCTTGATGACCAAGCAAATTGCACAAACGGTTAATGATACGGTGGAAAGCTTACCAGAGGAGTTGCGCACAGCCATTACCTTGCGTGAAATTGAGGGGTTGAGCTACGAGGAAATCGCTGCTGTGATGAGTTGTCCAATCGGCACAGTGCGCTCACGTATTTTTAGGGCGCGTGAAACCATCGCCCTTAAATTAAGACCGTTACTAGATACGCCAGATAATAAGCGTTGGTAATAGGACAAGCATGCAGAAAATGAATGTACGTGTTTTAGGAGTAAGTAATGACTGAACAAATATCCGCTTTAATGGATGATGAGCTGGCAATTGAAGACGCAACTCACATTTTTACATCCATGCAATCTAATCAGCCCGCAGCTGACGCTTGGCGTCAATATCATTTAATTGGTGATGTCATGCGAGGTGGCGCAACACTTAGTCCGTATTTTAAGCAGAACTTAATGCAAAAACTGGAGCTCGAGCCAACGGTCTTAGCGCCCAATGCAATACAAGCTAAAGTGAGTAAAATCGATCAATTGAAAAATAAGCTACCTGCTACGTGGTCAATCGCCGCGTCTTTTGCTGCAGTGATGGTAGTCGGTTGGATGGCGATGCAGGTGCAAACCCAGCCTAATAATGAATTCGCACCTTTTGCAGTCGCCGAGATTGAGCCTGTAGAGCAGCCGATCCCGGTTGAGTACTTAATGGCTCATCAAGCCTTGGCACCCTCTGCAAGCTCGTATTACATTCAGTCAGCGAGTTATTCGGAGTCCGCTCAATGAAGCGTTTGATTCTGGCTCGATTTTTCGCCAGTTTAAGCCCAGCGCTAGTGTTAGGCGTTATTTCATGCATGAGTTTTAATGCGCAAGCCGCTACTGATGAAAATGCGTGGAATGTACTACAGAAAGCCGCAGTAGCTGCGCGCGCGCTGAGTTACCAAGGTATTTTTGTCTGTCAAACAGCTCGGAAAACTAAATCAGTTCAAATTACTCATTTGTTCGACGGTAAAAATGAATTTGCGCGCAATGTGCTGTTAGATGGCTCTCCGCGTGAAGTGTTGAGACAAGGGAGTGACTTGGTCATCTATAACCCTAAAAATGAAAAAATTGTGATAGAAAAACGGCGTGGCCAGAATATGTTCCCTGCTGTATTACCCGTAAATTTAGAGGCGGTCAAAGAGAACTATTCACTACGCTCTGGTGCGCTAGAGCGCGTTGCCGGCCGTGAATCACAAGTGTTGATTTTAGAGCCAAAAGACGGATTAAGGTACAGTTATCGGTTTTGGATAGATATTGAATATGGATTGCTATTAAAGTCGGTGATGTTTAATAGTCGTGATGAAATTATGGAGAGTATTGCCTTTAATCAGTTGGCGTTACTAAACAGTGTTGAGCTTGACTGGTTTAAACCTAAGATAGATCATAATAAAAATTATGAGATGGAAGATGAGCAGGTGGTGATTGCCGATAATGGTATGCCTGTAGATTGGGCTATCAAGGATTTACCTGCAGGTTACCGGAAAATAAATCAAATGACGCGTATGGTACAAGGTAAGTCTTACCCAGTTACCCATATTATATTTTCTGATGGTTTAGCTTCTGTTTCTTTGTTTATTGAGCCTGCGCCTAAGGGTAATAAAGCTAAAATATTGCTAAGTACGGTGGGCAATGCCAGTGTTTATGCCAACATCAATAAAGGGCGTCTTGTTACCGTCATAGGTGAAGTGCCTGAAGCGACTATTGTGCAAATTGCCAATGCTGTTGTGTTTAAAAAGTAATGCTAGTTAAAAGTAACAGTAGGTCATTGATATGATAGAAGAATATGCAATTATTACTGAGTGCGTAGATGACTTTGTGCTAATAGAAATTGAAAGACGTACCGCCTGTGGTTTGTGTGGTCAAAAACGCGGTTGTGGCAATGCAACTTGGGGGAAGTTACTTGGTCATAAAAGTCAAACAATTAGGGCTAAAAATGAAATTGGCGCTAAGGTAGGGGATAGCGTTGTGGTTGGGATAGATGAGCATGCATTTTTAAGTACGGTGTTTTATCTTTATGTTGTGCCATTACTTAGCATGCTAATCGCCGCAGTTTTAGCAGACATTGCTTTTGACAATGAGTTTTATGTCATTTTGGCCGCAGCACTAGGTTTAGTCTCAGGTTTTTTGTGGGTAAAAGGGCATTTGCGTGGCCATGGTGACGCAGGTTATGTTTATAATCCGCAATACCAAGCGGTGGTTTTGCGGCAAGCGGAAGATGCTTCATCGTGTGAAAACTCTTCAGATGTCAGCTGTAAAAATGCAAAAAGTGTTGATACAAAAAAATAAAGATGTCAATAGTGTGAAATTTCAAACTAAACGAGGTGAATAAATGATGAAAAACTGGATTGCCGCAGTAGCTTTCAGCTTGATTTCTGCGGTTCATTTAAATGGATACGCCAAAGAATTGCCGGATTTTACCGTGCTGGCTGAAACGCAAGGGCCTGCTGTGGTGAATATCAGCATCACACAAAGTATTCGTACAGCAAATGCAATGCCGTTTCCTGGTATGCCCGGAGATGAGCAAATGCAGGAGTTCTTCAAGCGCTTTGGTATTCCAAACTTTCCAGGGCAAGGTGTTCCCGGACAAAATGGTCAGCAACCAGAATATAAGTCGCAGTCATTGGGTTCAGGCTTTATTATCAGCAGTGATGGTTACATTTTAACCAATGCACATGTGGTATCAGAAGCGGATGAAGTGATTGTTAAGCTATCAGATAAGCGTGAATTTAAAGCTAAAATTATCGGCGCTGATAAACGTACAGACGTGGCATTGGTAAAAATTGAAGCCACTGGTTTACCTAAAGTGACAACGGGTGACCCTGGTAAGCTTAAGGTGGGTGAATGGGTGGCCGCAATCGGTTCGCCATTTGGTTTGGAAAACACCATGACAGCGGGTATTGTGAGTGCAAAAGGTCGCGCACTTCCGCAAGAAAACTTCGTGCCGTTTATTCAAACAGATGTGGCGATTAATCCGGGTAACTCGGGTGGCCCTTTGTTTAATTTGGCGGGCGAAGTGGTTGGCATTAACTCGCAAATTTATAGCCGTAGCGGCGGCTCAATGGGCTTGTCATTCGCGATTCCTATTGATGTCGCTCTTGATATTTCCAATCAATTAAAAACGTCTGGAAAAATTACCCGTGGTTGGTTGGGTGTTGTGATTCAAGAGTTAAGTAAAGAGCTTGCCGAATCATTCGGTATGAAAAACACCAATGGCGCCTTGGTGGCAGCGGTTGAAAAAAATGGCCCTGCTGATAAAGGTGGTCTTGAGGCTGGAGATGTCATCACCAAATTTGATGGTAAGGTGATTATGACTTCATCTGATTTACCGCGTGCGGTAGGTGCAGCTAAGCCTGGTAAGGTCGCTATCGTTGATATTCTACGCAAAGGCAGTGAAAAATCACTCAAGATTAACATAGGTGAAATGCCAACCGACACCACTGAAGTCGCTCAGGCTAGCCAGTCCGCGGTTAAGCCAGAACTAAACCGTATTGGGTTGGTACTTAAAGAACTTACGGCACAACAAAAGAAAAAATTAAACGGCAAAAATGGGTTGTTAGTGATCGATGCGCAAGGTGCCGTAGCACAAGCGGGCGTGCGGCGTGGTGACGTGGTGTTGGGACTTAACAACACTGAAGTGCAAAGCTTGGATCAGTTTAATAAACATTTGGCAAGTTTTGCTGTGGGTAAAACGGTTGCGTTGTTAGTGTTACGTGGTGAAAGCACACTTTACGTACCGATAAAAATACCAGCATCAAAGTAAACCACTTTCATGTCAACACAGCAATCAATAGATGTTAATACTTTGAATTTGCTGTAAAATCCGACTAGTTCAACTTAACAACAAGGGCGCCAAGGGCGCCCTTGTTGTTAACAAGCCACTATTCAGTTGGTGGTTTGTTGTGTTGGTGCTACAACATCGCTGCCTTTAAATAGCCAATCTTTAAAAAATACCATGAAAAACATTCGTAACTTCTCTATTATTGCCCACATTGATCACGGTAAATCTACCTTAGCTGATCGTATTATTCATTTATGCGGCGGCTTGGCTGACCGTGAGATGGAAGCGCAAGTGCTTGATTCTATGGATATTGAGCGTGAGCGCGGCATTACCATTAAAGCGCAAACAGCCGCATTGCAATATAAGGCCGATGATGGCCAGATTTACCATCTGAATTTGATTGATACCCCAGGTCACGTAGACTTTAGTTATGAGGTCAGCCGCTCGCTCTCAGCTTGTGAGGGTGCATTGTTAGTGGTGGATGCCAGTCAGGGCGTAGAAGCGCAAAGCGTAGCCAACTGTTATACCGCACTTGATTTAGGTGTAGAGGTTACTGCGATACTTAATAAAATAGATTTACCCTCGGCTGACCCAGAGCGCGTAATCCAGGAAATTGAAGATGTGATCGGTATTGATGCCACTGATGCTGTACGTTGTTCTGCCAAAACAGGTTTAGGCGTGCATGATGTGCTGGAGGCTGTGATTGCTAAAGTGCCGCCCCCGGTAGGTAATGTCGATGGGCCTCTTAAGGCATTAGTCATTGATGCCTGGTTTGATAACTATGTAGGTGTAGTAATGTTGGTGCGCGTGATTGATGGCGTACTAAAACCAAAAGATAAAATCCGTTTAATGGCAACGGGTTCTGAGCATTTGTGTGAGCAAGTGGGCGTATTTACGCCAAAATCATTACAAAAAACATCTCTATCTGCAGGGGAGGTTGGCTTTATTATTGCGGGCATTAAAGAGCTTGCGGCTGCCAAGGTTGGTGACACTGTAACACTAGCAACAAAACCAGCCGCAGTGGCTTTGCCAGGTTTTAAAGAGGTCAAGCCGCAAGTGTTTGCGGGGCTTTACCCGGTAGAATCTAATCAGTTTGAAGCCTTGCGTACCGCGCTTGAAAAGCTTAGTTTAAATGATGCCTCTTTATTGTTTGAACCTGAAAATTCAACCGCACTAGGCTTTGGGTTTAGGTGCGGCTTTTTAGGTTTGCTACACATGGAAATCGTACAAGAGCGCTTAGAGCGCGAGTACGATATGGATTTAATTACTACCGCGCCTACCGTTGTTTATGAGTTGTTGTTAAAAGATGGCAGCGTAGTGCAAATAGAAAATCCATCACGCTTACCAGAAACTTCACGCGTTGAAGAAACACGTGAGCCTGTGATTACGGTTAATTTATTGATGCCGCAAGATTATGTTGGTCCAGTGATGACGCTATGCAACAACAAGCGCGGCATACAAAAAAACATGCAATACATGGGTCGGCAAGTGATGCTGAGTTACGAAATGCCACTCAATGAAGTAGTGCTGGATTTCTTTGATAAACTAAAATCGGTATCACGCGGTTATGCGAGTATGGATTATGAGTTTTTAGAGTTTCGTGCGGCAGATTTAGTTAAACTGGATATTATGGTCAATGGCGAACGCGTAGATGCGCTCTCCATGATTGTACATCGATCAACCAGTGTGCATCGTGGACGTCAGGTCGCCGCAAAAATGCGCGAGTTAATTCCACGCCAAATGTTTGATGTGGCGATTCAAGCTTCTATCGGCGCCAACATTATTGCGCGTGAAACCGTAAAAGCTATGCGTAAAAACGTGATTGCTAAATGTTACGGTGGCGATGTATCGCGGAAGCGTAAACTGCTAGACAAGCAAAAAGAAGGTAAAAAGCGCATGAAACAAGTGGGTAATGTGGAGATTCCACAAGAGGCGTTCTTGGCTATTTTAAGAGTTGAAGATAAATAACCCTGAGCTTGTCGAAGGACGTGAGTTTTACAAATTAGATAATGAGATAGGATACATCAACAATGATATTTGCATTATTCATGATCGTGATACTGGTAATCACTGGGCTCATTTGGTTGCTTGATATTTTTGTACTCAGCAAAAAACGCCTCGCAGGCGCAGATGAACCGATTGTAGTTGAGTATGCTAAAAGTTTCTTTCCAGTGATTTTAGTCGTGTTTTTTGTACGCTCTTTTATTGTCGAGCCGTTTAAAATTCCATCCGGCTCTATGATGCCGACATTGTTAGCGGGTGATTTTATTTTAGTAAATAAATTTACTTATGGCTTGCGCGTGCCTATTCTAAATAATACTTTTATCGAGGTGAGTCACCCTAAACGCGGTGATGTGTTCGTGTTTCATTATCCACCAGAACCGTCGATTGATTATATTAAACGCGTGGTCGGTTTACCTGGAGATAAAGTCCGTTATCAAAATAAAAGATTAACGATTAACGGTCAGCCATTGCAGGCGCAAGATGGTCGAGATTATGAGTACGTGATGTCGGGGCTGAATTTTATGACAGCCAAGCAATACGCTGAGCAGTTAGGCGATACCAAGCATGATATTTTGGTGCATGATGTTATTGGTAATTATGATGCAGATACGATTGGCGCTAAGTTTGCCAATGACGAGGAAATTGTAGTCCCTGCTGGACATTATTTAGCGATGGGTGATAATCGGGATAACAGTTCTGATAGTCGTGTTTGGGGTTTTGTGCCTGAAGGAAATTTAGTCGGTAAAGCATTTTTTATCTGGATGAATTTTGATCAAGGCTCTAGAATCGGGTCTGTAATACGTTAATTTTTATTGATACTAATCTGATTTTACTGATGGAGATTAAAGTGCTTAATAGTTTAAATAATCGTAAAACGCAAAGCGGAGCGACCCTGCTTGGAATGCTTATTGTAGGGGCTATGGTTGCGTTTGTTGCACTTATAATAATGAAAATGGTGCCAGCTTATACTGAATACTTCTCAGTTAAACAGGCACTTAAAGCGATGAAGCAAGAGTCGTTAAGCACCATGAGTAACAAAGAAATATCGAATTCTTTTGATAGGCGTGCATCAACAGGCTACATTGAAGTGGTGAAAGGCAGTGATTTAATCATTGAAAAAACAGCCGGTGGTGATACGGTGGTGTTAGTGGAATATCAGGTTGTTAAGCCTGTCATTGCTAACGTCAGTGTGTTAATTGATTTTTCAGCAAGTAGTGAGAGTAAGTAGCTGTTTTTTGTCATGGTATTTTTTAATATCTTGTTCTATTTACATTTTTTACACCATTAGGCATGATGCATTCAGACTTATCAAGACGTTTAACCTATTCATTTGTAGATGAAAATTTGCTCACACAAGCCTTAACGCATCGTAGTTATAGTGCTCAAAATAATGAGCGTTTAGAATTTTTAGGTGATGGCGCGCTTAATTTTATTATTGCAAATCAGCTCTATCAACGCTTTTCTAAAATTGCTGAGGGTGATTTAAGCCGCTTGCGGGCGCAAATGGTTAAAGAATCAACTTTAAGTGACATTGCGTTATCACTCAATATAGGCGATGCGCTTAAAATGGGTGAAGGTGAGTTAAAAAGTGCGGGTTGGCGCAGGCCGTCTATCTTAGCGGATGCACTAGAGGCTATTATTGGTGCGGTGTATTTGGATGGTGGTTTCGTCGCGGCTGAGGCCTTTGTATTGGGGCTTTACGCGAGCAAGCTAGATGCTATTGACCCTAAAGTGATTGATAAAGATCCTAAATCATTATTACAGGAATTATTACAAAGCAGAAAAGTAGCCGTACCTGAATATACCGTCACCCACACTAGTGGAGAGGCACATGCTCAGATGTTTGTGGTGGAATGTTTCGTTGAAAAGCACAGTATTCGCACAGTAGGCGAGGGTAATAGTCGCCGCATCGCAGAGCAACAGGCGGCACAACTGGCTTTGCTTGAATTAAAAAAAGTACGCATTGGAAAAAATTAAAATATGACAGACCTAGAAGTAAATTCAGAAGTAACACAGTCCATTTTTAAATGTGGAACGGTAGCGATTGTTGGCCGACCTAACGTAGGAAAATCAACACTGCTAAATCACATTTTAGGCATGAAATTAGCCATTACCTCACGTAAAGCGCAAACTACGCGCCACCGTTTATTAGGCATTCATACAACAAATGATACCCAATTTTTATTTGTGGATACGCCTGGCTTTCAGCAAAAACACCTGAATGCACTCAATAAAGGTTTAAATAAAACCGTGACTCAAGTGTTAACAGAGGTGGATGTTGTACTGTTTGTGATTGAACCGATGAAATTGGGTGATGCAGATCGCAAAGTATTAGCATTACTTTCAGAAAAAACACCGACGATTTTAGTGGTGAATAAATTAGATTTAATGGGCGACAAAGGTAACGTGTTGCCGTTGATTCAAGATTTTGACTTAGAGTTTCCATTTTCAGAAATCGTACCTGTGAGCGCTAAAAAAAGCCTCAATTTGGATGAGCTGTTACAAACCATACGTAAATACTTGCCAGAGCAGCCCGCTGTATATTCTGAAGATGAACTTACCGATAAAAATGAACGTTTTTTAGCCGCAGAACTAGTGCGCGAGAAAATCTTCAGATTATTAGGCGATGAAATTCCTTACTCAGTAGCCGTCGAGATTGAAAAATTTGAAGTTGAAGGTAAGCTACGCCGCATTTTTTGCGCCATTATTGTAGATAAAGACAGCCAAAAGCCGATGATTATTGGCAAAGGCGGCGACAAACTCAAACAAATTTCCACTGAGGCGCGGCAAGATATGGAGAAGCTGTTTGGCGGTAAGGTTTATTTGGAAACTTGGGTGAAAGTTAAAGGCGGTTGGGCTGATGACGCACGGGCGTTAAAGTCGCTAGGATATTAATTATTGCTATATCTGGTTTGCTGCTTATTTCGTGATGATTTTTGTTTTTATCTGTATGCATCTGCGTTTGTCAGCGGCTAAGTAAAAAACCTATGGCATTAATCAATACGCACCGTCAAGACAATCAAGCAGTTTACGTACTGCATACTTATCCATTCAAAGAAACAAGCTTAGTGGTTGAGTTGTTCGCGCGTGATTTTGGGCGTGTAGCCACCACCGCAAAAGGTGCCAGGCGTCCACGCTCAGCCATGCGCGGTATGCTGCAGGCATTTCAGCCCATGCTGGCAACTTGGTCCGGCAAGCTTGAGCTCAAAACCTTGCATAGTTTGGAATGGAATGGCTGTTTGTTGCTATTGCAAGGCGAGGCACTCATGTGCGGTTTTTACCTAAATGAGCTACTGTTGCGGTTACTGCCGCGCGAAGATCCACATGAAGCGCTATTTGAATATTATGCCGATACGTTAAAAACCTTAGCGAGTGGTGAAGATTTAGCCGCTACCTTACGCCGCTTTGAGTTGAAGTTTTTACAAGAACTTGGTTACGCCATACCATTGCAACTGGATATCAATGCATCACCAGTGATAGCATTGCAAAACTATCGTTATGAAGCTGAACACGGCGCTATTCCGATCAATGGTGCGATCACTCGTGATGATAACGGTGTGCAATTATCGGGTAAAACATTGATTGACATGTCAAGTGATGACTACGCTAACGGTCAAACACAGCAACAAAGTAAACAGTTAATGCGTTATTTGTTAGCGCATTATTTAGGTGATAAACCCTTGCATACAAGGCAGTTATTGATTGATTTGCAAGGGCTTTAGTTTTTTAATTCGCTACAAATGCAACTGTGGCAAAACTATATTTCTAGGTTTTATCTATGATTAAATTAGGCGTAAACATCGACCACGTTGCTACCATTCGCCAAGCACGTGGTACTAAATACCCCAGCGTGGTGCAAGCGGCTTTGCGCGCTGAGCAATCAGGCGCGGATAGCATTACGTTGCATTTGCGTGAAGACCGCCGTCACATGCAGGATGCCGATATTTTTGCACTGCGCCCGTTGTTACAAACCAAGATGAACCTTGAGTGTGCGGTCACCGATGAAATGCTGGATATTGCGATTAAAGTGATGCCGCAAGATGTGTGCTTGGTGCCCGAGCGGCGCGAGGAGCGCACGACAGAAGGCGGATTGGATGTTATCGCCCATTTTGATAAAGTCAAACATGCGGTGCAGAAATTAAGCGATGCGGGTATTCGCGTTTCATTATTTATTGCGCCAGATTTAGCACAAATTGATGCTGCCGTTAAGGCTGGCGCACCGGTAATAGAACTGCACACTGGAACATTCGCTGATGCCCAAGCTGATGCGGTACAAATGCTAGAGCTGGCGCGCATTGAGCAAGCGTTGCAACATGCTAAAGATGCACGATTGATCGTGAATGCAGGGCATGGTTTGCATTATCATAATGTACATTTGGTTGCCAAATTGTATGGTTTTGAAGAGCTTAATATCGGACACGCGATTGTGGCGCATGCTTTATTTGTTGGCTGGGATAACGCAGTACGTGAGATGAAAGCCTTGATGAAAGCGGCCGCGCCTAAATAGGCGGCGATTGCGTATTTGCATATGATTTTTGGCATAGGTACAGATATCGTTGAAGTTGCGCGCATCGAATCTTCAATTCAACAGTTTGGCGATGATTTTGCCAAGCGTATTTTAGCGGACAGTGAGTTTGCCAGCTATCAGCAATCACAAATAAAATCCAGGTTTTTAGCCAAACGCTTTGCCGCGAAAGAGGCTTTTTCAAAAGCACTGGGTACAGGCTTGCGCGCACCTGCAACTTTCCAGAATATTGCGGTTTCACATGATGGTTTAGGTAAGCCCATTTTGGTGTTAGCACCAGAATTACAGGCTTTATTGCAATCTAAATATATCAAGCAAACCCATATTAGCATTAGCGATGAAAAGAACTTAGCCGCAGCCTTTGTGATTTTAGAAACATGAGCAGTGAGCCTGATATCGCGCGTCGCTTCGGTGGCGTTTCGCGGCTGTATGGCGCCGATGGCTTAGCTAAATTACAAGCTATGCATATCTGTGTGATAGGCATTGGTGGTGTGGGCAGTTGGGCTGCCGAGGCCTTGGCGCGCAATGCTGTGGGTACCATTACTTTAATTGACTTAGACAACATTGCAGAATCAAATGTCAATCGGCAATTGCACGCCGTAGACGGTGCTTTTGGAAAAGCCAAAGTGACCGCCATGCGTGAACGTATTCTCAGTATTAACCCGTTAGCAATCGTGCATGAAATTGAAGATTTTGTGACGATTGAAAATGCCAATACGATGCTTAACCGTGATTATGATGGCGTGATTGATTGCATTGATGATGCAAAAGCCAAGGCTGCTATTGCTAATTACTGCAACGCAAAAAATATGCCTTTAGTAATGACAGGCGGAGCGGGTGGGCGCTTAAATGCCACGCTCATTCAACAAGCGGACTTAAGTGAAGTAAGCCATGATAAATTACTTGCCAAAGTGCGTAATCTGTTGCGCCGTGACTATGGCTTTAGCAATGGTCATAGCGCAAAGGGTAAATCATCAAAACTAGGAGTTCACTGTGTGTATTCTGATGAAAGAGTTATTCAGCCTGATAGTGCATGTGAGGTTGCCGATCTAGCAATTACAGGGCTGAACTGTGCAGGTTATGGCTCTAGTGTATGCGTGACTGCGCCCTTTGGTTTTGTGGCAGTGGGTGTTATGTTAAAAGTGTTGTTAAATAAATAACTATTGGCAACGCTAAGCCTGTAGATAAACCGGTACAAAGTTATCAATGCTTATTACGCTAGTGATCAGCTGAGTTAATCAGTATTTCGTTACAATTTCATCTATTTGTCACAATTAGCGCGTAATATCAAATCTACATACTATTTGATAGCGTTTATGCGTTCAGCTTACCCACCTTTAAAACTACTCAATCGTGATATTAGCATCTTGGCTTTTAATGAACGCGTATTGAGCCTTGCGCAAAATGTTGAATATCCCCTACTTGAGCGATTACGCTTTCTTTGCATTGTTTCGTCAAATCTCGATGAGTTTTTTGAAGTGCGAGCGGCGCCACATGTGGATGCAATGCGTGATGATGAGCAACATTCTGATATCAATGTGCAAAGTTATCAGGCGATTGCAGAGACTGCGCATGCCTTAGTTAATAAACAATATCAAATTTTTAATACCGAGTTGATGCCAGCCCTTGCTGAGCAAGGCGTGCATTTAGTCTCGCATGGTGATCGCACCTTAGAGCAAAGGCGCTGGGTAGCGCGTTATTTTGAGACCGATGTACGCCCGCTGTTAGTGCCAGTTGCGCTTGATCCCTCACACCCTTTTCCACAGGTGGCGAATAAGTCGCTTAATTTTATTGTGCTACTTGGTGGAAATGATGCGTTTGGTCGTAGCAACAACATCGCTATTGTAAGGGTGCCGAGAGCTTTGCCGCGCCTCATTAAACTGCCCAAAAACTTAAGTAATAAGCAACAAAAATTCATTTCGTTATCTAGTGTAATTAGAGCACATCTGGCAAGCTTATTCACTGGGCGTGAAATGCTCAGTTTCTCGCAATTTAGAGTAACACGTCATTCAGATTTAGCGGTGGATGAGGAAGACGTTAAAAATTTACGTACCGCTTTAAGAAAAGGGCTTGTACAGCGTCATTTCGGTGAGGCTGTGCGTTTAGAGGTTTCGCACGGTTGTGATGAAAAGTTAGCCAAGCTTTTATTGCAACAGTTTGACTTGCCTAAGCAATCACTTTATCGCGTACAAGGCCCTGTTAATTTGTCGCGTTTGATGCTGCTAGCCGATTTAGCTGATGGCGAGCATCTAAAATTTAGGCCGTATGAGCCTAAAATCAGCCAGAAGTTACTAGCTAATCAGTCATTTTTTACGCAGTTAAAACAGCGTGATATTTTAATTCATCAGCCGTTTGAGAGTTTTGAGTCGGTCATCGATTTTTTACGTGAAGCGGTCTATGATCCCGACGTGTTATCTATTCAACAGACGATATATCGCACAGGTTCAGACCCGCGCATGCTTAAACTGTTACAAGAGGCGGTGCGGCGTGGCAAGGAGGTGATGGCGGTCGTTGAACTAAAAGCCCGCTTTGATGAAGAGGCAAATATTAACTGGGCAGAAGCGCTTGAGTCTGTGGGTGCGCAAGTTGTGTACGGTATTGTTGGCCTGAAAGCACACGCCAAAATGCTGTTAGTGATGCGCCGAGAAGATAAGCGTTTGAAATACTACGGGCATCTATCTACGGGCAATTATAATCCAAGAACAGCACGTCTTTATACTGACGTGAGTATGCTCACTGCGGACGTTCAAATAACCCGTGATATGGAGTATTTGTTCAGACATATTGCTAGCCAAGTTAAATTACCGCGTATGCAAAAGTTATTGGTAGCGCCATTTAATTTACACCGACAAATGCTTGTAAAAATTAGGGCGGCGGAGCTTGCTGCAAAGGCCGGTAAAACGGCACATATTATCTTGAAAATGAATGCACTGACGGATGAAGCCTTAGTTAAGGGTTTGGTCAATGCAGGGCGTGCCGGCGTAGAAATTGATTTAATTGTGCGAGGTGCCTGTATCCTGCCTATTGACGCTCCTGGTTTGAATGGCCGTATTCGCGTTCGGTCTATTATCGGCAGGATCTTAGAGCATTCACGTGTATTTTATTTTAAAGTTGAGCAAGAAGAGCACATGTGGCTATCCAGTGCAGACTGGATGAATCGCAATATGATGCGACGCGTTGAGATTGCATGGCCAATTATAGATAGTGAAAATCGTGCCCGTATTTTGCAAGAGTGTTGCCAACTATATTTGCAGGACAATCAAGATGCATGGCTGTTAAATGCGGATGGCACCTATGTTCTGAGTGCACAACGTATATTACTGTCTAAATCAAAATCACATGATCAAGCGCAAGTATTTAGCGCGCAGCAGCAACTGATGCAAAAATATGCTGATTAAACAATTTTGTAGGGAAGATGCATGGCAAATTTAATCTTATGGCGACATGCAGATGCTGAAGTTGAAAGCGCAAGTGGAAAAGACTGTGATCGCGCTTTAACTAAAAAAGGGCGTAAAGATGCAATAAAAATAGCCAAATGGCTGAATCAGAACCTACCAGCCAATACTGAGCTAATATGTAGCCCAGCACGGCGATGTTTAGAGACTGCCGCCGCATTGCATGATCTGAATGGCGTAAAAATAAAAGTGGCTGAGTTTTTAAGTGTAGATAGCTCGGTTGAGCGTATTGCTAAAGAAGTCACCAATGCCGATAACAGTAAAACGATATTGATTATTGGACATCAACCAACCCTTGGCATGCTGATCGCTAAATTATTGGGGTTGAGTGAGCGTACCTGTGTTGTTAAAAAGGGTGCTGCTTGGTGGTTGCGTCAGAGATATGTTGATGAGGCTGAGAAAGCGACACTGCAAACCTATTTGTTTGCAGTGCAACACCCTGACTTATAATCGTCCAATTTACTTCTTTTTAGGCCTGCCGGTTTTAATCGCGGGCACTTTGCTTAACGCTATTTTTAAAGCGGCATCTGTCATGGCCGTTAAGTGCATAATGCCTGCGCGAAGTAATTCGCTTTTTTTCACAGGTTGACCGAGTTTAGCTAGGCGGTCTTTTAAAGTAGCAAACTGCGCGTACTCTGTTTTAGGAATCGTAAAGCTGTCACGTTCCATTTTGAGTTTTGGTGTTTTCTCTTTTACCGGTTTTTCTACTTTTTTGGTATCAATTTTAGGTGCACTTGTTTTTTTGGTGGTGGTTTTTAGGGCAGGGCTTATAGCCGCAGGTTTGGTTGCGACGGTTTTTTTAACAACGGCTTTGGCTTTTACTGGCTTTGCGGGCTCAGTTTTTTCAGCAGGCGTATTTAATGCAGCAGCTAGTGTAGGGTTGATTTTTGACATGATTGCTCCTAATTAAACGATATAAATAGTTTATACCGTTTAATTGGCATTGCAAATGAAATATTTATGACAAACTTTTAGTTGATGCTTTGTGGTGGTGACAGCATAGTAGGGTTCATTTTTGAAAACCAATGCAAGATTAGCTTTCATCTAAGCTGATGATTCTGAATCGGAACTTTAGCCTACTGCACACTAAATTTTCTTGCCACCTGGCCCTGCAAAAAACCAAATAATCATGCCTGCAACAGGAAATATCAAGACACAAAGAATCCACAGTATTTTTTCAGTACCCGATGCTGAACTTTGTATTATTTTAATAATTGCAAATATATCAAGTACAAGTACTAGAAAACCAATGATGGAATACATTTTATTTCCTCTTTGTTCAATCTGCGTTAGTAGTAATCTTTGATTATACCCGCTTCTAACCAGCCCCCTTAGACGAGGCCCAATTTGATTAAGTGCTAGACTTTTCAAAACGCCAAACTGTTTTTTGCCAAGCTAGCGTTTCTTCATCCAGTAAATAATTTGACTGTGGGTATTTTTCAGTCCAGGACTTTGAGACGGTTAGAGTGATCGTATTATTGGCTATATTAAGCTGCATACCGCGTAAATTAGGGATTTGCCGTGCGTGGCACAAAACAACCGCTAGGCGCAAGCAGATCAGTTGCATTACAAAAATACGGTCAGAAAAATCTGCTTCCAATCGTTTTAATTTGCCGCGATGTCCTAGTATCAACAAACTCAGGCGATGAAGCTCGCTTTGAGCAAATCCTAACGGTTCGGTATGCTCTAGTATATAACCGCCATGCAAATGTGCGTCTATGGGTGAAATAAAGCTGCCTATTTCGTGTAATAAAGCAGCCCATCGTAATTTTCTGGCATGTAGTCGCCGTTCGCCTAATGCAAAATTGACATTTTCACTGATTTTTTCAAATAGCTTTTCTGATATCTCGGCTACGGTGCTGGCTTGAATTTCATCTGCATCGAATTTTTTCGCTAAACGTTGCACCGATGCGTTTCTTAAATCTAGCATGTCGTCTTCACGCGCGAGCATGTCGTACAGCAGGCCGTGCCTTAGTGCGCCTTTTGCTACATGAAGGGTATCAATTTTTAAAAATTCAAATACGGCGATTAAAATTGATAGTCCGCCGCCAATCACTGGTTTTCGATCTTCTTTTAGGCCATCAAGACGTATTTTGTCAATATAGCGCATGCGTAGTAGCTCGTCACGTAGCCAGTACAAATCTGCTTTAGTTACCACGTCCACAGGTCTGCCGTATTGCACCAAAACATCAGCGACTGCGCCTACCGTGCCAGAGGCACCATAGGCAATATCCCATTGATTATGGTTGAAGTTGGAGCCCAGGGTTTCAAACACAGATTCAGCGGCAAGCTCAGCGCGAGAGAAGGCGTTTTCGGTAAACTCACCTGTAGCAAAATGTTTGAGTGACCATGCAACCGAACCTACGTGTAATGATGCAGTGTGCTGCGCTTCAAAACCATGCCCTAGGATAAATTCAGTAGAGCGGCCACCAATATCAATCACCAGTCTTTTTTCATCGGATTGCGGTAGAAATCGATTGACGCCTTGATAAATGAGGCGCGCTTCTTCTACGCCGGAAATTACTTCTACATCAAAGCCTAATGCCTTTTTAGCCAGCTTAAGAAACACGTCGCGATTGTTGGCCTCACGCAGTGTTTGTGTTGCCACGGCGCGGACGTGAGTTGCATCAAAACCTTGTAAGCGCTCACCAAATCTAGCTAAACAGCGCACACCACGATCCATGGCTTCAGTCGTCAGGTTGCGGTCTTCGTCTAAATCCCCACCTTGACGTACCGCTTCTTTTAAGTACTCAACGCGCTGAATATGGCCACCATCCAAGCGACCAATTTCAAGTCTAAAGCTATTGGAGCCCAAATCAATCGCGGCTAGTAATGCTTTATCTACAGGCGCGTTACTTGAGTTGTTTTTGGTGATTTCCATTGTTGGGGTGCTTTTGTCTAAGTAATTAAAACTATATTATTATTTATATATATCATTATAGTTTGAAATTTTAATGACAATGGCAAAAAGTAAGTTTTAATCATTTTAGATTGTTGTGGTGACATGGGAGCAGGTCAGGTTCACATCAATGATTAATTTTAATAAATATGTCACACATCAAAAAATATAGACCACTTATACTGTTTGAGTTATAAAATTATTTAATGAGGAATCCGTATGAAAATAAAATCGGCAAGTGAAGCTTATGTCGAGGCTGCGAGCAAGTTGTCTGTAGAAGAGGCCGAGCGACTGCAAAGCCGGATGCGCGGAAAACTGGCACGTAGATTATCTGATGAAAAACTCAATACCTTAGAGGCGTTGGCAATACAACTTGAGCTTGATGACGAGCAGCTTCAGGAGTGGCGTGAACGTATGCATGAAATTAAAGCAAAAATTGCAAAACAAGTAGCGAAATCAAGTAAAAAGTAAGCGGTATTGGTCTTGAATAAGGTTGGAATAAGCAGAGGCATTATCTAGCAGGCTACCATCGCATTATTGTGTATCTTTCGTAGGCACATGTTGCTTACATCACTAACGCTTGCCGTTTTATCTGCTTAAGCTTGGTAGCCATGACCTTTACGGTTAGAAGCTATTCACAAATTGGAGGTCTTTTTATGAAAAAAATTCTTGTAGCTAATTCTAAGGGAGGAAGCGGTAAGTCTACGCTAACGACTAATTTAGCCAGCTATTTTGCTTCGCTTGGGCATCAGGTCATGTTGTCAGACCTAGACCGTCAGCAATCCTCGGCGCATTGGTTAGAGAGGCGTTCGATTGTCTTGCCGCAAATACATATCGAAAGCGCTGGAGACAAGAGCTTATCTTCTAAGCCTGACTGGGTTATTGCTGACTCTCCAGCCGGGCTACGTGGCGATAAACTGTCTAATGCCGTTAAAGAGGCGGATTGCGTGATTATTCCAATACAGCCTTCGGCCTTTGATATTGGCGCAACCCGTGATTTTTTAGAAGTGTTGGCTGAAGAGAAAGCGATTCGTAAGAATAAGACTTTTGTGGCCTTGGTTGGGATGCGTGTCAATAACCGCACTCATGCAGCAGCAGGACTGGCTGACTTTATGGACCAGACTGGGTTTTCAGTGCTTACATATTTAAGAAATGCACAGGTTTATGTGACGGCTGCCGAGCAGGGGATGGGCATTTTTGATATGCGACCTTCATTGGTAGAGCAAGATCTACAGCAGTGGGATCCATTGTTGCAGTGGGTGACGGACGTGACAAGTACTAAAGTTTAGTTGTCATGCTGTGTTCTTCTGGCACATGGCGCACTTGAAAAATAATCGATCACCCCAACATAGCACCTATTGTTAATCCCCCCCAACACTAGGAGCTAAATTTATGTCCGCAGAGACTGCACAAAAAGAGACCCCTCAAAAAGAAACTCATCCGAAAGAATCGATGGCTTTTCAGGCCGAGGTTAAGCAACTGTTGCAATTGATGATTCACTCACTGTATAGCAATAAAGAGATTGTGTTACGTGAATTGATTTCCAATGCGTCAGATGCTGCTGATAAATTACGTTTTGAAGCATTAGCCAACGGTACATTGTATGAAAACGATAGTGAGCTAAAAATTCGCGTTGCGTTTGATAAAGCCGCGCGCACGGTATCAATTTCAGATAACGGCATCGGTATGAGCCGTGATGAGGTGATTGCTAATATCGGTACCATTGCAAAGTCTGGCACTAAAGAGTTTTTTAATGCGCTTTCCGGTGATCAGGTAAAAGATGCGAATTTGATCGGTCAGTTTGGTGTGGGGTTTTATTCAGCATTTATTATTGCAGATAAAGTAACGCTGACCACGCGTCGCGCAGGGGCTACTGAAGCCGTGCGTTGGGAATCATCAGGTGAGGGCGATTACACTTTAGAAGCCGCTGATAAAGCAACGCGTGGTACTGAAGTGGTATTACATTTGCGTGAAGGTGAAGATGAGTTTTTAAGTGATTGGAAACTGAAAACGATTATCCGCAAGTATTCAGACCATATTACTTTGCCAATCGTAATGAAAAAGTCCGAATGGAAAGACGGTGCTGAAGTGGCGACCGATGAGGACGAAACCGTAAATAAGGCTTCCGCATTATGGGCGCGTAATAAAAACGACATCACTGAAGAAGAATATCAAGAGTTTTACAAACACGTTTCACATGACTTTGAAAACCCATTGGCTTATACCCACAGCCGTGTAGAAGGTAAGCAGGAGTATATTTCATTACTTTATATTCCAGGCAAAGCGCCCTTTGATTTGTTCGACCGCGAGCGCCGTCATGGCATTAAGCTTTATGTGAAGCGCGTATTTATTATGGAAGACGCCGAAAAATTGATGCCGCAATATCTGCGTTTTGTACGTGGGGTGATTGATACCTCAGACCTGCCGCTGAATGTTTCGCGCGAGATTTTGCAGTCCAGCCGTGATGTTGAGGCGATTAAATCCGGCTCTGTGAAAAAAGTATTAGGCCTGCTGGAAGATATGGCGGAAAACAAACCTGACGATTATGCTAAGTTCTATAAAGAGTTTGGCCGCGTATTAAAAGAAGGTCCGGGCGAAGATTTTGCTAACAAAGAGAAAATTGCCTCGTTGTTACGCTTTGCCTCTACTAAAGCGGATACAGATGTTCAGGATGTGTCTCTCAAGGACTATATTGCACGTATGCAGCCCGAGCAGGATGTGATTTATTACATTACTGCTGATAGCTTTGCTGCGGCACAACACAGCCCGCATCTGGAGATTTTCCGCAAAAAAGGCATTGAAGTATTACTGATGTCTGACCGTGTAGATGAGTGGCTGTTGGGAAGCTTGGCTGAATTTGATGGCAAAAAGCTGCAATCGATCGCCAAAGGTGATTTGGATTTAGGTAAGCTGGAATCCGACACTGAAAAAGAGATTCAAAAGAAAATAGAAGAGGAAGCCAAAACCTTAGTGGATAGAATTAAGCAAACGCTGGGCAGCCAAGTAAAAGATGTTCGTGTGACCCATCGTTTGACCGATTCACCAGCCTGTTTGGTGAGTGATGCACAAGATTTATCAGGGAACTTGGCACGTATGCTAAAAGCCGCAGGTCAAAATGCGCCAGAGGCTAAGCCTATTCTGGAAATCAACCCTGCGCATAAATTAGTGAAACGCCTTGAAAGCGAAACGGCGGATGAATTATTCGGTGATTTAGCGCATGTGCTGTTTGACCAGGCTTTATTGGCTGAGGGCGGTATGCTGGATGATCCGGCAAGTTTTGTTAAACGGATGAATAGCTTGATTAGTTAATTTTTACGTAAATTGATTATTAGGCTAATTTAGTTTAAGTAGAGTAAACCGCCCTGCGTCAGCAAGGCGGTTTTTTATTGGCTTAACGACTAACGTCTAACCCAGATTTTTTTAAGGTTTAGTGATTGGTTTTGTGGCAACGAAACGCAAGCGCTCTAATTCTTTTAAGCAGCGTTTCTTTGGAGATTGGAAAATCTTCGCCTTTAAACGCAAAGGCAATTTTATTGCCATGCTCTTAAGAATCTACCACCACGACTTTATCCTCAAAACTATCACGAATGCGAGCGGTATAAGTGCCAAATTTAAGGTCACTTGCCAGCATGTTAACCACCATCACGCCGCCATCGTTTAGCTTGCTATAACAGTTATCGTAAAATCCCGCACTGCAAAGCTTTGACTGGTGTCCATCCTCATCAAAGCCATCGATCAGTAGCACGTCCGCTCTATCTGATTTATTGGTGACATAATCGGCGCCGTCAGCATGTAGTGCACAAAATTTAAGACTATCTGCCGGAATGTGAAATTGGTCGCGTATAGCAATCACCTGTTCGTTAATCTCTACCGCAGTAAAATTGGCATCTGGAAGATACTTGAGGCAATACTTTGCTAGTGAACCACCGTCTAAACCTATCATTGCGATATGTTCCGGATTGGGATTAAAAAACAAGAAGCCCATCATCGTTCGCGTGTAGCCAAGGACCAGATTTGCTGGGTCGCTCTTGCGCATAACGCTTTGTATTGAGCGCGTATCAAAGTGCATTGATAGCGTTTCGCTTTCCTCAAAAATAAATGGTTTATCCTTCGGATTGTTAGAAGCCGCTTTTTTGAATTGATCTTGAAAGCTTTTGAGTCGAATAGCAGGGGTTGTCATATTTCAATCGTGATAAAATCCAGTGATAGTTCAACGTATAAATCAAAGCTTGGCAAATCAAAATAAGGCGCTTCTGTGACCAAAAACAGTCAGGTTGTTAGGTTTTTTCGTACGCGTATTCCTTCATTTGAATGCACGCTGGGTTGCCATGACTGCTGCGGACCCGTAACAGCGTCTTCAGAAGAGGTGTCTAGGTTGCCGGTTAAAAGTGAACAGGAGCATGATCGGGCACTTGAAGCGCTAAACTGCCCCTATCTTAGTAGCAATGGGTGTCAGGTTTATGGTGAGCGCCCTCTTATTTGCCGTCTGTTTGGAACTACACCTAGCCTGCCTTGCCCAAACGGCAAGGGACCAGCGGTGATGATCAAGCCTGAAATAGAGCGTCAAATTCACCATTTTTTAGCTAATACGCGCCAAGTGTTACTTTAAATTTTTGGGCTAACCAATTAAATTGATTTTCTGCGGTTACGCTTGACCAAACATTAACGCAAACTGTAATCGAACAATTCCTCTCTCTGATGAAGACTCCCACCGCTAAACACCAAATACAGATGTTGTAGCGGGGGTTTCTAAGGTCAACGACCAGAGCGCATGAGTGTTGCCACCCATACGGCTTACCGCGGTCTCACTTAGCGTAGATTGCGTTGCCGCAACCA
>JAUSAG010000006.1 GCA_030652995.1 Methylotenera sp.
TCAACAGCGCCATTACCAGCATGGACGAAGTGACGCAGCAAAATGCAGCCTTGGTAGAGCAAGCGGCAGCGGCAGCAGAATCGCTCGTGGACCAAGCCGTAGGGTTAATGGATACGGTAAGTGCGTTTAAATTGAGCGGAAGCTCAGCCACACCGAGCAGAAGTCTAAGGACTGTCGCTCCACCAGCAAGGCTTGCTAACCAAGTATTGGCACCTAAACTCGGCCAAATCTTTTCATTTGAAGAAGCCAAGCAAGCCCATATTAAATGGAAAAACCGCTTAGTGGACTTTATAGCCGGGCGCTCAAAAGAACATTTAGAAGTTGATAAAGTTTGTCGCGATGACCAATGTCCATTAGGTGGCTGGATTTATGGCGCAGCACAAAAACACGCGCATACGCATGAATACAAAGAACTAAAAACCGCCCATGCAGAATTTCACCAAAGCGTGGGCCATATTGTGCAAAGTGTCAAAAACCAAGACCAAGTTACGGCAAAGCAACTGCTAGGCGGTGAATTCTCAAAAACCTCTAAACGTACGATTAAAGCGATTGATGATATAGAGGCGGTTGCTAAAGGTAAAAAAGCAAGTGTAGCCACTGCAAGAAGTGCCGGGCCTAAATCAACAACCAAGGTTGGCAGCAGTGATGATGGCGATTGGGAGGAGTTTTAAAAACAAGCCTTGATATAGCGTAGCAAAATTGAGGGATCAAAATCCCAGTTTAACCTCAAGTTTATTTCATTGCCTTGAGGCAACGCTGGCTCATTATTAAATCTAAGTCAGTGTGTTTAATTGATAATTGGGTAGTTTAAGTTTGATTTAAAGTCATAAGAAAAGAGTCTAATCATGAAAATCAACATGCCAGTTTCACAGCGCGAAGTCGAGTTAAATGACAATTTGCAGATTGTTTCCAGAACCGATTTAAAAGGTCTAATCACCTTTGTAAACCGAGACTTCATTGATATAAGTGGATTTTCTGAAGAAGAGTTGATTGGGCAAAGCCATAATATCGTGCGCCATCCTGATATGCCGCCTGAGGCGTTTAATAGTCTATGGGATACAGTAAAAGCAGGTGACCCATGGATAGGAATTGTGAAGAACCGCTGTAAAAACGGCGATCACTATTGGGTAGAGGCGATTGTTTCACCTATTGTAGAAAATGGCCGACCTTCAGGTTACATCTCTGTTCGCAAAAAACCGACGCGACATCAAATTGATGGAGCAATTCACTACCATCAGGTGATTAGAAATGGGTTAAGCTGGTCAGAATCGTTAACGGCTAAATATCGTGATTACAAGCGCAGATTCTCGTTAAGAGGACGGTTGGTCTCTATTTTTCTGATGGCAGCGCTTACCAGCCTAGTGTTGGGCTATGGAGCTTTGCAGGGTATTAAATACAGTAACGATAGGCTGTCCAGTGTATATCAGGATCGTGTCATCCCATTGCAACAGCTTAAGGTGGTTGCAGATATGTATGCGGTGAATATCGTCGATACTGCGCACAAAGTCCGCAATGGTAGCATGAGCTGGTCTGAAGGTCAGGCCAATGTGGAAATGGCACTGGCAGAAGTGGATAAGCAGTGGAAAGATTATGCTGTGACCAATCTGACACCAGAAGAACAGTTGTTGGTTAAGGAAGTGGAACCCCTGTTTGCAAAAGCTAATGTCGCGACAGTTTCACTGCAAAGTATTCTGAACAGTCAGGATCAAGAGCGCATCACTGCTTTTACAACAACGGAAATGTATCCGGCAATCGACCCTTTATCTTACAAGATCAATCAGCTCACTAACCTGCAACTCACAGTGGCCGGCGAAGAATATCAGGCGGCACAAGCAAACTATATTTCCAAGCGTAATGAAAGTATTCTATTCATTGTGCTCGGTATTCTAATGACAGGTTTCCTGGGTAGGTCACTCTATATGACTATCATCCCACGGATCCGTGAAGCGACACGTTACCTGATGATGAGCGCACAAGGTGTTGATCATGAGCCTGTAATGCGCACAGGGCATCGTGATGAGATGACGTCGGTATTAGATGCTTACCGAGCGCTTAAGGCTCGCTTGGAATTTAATCATACTGAAACCGTGAATGGAATTAGCCGTATCAAAGCGGCTCTTGATAATGCAGCGATGGCGGTGACGCTCTCTAATGAGAACAATTTCCTTATATACATGAATCAGGCGGCTAAAAATATTTTCAAATCTATGGCGCCTAGTATCGCGACACGTCACCCAGGCTTTACGGTTGAGGCAATGATAGGTGCCAGAATTGGTCAGTATCTTGAAAATGAAAAGGATCGGGAAAATTTTGCAGCAGAGCTGACCGGCTCTAAGCAGATTGATACTTACAACGCTGGGCTTAATCTGCAATTAGTGTTGAACCCCGTTTATGATGATGCTGACGGCCGCTACTTGGGGCGCATGACGCAATGGACTGACCGTACCGCTGAAGTAACCGCAGAGAGAAATGTTGCGACACTAATTGAGCAGACTGTAGCCGGTAATCTGAATAAACGAATTGATACCACTGGTCTGCCAAATGGATTTATGCGCGACCTGAGTGAAGGCGCTAATAAGCTACTAGAAGCAGTGATTGAACCGCTGAATATGGCGGCTGCTTATGTGGATCATTTATCTAAAGGGGTCATTCCTGCTGAAATTACCGCTGAATATCAGGGCGATTTTAATATCATTAAAAATAATCTCAATGCTTGCGGGCTTGCGATTAAAGCTTTGGTTGCAGACGGTAATCTGTTGGCAGAGTCTGCTGAGGCAGGTGTGCTCAATGTTCGCGCGGATGCTACGAAGCATTTAGGTGAATATTGCAAAGTAATTGAAGGCTTAAATGCAACGTTAGATGCAATGGTTAAACCTCTTAATATGGCAGCAAACAGCGTGGAGAGTATTGCACGTGGTGAAGTGCCAGCACCAATCACTGAAGTATATAATGGCGATTTTAATAACCTAAAAGATAATTTAAATACTTGTATTAAGGCGATCAATGCCTTGGTTGGCGATGTTCAAATGCTATCTGATGCCGCACATGACGGTCGCGTTTCTGTTCGCGCCGATACCACTGCACACCAAGGTGATTTTAGTAAAATTGTAGGTGGCGTGAACGAAACACTGGAAATGATCGTAGGCCCAATTGCTACAGTTAAAACTGCGGTTGAAACCATCAATACTGCGGCCAAAGAAATTGCCCAAGGCAATGCTGACTTATCACGCCGTACAGAAGAGCAAGCTGCGAATCTGGAAAAAACTGCGGCAAGTATGGAAGAGCTATCTTCTACCGTAAAGCAAAATGCTGATAATGCTAAACAAGCCAACCAACTTGCCGCCTCTGCATCTGAGGTTGCCGTTAAAGGAGGTCGTGTTGTCGCCCAAGTCGTGACTACCATGGCTAATATCAACCAAAGTGCCAAGAAAATTGAAGACATTATTTCAGTGATTGATGGTATTGCTTTTCAGACCAACATTTTAGCATTGAATGCAGCAGTAGAGGCCGCTAGAGCGGGTGAACAAGGCCGCGGTTTTGCCGTGGTGGCAGGTGAGGTGCGCAATCTTGCACAACGCTCAGCAGGAGCCGCCAAAGAGATTAAAGAATTGATTACAGACTCTGTGAACAAAACCGCTGAAGGCACTAAGCAGGTAGAAAATGCAGGTAACACTATGCAAGAAGTGGTGACTTCTGTGCAGCGTGTGACCGATATTATCGGTGAAATTTCTGCGGCATCTCAGGAACAAAGCGCCGGTATTGAGCAGGTGAACGAAGCTATCATGAAGATGGATGATGTAACCCAACAAAATACCGCATTAGTTGAGGAAGCCGCAGCTGCAGCTGAATCTATGATGGAACAAGCCGATGAGCTAATGAACGCTGTCAGCGTGTTTCAACTGGAGGGTGAACCTGTGGGTAACAGACGCGCACCTAATAGTCCATTAAGACAAACTGCAGCAAAGCCTATAAAAGCCGCTACAAAAGCTGCGCCTGCAAAATTGAATACTAAAGCAGGTAGTGATGATGGTGATTGGGAAGAGTTTTAAAGCGTTGAAGTTAGGTTTTAGATTGAAGTGAGTAGGCGAATTTTAATTATATTTGAATGATTTGAAACGAAAAGAGTGGTGTAATGAAAATGACAGTTGCAAAAAAAATGATGTTATTAACCTTAATTTCAGTTGCGGGGTTAATTGTTTTATTGGTGTTAAGTTTGCGACAAACAGAATCTATTTTTAATACCACCAATTATGCCAATACCAATATTGCTCCTAGCATTGTTGAGTTGGATAAGGTGCGTTACACGTTTAATACGTTGCGTATTCGGCTTGCCAACCATACCTTTATCAAAGAAGCCGACCAGATGGAAGAGGTTGAATCTGCGATTAGAAAACTGCGAGGCGAGTTGAATGCGTTAACGGATAGTTATGAAGCTTATCTCTCTGATGAACAAGAGCGGAAATTACTTGAAGCGGATAAACTAGGGTTGGATGTTTACTTTCAAGATATGTCGCCTATTTTAGAGGCATCACGCGCAGGTGATAAAGAGCTGGCGCAAGCACTATATATTGCTATACGCAGCCCGGCAGAAAAAGCCAACGCAAGTATTGCTGCACACATAGATTATAAAACGACGTTAGGCAAACAAATTGCAGAAAAAGCTTTAGATGCAAAAGCACAGGCAGTCAATGTGTCGATTATTATTAGTCTGTTGGTTTTATTTGCTTTAGTTGTGCTTGGTGTGATGATTACGCGTAATTTACGCAAGCAATTAGGTGGTGAGCCAGATGAAGTGGCGAAAATCGCAAATGATATTGCCAATGGTGATTTGAATAGTACGATTAAAATTGAAAACGGTGACACTACAAGTTTAATGGCCTCAATACGAGGTATGCAACAAACGCTCAAGGCCGTGATTGATGAGCAAAGTAATATGTCTGCTGAAAATAAAGCCGGTAATATTGGCGCGGTTATTAATACCGGTAAATTTTATGGTAGTTATAAAACGATGGCAGAAAACGTGAATGAAATGGCGTCTAACCAAGCGGATGTCATGCGCAAAGTTACGGCCTGTATTGCAGAGTTTTCAAAAGGTAACTTTGATGCGCCATTAGAGCGCTTTCCTGGGCAGCGTGCGTTTATCAATGAGGGCGTCGAGCTTTTACGTTCCAATGTAAAAACGTTTATAACTGATATGGAAACGATGTCAGAGCAACATGACTTAGGTGAAATCGACGCTACTATTGATACTTCAAAGTTTTCTGGTGCTTATGCTGAAATGGCGCATGGTGTAAATACTATGGTAGGCGCGCATGTTCAAGAAAAAGAGGAAGTCACGCAATTGATGCGAGCCCTCGGCGATGGTGACTTTGATGTACAGATTCGTCAGTATCCTGGTAAAAAAGCCGAGATCAATAAAAATCTGGATAGATTGAAAGGTAAGCTGAAAGGCGCGGTTGACTCTGTAAAATGGGTAACTAATGAGCACGCGCAGGGCAACATCGATATGTCATTACATGCCCATTTGTTTAAAGGCGGTTTTAGTGAGTTAGTGAGTGCTGTAAATACTATCGTAGCGGGGCAGATGGAATTGACAGAAAAAGCGCTAGCCTGTGTTAAAGCGTTTGGTGAAGGTGATTTTGATGCGCCATTAGAAAAATTTCCCGGTAAAAAGGCTTTCGTTAATGAAGCCATTGAACAGGTACGTACTAACTTGAAAGCGTTAAATGAAGATGCAGAGTTGTTAGCTGACGCTGCACGTGATGGTCGCGTATCTGTACGTGCGGATGCCGATAGACATCAGGGTGATTACCGCAAGATTGTTGATGGCATGAATGAAATGCTAGAGATGATTGTGAAGCCGATTGTCATTGTTAAACAGTCTGCTGAGGCGATTAATACGGCCGCTAAAGAGATTGCGCAAGGCAACGCAGATTTATCTCGCCGCACAGAAGACCAAGCCGCCAATTTAGAAAAAACCGCGTCAAGTATGGATCAGCTTTCATCAACAGTGAAACAAAATGCGGATAATGCTAAACAGGCTAATCAGTTGGCGATTGCTGCCTCTGGTGTGGCAGTAAAAGGTGGTGTAGCCGTATCTGACGTGGTAAGCACCATGGCGGATATTAATGCCAGCGCCAAGAAAATTGAAGATATTATTTCAGTGATTGATGGCATTGCCTTCCAAACTAATATTCTTGCGCTAAATGCTGCAGTTGAAGCTGCGCGTGCCGGTGAGCAGGGTCGTGGTTTTGCGGTAGTGGCAGGCGAAGTACGTAACTTGGCGCAACGCTCTGCTGGGGCTGCAAAAGAGATTAAAGAGTTAATTCATGACTCTGCAATTAAAACAGCAGAGGGCACCAAACAAGTGGAAGCTGCCGGTGAAACCATGCAGGAAATTGTAAGCTCAGTAAAACGCGTATCAGACATCATTGGCGAAATTGCTGCCGCATCAACCGAACAAAGTGCTGGCATTGCGCAAATCAATGATGCCATCATTAAAATGGATGATGTGACACAGCAAAATACGGCTTTAGTGGAAGAAGCGGCTGCCGCGGCTGAGTCGATGATGGATCAGGCTGAGGAGTTGATGAATGCTGTGAGTGTGTTTAGTATAGAGGATGTTCAGACTCACAGTCGTTCTAGAATGCTGTTGTTGAAGTAGATTGATTTTTTAGCGTGATATGAAGTAGTAAGGTGATGTCTTAATTAGAGCCAACCTTAAACCAGTGGCTTTAAAATCATCCGTAGGGCGTGGTTGTGGGCTAAGTGTAGCTATAAGTACACGATGCTGATTTTTAGTAGGATTTTTGGAATTTATTGAGATATTCAGGAGAATAAAATGGCTGTAATTGATCGTGTTTTAATTGGTGAAGCGTTGGTAATTGAAAATCGCCCAGACAGTAATGATCTGGACCTTAAAAATGTTGCGCATATTGACCTTATTATGGGTCCACGTGGCAGTGCTGCAGAAGATGCATTTTGCCGTACTTTGACTGACCAAAAAGAAGGCGTGAATGGATTGCTGGCTATTGTTGCCCCAAACATGATGGTGAAACCTAATACTGTGATGTTTAACAAGGTTACGCTAAGAAACACTAAGCAGTCAGTGCAAATGTTTGGCCCGGCTCAACGCGGTATTGCGATGGCGGTGATGGATTGCGTCGCTGACGGTACGATTCCAGTTGAAGAAGCGGATGATTTGTTTATCTGCGTGGGTGTTTTTATTGACCAATCAGCAGACATGGATGATCGTATTCAGGATTGGAATTACAGAGCGACTAAACAAGCGATTAAAAGTGCAATCGCTCGTGAACCAAAAGCGGCTGATTTACTTAAGGTTTACAAAGACTCTGCACATCCTTTCGCGGCTCATCCAGAAAAAAGAAGAGCCACTGACAGGTAGTTTAATTAGTTGACCGAGAGATTGATTTGAACTGACTTATGCATGATTTAGCATAACAAAATCTCATCAATTCGCCATTTACGCTAATCCTCAGCCAGTCGAAAAGTTTCTAAAATTGGCTTTTGGAGTAGCGTAAATGCCGGGTTCTCAAGCGTTAAGTAGTCATTGATTTTGTGTTGAATAATTATAAAAGACTTTTTAAATAAAAGTCTAAAGTTGCAAACTAAATGGTGAGTCAATAATGGCAAAAAATGAACAACAAGATGAAAGCCGAGAGTTTAATTTTACAGCTCAGGATTTTGCCAAAATACGTAAGCTTATTTATCAGCATGCTGGTATTTCTTTATCAGAAGCTAAATCAGACATGGTATATAGCCGAATTGGTCGACGTCTACGCAGTTTAGGTTATCACTCGTTTAAGGAGTATCTTGATTACCTTGAAAGTGCAAATGATGCTGACGAATGGGAGGCGTTCACCAATGCGCTAACAACCAACTTGACCTCCTTTTTTCGTGAAGAACATCATTTTCCTATTTTAGCCGAACACCTCATAACGTTAAAAAAACCAATTCGTATCTGGTGTTCTGCTGCATCTACTGGCGAAGAGCCTTACACCATCGCAATGACGGCATGTGAAGCGTTTGGCACCATGAGCCCGCCCGTTGAAATTATTGCAACGGATATTGATACCAATGTGTTGGCGACAGCCTCGCGCGGGGTGTACCCATACGAGCGTGTGAGTAAGTTATCTGATGAGCGCCGTAAACATTTTTTTCAAAAAGGTTCTGGCGAGCATGAAGGTTCGGTACGTGTGCGTAATGAATTAAAAAAGCTGGTTACTTTTCATCAGCTTAATTTGCTTGAAGAGTCATGGCCACTGAAAGAATCATTTGATGTGATTTTTTGTAGAAATGTAATGATTTACTTTGATAAACCCACGCAATCGAAAATATTGAGCCGTTTTGTGCCACTGATGAAGCCCCATGCATTGTTGTTTGCTGGCCATTCAGAAAACTTTCTTTATGTGTCTGATGCGTTTCATTTGCGTGGCAAGACTGTTTACGATTTAAGTGATGGCAAAAATGTAAAGCGTGCTGGCAGCTTTTCTAAAGAGAGTGTTCTATGAGTATGTTGGAAGAAGAAATTTCTACAACGCTGTATTTTGACCGCACGTTTGATTGCGAAGCAGCGAAAATATCACCAGGTGAGTATTACTATACCGATAAAGATATGCTGATTGTAACCGTACTAGGTTCTTGCGTATCGGCTTGCATACGTGACAGCATAACGGGAATCGGCGGCATGAACCACTTTATGCTACCAGATAGCGCCACAGCGGATAAGGATAGCCCGGTTTCAGAATCTATGCGTTATGGCACTTATGCGATGGAGGTTTTAATTAACCAATTGCTACGCAATGGTGCGCGTCGCGAGAATTTAGAGGCCAAGATTTTTGGTGGTGGCAATGTGTTAAAAAGCTTTACTACAACCAATGTTGGTGACCGTAATGCGGTGTTTGTGCGTAAATTTCTTAAAGATGAGCGCATTCGAGTCACAGGTGAAGACTTGCTGGATATTTACCCAAGAAAAGTCTATTACTTTCCAAAAACGGGTAGGGTGTTGGTTAAAAAGTTGAAACAAATGCATAACGATACCTTGGTGAAACGTGAAGAAGCTTATGCCAGCAAGCTCAAGAGTAGCAATGTGGGTGGTGAAATTGACTTGTTTTAATCGCTAGTTTTTATATCTTACAGCAGTGGATAAGGAAGGGCGGTTTGATTAGGACCTACCTTAATAGCAGCCCCTATATCAACAGCTGTTTTGGATATTTGATCCCACATGGCAATCAATAATAAACGTGAGATGTAATTAAATGAAAATAAAAGTATTAGTGATTGATGACTCCGCATTAATTCGCAGCTTGTTGACTGAAATTATCAATAGTCAAAGTGATATGGTCGTGGTGGGCGCTGCGCCTGATCCACTGGTTGCGCGCGAAATGATCAAGCATTTAAATCCTGACGTGCTCACTTTGGATGTTGAAATGCCAAAGATGGATGGTTTGGATTTTTTAGAGAAGTTAATGCGCCTCAGGCCGATGCCTGTGGTAATGGTATCAACGCTGACTGAGCGAGGCTCGGAAATCACGATGCGCGCATTAGAGTTGGGCGCAATAGATTTTGTAACCAAACCAAAAATGTCGATCACAGAAGGTATGCGTGAGTATACAGATATTATTACCGACAAGATTCGCATTGCGTCACAAGCTAGAATAGCGTCACTATCACGTCCATCAACCGCACAAGCAGCCACGTCTGCGCCTATGCAGCTTCGTAACCCGCTTATTAGTAGTGAAAAACTATTGATTATTGGCGCATCAACGGGAGGCACTGAGGCGATTAAAGCATTTTTGCTGCAAATGCCCTCAGATTGCCCTGGCATTTTGATTACACAACACATGCCAGCCGGCTTTACTAAGTCATTTGCAAACCGTTTAAATTCACTCTGCCAAATTTCAGTGCAAGAAGCACAGGGCGGGGAGCGTATATTGCCAGGACACGCCTATATTGCACCAGGTGATCAGCATCTTTTGCTTGCCAGAAGCGGTGCAAACTATGTCACACAGTTAAGTGATGCTGCGCCAGTGAGTCGTCATAAACCTTCTGTTGATGTGTTGTTTGAGTCTGCCGCTACATTTGCAGGTAAAAATGCTATTGGTGTAATTTTAACTGGGATGGGTAAGGATGGTGCATCAGGCATGGCGCTGATGAAGCAAGCTGGTGCCTATAATTTTGCACAAAATGAAGCTAGCTGTGTGGTGTATGGTATGCCAAAAGAGGCTGTGGCGCATGGTGGTGTAGATGAAATTGCACATTTGAATGATTTACCAAAATTGGTGCTAAATTATTTAATGGCAAATACAGCACGTGCGATGCGCGTGTAAGAATATTAAGCAGAATATAGAATACCTAATAATGACTATTGTTAACGGAGTAAAGCATGGCAAACCCAAATACTAAATTTCTTGTGGTGGATGATTTTTCTACCATGCGGAGAATTGTTCGTAATCTACTTAAAGAGTTAGGCTATACCAATGTTGATGAGGCTGAGGATGGCGTCATAGCGTTAAATAAGCTTAAAGGCGGCGGGTTTGAATTTGTGGTTTCTGACTGGAACATGCCTAATATGGATGGTTTGACTTTATTACAAACAATGCGCGCTGATCCTGAATTGGCAAAGATTCCTGTACTGATGGTGACAGCTGAGGCGAAAAAAGAAAACATTATTGCAGCCGCCCAAGCTGGCGCAAATGGTTATGTTGTTAAGCCATTTACCGCCGTTACATTAGATGAGAAGTTATCCAAAATTTTTGAGAAGCTTGAGAAGGCAGGGGCGTAAAAATGACTGGCGATACTTTACAGCAACAAGCCTTACAAGCCGAGTTTGTACAAGCTACGGCACCTAATGACGATATGCTTAGCCGTATTGGACACGTCACAAGGATGCTGCATGATAGTTTGCAGGGCTTAGGGTTAGATAAGATTTTAGAGCAGGTTGCGCAAGATATACCAGATGCGCGTGACCGATTAGCCTATGTTGCACGCATGACAGAGCAAGCAGCTGAACGTGTACTCAATGCAACAGATGCCGCAATTCCGCTACAAGATGAACTTGCATCAGGCGCTACGGCATTGCAACAGCGTTGGAAAACTGTGTTAGCAGAGCCTTCATTAAAAAGTGAATATAACCTGGCTGCAGATGAAACTTTGGCATTTTTAGCCATGACAGGAAAGCACACCACAGAAACCAAGGCGCTGTTGATGGATATTATGATGGCGCAGGATTTTCAGGATTTAACTGGTCAAGTGATTAAAAAAATCACAGGATTAGCGCAAGACCTTGAAAAGCAATTGGTGCAAGTGCTCGTGGACTTTTCTCCAGCTAAGCCTAAAAAAGACGGTGAAGCAAACAAGGTGGAAAGCAACGATACGGCTTTACTCATGAATGGTCCGCAAATTGACCCAACTGTGGCAGATGTAGTCGCAAGCCAAGAGCAGGTGGATGATTTGTTAGATAGTCTTGGATTTTAGACTGGAGATTAAGCCTTCTCAATAAACATGATTGCTTTATAGCTAAACATTAGGGCGTGCTAAAATAACGCTGTTACTGTTAATTGATATTAAATATGATTGTTCGTACCCGTTTTGCTCCAAGTCCTACTGGTTTCCTCCATATTGGTGGCGCGCGCACCGCATTGTTTTCATGGGCTTATGCCAAAAAACATGGCGGTGCTTTTATTTTACGTATTGAAGATACCGATGTTGCGCGTAGCACACCAGAGGCGGTGCAAGCCATACTAGACGGCATGCAATGGCTAGGCTTGGATTACGACGAAGGCCCATTTTACCAAATGCAGCGCATGGATCGCTATAAACAGGTGATTCAAACCATGTTGCAACAAGGTAGCGCCTATTATTGCTACAGTAGTAAAACAGAGTTGGATACGTTGCGTGAGCAGCAAATGGCAGACAAACAAAAGCCACGTTATGACGGAAAGTGGCGTCCAGAAGCGGGTAAAGTATTGCCTGCTATCCCAACCGATATTTCACCGGTTATTCGTTTTAAAAATCCGCAAGATGGTGTTGTGGTTTGGGATGATTTGGTTAAAGGTCGTATTGAAATTGCCAATAGTGAGTTGGATGATTTAATTATCGCTCGTGCCGATGGCACGCCCACTTATAATTTTTGTGTAGTAGTTGATGATTGGGAAATGGGTATTACGCAGGTTATTCGCGGCGATGACCATGTCAACAATACGCCACGTCAAATTAATATGCTCAAAGCGCTAGGCGCTAAGATTCCGCAATATGCGCACTTATCGATGATTTTAGGTGGTGATGGGCAAAAGTTATCTAAACGGCATGGTGCTGTGAGTGTGATGCAATATGATGAAGATGGCTATTTACCAGAGGCCGTGCTGAATTATTTATCCCGACTAGGTTGGAGTCATGGTGATGAAGAAGTTTTTAGTATGCATCAATTCTGTGAGTGGTTTGACCTTGACCACATTACGTCGTCAGCCGCGCAATTTAATACTGAAAAACTCAACTGGTTAAATAATCATTACATTAAGCAGGCAAGTGCCGAATCCCTTTTGGGTGATATTACCAAACGCCTTGCTAAACTAAACGTGAGTGTGAGCGAAACACCTAACTTGCCAGCTGTGATTGATTTGTATAAAGAGCGTGCAAATACGTTGAATGAGCTTGCGGCAAGTATTGCTTATTTTTATCAAAAACCGATCATGGATCTAGTTGCCGCAGAAAAGCATTTAACCGTGGAGATTAAACCAGCGATTGCTACATTGGCTGATTTGTTAAAAGCGGTTGATTGGCAGGCAGAAGCGATTCATCATGCGATTAACGAGGTGGTGACGCAGTATCAACTGAAGTTTCCTAAAGTAGCTATGCCGCTACGCGTAATGCTGACGGGTATTGCACAATCTCCAAGCATTGACCAAGTAATGAAACTGATGGGCCGGGAAGAAGTCCTAGCAAGAATCACTAACCATTAGCTAGCTATTAAATAGTGGTTTAAATGGAACGAATTCGATTGCTCTAAATCAGAACGAGTGTAGTATTAACAAACTGTAGTTGTAAATTTTATATAACTCCAAACAATAGGAGACATCATGAATCACAAAGGGCAAATGTTACAAGACCCATTTCTTAACGCTTTACGTAAAGAACATGTCGCTGTATCTATCTATCTCGTTAATGGCATCAAATTACAAGGTCAAGTGGATTCATTTGATCAGTACGTTATATTGCTTAAAAACACTGTTACTCAAATGGTTTATAAACATGCGATTTCAACCATTGTTCCAGCACGTATGGTAAACATACCAGAACAAGAAGGCGATGAATAAGCATTGAAAGATTTGTTTGAAAGACCGAGTGGTGGCGATGCTGCCATAATGGTCAGCATTGATTTTGGCGATACCGATTACGAAGAAAGTTTACATGAACTTCGTCAGTTAAGTATCAGCGCTGGTCTGGCAATACGCGGTACGATTGAAGGTAAGCGCGCTACACCAGATGCCAAATTTTTTATCGGTAGTGGTAAGGCCGATGAATTGTCGCAAATGATGCAAGCCAGTGAAGCTAACATTGCCGTATTTAATCACGACTTGTCACCGTCGCAACAACGCAATTTAGAGCGGTTGTTACAAGCGCGCGTGGTAGATAGAACCGGCTTAATTCTTGATATATTCAGCCAGCGTGCGCAAAGCCATGAAGGTAAGTTGCAGGTTGAGCTTGCACAGCTTGAGCATTTGTCCACGCGTCTGGTACGTGGTTGGACACACTTGGAACGTCAAAAAGGGGGTATCGGTGTACGCGGTGGTCCTGGTGAGTCGCAACTCGAGCTTGATCGTCGCATGTTGCGCGTGCGTGTTAAGCAATTGCGTGAAAAGCTCATCAAGCTCAAGGCGCAGCGTGGCATGCAGCGTAGGGCACGTAAACGGTCCGATGTGATGACGGTATCTTTGGTAGGTTATACCAATGCAGGAAAATCAACAGTATTTAATCGCCTGACTAAAGCCGACATTTATGTGGCAGATCAATTATTTGCCACCTTGGATACAACAACACACAAGATTTTTATTGAAGGTTGTGGGGCGGTTGTGCTATCCGATACTGTTGGTTTTATTAAGCATTTGCCACACGCTTTAGTTGAAGCGTTTGGTGCAACGCTAGAAGAATCGGTACAAGCAGACCTATTGTTGCATATTGTAGATACGGCCAGTACCAACCGTGATGAGCAGATCACACAGGTGAATAAAGTGTTGCTGGAGATTGGCGCTGCTAAGGTGCCGCAGATTTTAGTGCTCAACCAAATTGACCGTGTGGGTTTGGAGCCATCCGTGACACGTGATGAATATGGTAGAATTGCAACCTTGCATGTATCTGCTAAAACAGGTGAGGGCATGGATTTGTTAAGGCAAGCCATGGCGGAACATTACCAATATATACAGAAACAACGAACAGAAGAACATGCTTATTTGTAAGGTGGCAATTATTATCATTGGGTGCATACAAATGTAGTGTTGAGTCAATAAAAAAACCATGAAAATACAGATTGTCTGTATTTATTGGTGAGTATTTGTCGCTGATAACCGTTTTTTGGTTAGCTAGTGTATTTAATGAATATCAGTTTTAGTTTTGGAGCAATGAATGATTAAATTTCCTGGATGGCGCGCACAAAATAATGAAGGTCCCCCAGATTTAGACGAGGTTATGCGCGATTTAAGCCGTAAGATCAATACCTTGTTTGGTAAAGGCGGTGGAAACAAGTCCGGTCCACAGTCAGTTCGACCGCAAGCCAACCCCGTTAATTTACCGATATTACCTATACTCGCTGTTGTAATGCTTATTTGGCTAGGATCAGGGTTTTATATTGTTGATCAAGGTTCACTTGGTGTGGTAAAGCGTTTTGGTAAAGTGCTGAATGAAAACACAGAGCCAGGACCGCGTTGGCATTTGCCTTACCCTGTTGAATCTGTATCTGTTGTGAATATGGAGCAGGTGCGCAGGTTGGAAGTTGGTTACCGTAGCGGTGCTGAAGGTGGCGGTAGTAAAACCAAGCAACCGCGTGAAGCGTTGATGCTGACTGAAGATGAAAACATTATTGATTTGCAGTTTGCGGTGCAGTACAACCTGAATAATGCAAAATATTATTTGTTTAACAATCGTTCAACTGATGCTGCGGTAATGTCTGCGGCTGAAACGGCGATTCGCGAAGTCGTGGGTAAGAATAAATTAGATGATCTATTACAAAAAGGCTTGGCAGATACTTCAGAGCGTATGCAAGTTATTTTGGATAGCTACAAGACTGGTGTAAAAATTATCAGTGTATCACTGCAAAGTGCACAACCGCCCGAGCAAGTGCAAGAGGCGTTTGAAGACGTCAACCGTGCTAATCAAGATAATCAGCGTCAAATTAACGAAGGTCAAGCCTACGCGAATGATGTTATTCCAAAAGCACGAGGTACGGCTTCACGTTTGCTAGCTGAAGCAGCGGGTTATAAATTAAAAGTTGAGAGTGAAGCGCGAGGCAATACCAGCCGTTTTGATCAAATTTTAGCGCAATATAACAACGCGCCTGAAGTGACGCGCCAACGTTTGTTTTTAGATGCGCAAGAACAGATTATGTCGAGTGTTAGCAAGGTGATTGTGGATCAAAAAGCAGGCAACAGTTTGCTGTACTTGCCATTAGATAAGCTCATCAGTGCCAGTGGTGGTGATACGGTTCAGCAGTCACAATCCATGCAGTCGCTAAATCCGCAGGTTGGCGCAGCTGCTGCAGCTGAAGCGTTAGCTACTGCTGATCGTACACGCGATGCTTTCCGTAGTCGTGACAGAGAAAGTCGATAAGGAATAATGATGAAAAATATAAAAAATATTCTTATTTTTGCAATTGTTGGATTGATGTTTTTATCAGTTTCAGCATTTACTGTAGATCAAACGCAATATGTATTGGTACAACGACTAGGTGAAATTGTTGCTGTTAAAAAGCAGCCAGGGCTATATTTTAAAGTACCGTTGTTAGATAACTTAAAGTACTTTGATAATCGTATTTTGACGCTGGATTGGGAGCAGCCTGCCAAATTTATCACCAGTGAAAACAAATATATGATGGTGGATTCCTTTGTGAAATGGCGCATAGTGGACCCTAAAAAATACTATGTGTCGATCAAAGAAGGTGGAGAAGTTGCCGCAGAAGATCGATTATCAAAAGTGGTGAATGCTGGCTTACGTACTGAGTTTGGTATGCGTACTGTGCATGAGGTGATTGCCGGTGAACGCGGAGTGGTGATGGATCGCTTGCGTCAAAAAGCTGACCTTGAAGCGCGTCAAATGGGTATTGAGGTTGTGGATGTACGTTTGAAACGTGTTGATTATTCAGAAGAAATCAGTAAATCTGTGTTTGATCGTATGATTGCAGAACGTAAGCGTCTTGCTAATCAACTACGGTCAGAAGGTTCTGCTGCCTCCGAAAAAATTCGTGCAGATGCAGATAAACAACGTGAAGTGATTGTTGCTGAAGCTTTCCGGGATGCACAAAAAACCAAGGGTGAGGGCGATGCTAAAGCCGCTGAAATTTACAATCAGTCCTACAGCCGCAATCCGGAGTTTTACGCGTTTTATCGCAGCACAGAAGCCTACAAAAACAGCTTTAAGAGCAAGAGTGATGTCATGGTGTTAGATCCAAACTCAGACTTCTTCAAGTACATGCGTAGCCCTTCTAAGAAATAAGGCTTAGCATTTTGAGCGGGACACTACTGACTGCATTAGGTCTTATGCTGGTTTTAGAGGGTTTATTGCCTTTGTTGATGCCACAGGCTTGGCGTGAGACCTTCAAACGCATGATTGAGATGAAAGATGGGCAACTAAGGTTTGTCGGTTTGGCGTCTATTATTTGTGGTTTGATATTAATTTTATTAAGTAAGTAATTTTTTTTGTAAATAATTGCTTGCTAAAAAGTGATGATAAAAATGCGTAATTGGTTACTCCCGGAATTTATTGAAGATGTTTTGCCCGCTGAGGCTGCACGTATTGAAACATTGCGTCGTACCTTGCTCGATTTATTTAAAGTGCATGGTTATCAGTATGTTATTCCTCCTATGTTAGAGTATATGGAGTCTTTAATTACAGGTGTTGGGCATGATTTAGATCTGGCCACGTTTAAAGTGGTTGATCAGCTTACTGGCCGATTGATGGGTGTGCGCGCTGACATGACGCCACAGGCGGCACGGATAGATGCGCATTTGTTAAATCATCAAGGGATTACGCGCTTATGCTATGCCGGTAGTGTATTGCGTACCAAACCAGATGGTTTGGCGCAAACACGTGAGCCTTTGCAGTTAGGTGCGGAACTATATGGCCATGCAGGCATTGCGAGCGACATTGAAATTCAGCGCTTACTTGTTAAGGCATTGCAGGCCTTAGGTATTGATCAAGTTCACATGGATTTTAGCCATGTGAATGTATTTGGTAGCTTAATTGAATCTAGCCAAATCAACCCGCAACTTGAGAAAGACTTATACGCCGCGTTGCAAAGCAAAGATCAATCTTCTGTTGCAGTCTTAGCTAAGGATTTAGACAAAACTACGCGAGAAGCTTTATTACATTTAACCGAGCTTAATGGTGATAAAACCATATTAGTGAAAGCTGCAAAGTTGTTACCAGAAACTGCTGCGATTAAACACGCACTAGAAGATTTAATCAAAGTTAGTGGTGCTTTAGATGACTTGGGCGTTACTGTGAGCTTTGATTTAAGCGAATTGCGTGGCTATCATTACCATAGTGGTATTGTGTTTGCCGCTTATGCGCAAGGTTATAAAGGACCATTAGCATTAGGTGGCCGTTATGATAAAGTTGGCCAATCATTTGGTCGCGCACGTCCTGCCACAGGCTTCAGCCTGGATTTACGCGGTGTGGCAACGGCGTTGCCTCCAGCACAGTCAGTAGCAGCTATATTTGCGCCTGCTTCAGATGATCAAACATTGAATGCTAAAATTGAGGCTTTAAGGGCTGAAGGCTGCATCGTAGTACAGGGCTTAATCGGTGCTGAGTCTGATATGGTTGAACTCAATTGTAATAAAAAACTGGAACATTTCAACTCAGGTTGGCACGTAGTGGAAATAGCACCCCAATAAAAATCATCACAACTGCTAGTTATTAAAAATTTCAACATTAACACTCAATTATAAAGTCAACGTTATGGCAAATAAGAATGCAAAAAATGTAGTCGTCATTGGTACCCAGTGGGGCGATGAAGGTAAAGGCAAGATAGTCGATTGGCTCACAGATCATGCCCAAGGCGTAGTGCGCTTTCAAGGTGGACACAATGCGGGTCATACGCTGGTTGTAGGTCAAGGTGACGCACAACGCATTTATAAACTAAATTTGGTGCCATCAGGCATCGTACGTGCCGGCGTGAACTGCTACATTGGTAACGGCGTAGTGTTAGATGCTGGGCATTTGTTGAGTGAGATTTCCGTACTTGAACAAGGTGGCTTGGAAGTTAAAAATCGTCTTAAGGTCAGTTCAGGTTGCCCATTGATTTTAAGCCATCACGTAGCTGTTGATTTAGCACGCGAGGCTAAACGTGGCGCGGATAAAAAAATCGGTACTACAGGTAAAGGTATAGGTCCGACTTATGAAGATAAAGTAGCGCGCCGTGCTTTACGTGTTTATGATTTATTTTACCCTGAACGCTTTGCCGATAAATTACGCGAAGTCATGGACTACCACAATTTCGTCCTTACAAATTATCTTGATGCCAAGGCTGTTGATTTTAACCAACAATACGATGCAAGCATGCAGCATGCGATTGCCTTGAAACCTATGGTGACTGATATTTCAGCTGAACTTTATGCAGCTAATATCAAAGGTGAAAATCTGTTGTTTGAAGGTGCACAAGGCACATTACTGGATATTGATCACGGCACTTACCCATATGTGACATCTAGCAATTGTATTGCAGGCCAAGCCTCAGCAGGCGCGGGTGTTGGTGCCAATATGTTGCATTATGTATTAGGCATTACCAAAGCCTACACCACGCGCGTAGGTGGCGGACCTTTTCCGAGTGAACTTGATATTGAAACGCAAGGCGTGCCTGGATATCAAATGTCTAACAAAGGTCAAGAGATTGGCACGGTCACAAAACGTAAACGTCGCTGTGGTTGGTTTGATGCAGCAGCATTGCGTCGCTCTGCGTTAATTAACGGTTTAACGGGTTTATGTATTACTAAACTGGACGTATTAGATGGTATTAAAGAACTTAACATTTGCACAGGTTACGAGTTGGATGGCAAAAAAATAGATCTACTGCCGATCGGTGCTGATGACGTAGCAGGTTGTAAGCCGATTTATGAAACGGTGCCAGGATGGTCAGAAACTACTTTTGGCGTTAAAACTTGGGATGGTTTACCTAAAAATGCACAAAACTATCTTAAACGTTTAGAAGCGCTGTGTGGTGTGCCTATCGCCATTGTTTCTACAGGCCCTGAGCGTGATGAAACTATTGTGATTGAACACCCTTTCGCATAAATCATAATGGCTAAGCAGCAGCGTCTAGCATGGGCGATTACAGGTTCCGGGCATTATCTACGTGAATCACTCGCTATTCTTAACTCATTAGAAAATGTTGATGTATTTTTGAGTAGAGCCGCAGCTGAAATTATTCAGCAATACGGTTTTCAGTCGTTATTAAACGCTAAAGGACATCGTATTTATCAAGATAAAACAGCCAGTAGCGTGCCTGTAGAGATGTTTTATCAAGGTAAGTATCACGCATTGGTAATCGCGCCTGCCACTTCAAATACTATCGCTAAAATGGCTTACGGATTTTCAGATAGCTTAGTCACTAACTTATTTGCCCAGGCAGGAAAAACGCGTGTACCGTGTATTGTGTTTGCATGTGATACCGCGCCAGAGTTAGAGTCTGAGGCGCCGCGCGACAATGTGGTTAAGGTGTACCCACGTAAAATAGATTTAGACAATATTGCTAAACTCAAAACATTTGAAGCCACCACGGTAGTGGAAGATATGCTGAATTTAAGTGAAAGTATCAAAAAGAGCCTCCAAACGGTTTTGCAGTCTTAAGTCATGACCAAAAGTACGGCTCAAAATTTACTTTTTTTAACAGGTAAGCTAGCTGAAAAAAGTCTACACAAAGTCTTAAGCGAAGTGCAAAATAATCCAAAAACCCCCCCATTTAAATACCGTGTTGAGCAAATAGGCGTATCTGTGGCAGCCTTAATGACGCCAGATTTAATTGCACGCAGACTTAAACAAACCGGTGATGCAGATAAAATAATTGTTCCAGGCTTGTGCCAAGGTGATTTAACCGCGCTTGAGGCGCAGTATGGCGTGCCGGTAGAGCGTGGACCTACAGATTTAAAGGATTTGCCGCAATACTTCGGTCATGCAGGTGTGGCGCCTGATTTAAGCCAGCATCAGGTGAAAATTTTTGCTGAGATTGTAGATGCACCCTATTTAAGCGTTCAAGGCATCGTAAAAAAAGCACAGCAATATCAGGCGCAGGGTGCTAACGTTATTGATTTAGGTTGCTTGCCAGCCGTGCCTTTTTCGCATTTGGCAGAGGCCGTTACAGCACTAAAACAGTTAGGTTTTCAAGTGAGTGTAGATTCACTCAATACTGACGACTTATTGCGCGCAGGGCATGCAGGCGCAGATTATTTATTAAGCTTAACAGAAAACACGTTATGGATAGCTGATGAAGTTGCTGCGACGCCAGTGTTAATACCCGCTAAGCCGCATAGCTTGGCATCACTCTACCGTGCGATTGAAATTTGCCTAAAACGTAATAAGCCATTTATTGCGGATGCGATTTTAGACCCGATTCATTTTGGGTTGACTAATTCAATTGTGCGTTACCAAAAACTGCGCAAAAAATACCCTGGGATTCAAATTATGATGGGGATCGGTAACTTAACCGAGTTAACAGATGCCGATACCACAGGCATCAATGCGCTGTTATTTGGTATGATTAGCGAGCTTGATATTAACGCGGTATTAGCTACGTCGGTGAGCCCGCATGCTACCAACGCAATTGCTGAGGCTGATATTGCCAGGCGCATCATGTTTGCAGCAAAGCGTGACGATAGGCTGCCGCGTGGCTACAGTGACAGCTTGCTCGGGCTGCATGATAGACGTCCATTTACTTACGGCGCAGATGAAATCAAAGAAATAGCTACTCAGATAAAAGACCCGAGTTTTCGTATTCAAGTCAGTGAGCAAGGCTTGCATATCTACAACCGTGATGGCATATATGAGGCAATTGATCCGTTTGTACTATACCCACACCTAAAAGTAGATGATGATGCTTCACATGCTTTTTACTTGGGCGTTGAGTTAGCGCGCGCGCAAATTGCATGGCAATTAAATAAGCGTTACGTGCAGGATCAGGAACTCAATTGGGGGCTTAAGGCCTTGCATGCGGAGAAGCTTGGCAAAACTGCGCATCGTGAAGCTTCGATTAAAGAAAAGCGTAATAAAAAGGCTACGAAAGAAAGTTAAATAATGATTTATGAAACTATCGTCAGCAGTATAGATGCACAGGGTAATGCGCATGTCACACCTTTTGGTATTCGTATGCAAGATTGCTTGGTGGTTATTTCTCCATTTAAGCCCTCACGCACGCTAGACAACATATTGGCAACAAAATATGCAGTGCTCAATATGACGGATGACGTACGTAACTTTGCTGGCGCGTTGACTGGACGAGAAGTGGGCGTGCTAGTGCCTAGCGAAAAAATAGCCGGCTTTAGATTATCTGACGTGTTGGCGCATAAAGAACTAAAGCTGGTAAACGTGCAGGATGACGCTGTGCGCCCGCAACTTTTTTTAGAAGTAGTGCATGAGGCGCAACATCAATCTTTTCAGGGGTTTAATCGTGCACAGGCGGCCGTCATTGAATTGGCGGTGTTGGTAAGCAGATTAAAACGGCTACCGATGGAAAAAATTAACCAAGAGATTACTTATTTAAGCATTGCTATTGAAAAAACAGCCGGACCACGTGAGCAGGAAGCTTGGGGCTGGTTAATGGAAGCAGTAACTAACCATCAAGCCGCGATGAACGATGAGAACTTAGCCTAATGACGCAATTACTGATTAGCGTTACCAATGTGGCAGAAGCAGAAATTGCATTGGAGTATGGCGCAGATTTCATTGATTTAAAAGATCCGACTAAAGGCGCATTAGGGGCATTGCCGTTGGCAATAATTCATGAGGTCGTGGCGTATGTGAATAATCAAAATCATTATGGCAAGCGATTAACCAGCGCAACAATCGGCGATTTACCAATGCAAGCTGAGCTGATACTTGAGCATGTTGTTGCTTTAACAAAAACCAAAGTAGATATTATAAAAATAGGTTTTTTTGAGGCGGTTGATTATCAGCCATGTTTGGATGCGCTGAACATAACCGCACAAAACGGTGTAAAACTAATCGCAGTCTTGTTTGCTGAATATCAGTATCCGGCAAGCTTGATCAGCGCAATTAAAGCCGCGGGTTTTTACGGTGTGATGTTGGATACCTCGCATAAAAACGGTGCTACTTTTTTAGATTATTTTTCAGAAAAAACCATGCAGCTATTTGCCAAAAATGTGCATACGCAGGGTTTGTTATTTGGGTTGGCTGGGTCACTAACACTACAACATGTTGCGATAGTAAAAAAAATAAACCCAAGCTATGTGGGTTTTAGGGGCGGCGTTTGTGATCAAAATCAAAGAAACTTAAGCTTAAACGCTAAAAAAATAAAGGCAATACGTAAAGCAATGTAAATTTGTTGTAAAAAACCAACAAAATCTGTTGAAAACCCGCATTGACATTACATTAAAGGTTGCGCTGATACAGTACGGTGCGTATCATTATCCTCAAGTAATTCACCAATCAGGAGTCAAATTAAATGAAAAAAAATCTTGTTAGCCTTGCAGTAGCAACTTCACTGGGTTTAGCCGCTTTTTCTGCATCTGCAGAAGACATGTACCGTGGTGCATGGTACGCAGTGCCAGGTGTAAGCTATATGAATACAGACAGTGACTTAGATGCCGATAATGGCCGTGGTGGATTTTTAAGCATTGGTAAAGAGCTGAGCCCAAGCTGGGATATTCAAGGTCGTTTGGGTTACAACCGTGCTGACGAAGACACTAATTTTGCAGGCATTGATGGCAAATACAAACAAACCACTTTAGGTTTAGATGCTTTGTATATGTTTAGCCGTGACAAATTCCGCCCTTTCTTATTAGCGGGTTTGGGTGCCGCGCGTAATAACGTTGATTATGATAATCCTGCTGATGGCAAAAAAACTTCATGGTTAGCTAACGTGGGTTTGGGCGCACAATATCTGTTTAACGATTCATTCGGCCTGCAAGCAGATTTACGTCACCAATGGAGCCGTGCAAAATTAGGCTTTAACAATGATACTCTTGGTGACAACACCACTGAAACAGTGGGTAACACGCTATTCAACTTAGGTGGCGTGTTCCGATTTGGTGCACCGACCGCAGTGCCAGTAATCGCTGCTGTTGAGCCAGAGCCAGCACCTTACGTTGCCCCTGCGCCTGAGCCAGTTGCAGAGCCTGCGCCTGCTCCGGTATGTGTGCCAGAGTATGAAACCATTACCATTGAAGCTTCTAAATTGTTTGATTTTGATGAAGCTAAATTAAAAGACACCAGCGTTTTAGATAATGAAGTTGTGCCTAAAATGAAAGGTAATAGAATTTTCACAAGCGTTAAGGTAACTGGTCACACAGACAAGTTTGGTAGTGAAGCATATAACCAAAAATTGTCAGAAAAGCGTGCTAACCAAGTGCGTGACTATTTGATTTCTCAAGGCATTGAAGCTGATCGTTTACTTGCGGTTGGTAAAGGTGAGATGATTCCTCTCGTTGATTGCGATGGCGTAAAAGGCCGTAAAGCATTGATTGAGTGTTTGGCACCTAACCGTCGCGTTGAAATCGAAGCGACTCGCTCAATGGCAAAAGGTTGTCAATAATCTTTTAGCTTTTAAAAGCCCCGCTCTGCGGGGCTTTTTTATTGGTAAAATAAGACGCTATGACAGATCAAGAACCATTATCAATAACCACTAGCATAGATTTGGTGATAGAAGCACGCTGGCTTGTTCCTGTGGACTCTAGTCATTCTTTGCGTGAATTTTATTCTGTTGTGATTCATCATCAAGTGATTGTAGACATTTTGCCGACAATCGATGCGCGAGTAAAATATATGCCGAGTGAATTGGTGGTTTTAGGCGAGCACGTCTTAATCCCAGGCTTAATTAATGCGCATACACATATCGCCATGAGTTTGATGCGCGGAATGGCGGATGATTTACCTTTAATGACATGGCTTAATGACCATATATGGCCAGCAGAGCGTGCGGTCATTTCTGAGCAATTTGTAAGAGACTCGTCATTGCTCGGTTGTGCTGAAATGTTAAGCGGTGGCATCACTTGTTTTAATGATATGTATTTTTTTCCGCAGGCAACAGCCATGGCAGTAAATCAAGCCGGAATGCGCGCTAACTTAGGTTTGGCTGTGCTTGAGTTTGCAACAAGCTATGCCAGTGATGCTGACGATTACTTACGAAAAGGCTTTGAGGCGCACGATAGCTGGCGTGGCAATGCGCTCATTAGCTCGTCCATTGCACCGCATGCACCCTATACGGTATCAAATCAAACATTTGAAAAAATAATCACTTATGCCGAGCAGTTGGGCTTGGGTATCCATACGCATTTACATGAAACACGTGATGAAATTAGTCAAAGCGAATCCCAGTACGGGATGCGGCCAATCCAAAGATTAACGGAGCTCGGTTTGTTAGGTCCAACTTTTGTCGCAGCGCATGGCGTGCATTTATTAGCACATGAAATAGACGTGCTGACTGAGTATGGTTGTCACATTGCGCATTGCCCCAGCTCTAATTTGAAATTGGCGAGCGGTATTGCACCAATAGCCTTGTTATTGAAAAATGGTGTTAATGTAGGCTTAGGCACGGATGGTGCAGCCAGTAATAACCGACTCGATATGTTTGCTGAAATGCGCTTAGCAGCATTGCTGGCTAAAGGCGTCAGTGAAGACCCCTCAACGTTACCAGCACATCAGGCGCTTGAAATGGCGACGATTAACGCGGCTAAAGCGCTAGGCTTGGAGGATATAATAGGTAGCATTGAAGTAGGTAAGCAAGCAGATTTAGCGGCAGTTAAATTAAGCGATTTCAATACATCTCCCTGCTATGACCCAATTTCACATTTAGTTTATAGCTGTGGGCGTGAGCATGTGACTCACACTTGGGTGGCAGGTGAATTACGTTACAGTAACGGCGTTTATGCCAATATAGAACCAATCGAGTTAAAGGAAATTGTCCAAACATGGCAACCGAAACTAAGACAATACAAACATTAAACGCCGACACGTTAGAGTTGCAGAAATTTGCTGAACTCGCACATAAATGGTGGGATAAAAATAGCGAATTTAAGCCTTTGCATGAAATTAACCCGCTAAGGCTCGATTACATCGACAGCCTAGTTAGCCTAAAAGGCAAGCGAGTGCTTGATGTTGGCTGTGGTGGTGGCATTTTGTCAGAGGCGATGTATTTTAAGGGCGCTGATGTCGTAGGCATTGATCTAGGCGAAAAAGCGCTCAATGTGGCTAAATTGCATCAATTAGAAAGTGGCGCACAAGTCGCTTATCAGCTACTACCTGTGGAACAGCTTGCAACCGAGCAACCTGCCAGCTTCGATGTGGTGACGTGTATGGAAATGTTGGAACACGTACCTGATCCTGCGTCAATTGTTGCTGCTTGCGCTAAACTAGTTAAACCAGGTGGCTCAGTATTTTTTTCTACCATTAACCGTAATCCTAAAGCTTATTTTTTTGCAGTCATCGGTGCCGAGTACTTATTGAATTTATTGCCAAAAGGTACGCATGACTATGCAAAGTTTATTAAACCGTCTGAGTTGTCTGGCTGGGCAAGGCATGCTGATTTAGACACATCAGGGTTGCGTGGTATGAGTTATAACCCACTTACACAGAATTATTGGTTGAGTGATGATGTTTCTGTGAACTACCTTATGCATACCCAGCTCAGCTAACTTCTGGTTGATAAAATGATTCTATTTGATTTAGACGGTACCTTGGTCGATACCGCACACGATTTAGCCTATGCCTTGAATTTACAGCGTGAGCGGCATGGTTTAGATGCATTGCCTTTTGATATCATTCGCCCTTACGCCTCTCACGGTTCCAAAGGCTTGCTTGCAATCGGTTTTGATTTAAGTCCTGAACATGCATCTTTTTCTGCGATGCGTGAAGAATATCTCGCACTATATGATGAGGTGCTTACCCGTCAGCCCATATTATTTGATGGTATAGCCGAGTTGTTAGCGCAGTTGGATGAGAGGCAGGTGCGTTGGGGCGTAGTCACTAACAAGCCACGGCGCTTTACGCAGCCGTTAATACAGAATATTGGCTTAATAACACGTGCTGCTTGTGTGGTCAGTGGTGACGATGCAACGCGCCCTAAACCATACCCAGATACTTTGTTACTTGCCTGCGCGCAAACTGAGGTTAATCCTGAAATGTGTTGGTATGTTGGCGATGCTGAGCGTGATATTCAGGCGGGTATTGCTGCAGGCATGCAGACAGCTGTAGCTTTATATGGTTATCTGGATGTAACAGACCGGCCGGCGGAGTGGGGTGCTGACGCTTTTGTCAATGTACCACTTGATATATTAAAGCTAATTTAAGGTTTTTTGATAAGGTCTCAACGTGATTGATCTTGCGCAAAAAAACAATGAAAATGTAGTCGCGCCTACGCTACGTGAAGCCGTAGGCTATTGGTTCAAACTCGGTTTACTCAGTTTTGGCGGCCCAGCAGGGCAAATCGCGATGATGCATCATGATTTAGTTGAGAAAAAACGCTGGATTTCTGACAAGCGATTTTTACATGCGTTAAATTACTGCATGATTTTACCGGGGCCGGAAGCACAGCAATTAGCCACCTACATTGGTTGGTTAATGCACCGCACTTGTGGTGGCGTGATTGCAGGAGGCTTGTTTGTGTTGCCGTCACTACTTATTTTAATCGCGTTAAGTTGGGGGTATATGCGCTTTGGTGATATACCTCAAGTAGCTGCCATGCTTTATGGCATCAAGCCTGCAGTGGTGGCCATTGTATTATTCGCCGCTTATCGCATCGGATTGCGTGTGCTTAAAAACAAGATACTTTGGGGTATTGCGCTATTTGCTTTTGTGGCGATTAGCCTATTAGATTTTCCTTTCCCCTTGATTATTTTAGCCGCGGGTTTAGTAGGCACTGTCGCACACTATTATTTCCCCCGACAATTTAATATAGTTAAACCACATCAAAGCAGTGTTAGCCAGCATGGCAAGGCGGTGATTGATGACGATACGCCGTCACCACCACATGCAAAATTTAGCATGAGAAAAATGTTGAAATGGTTAGGGGGCGGTATCGCCATTTGGTGCATGGCGATGGCACTATTAACTTTGGTTTACGGTTGGCAAGCGGTGTTGACACAAATGGCCTGGTTTTTTACTAAAGCAGCCTTGCTCACCTTCGGTGGGGCATACGCGGTGCTACCTTATGTGTATCAAGGCGCTGTTGAGCATTATCACTGGCTTACTCCACATCAAATGATTGATGGTTTAGCACTGGGTGAAACCACACCAGGCCCATTGATTATGGTGGTGGCGTTTGTTGGTTTTGTCGGCGGATGGTCACAGGCGGTATTAGGCAGTGATAGCTTGTTTTTGTCAGGGGCTGTTGCGGCAATGCTGGTGACGTTTTTTACTTTTTTACCTTCGTTTTTATTTATTTTTATCGGTGCGCCATTGGTAGAAGCCACACAAAATAATCTTAAATTGTCTGCGCCTTTAACCGCGATTACCGCAACAGTGGTGGGGGTCATTGTGAGTTTGGCGCTATTTTTTGCGCAACATGTATTTCTACCAACGGCTACGCTTCATGGTATAGATTACTATGCTGTTTTATTAGCTGTATTAGCGTTATGGCTGTTAGTAAAATGGAATCTAAGCGTGATTAAGCTGGTGCTGGCTTGTGCAGCTTTAGGATTACTACATTTTTATTGGTTGCCCGTAGTAAGTTAACAAAGCAAAAGCACAAATCTAAATGCTTCTGCGTTCTAGCATGGCTTGCGCCAATGTGCCGCTATCTACATATTCAATTTCACCGCCCATTGGCATACCGCGCGCAATGCGGCTAGTTTTAATGCCACGCGCACGTAGCAGTTCGCTGATGTAATGCGCTGTTGCATCGCCTTCAACCGTGTAATTGGTGGCAAGTATCACTTCCTGCACTATGCCATCTTGCGCACGTTTAATGAGTCTATCCAAGTGAATTTCCTTTGGACCGATACCATCTAAAGGCGATAGCCTGCCCATGAGTACAAAATACATGCCAGTATAGGCGCGCGTATTTTCCAGCATCATAAGGTCGGTAGGCATTTCTACTACACACAACACACTGTTATCTCGAAGCGCGGATTCACATAAAGGGCAAACGGGTTGCTCGCTAAAAGTGTTGCAAAGTTTGCAGTGGCCGACTACTTGCAAGGCGTTATCCAGCGCCAAAGCCAAACTATTGGCACCTTTTCTATCACGCTGCAACAAGTAATAAGCCATGCGTTGGGCAGATTTTGGTCCCACGCCAGGTAAACAGCGTAAACCATCAATGAGCTGTTCAAGGGCTGGCGGGTTTTTCATCGTAAATAAAGTACGGTTGAATTAAAACGGCAACTTCATGCCGGCTGGCATAAAGCTGGATAAACGTGCTGAAGAAGTTGCTTCAACTTTTGCCGTGGCATCTTTGAGTGCGATGACTAACAAATCTTCCAATGTTTCTTTATCATCCATCACGCTGTCATCCAGAGTGACGCGCTTTACTTCGTTTTTACACGTCATTTGTACTTTGACTAAGCCATTGGCAGCAACGCCCTCAACTTCAATATTGGCAAGTTCTGCTTGTACTTTTTGCATGTTAGCTTGCATTTGCTGGGCTTGCTTCATCATATTGCCCATGCCACCTTTCATCATTTTACTGCTCCTTAGTTACTAATAGGTTTAATTGAATTTGGAATAATCGTCGCGCCAAACTCGTTAATCAAGGCTTGAACAAAGCCATCTTCTTCAATCGCGCTTTCTGCGCTGGCTTGAGCGACGGCTTTTTCTTGAGAAATTTGTTTTGCAGGCGTGTTGCCAGTGCCACCAATACTGAATTGCAGTTTAAGTTTTTTATCAAAATATTGCGCAATGGCACTCCCCAATTTCTCTTGATAATTGGGCGACAATAAATGTTTTTGTGCCTCTGGCACGCTGAGCGAAATACTATGCTCATCATAAGCGATCAGTTCGCAATGTTTAGCTAACTCTCGGGCAAGTCCTAGTTTTAATTCATCCACCAGGCTACGCCAGTTGCCATTAAAGCTGCTACCAGCTGGTGTGGTAGGAGCTTCACTTGATGTTTGTGGGCTGGCAGTGGCTGAATTAACGTTTGTTTGTTGGCTAAGTGTTTCAGCTGGCGCTGGTTTGGCTAAAAATGGAGCTACTACCGACTCAGCTTGAATGATTGCTGGTGCAGGGCGCGCTAATTTGTTTGTCTGCTCAGTTTCTTTTGGGCTAACGCTAGAGCTACCATCGTTAGGTGTAAACGCCAGCATGCGCAATAAGCTCATGGTGAATCCAGCAAATTCATCAGGCGCCAGACCAATATCACGGCGTCCTAACAAGGCTATTTGATAATAAAGTTGAAGTGTTTCAGCGGGTAATTTTTGTGCTAAAGCCAGCAAAGTCTCGCGCTCGGGTCGGTCATCTGCAATACTTTCAGGCACTGTTTGTGCCACAGCAATTTGATGCAACAATTGCGCAAAATCATTGAGTGCCGCTTCAAATGAAATGCTGCGTTCTTCCATGGCTTTGGCTTGGTTGATCAAACTGCTGCCATCATTCGCCAGCAATGCCTCTAACAGTTGATATAAATAGCTTTGATCAATTGCACCCAGCATGGCACGAACTTCAGCTTCATTCACGGTTTGACCGCCGAAAGCAATGGCTTGATCAGTGAGTGAGAGAGCGTCGCGCATACTGCCTGCCGCAGCACGTGAAATTAAATGTAGTGCCGTTGCTTCAAACGGAATGTTTTCTTGACCAAGAATGTTTTGTAGATGACCCGTGATAGCCGTACCAGCCATTTGACGCAAATTAAACTGCAAGCAGCGCGATAACACCGTGACAGGTACTTTTTGCGGGTCTGTGGTAGCGAGGATGAATTTAACGTGTGCGGGAGGTTCTTCCAGCGTTTTTAACATCGCGTTAAAGGCACTTTTAGACAGCATGTGCACTTCATCGATAATATAGACTTTAAAGCGTCCGGCAGTTGGTGCGTATTGTGCGTTATCCAGTAAATCGCGCATGGCATCTACTTGCGTGTTGCTTGCGGCATCTACCTCGATTAAATCAATATAACGACCTTTATCAATTTCGGTACAGGCGTTGCAAATACCGCACGGCTTGGCGGTGATGCCAGTTTCACAATTGAGTGACTTAGCCAGAATGCGCGCGAGGGTTGTTTTGCCTACGCCACGCGTGCCAGTAAATAAATAAGCATGATGTAAACGATTTTGTTCGAGCGCGTTAGTTAGCGCACGGACTACATGGTCTTGGCCGACGAGTGTTTCAAACGATTTTGGGCGCCATTTACGCGCGAGAACTTGATATGACATAGGTTAAACTGTAGCTGAAAATTGTGTTTTCGTCTTGATGTATTTAACGCACATTTGGGGGTTCTTTAACTTCCATGTTATTTTTTAGAACGTTAAAGTGAAGAAGAGGCGAGCCTTGACCCCGGCACTTGCTTAATAGTTGTGGCTGCTTGCTTCCGCACCTGACCAGATTGGCTACTTCACAATGCGGGGAGGCCCGCCAAATGCAATTTTACAATACTTTGCTGGTTTCACGCTAATGCATTCGCGGATTTTTTATGTTTTATCGGTTAGCACGTAGCCGTTCAATGCGGCGTTTGTTGTTGCTCAATATATTGCCGAATAATCGCAATCGATGCGCTGCCACAACTCCCTGCGAAATGGCTAGGTGACCACAACGCGCCACCCTATAGTTTCTTAGCAAAACTAGGATAATTCTTTTTGCGTATCGTGCGGCTGGGCACGCCTTTTAGGCAACGTTTTCAATAGGCCGCTACTGCAAGGGTACGTTATGTTAGCAGGATTTGAGTGAGACCAAACATATCCTTGATTTAAGTCAAAAAAAGGTCTTTTTTTCCGATATTATTGATTGTAAAAATGTAAAATAACAAGGTCAGTCATCATTTTTAAAAGGTTTAATATGTTTCCAGAATATCGCGATTTAATCACGCAACTCAAGCACGTAGATTTACACTTCACGCATTTATTTGATCGTCATAATGCCCTTGATCAAAAAATTAAAAACATGGAGGCGCATATTGAAGTGGGTACGCATGATGAAATTGAAGCGCTAAAGAAAGAAAAACTTCATCTTAAAGATGAGATATATGCAGTTTTGGTTAAAGCTAGCTAGTGCCAACCTAGGTTAATCCAATCAGTTTGGGTTAACCTATTATGCAGTTTTGCCCGCGACTATGTCGTTGAATGACATGCCTATTATTTACTGCCATTGGTAGTTATTGATTGCTGTGGTTAGCTCCGTTAAGGATAGCTCCAATTCTGCCACGGCTGGGTTTAGGTCGATATTCTCCAAATTGGATTCGATATAGGCTAAAACATGCATTGCTTTTTCAGCCGCAAACACCCCTACCATGCCTTTAATGGCGTGCGCGCTGTGTAGTATTAAATTAAAATCATGTGACGCTATGCCGGCTTTAATTGTCTGCAATTGCGGAGGCATATCTTGTTTAAATATCCGTACGATTTCGTCGAACAGTTCACGATTGTCATCCATGGTTTGTCTTGCTTTATTAAAGTCGGCAATTGGAAGTCGTGTTGCAAATGTATTGCGTAAGGATGTACCGCCTGTTTCGTGATTAATATTGGGCACAAAACCATCTAGCTCTCGCCATAATGCCTCGGTATTGATCGGTTTGGATACATAACCATCCATACCATGGCTTAGGCATTCTTCACGTACACTGTGCATGGCGTGTGCGGTCATCGCAATAATAGGCGTGTAATGCCGCGTCAATTTTTCTTGCTTGCGAATCAGCTCGGTTGCTTCAAAACCGCCCATTACGGGCATATCAACATCCATTAAAATGGCATCAAAGTTACCCTCATTCCAATGGCTAATCGCTTCAACTCCGTTATTGGCGATAGTAATACTGTGCCCTAATTTTTCTAATATACGGATTGCCAGCGTTTGGTTTACTGCATTATCTTCGGCTAGCAGTAAGTGAAGCTTGCGTTTTGATTCGCGTGAGGTGTGACGTGTCACTAGTAGCGGCTCATCTTGTGGTATTACGCTAGGTGATTGCATCGCCAAAGCCGACATGATGGCATCAAATAAATCAGTCTGTGAAACGGGCTTCATTAAATAGCCGGCAATGCCTAGTTCGCGGCATTTAGCGGCCTCCCCGCGTTGGCCTGCGGATGTTAGCATCATGACCGTTGCAGGAGGAGCGTAATCAGGGTGTTGTTTCATCTGCTCAGCCAATTCAAAGCCATTCATGTTTGGCATTTGCACATCCAAAATGGCAAGTGCGTATGGTTTATTTATTTGTAATGCCTGTTGCAGTACAAGTAACGCTTCTGCACCGCTCGCTACTATCGTCGGTAGCATTCCCCAACCGAGCAGCATTTCTTGCAATATTTTTTGGTTGGTGGTGTTGTCATCAACGACCAGTACTGGTAAACCTTGAATTTGTTCAGCGTGCTGTTGGTTTGTAATGACCTCGCTTGAAATGACAGGAGCATCAATGGTGAAAAAGAACGTTGATCCTTCGCCCACTTTGCTTTTTAAGTCAAGCTTACCACCCATCAAGTTGATAATTTTTGTAGAGATCGTTAGCCCGAGGCCAGTGCCGCCATATTGGCGAGTGGTTGAAGTGTCGGCTTGTGAGAATGACTCAAAAATTGATTGGAATTTCTCTTCAGGAATGCCAATTCCAGAATCATGTACGCTAAATTTTAACTTGGCGTTACCCGTGAGCGCACCCTCTATTTTTATGACAGAAATTTCTATTTCACCTGTTTGTGTAAACTTAATCGCGTTACCCACTAAGTTTAAAACGACCTGACGCAGGCGGCCAGGGTCACCAATAATACGGTCTGGTACATCGGGTGCGATATAAAGCAATAACTCCAGGTTTTTCTGATGCGCACGTGGCGCGAGTGATTTTATGGTGTCGCGCAACATTTGTCCGAGTGAAAAATAGATCACATTGATCTCCATTTTTCCTGATTCGATTTTAGAAAAATCCAAAATATCATTAATGATACTGAGCAAAGCTTCAGCAGATGACTTCACGATATTGATGTATTCACGTTGATCAGCATTCAGGTCTGTATCTAGCACCAGGTCTGTCATGCCAACAATCCCGTTCATTGGTGTACGGATTTCATGGCTCATATTTGCCAAAAAGTCACCTTTGATTTTATTGGCACGTTCCGCCATTTCTTTGGCTTGTAAAAGTGCTGCATCGGCGGCCTTGCGGGAGGAAATATCCTGAAAAGCACTTACTGTATTAATGATGGCACCATCCGCATTGTAAATGGCACGCGACAAAACAGTTACTGGAAGTATTGAACCATCTTTACGGATAAATACCTGGTCATCCATTTGTGCTTTGCCGTGTTTAATCACTTGGTTCATAATCGGGCAATCATGCGCAGCGATCACTTCACCCAATGCAGAATGCGTATGGATGATGTCATGCAATGGTAAGCCCACCAGATCTTCGCGCTTCCAGCCTAGTAGTTTTTCACCTTCCGAGTTAATGTAGATACACCTCCCCTCAGCGTCTTGCACGTACAGACCCTCGCCAAGGGTTTCAGTTACACTTTCATAAAATGCACGTTGCGCTAATAGCTGGTCACCCAAGCTTTTGCTAGCAGTGATGTCGGAGCGAATGGACACATAACGCAATGGCTTGCCTTCATCGTCCATAAACGGCACGATGGTAGAATCTACCCAATAATGTGAGCCATCTTTTTTGCGGTTTCTGACTTCTCCATGCCAAACCTTGCCGCGGCTAATCGTTGCCCACATGCCTTTAAAAAACGCCTGGGGGTGGTAGCCAGAATTTAAGATACGATGATCTTTGCCTAGCAGCTCTTCACGGCTGTATTGACTTATTTCACTAAATTTGTCATTGGTGTAAAAAATCTTACCCGAGCTATCTGAAATGCTGACAATATCATGCTGGTCCAAGGAAAATTTTAGAAACTCTAAATCACGTACAGAATCACTCAGTTTGTTACGCGTTGCTTTTAAGCGTGTAAATACCCAAGCCAAATAAGCGAGAATAAAGGCAGAAAATATAGCCATTGCCAGCTTGTGATTGGCGGCTTCCTGCTGCCTTTCTGCAAATAGCTGGCTATAAATTTGATGGAGTTTATCGGCTTGAAAGCTAGTGGTTGATTGTGTAATTTTATGCACTAATGCATCGACTTCAGTTTTATGCGATACGATAATCGCGGCATGTTTATTCAAGCTTTCGAGTGCTTTGTCGCCATCTTCAGCAGATAACTGCAATATGGTGAGTATTTGTTGAATACGATTTTTAAGTTCAGCTGTTGCGTTGTAATCATATAACAGTACGTTATCGCGTAGCTCATGGATAAGTTGCGCACGCTCTGATTGAGGCGCATGGGTATCTAACTGCAATTTGGATGCAATAAAAAAGTGTTGTAATGAGTTACGTAGTACCGCATTGTGCGATTTAAAATTTTCTATCAGTTCATATTTTTTCTTAAAAAGTTCTCGATAATGTTGAAATGCCTGCTGAATTTCTGAGATGCCTTTGCCAAAGTAATCGGCTTTTTCTTGAGCCATAGTATTCAGCAAAAAATCAACCTGTTGCTGTGATGAAATCATTGGATCGTAATTTTTAAGTTGACCATAACGCGCCTGTAACACGAACTGGTCAAGACGTGCATCTTGTTGCTGTAGTTGTTCAAAGTTATGAATGGTACGTAGATGTAGCGTGGTATCTATTTGGACTGATTGGAAATACAGCCAACTCAGCAACAAAAGCCCAATGAGCCATAGTGAGTTTATGAAAGGGAAGTTTTTGAAGCGTACACTTTTATTCATCAAAGGCTTCATAATGGTTTGCCCTGATATTTGCCTGTTAATTCAGGTTGCTTTAGTGAGAAATAAAGCACGATTAGCGCAACGGCAAGCACTGCGAGTAAGGCTAAGCCCAGTATTGGCAATTTAGCCGATGTCTGGGTTGAAAGTTTAGTGGTCATTATCATCTAAAAATGCATTTTTAATTTTAATGATTTCATCAAATTCGCTGAAAAAAGCCTCCACACAGGTTGGATCAAAGTGTTGCCCAATGCCGTTGCGCAGTAACTGACAGGCGTCCTCTATGCTCCAAGCTCTTTTGTAGGGACGTTCAGAGGTTAGGGCGTCAAATACATCTGCCACGGCAACAATACGTCCGAATAATGGAATTTCTTCATTTGCCAAGCCTCTTGGATAACCACTACCATCGTATTTTTCGTGATGGGTATGTGCAATTTCTGCGGCTAACTTAAGTAAGGGTGAGCTGCTTTCATTTAATAATCTATAGCCGATTACTGCATGTTGTTTCATTAAGGCAAACTCTTCTAGTGTGAGCTTGCCTGGCTTAAGTAAAATTGCGTCTGCAATACCAACTTTTCCAATATCATGCATGGGCGCGGCTTCTAGCAATAACTCTTGCTGCTGTACAGATAAACCAAGTACACGCGCTATATGTTTCGAGTAATGCGCCATGCGTTGAATATGCGCGCCGGTTTCCGGATCGCGGTATTCTGCGGCTTTAGCTAGGCAAAAAATAGTTTCGCGCTCTTGTGCTTTGATTTTTGTGGTAGCTTTGCTTACTTCGTCTGCTAGCCAAGCGGCATGATCCATTAGCTTTTTTTGGCTTTGGCGCAATGCCAGCATGTTTCTAGCACGTGCGACAAACTCGCTGTTGTCTAATGGTTTGTTGAGAAAGTCGGTAACACCACTGACGAGTGCTTTGTGTCGAACGCTGGTTTCGGTGTTGGCGGTTACCATTAGCACGGGAATCTCTTGGTAGTTAACAAACCCTCTAAACTGTTGAGTAAATTGAATACCATTCATTTCTGGCATCATATAATCAACCACAACTAAATCAGGTTCATTATCCCTACACCAATCTAATGCTTCAATCGGATTGGTAAAAGCAATAGACTCATATTCAGGGATTTTCTTAATGAGGTGTTGCAGTAAAGTAATGTTCAGTTGCGTGTCATCAATGAGCAATATACGCATAGTGTCTCGTTAGCCTGTTTTATTTGTATCCTAGACATTGCAATTATGGCTCAAAAACGATTGGCTTGGGATTAAAAGGATTTAAAACTTGGCGCGTTTCTAAGATTTAATTCCTCGGGTATTTAATATTAAACGCGATGAAGTGCCTAAAACCATGATGGCATAATACATTTAGTGAGTAATGGGTTTATACAAATAAAAAAGGGCTCTAAATTTAGAGCCCTTTTAATTCCAACGAACTTTAACTCACTGTTTATTTCGCGATATCTATTTTTGCTTTACCACGTAAGTCAGCCATAAGTTTTTCTAAGTTACGTTGTTGCAGATTTTTTTGCAAACCGTCTTTCACTTTGTCGTAAGCGAGCGGTTGCGCAGGGCGTGTGTCAACCAGTTTAATGACATGCCAGCCAAATTGAGTTTGTACTGGGCTGGTTGATGTCGTACCTTTTTGCAGGTTAGCAACAACATCGCTGAATGGTTTAACCATGGTCGCTGGAGAAAACCAGCCAAGATCGCCGCCTTTTTCTTTTGAGCCTGGATCTTGTGATTTTTCTTTAGCGATTTTTGCAAAATCACTACCTTTTGCTAGTTGTGCAATGATCTCTTTAGCTTCAGTTTCAGTTTTAACTAAAATATGACGTGCGCTGAATTCTTTTTCGCCATAGGCTTTTTTGTATTGTTCATAAGCCGCTTTGGTGTCTGCATCAGAGATCGGGTTTTTCTTAACGTAATCTTGTAAAAATACACTGGTTAACAGTTTGCGACGGCTAAGTTCTTCACGTGCGATGTAATCTGGTTGTTTATCGAGTCCGAGCTTTTGAGCTTCTTGGTACACAAGCTCAGAGCTGATTAATTCATTGATAATGGCGTCTTTAGTGTTAGCGTCAACTTTTTGACCATTGGCGGCAGCATCTTTAACGATTAAATCATAAACAGACTGTTTGATTTGTTTGCCATTAACGGTAGCAACCGCATCTGCAGCAAACGCTGATGGTGCTAAAGATAAAATGGCGACTGCGATTAAAGTTTGGGTGAATTTCATACAAAAGTCCTCAAGATAGAAATTTAGTTTGGGTAATTAAGGTTAACATGTTAAATAGATTGTTAAACCTCATCCGCCGCAATGGCTACAATACTAAGTGCGTGTATTTTATGCGGCATGAGGTCAGTGAGCGTTTGATAAATAAGACGATGGCGCATTATCTGTGATTTTTCACAGAAATGCGAGCTGGTTATTTTGAGCATAAAGTGAGCACCGCCACCATTGCCTTTGTGCCCTGCGTGCGAGGCACTTTCATCGACGAGCGTCAGCGTTATAGGCGCTAAAACCTGCAAGCGTTCGGTAATTTCATCAGCTAAAGTCATGAGATGCATTAGGGTAAGGTTTTTCTAAAAGGTTTCACTGAAACCTGACTATAAACACCATTGATAACAAATGGATCGTTATTCGTCCATTGTTGCGCCTCTTCAATGTTGGAAAACTCTGCCACAATCAGGCTACCAGAGTAGCCGGCAGGTCCTGGATCTGGGCTGTCGATGGCTGGGAATGGTCCTGCAAGCAATAAGCGCCCTGTATTTTGAAGGTCTTGCAACCTAGCTAAATGTTCAGGTCTGGCACTTAAGCGTTTATCCAAACTGTTGGGAGCATCTTCAGCAACTATGGCGTACCACATTATTGTGCATCCTCTTTTGAGTCTTCTTTAGGTAGGTATTTGCTGATAAATAATGTTTGCACAATAATAAAAACAAACATGATGCCAGTGATGCCGAAAAGCTTAAAGTTGACCCAAGTGTCTTGTGAGTAATTAAAAGCTACATACAGGTTTAAAAAACCTAATGCGACAAACAGCATGGCCCAGGCAATATTGAGTTTAGACCAAACGGCATCTGGTAATTGTATTTGTTTGCCCATCATGCTACGCATGGGGTTTTTGTTAAACAATAGTTGCGCGCCTAATAGTCCTGCAGCAAATAGCCAATATAAAATACTAGGTTTCCATTGAATAAAGGTCGGGTCTTTTAGCAATAAAGTTGCACCACCAAACACGGTAATAATGACACCGCTAATAAGTAACATTTTTTCTACCACGCCGTGGCGAATTTTGACGTAAATAATTTGTGCAATCGTGGCAACAATGGCAACGGCCGTTGCAGTAAAAATCCCAAAAAACTTAAAGGCGACAAAAAACAAAATAACAGGGAATAAGTCAAACAAAAACTTCATATTGGCTCTTTTAAAGGTGGAAGCTATTTACATCAATAGGCTTAAAAAAAACAAAAACAAATAAAAAAACAAGGCTTTAGCCTAAGGCGCTATTTTGCTATGATAGTTATTGTGCCGCAAGGCGTAATTTCAAGTATTTATTGGAATTTATCTTTAGTATTTTCGTGTTGTAATTTTCAGGTGTAATGTTGACGCAAGTCATTTACTAACAATGCTTTCATGATAGATCTACACTCACACTCTAATATTTCTGATGGTTTGCTTTCGCCAACTGATTTGGTTGCGCATGCTGCGACTCATGGCGTAAAGATATTAGCTTTGACGGATCATGACGACATAAGTGGCTTGGCTGAAGCGCAGCAAGCTGCAATACAGCACGACATACAACTGGTGAATGGTGTTGAAATATCAGTGACGTGGAAAAAACGTACGTTGCATGTCGTGGGGTTAAACATTAACCCGCTAAACACAGTGCTCATGCAAAGTTTAGCCAGCGTCAGACGAAGCAGATTAGAGCGCGCCAAACAAATGGCGCTTGGCCTTGAAAAAGCTGGCATTCATGGTGCCTTTGAAGCGGCATCAACTTTGGCAGAGCAAAGTATATTAACGCGTATGCACTTTGCGCGCTTTTTAGTGGAACGTCAGTATGCCAAAGATGCCAAATCTGTATTTAAAAAATATCTGGTTAAAGGTAAACCAGGTTTTGTGGATCATGAATGGATGAGTCTTGAATCTGCGCTGAATTTAATCACCGGTAGCGGTGGCGTGGCTGTGCTGGCGCATCCTGGTCGTTATGATATACGCCGAACTAATATGTTGTTATTGCTGGAAGAGTTTAGGGCATTGGGTGGCTCCGCAATTGAAGTGGTGACAGGAAGCCACACAGCGGCGCAGTATGTTGAGTATGCAAAATATGCGCAACTATTCGGCTTAAAAGCCTCACAAGGCTCTGATTACCATGGTAAAGGCATTAGTTTTATGGAAATGGGACGATTGCCAGCCTTGCCAAGTAATTGTGTGCCTGTTTGGCAAGATTGGCCACAAATTAACGCATCAGTAGCTTTTTGAGAGTTCTATAGCATGTCACAATTGTTTAATATCAATTTAGATAATCCGCAACCACGTCTGATGACGCAAGCCGCTGATATTCTCCGAAAAGGTGGGGTGATTGCTTATCCTACAGATTCAGGCTATGCGCTGGGTTGCATGCTGGGTCACGGTGACGCACAAGCTCGGATTCGCCAAATTCGCGGCGTAGACGATAAACATTTTTTCACACTATTGTGTCGTAATTTAAGTGAGCTCGGTAATTATGCGGTAGTGAGTAACAGCCAGTTTCGCCTGCTTAAGGCTAATACGCCAGGCGCCTATACTTTTATTCTGAATGCAACGCGCGAGGTACCGCGTAAATTGCAACATCCTAAACGGAGTACGATTGGTATCCGTGTGCCGCAACACAATGTTGTGCAGGCCATAATAGAGGCCATAGACGCACCATTGTTAAGTATGACGCTTTCGCTTCCTAATGATGATGTTGCTTTCACTGAAGCATGGGAAGTTCGCGACCGCCTAGAGCAGCAGGTAGATTTAGTGATTGATGCCGGTACTTGCGTGGCGGGTGCGACAACGGTGATCAATTTAACTGGACAGTCCCCTGAGCTGGTTCGTGAAGGGTTGGGAGCATTGGCACCGTTTGGTTTGTAATTTTAAGATTTTTAAAGCATATTTATTAAAGAGTAAACAATGGAATTATCCCTGATACAAAAAATAGTTATTTACGCATTACCCGTTATTTTTGCGATTACCGTGCATGAGGCCGCACACGGCTATGTGGCTAAATACTTTGGGGATATGACTGCGCATAATGCAGGGCGCATCACCTTAAATCCGCTTAAACATATAGACCCATTCGGCACGATTTTGCTACCAGCTTTAACCATTATGTTGGGCGGCATTTTATTTGGCTGGGCTAAACCTGTGCCTGTGGATTTTTCTCGTTTACGCAACCCTAAAAAAGACATGCTGTGGGTGGCAGCCGCAGGTCCGGCCTCAAATTTTGTGATGGCTATATTTTGGGCCTTAGTGCTTAAATATTCAGTGTCGATGCCAGAAGCTTTCATCTTGCCGTTAACCCTCATGGCGAAAGCTGGCGTAATGATCAACATCGTGTTGATGGTGTTAAACCTGTTGCCACTGCCACCGTTAGACGGAGGCCGTATTGCAGTAAGTTTGTTGCCGCATCATTTGGCGCAGCCTTTTGCACAGCTTGAGCGTTACGGTTTTATCATTTTAATTGTGCTTTTGTTTACAGGTATATTGAGCAAAATACTGATGCCGCTGATTAGTATTGTATCTGGCTTGATTTCTAGTTTGGTTTAAGGATACCTCTAATATTCAACTTTGCGAGCATCCGCTTTACGGTTTGCCTTTTTAAACCATTTCGTTGCCAAACATCGCTGCTCGATAAAAACTATTCCTTACATATCAAACATATGCGGCGTTATAATTTTTCACTCGCACCTTGTCTGCCTTATCCCACCAATCTAAGCTGCTAAAGTAGCAATATTGGTGGGGATGCCATTTGTGGGTAGAAATTTGAATTATTAGAGGTGCCCTTAACTTGCTATAATATGGCTTACTTCATTTAAGGTTTTTACATCAAATGGCAATAGAACGGGTTTTATCGGGCATGCGCCCCACAGGAAATTTGCATTTGGGGCATTACAACGGTGTACTTAAAAACTGGATTAAGCTACAACATGAGCATGAATGCTTATTTTTTGTGGCTGATTGGCATGCCCTGACTACGCATTACGACACGCCTGAAATCATAGAGGAAAGCGTGTGGGAAATGGTAATTGATTGGCTGGCAGCCGGTGTTGACCCTGCAAACGCCACAATTTTTATCCAATCTCGCGTGCCAGAACATGCAGAGCTACATACATTGCTCAGTATGATTACACCGCTAAGCTGGTTAGAGCGCGTACCTACCTACAAAGACCAGCAAGAGAAATTGTCGAGCAAAGATTTATCAACTTACGGTTTTTTAGGCTACCCGTTACTACAAAGTGCTGATATTTTGATTTACAAAGCCACTCAAGTACCGGTGGGCGAAGACCAAATTCCGCATATTGAATTTACACGCGAAATTGCACGTCGCTTTAACCATATTTATGGCAAAGAAAAAGGTTTTGAAGAAAAAGCCGAAGCTGCGATTAAGAAATTGGGTAGCAAGCGTGGCGCTTTGTATGAAGAAATGCGCACCGCCTACCAGCAAAGCGGTGATGAAGAAGCGCTAGATTCAGCACGTGCCATGATTGAAGAACAGCAAGGCATGAGCATGGGTGATAAAGAACGCTTGCTTGGTTATTTGGAAGGCGGCGGAAAAATGATTTTGCTGGAGCCTGATTATAAGCTCACCCCAGCTTCAAAAATGCCAGGGCTTGATGGTCAAAAAATGTCTAAATCGTACAATAACACCATTTCATTGCGTGAAAATGTAGATTCAGTCACGAAAAAAATCAAAACCATGCCTACCGACCCTGCACGCGTGCGTCGCACCGATTCAGGTGACCCTGCTAAATGCCCAGTATGGCAATTGCACGAGATTTATTCTGATCAATCTACGCAAGACTGGGTGAAAATTGGCTGTAAAAGCGCATCTATCGGCTGTATTGAATGTAAAGGCCCGGTTATTGAAGGGGTGCTAAAAGAGTTAAAACCCATTCAAGAACGCGCTGCACAGTACGCAGAAGACCCAACTTTGGTGAAAAATATCGTGGCTGAAGGCTGTGAAAAGGCACGTAAATTAGCGCGTGAAACCATGCGCGATGTGCGTGATGCGATGGGATTGAATTACAGTTAATAGAATTACGGCTCAATTAAAATACTGTGATAGAAACTCCACTTAATGCAAAAATAAAGGGCGAGGATTTTACAGATCTTCCCAAAGATCTCTACATTCCGCCCGATGCATTAGAAGTATATTTAGAGGCGTTTGAAGGCCCGTTGGATTTACTGTTGTATTTAATCCGCAAACATAATTTGGATATTCTTGATATTCCAATGGCCGATTTAACACGCCAATATATGGTATATGTTGAAAAAATGCGCGCCATTAAGCTGGAATTAGCGGGTGATTACTTGCTGATGTCTGCCATGCTGATTGAAATAAAATCGCGCATGCTTTTGCCAAAACCTGCTGAAATTGCTGAGGAAGATGACCCGCGTGCTGAATTGGTGAGACGCTTGATGGAGTACGAAGCCATTAAACTTATAGCGCAAAGGTTAGACGAAATGCCTAAAGTGGGTGATGGCATCAGCGTTGCCAGCGCTTACTTTCAGCATATTAGCCAAGTGCAACCGCCTGAAGTGAATTTGGAAGATTTAGCCGAAGCATGGCGCAATGTGCTAAAGCGGGCTTGCCATTTTCAGCACCATAAAGTAGGGCGTGCAGAACTTTCGGTACGTGAACATATGAGTATAATTTTACGTCGTTTAAAGGCTGATAGCCTGCTAGAATTTACGCAGTTATTTGATGTGGTGAATGATGGTATTCCTAAATTAGTGGTGTGTTTTTTAGCGATATTAGAGTTAGCACGCGAAGGTTTGTTGCGGATTACCCAGCAACAAGCTTTTTCACCTATTTACGTACAAATAGCTATAGATTTAAATCAAAAATCATGAGTAAAACCAATAATATCGCTGAATTGAAAAATGTATTAGAGGTTGCGCTGTTAACCTCGCATGAGCCTTTGTCTTTGGATGATTTTCTACGATTATTTGTAGAGCGTACGGAGCGCGCAACGTTACGCATGTTGCTGGATGAATTAAAACAAGATTGGGCTCTGCGTACCTTGGAATTGGTGCAAGTCGCATCAGGTTACCGTTTTCAGGCACGGGAAAAGTATGCGAATTATTTGGCACGCTTGAACCCTGAAAGGCAAAGTAAATACTCACGCGCTGTCATGGAAACCTTGGCGATTATTGCCTATCGCCAGCCAGTAACACGTGGTGATATTGAAGAAATTCGCGGTGTGGCTGTCAACTCCAATGTGATGCGCCAGTTGCAAGAGCGTGATTGGGTTGATGTGGTAGGCCAGCGCGAGGTGCCGGGGAGACCTTTATTATACGCTACCACGCAACATTTTTTGGATGACCTTAATATGAAATCGCTTGCAGAATTACCGCCGATGGATGATTTTGTAAAATCTGAAAATTTGCCCGCGCATTTCCCCTCTTAGCCGAATTCCGAACCAGCTTTGAGGCAAGAGGTGGGTCAAGCGGGCGGTTTTGATTTTAGTTTTTTAGTTTCTGATTTTCTTCCATGCTCCATCGTACCTTGTGCATCCACGTAAG
>JAUSAG010000007.1 GCA_030652995.1 Methylotenera sp.
TCAACAGCGCCATTACCAGCATGGACGAAGTGACGCAGCAAAATGCAGCCTTGGTAGAGCAAGCGGCAGCGGCAGCAGAATCGCTCGTGGACCAAGCCGTAGGGTTAATGGATACGGTAAGTGCGTTTAAATTGAGCGGAACTGCCTATAAAGGTAACAGCAATGCACGCACATTAGCCAGACCGGCCACACCAAAGTATGCATCAAAAGCATCTTCAGCAAAACCAAACGCAAAATCCACGCCTAAATTAAGTGCTAAAGCTAGTAGTGATGACGGCGATTGGGAGGAATTTTAAAGTTTAGGTTGTCGCACCTGCCATGCGAATAAGACCAGCGTCAAAAGTGCTATAAAAATAATATTTGGAGATATGTAAATGGATTTGATAAAAAAGCTGACAGTAGCACAGAGGATTTTAGCTGTGATTGCGTTGGCTATTGGCGTGGCAATTTTTCAGGCAGCGATAGGCTTGTATGAACTGAGCAAAGCCAGGAATGGTTTAAAGAGTGTTTATGAAGACCGCATGATTCCAATTGAGCAGTTAAACAGTATTGGCGTCAATATGCTTAAAAACCGTACGCAGATTAACGCTGCATTGGCAGGTGCGGCTGCGGTGATTGATGCTGACAAACAGCCTCGGTTGATGATGAAAGTTGAAAACTCGCAAGAAGCAGCGCAGTATGTAGAAGAAAAAATAGAGGAAATTAGTAAAACCTGGAAAATCTACATCGCGAATAATTTAACGCCAGAAGAACAAGTGCTGGCAGATAAGTTTGCAGCAAGCCGCGGTGAGTTTGTGAAGCAAATATTAAGGCCAGCTATCGAGCAGTTACGCGCAAATGATTACGACAGATTAACTGAAGTTAACATGCAGGCACGTGAAATTTTTAATGCGGCTGAAACAGATTTGACTGCGCTTAAAAAAATGCAATTGGACATTTCCGAGAACGAATATAAAACAGCGGCCGCTAATTTCGAAAACACACGTTTGTTAACATTTGCGGGCTTGATTTTGGCAATTGTGTTGTTACTAGTATTTGGCTTGCTAATCTCAAGGTCTATCATCAAGGCGCTGGGGGCCGAACCTGCAACATTATACGACACAGCTAAACGAGTTGCCGCAGGTGACCTTGATTTTAACATTGCGCTTGCTACAAATGACAGTAGTAGCGTGATGGCAGCTATGGTGAATTTGCAAGCCAATATTAAAGCGCTGGTTGCAGATGCGACTGTGTTGGCAAAAGCTACATTGGAAGGTCGTTTGGCAACGCGCGCGGATGCTAGCCGTCATCAGGGTGATTTCCGTAAAGTAGTTTCTGGAGTGAACGATACCCTAGATTCTGTGATTGGCCCGCTGAATGTCGCGGCAAATTATGTGGACCGTATTTCTAAAGGCGATATTCCAGCCAAGATCACTGATATCTACAAAGGTGACTTTAATACTATCAAAAATAACCTCAATACCTGTATTGATGCGGTAAATAGTTTAGTTGCAGAAGCTGTTTCTCTTGAAAATGCTGCCATTGATGGTCGCCTTGCTACGCGTGCAGATGCAACTAAATACCAAGGCGACTTCCGCAAGGTGGTTGAAGGTGTAAATAACTGTTTAGATGCGGTGATTAACCCATTAAACGTTGCTGCAGGTTATGTTGAGCATTTTGCCAAAGGAAATATCCCGGCAAAAATTACAGATAACTACAACGGTGATTTTAATATCATTAAAAACAACCTTAACGCCTGTGTAGATGCGCTGAGCTTGCTGGTTGCAGATGCCAATATGCTGGCGCAGGCTGCACAAGATGACCGCTTAGAAACACGTGCAGATGCAACTAAACACTGGGGCGATTACCGTAAGGTGGTTGAAGGTGTAAACGGCACGCTTGATACCGTGATGCAAAAAACCGCAGCTGACGCAGCTGAAAAAGCCCAGGAAGCCCAAGCCTTATCCGACGCAGTAGAAGAAACCCAATCGATTATTGAAGGCGCTAAAGCCGGCGACCTCAGCAGTCGCGTACCCTTAGCAGGCAAAACCGGCGCCATAGCCAGCTTGTGTGACGGCGTCAACGCCCTGATGGACAAAATGACTGAA